>NZ_JBIVBW010000003.1:0-446410 GCF_044746255.1 Curtobacterium sp. NPDC086286
GACTGGACCTTCACCACCGGCGGCACATACACCACCGACAGTGTCACCTGGAAGTTCACCTCCGGCACCGACACCATCACCCACACCTTCACCGGACGTTGACGTCGGACGGGAGGCGCGGATCACGCGAGCTGGTCGGCTCACGTGATCCGCGCCTCCCGTCTGTACGCTCGTTCCCATGCCGATCCCGGAGACCACCGTCGCGCACCCGACCCCCTTCGTGGAGATCCCGCGTGGCGAGTGGTCGCAGCTCGCTCCGAAGGAGCACCTGTCCCTCACCGAGACCGAGATCGTGCAGCTGCGCGGTCTCGGTGACCGCCTCGACATGCAGGAGGTGCAGGAGGTCTACCTGCCGCTGTCCCGCCTGCTGACGCTCTACGCGGCGGGCGCACGGAACCTGCACGCGTCGACGTCGGCCTTCCTGGGTGACCGAGCCGGGCGGACGCCGTTCGTGATCGGTGTCGCCGGGTCGGTCGCCGTCGGCAAGTCGACCGTCGCACGACTGCTCCGCGAGCTGACGAAGCGCTGGCCGGACACCCCGCGCGTGGAGCTCGTGACCACCGACGGGTTCCTCTACTCCAACGCCGAGCTCGAGCGGCGCGGGATCATGGACCGCAAGGGCTTCCCGGAGTCCTACGACCGCCGGGCCCTGCTGCGCTTCGTGAGCCAGGTGAAGAGCGGCGCGACCGAGGTCCGAGCGCCGTACTACTCGCACCTCGTGTACGACATCGTGCCGGACGCCGAGATCGTGGTACGACAGCCGGACATCCTCATCGTCGAGGGCCTGAACGTGCTCGCGCCGCCGGTGCACGGGCGGCTGGCACTGTCCGACCTCTTCGACTTCACGATCTACGTCGACGCGAAGACGAAGGACATCGAGGCCTGGTACGTCGACCGGTTCCTCGCGCTGCAGGAAGAGGCCTTCGCGAGCCCGGACTCGTTCTTCCACCGGTTCGCCTCGCTCTCCCGGTCGGATGCCGTGCAGACGGCGACCGAGGTGTGGCGGGCGATCAACGAGCCGAACCTCATCGAGAACGTGTTGCCGACGCGCTCCCGGGCGACCCTCGTGTTGAAGAAGGCGGCGGACCACAAGGTGTCGTCGGTGTTGCTCCGCAAGATCTGACGCGCGGGGCGCCGCGGGGCCGCGAGCGGCGCGGGGCGCCGCGGGGCGCGGGGCGCCGCCGGCGGCGGGCCGCTGCACCGAACCACGAATCCGACGTGGAACCGGGCGAGGGGGCTGGTGCGATGTCGCATCCGTGGTTCGACGCGGCTCGGCCGGGCGGCTGCCGCCCGGGCCGCCGGTGCGGCCGGCGCCGCGCGCCGCCGCCGCGGGGCGGCTCGAGCCGCCGCCGCACAAGCAAAGTCCGTCGGAACCACGCATCTGCGTGGTTCCGACGGACTTTGGTTGTGCGAGCGCGCCGAGCGGGCCAGCGCGCGCCAGCGCGCCTACGCCGCGTCGAGCGCCAGGCGCTCGCGCACCACGGCCGCGAGCTCCTCGGCGATCCGCTCGGCATCGGCCTGCGAGGCCGCCTCGACCATGACCCGCACGACGGGCTCGGTGCCGGACGGCCGGAGCAGCACGCGCCCCGCGTCCCCGAGTACGGCGGTCGCAGCGGCGACAGCGTCCTGCACGCCCTGGTCGGCCAGGCCGTGCCGGTCCACCCCGCGCACGTTCACGAGCACCTGCGGGAACACCGTCATGCACGACGCGAGCTGCTCGAGCGTCTTGCCCGTCCGGGCCATCTCGGCGACGAGGTGCAACCCGGTGAGGATGCCGTCGCCGGTGGTCGCGAACTCGTTGAAGATGATGTGGCCGGACTGCTCGCCACCGAGCGAGTACCCGCCCTCGGTCATCTTCTCGAGGACGTAGCGGTCGCCGACACCGGTCTCGAGCATCGTGATGCCCGCGTCCGCCATGGCCCGCTTCAGCCCGAGGTTCGACATCACCGTCGCGACGAGGGTGTCGGACGCCAGGCGCCCGCGCTCCTGCAGCGACAGCGCGAGGATCGCCATGATCTGGTCGCCGTCGATCGCGTTGCCGGCGGCGTCGACCGCGAGGCAGCGGTCCGCGTCACCGTCGTGGGCGATGCCGACGTCCGCACCGTGCGAGAGCACCGCACGGGCGAGGTTGTCGATGTGGGTGGAGCCGACACCGTCGTTGATGTTCATGCCGTCCGGGTCGGCACCGATCAGGGTCACGCGGGCCCCGGCGTTGACGAACACCTCGGGCGAGACACCCGCGGCGGCGCCGTTCGCGCAGTCGAGCACGACGTGGATGCCGTCGAGCCGGTGCGGCAGCGTGCCGAGCAGGTGGACGACGTAGCGGTCCTCGGCGTCGGCGAACCGGGTGATCCGGCCGACGTCGCCACCGGTGGGGGTCGGTGCGGAGTGGTCGTGCATGGCCGCTTCGATGCGGTCCTCGACCTCGTCCGGGAGCTTCCGGCCGCCCGTGGCGAAGAACTTGATCCCGTTGTCGGGAGCGGGGTTGTGCGACGCGGAGATCATCACGCCGAAGTCGGCGTCGATGTCCGCGACGAGGAACGCCGCAGCGGGGGTGGGGATGACCCCGGCGTCGAGCACGTCGACGCCGGCGGAGGCGAGCCCGGCCGCGACCGCGGCACCGAGGAACTCGCCGGAGACGCGCGGGTCGCGCGCGAGGACCGCACGAGGGCGCGGTCGACCGGACGCCCGGCGGGCGTCCGCGTGGTGTCCGTGTGTGAGGACGGCCGCGCTCGCCTGGGCAAGACCCAGTGCGAGCGCGGCCGTCAGCTCGCCGTTGGCGAGACCACGAACCCCGTCGGTACCGAACAGACGCGGCATTGCGATCTTCAGCCGGTGACGACTAGCGCTTCGAGAACTGCGAAGCCTTGCGGGCCTTCTTGAGACCGGCCTTCTTGCGCTCGATGACGCGGGCGTCGCGGGTGAGGAAGCCGGCCTTCTTGAGGGTGGCGCGGTTGTTCTCGCGGTCGATCTCGTTCAGCGAACGGGCGATGGCGAGACGGAGCGCACCAGCCTGACCCGAGGGGCCACCACCGGTGATGCGGGCGACGACGTCGTAGGCGCCGAGCAGCTCGAGCACCTTGAACGGGTCGTTGATGAGCTGCTGGTGCAGCTTGTTCGGGAAGTAGTCCTCGAGCGAGCGGCCGTTCACGACGAACGAGCCGGAGCCCGGGACGAGACGGACGCGTGCGATGGCCTCCTTGCGGCGCCCGACGGCACCGCCCGAGACGTTGAGGATCTGACGGGGAGCAGCCTCGGAAGCGGCGGGTGCGCTCTCCGTGGTGAAGCTCTCCGGGGTCTGGTCGAGGGAGTCAGCGATCTGAGCCATGAGTTTTACCTAGTCCTTGGAAGTCGTCGTGGCCGGAACTACTGTGCGACCTGGTCGAAGGTGTACGCCTTGGGCTGCTGCGCCGAGTGCGGGTGCTCCGCGCCGGCGTAGACCTTCAGCTTCTTGAGCTGCTCGCGACCGAGGGTGTTCTTCGGGAGCATGCCGCGGATCGCCTTCTCGACGGCGCGGGTCGGGTGCTTCTCGAGCATCTCCGGGTAGGAGGTCGCCGTGAGGCCGCCCGGGTACCCCGAGTGGCGGTAGTAGACCTTCTTCGCGAGCTTCGAACCGGTCAGGGCGACCTTGTCGGCGTTCACGATGATGACGTAGTCACCCATGTCCATGTGCTGGGCGAAGGTGGCCTTGTGCTTGCCGCGCAGGAGCGCCGCGGCGTGGGTGGCGAGGCGGCCGAGGACGACGTCGGTCGCGTCGATGACGATCCAGTCGTGCTGGACGTCTGCCGGCTTCGGGGAGAACGTACGAGTCACAGTGGTGCTGCTTTCGTGTCGAGGTGAGGAGTCCGTGAATCCCGCTCCGGTGGGTGTTCACGTGGGAGAACCCGTGTGAACGGCCCGGTGGAGGGCTCATCTGACTGTCCGGCGCACAGAGCGCGCAGACCAAGGTGAGAGCCTACCCGACGCACGTGACGGCGGTCAAACGGAGACAGGACGGACGGGAGGCGCGGTGCCGGCTGGCACCGCGCCTCCCGTCCGGTGCAGCGAACGTCAGCCGAAGAGGCTCCGCAACCACGCGAGCAGGGCGGCGAGCGCCGCCAGCGCGTCCGCGACCGGACCGCCGTGGCCCGGGTTCCCGCTGTGTCCGGGGTCGCCGCCGTGTCCGGGGTTCCCGCCTCCCGGGGTGCCGACGCCCGGCAGGTCGATGCCGACCACGACCGGGTCGTGGTCGCTCGCCCGGTACACGTCGTCCTGGTACAGGTCCGTGACGTTGTAGTCGTACCGGCTGTACTCGAGGCCGACCGACTCGACCGAGTTGATGTTCCAGATGTCCACGCCGGTGACGGTCTCCAGCGCAGCAGGGGACGCGAACACGTGGTCGAGCGAGCCGCTCAGCCCGCTGAAGACGTACGACCACTCGGACGCGTCCTCGGTCGGGCCGAGGTCCGTGTAGCCGGCGTCCTCGAGGGCGACGACCGGGTCCTCCTCGCTGTAGGCGTTGAAGTCGCCGAGCATGAACACCTTGTCGGTCCGCGCCTGGCGCTGCATCGCGGTCGAGAACGTCACGAGCGCCTTCGCCTGCTCGACGCGCGAGTGGTTCGACGCACCCTGCCCGTCGCCCTGGTCGGCGTCGACGCCCTCGCCGGAGCCCTTCGACTTGAAGTGGTTCGCGATGACCAGGAAGGTGTCCTTCGCGCTCGGCTTCTGCGCGCCCTTGCCCTTGCCGGGCTTCGCGACGACCGGGGCGAAGGCCTGCGCGAGCGGCTGGCGGGCGTTCGTGAACGCCGTCGAGTCGGTGAGGATCGTCGACGAGCCGACCGGCTGCACGCGGTCCTTCTTGTAGATGAGCGCGAGGCGGATGACGTCCTCGCTCGACGGGAGCTTCGACGGGGACTTCGCGTACGCCCAGGTGTCCTTGCCGGTCGCGGCGTTGAGCGCGGCCACGAGGGTCGCCACGGCCGCGTCACGGTCCTGGCCGAAGCGCGCCGAGTTCTCGATCTCCTCGAGGGAGACGACGTCGGCGCCGAGGCCGTTGATCGCCTTGACGATCTTCACCTGCTGGCGGGCGAGGTCGTCGGCGTTCGCGGCACCGCGGGCGTCGCAGCCGCCCCGGACGGTCACGGGGTCGCCGTCGCGGTCGGTGTAGTAGGTGCAGCCGGTGAGCTGGTCGCCGGTCGTCGGGAAGTAGTTCAGGACGTTGAACCCGGCGAGGCGGATGTCACCGCCGACGTTCTCCGGGGCTGCGGTGCGGACGTCCGAGAACGACGCCGGCAGGTCGGCAGCCGGGGTGGCGCCGGTGATCGGCGACGTCGGCTGGAACTTCCACGAGTCGTTCCGGTAGTCGAGGACGACCGGCTCGCGGAAGGTCGCCGCGGCACCGACCGTGACCGGGCCCTGCGTGAGCCACGACACCGGGATCGACTGGTTCGCCGCGCTGAGGAAGTTCGTGCTCGCACCGTCGTCGAGGACGACCTTGCGCGCCGCGTTGTCCGCGGTCACGGCGGCGGCCTCGGCACTGCCCGGACGGGCGACCTCGGTCGGCTGGAGCAGGCGCTGCTTCCCCGATGCCAGCACGACCTCGCCGTACTGGTTCGTCGTGTAGTTGTCCGCGACGGTGTAGTCGCCCTGCGGCGCCACGAGCATGCTCTCGAGCGACTCACGCTGTGCGTCGGTGCGCGGGAAGGTCAGTGTGGCCGGGACCGGCTGGACGACCCCCGCGGCGGGGAGCTTCGTCAGGCCGGACGCGGTGGGCACGGTCAGCTCGGTCAGGCCGTTGAACTCGGACACCGTGCCGGTGAGGCGCACCGCGTCCCCGATCGCCACGCTGCCGACGGTCGCCGACGAGTAGACGAAGACGGCGTCGGAGGCGGTGTGCTTCCCGAGGTCGAGCGCGCCGCCGGTGCCGGCGGTCTGGACCGTGTAGCCGTTGAAGCCGCCGGTGGCGTACACCGCGGTGACGACGCCGTCGGTCGTGACGGTCTTCCCGGCGTACGGCGAGGCGTCGCCGGTGCCCTGGAGCTGCGCGATCGTGACCCGTTCGGCCGGGGTCGTGCCGCCGTCACCGGGGTCGGTGGGGTCCGTGGGGTCGGTCGGGTCCGTCGGCTGCGTGGTCTCGCCCGCGGCGTTCTCCGGCGTGACGGTCGTCGTCACCCGGAAGTCGGCGGCGTTCGAGTCGGTGTCGGTCGTGCCCTGACGGGTGAGCGCGTCCGGGACGGCGTTCGCCGTGCCGGTCGGTGCGACCGCGGTCTCGAAGGTGTTCGACGTGCCGTAGCCGAGCAGGTCGACGACGCCGGGGGTGCCCGTCGTCACGGCGCCGGCGGGGAGTGTCAGCGCCGTCGCCTGGTCGGCGAGGACGAGGGTGCCGGTCGAGCCGGAGGGGTTCAGCCCGGTGACGGCGTCCGGCTCGGGCAGCGCCTCGCCGTTCGTGCCGTTCGAGCCCATCTGCACGAGGTAGGTGCCGTGTGCGGGCACGGAGCCGGCGAGCTTGCCGACCGAGGGCGCTCCGGTACCGGTCGCCGCGCGGTACTGCACCGACCAGCCGTCGACGCTGACGGGGCTGTCGGTGGGGTTGCCGAGTTCGACGAACTTGTTCGTGAAGGGCTGGTTCGCGCTGCCGCCCTTGAGGTAGGCCTCGGCGATGACGAGCCCGGTGCCCTGGGGGTTCGCGGTGGCCGTGGAGACGGAGACGAGCGGAGCGGCGACGAGCGCGGCTGCAGCGGCGGCGCACAGCAGAGTGCGCCCGACGGATCTGTGCATGGTCGCACGGTACCGACCTGCGGGGCCCCTCAGGTTTCCGGCGGGTGAACGATCCGTTCCACCCCTGATCGGGGTGCAGGCGGCGGTGCGCGGTGCCCGGGGATCAGGACCCGATCGGCCGCCAGGTGGACCCGACGCGGTGCACGGCCGGCCCGTGTCCGGGGAGCAGGACGTCCGGGATCGGCAGCGCCCGCGCGGACTCGAGCGCTCGTTCCTGGTCGGCCGTGAAGAACGACGTGATCATGCGCGGCCGCGGCTCCCACGACGACGGCTGCGTGTCGTGCCGGCTGACGACGGCGTCCCCGGTGACGATCGCGTTCGCGGCGGGCAGCAGGTAGGCCGTGGACCCGTCGGTGTGCCCGGTGGCCGGCAGCGGCGCGATCGCCCGGCCGACGAAGTCCGCACCCGTGAACGCGCGGGCGGTCGGCACCGCGGTGGGTCGCAGCGCGTCGGAGCGCACTGCGCGGGCGAGCCACCGGAGGACCCGGGGTGCGGCCAGCCGTCCACCGATCTCGGCCGGCGTCACCTGCTGCCGCGCGGGCCCGCGCACGTTGTCGAGCTCGTCGGCGTGGGCGAGCACCTCGACGTGCGGGTACCGCTCGAGGATGCCGGGGATGCCGCCGACGTGGTCGACGTGCCCGTGTGTGACGTACACCCGGCGCAGGTCGTCGAGCTCGTGGCCGGCGTACCGCACGGTGTCGAGCACGAGGTCGGTGTCGGCCGGGTAGCCGGCGTCGATCAGTGCGACACCGTCCTCCTCGGCGAGGACCACCCAGTTCGAGACGGGCCCCTCGACGAACACCACCCCGGGTGCGACGGACACGACGGAGCGGGGTTCGCGGGAGGTCATCCCCCGACGGTACCGCCGTCGCCGGGCGCTCCGCGTCGCGCGCGGGTCTGCGACGCCCGCGCCGCGAGGTCGTCGTCGGCCGGGTACCCGACCTCGGTCAGGGTGAGGCCCTTCGCCGGCGCGACCGTGAACTCGCTCGTCCGAGCCTCGGCGACCCGCAGCTCCTCGAGCCGGTCGGCGCCGAACCGGCCCTCGCCGACGGCGATCGTCGCCCCCACCATCGCGCGCACCATGGAGTGGCAGAAGGCGTCGGCCTGGAGGCGCGCCACCAGCACGCCGTCCGGCTCGCGGTCCCAGCGGAACTCCTGCAACGTCCGGATGGTCGTCGCCCCCTCGCGCGGCTTGCAGAACGTCGCGAAGTCGTGCAGCCCCAGCAGCCGCAGCGCACCGCGCTCCATCGCCGCCGGGTCCAACCGCGTCGGGTGCCAGACCGTGTGCCCCCGTCGACGTGGATCGCGCGGGGCGTCGGCGTCCGCGATCCGGTACGAGTAGCGGCGCCACAGCGGCGAGAACCGGGCGTCGAACCCCTCCGGCGCGACCGAGGCCCGGGTGACGACGACGTCCCCCTCCGGCGCCGCGATGCCGTTCACGCGCTTGACGAGCCCGTCCAACGGCGAGCGCCCCGACCCCCGCTTGGCGGCCAGCGCGTCCCACTGCGCCGGTGTGAGGTCGAGGTGGGCGACCTGCCCGGTGGCGTGCACGCCCGCGTCGGTGCGCCCGGCCACGGTGAGCAGCGGCGGCTCGCCCCACCGGGTGAAGACGGTGGCGAGCGCGGCCTCGAGCGCGCCCTGCACGGTCCGGAGACCCGGCTGCCGGGCCCACCCGGAGAACGCCGCACCGTCGTACGCGATGTCCAACCGCAGCCGCACGCCGCCACCGTCACCGCCGCCCTGCGGGCCCGCCGTCTCGTCCACCAGGCCACCGTACCGGGGCCGGACCGCGCCTCCTGGCCCCCGTGCTGACACGCGCCCCGCCCCGGTGTCAGTGCCACGTCAGTGCCGCGTGAGCGGGCCGCGGCACCATCGTCCTCGACATCGACGAACCACGTCGAGTCACCACGAAAGGACCTGCGCGAATGACCACCACACCGCTCGCGGTCGAGGCCACCGGCCTCGTGAAGACCTTCGGGACGAACCGCGCAGTGGACGGTGTCGACCTCCGCGTGGAGGCCGGCACGGTCTACGGCGTGCTCGGCCCCAACGGCGCCGGCAAGACCACCACCATCTCCATGCTCGCGACGCTGCTCAAGGCGGACGCCGGCGAGGCCCGCATCTTCGGACGGGACGTCCGCCGTGAGGCGCAGGCCGTCCGCTCCCTCATCGGCGTGACCGGCCAGTACGCGAGCGTCGACGAGACGCTCAGCGCGACCGAGAACCTCGTCATCTTCTCGCGCCTGCTCGGCCTGGGCCGCGCCGAGTCGAAGCGGAAGGCCGCCGAGCTGCTCGAGCGCTTCGGGCTGACCGAAGCTGCGTCGCGTCCGTTGAAGAACTTCTCCGGCGGCATGCGTCGTCGTCTCGACCTCGCCGCGAGCCTCATCGCACAGCCCCCGCTGCTGTTCCTGGACGAGCCCACGACGGGTCTCGACCCCCGCACCCGCGCCCAGATGTGGGACACGATCCGGGAGCTCGTCGCGACCGGCTCCACCGTCCTGCTGACGACGCAGTACCTCGACGAGGCCGACCAGCTGGCCGACCGCATCGCCGTGATCGACCACGGCCGCGTCGTCGCCGAGGGCACGGGCGACGAGCTGAAGGCGTCCATCGGGTCGAGCTCGCTCCAGCTCCGGCTGGCCGACCCGCTCCGGCTCGACGCCGCCCGCACCATCGTGCGGAACAGCCTCGGCGTCGACGCGGTGGCCAGCCCCGAGGGCTCGCGCCTCACCGCGCCGATGTCCGACCCGGACCGCGTGACCGACCTGCTCGTGTCGTTCCGCGACGCCGGCATCTCCCTCGCCGAGATGAGCGTGCAGAAGCCGACGCTCGACGAGGTGTTCCTGACCATCACGGGTGCCCCGGCCACCACCGACGACGACACCACGCGCGAGCTCGAAGGGAGCATCGCATGACCACCATCGCCCCCACCCCCACCTCGGCGCCACGGGTCGCCCCACGCCCCGGCATCGGCGGCTCCGGACTCGGCGCGACCGTCCGACAGTCCTTCACGATGGCGTACCGCGGCCTGGTGAAGGTCCGTCGCACGCCCGAGCAGCTGTTCGACGTGACGCTCATGCCGATCGTCTTCACCGTCATGTTCACGTACATCTTCGGCGGCGCGATCGCCGGCGACGTGTCCAGCTACCTGCCCGTCATCATCCCCGGCATCCTCGTGCAGACGAACATCACGTCCTCGATCGTCACCGGTGTCCAGCTCCGCGAGGACATGGACAAGGGCGTGTTCGACCGCTTCAAGTCCCTGCCGATCGCCCGCATCGCGCCGCTCGCCGGTGCGCTGCTCGCCGACACGGTCCGGTACGCGATCGCCACCGCCATCACGTTCACGGTCGGGATCATCATGGGCCTGCGTCCCGAGGGCGGTGCCGCGGCGGTCGTGCTGGCCGGCGTGCTCGTCATCGTCGTCGCCTGGTCGATCAGCTGGATCTTCGCCTACTTCGGCGTGGTCGCCCGCACCGCGTCGAGCGTCTCCGGCATCGCCAACCTGGTGCTCTTCCCGCTGACGTTCCTGTCGAACGCGTTCGTCCCCACGGACACCCTGCCCGGCTGGCTGCGCTGGTTCACCGAGGTCAACCCGATCTCGCACCTCATCACCGCCGTCCGCGAGCTGATCAACCACGGCGCCGTCACCGGTGACCTCTGGATCAGCCTGCTCGGTGCCGCCGTGGTGGTCGCCGTGTTCGCGCCGCTGACGGTCCGCGCCTACATGCGGAAGGCGTAGCGGAGGTCCTCCAGCAGCGTCCTCGCCCGCGCGACGGCCTCGGTCCGGTCCCATCCGGCCGAGGCCGTCTCGGCGTCCGCGACGCGGGCCGCGCCGAGCGCGTCGACGAGGAGCGGTCGGAGCCGTCCGTGGGCGAGCACCGCGAAGTCCTGCCGGGTGCCGAACCGCATCGCGGCACCCCAGCACCGGGCCGCCTCGGCCGGACGGTCGCTGCGCGCCGCCGCGACCGCGAGTCCCGCCAGCGTCGTGCCGATGACGGGCAGGTCGAGCCACCACGGGTGGACTCGGATCATCACGAGTGCGGCCTTCCGGATGCGGCGAGCGACCGCGCGTTCGTCGGCCTGGAGGCGCGGTGCGGCTCCGTCGGGCGCGCCGAGCGCCGCCTCGTCGACCGCTGCGATCCGCGCCGCGCCCGCCATCACGGTCCAGTGCGGTGTCGCCTTCCGGTGCGGCAGCACCCAGTCCCACGCGGCCGTGTACTGCGCGGCAGCGGCATCGAGGTCGCCCTCGAACCGGAGGCACTCCGCGCCGATCGCGACCGCGAGCACGCCGATCTGGGAGCGGTCGCCGTCGAAGCCGCCCCGCCCCGCGACCGGTCGGTGCTCCAGCTCGGCGGCGATCGACCGGGCGGTGTCCACGGCGCCGGTCGCGGCCGAGCAGAGCCCGACGGTCCAGCCGATCTCGTACAGGTCGTCCTCGGCGCCGAAGCGCTCGAGCTGCTCACGGGCGCGGTCGGCGTTCGCGAGGGCGTCCGCGTACCGGCCGGTCTGGGCGAGGAGCTGGGTCATGGTGACGGCCACGGTGCCGATCGTCCACGCGTCCGCGGTGCGCTCCGCGAGGGTCTGCGCCCGGGTGGCGTACCGGAGGGCCGCCGCGAACTCGCCGTCGTTCTCGGCGAGGGGCGCGCTGAGCATGTTGGCGGTGCCGGCCACGCCCTCGTCGGGATCGTCGCGGAGGCGCGCGAGGAGCGCGGTGCCCGCCGCCGGACGCCCGAGCGTCAGGAGCAGGGCCGCCTGTGCGTCGAGCACCGGGAACCCCGTCGTCCCGACACGGCGGAGGCGCCGGAGCGTGGAGATCGCCCAGGCGGCGGTCCGGCGGTCGTCGAACGCCGAGGACGCCCCGGCGACGACGAGTCCGACGTGCACCGCGGCGACGTCCTCGGCCGCGGGCGGACCCGAGCGCAGCACCGCGACCACGTCGGACGCGATCGCGGTGACCTCGCCGTGGGCACCCCGGAGCGTCCAGTAGGCCCCGAGGGCGGCGAAGACGTGCGCGGTCGCCGAGGCGTCGTCGGCGCGGAGGCTCCAGCGGAGCAGGGTCACGAGGTTGTCGGCCTCGCGCTGGACCTCGTGGAAGCGGTCGAGCTGCTCCGGACCGGTGAGCGTGAAGAGGTTCCTGGCGGCGGCGAAGTCCCGCCCCCAGCGGATCATCGCCGTGCGCACCGCCTCGGTGGCGCCGCGTTCGTCGAGCCGTGCGGCCCCGAACTCGCGGACGGTCTCGAGCAGGCGGTAACGGACCGGCTCCCCCTCGACCTCGACGAGCTGCACGAGGGACTGCTCGACGAGTTCGGCAAGGTCGTCGAGCGCATCGTCCCGGCGGTCCGGCGCGGCCACGGCCTCGACGGCGTCGACCGCCAGGCCGTCCGGGAACAGTGCCAGGCGGGTCAGGAGGTCCTGCGCGCCCGCGTCGAGCAGGCGCCAGCTCCACTCGATGACCGCCAGGAGCGTGCGGTGCCGCTCCGGCGCGCTGCGGTCGCCGCCCCGGAGCAGCGCGAAGCGGTCGTCGAGCCGGCGCTCGATCTCGTCGATGCTCATCCCCCGGATCCGCGCCGCGGCCAGCTCGATCGCGAGCGGCGACCCGTCGAGCCGCGTGCAGATGCGGCGGACGGTGTCCACGGGCAGCACGGCCCCGGGTCGGGCGGCCCGGGCGCGCTCGGTGAACAGCCGGACCGCGGCGCCGTCGGCCTCGACAGGGAGGGGCGCGAGGGGCGCCACGACCTCGCCGGCGATCGCGAGCGGTGCACGCGACGTCGTGAGGATCCGGAGGTCGGGGATGCTCGCGAGCAGGTCGGCGGCGAACCCGGCGACGTCGCCGACGAGGTGCTCGCAGTTGTCCAGGACGAGGATCGTCGGGGCCTCCCCGAGCGCCCGCCCCACCCGCGCACGCAGGTCGGCGACGACGACCTCCCGCAGCGCCCGGGCGGAGCGGAACTCGGCCACCCCGAGCAGGGCACCGAGCGCGGGGACGACGTCCTCGGCGGTGGCGATCGGCGCGAGCTCGAACACCACCACGCCGGTGGTCGGCGGCACACCGGCGGCGACCGCCTGCGCGAGGCGGGTCTTGCCGAGCCCACCCGCACCGAGGATCGTGACCAGCCGGTTGCGGGACAGGAGGTCCGTGACGGCGGCGAGGTCCTCCTGCCGTCCGACGAGCGTGTTCGGCGCGGCCCGCAGCCCGACCCGACGAGCACGACCGGAGTCGGCGGCGGACCGGCGGAGCAGATCGGCGTTCAGCCGCACCAGGTCGGCCGAGGGGTCCGCGCCGAGCTCGTCCGCGAGGCGGTCGCGGTGCGTCGCGAACGCGGCGAGCGCCTCGGCGTTCCGGCCGGCGGCGACCAGCGCGCGCATGCACCCGGCGACGGCGACCTCGTCGAACGGGTTCGCCTCGGACTCTGCGAGCCACAGCGCGGCCGCTTCCGCCGCGTCCCCGCGGTCGAGGAGGAGTTCGCCCAGCCGGCGTCGGAGCGCACGGCGGGCGCCGGCCGCGCGGTCGGCGAGCGTGGCGCCGAGGTCCCCGTCGACGTCCGCGCCGGGGTCGCCCCGCCAGCCGTCGAGCGCTGCCCGGACCACCGCGACGTCCTCGCTGGCAGCCGCGCGCTCGGCGGCCGTCAGGTCGACCGAGCCGGGGTCGACCCCGAGTGCGTACCCGGTGCTGGTCGACACGACGACACCGTCGGCCGTACTGCGCCGGAGCCGGGAGACGAGGGTCTGCAGCGCTGCACGGGCACCCCGCGGCTGGTCGTCGCCCCAGAGCTCGTCGATGAGCGCCTCGGTCGTCACGGCGTGTCCGCGCGCGAGCACCAGCGCGACGAGGAACCCCCGCGCCAGGGCCCCGGGCACCGCCGTCGGCGCTCCCGTCGGATCCGCGACGGTCACTGGCCCGAGGACGGCGACGCGCGGCAGTTCGGACACGGTACGAGTCTACGGACGACCGCACGCGTCCGGCCCGGGATCACGTGACCGGGTACCGCCGCCGGAGTTCGGCGTAGCGCGTGTCCCAGTCGAAGGTCGCGATGCCGTCGAGGTCCCCGGCGAGGTCGAGTTCGAGCAGCTCGAGGTACGTGTGCCACCCCGGTGCGTAGTCCCGGCCGCCGACACGGTCGTGCTCGAGCCGGAGGGCGGCACCGTCCTCGACCGGCTCGACCGTGACGGTGATCGTCGTCTCGTGCTCGTCGCGGGCGTGCCAGGTGGTCGTGAACGTGCGCGGAGCGTCGCACGCCGTGACGGTCCCCTCGGTGAAGACCGTGCCGTCGTCGTACCGCGCGAGCCAGCGTCCGCCGAGGTGGAAGTCGCCCTCGTACGGGGCCATCCAGCGCGAGAGCCGTTCGGGGTCGGTGATGGCGTCCCAGAGGTGCTCGACGGTCGTCGGGTAGGTCTGGGCGAATCGGATGAGGTAACCGCCGGAGGGCGAGTCCTCGACGGTGCCGTCGGTGGTGCGCATGTCAGTGCTCCTCGGGATGGACGTCGGCGGGGGCGCCCGGAGCACGTCGGCCCCGGGCGATCTCGGTCGTGAGGGCGTCGAGCCGCTGCCGCCAGAGGGCGCGGTACCGTTCGACGGCGCGGTCGAGTTCCTCGACGGCGCGGGGTTCCAGTCGGTAGACGCGTGCGGTCCCCCGCGGTGCCGCCGTGGCGAACCCGGCGTCGCGCAGGACGCGCAGGTGCCTGGAGACCGCGGGTTGGGAGATGCCGAACTCGGCCCTGATGACGTCGGTCAGCGCACCGGCCGTCCGGTCCCCCTCGGCGAGGAGTTCCGTGAGCCGGCGTCGGACGGGGTCACCGAGGATGTCGAACGCGTGCACGTCGACACTCTATAACCGCAGTGTTATGAAGTCGAGGGTCAGCCGCGGGCGTTCCGGAATGCGGACGGCCCCGTGCGGGTGTCGAGGTCGTTCGTCGCCCGGCGCTCGGACTCCACGATGCCGCGCATCGCCACGAGTGCGGCGGAGGTGACCGCGACGTGCGACGGGTCCTCGCGCGACGCGTCCAGCGCCCGCTCGACCTCGGCGATCGCATCGTCGCCCGCTTCTTCGGGGCACTCGCCGCGGACCATGCACGCGAGCTCACGGAGGGCCGTCGCGAGCGGCTCGGCGAACTCGGGGTCCGGTCGCCCGAGCCCCTCCGACACCGGACCCGACCGCGCGACGAGCTCGGTGAGGTCCGTCGTGTACCAGGCGACCCGCTCGAGGGCACGGAAGCGGGCACCGTCCTGCTCGAGCCGTGCCCGGGACCCACGGAGTGCTCCGCGCGGGTTCAGCCGCCGGCTCTCGTGCGCGATCGACACCCGGGAGCGGACGTCGGCGATGGCACGGTCCAGTCGGTCCTGCTGACGGTCCCAGGCCTTCTCGTCGCGCTCGCCCCCTGCGAGGACCTCGGCGAGCCCGTCCAGGTGGTCCGCGAGCACCTGGTTGACCGCGTCGATCCGGTGCTCGGCGTCCCAGAAGCGCAGGGGCGGGAAGACGAGGAAGTTCACCAGGAGGCCCACCACGACCCCGACGGCCATCTGCACGAGGTACCCGAGCGAGTACCCCTCGGCGTGGGCGCCACCGACGAGCAGGACGAAGAGCGCGGCGGTGGACACCCAGGAGCTGCCCTCGCCGAGGACGCGGAACCCGCCGACGAGCACCCCGATGCCGACCGCCAGCGCGATCGCCAGGAAACCAGGGTCACCGACCCACATCGTGAACCCGGCGATGACGATGCCGAGCGCGATGCCGACGAGCGTCTGGACCCCGCTCCGGATGCCCGCGAACACCGTCGTCTGCATCGCCACGACGGCACCGAGCGGTGCGTAGTACGGGTACTCCGCCGCGACCCCGGGCATGTGTCGCGCGATGAACCACGCGAGCACGGCTGCGACGGCGGCCTTCGCGGCGTGGAGCAGGCGCGGTTGCGTCCCGGAGGTCCGGCTCCACCGCCAGACCCGGGTCCCCACCCCCGCGATGTGCTCGAACTGCATCGGTCCCTCTCGTCGTGTCGGCCGGTCACGATACGGTGCCGCGCCTGTGAGACGGAGCCGGTCCGCGTTCTGCGGCTCGGCCGCCTGTGGGCCAGGAGGAACGGGGCGGGCCCGCACCGCGCCTCCAGGCCGCCGTCCGGTCACCCCCAGGACGCGACGAAGCCCCCGCAACGCGTGTTGCGGGGGCTTCGTCGTGGTGGGGCTGTGACTACTTGTCGTCCGACTTCTCGGCAGCGTCGGCCTCGACCTCGGCAGCTGCCTCGGTCTCGGTCTCCTCGGCGACGGGAGCGGACTCCTCGGTGGTCTCGGTCTCCTCGACCGGGGCCTCGTCGGTGGTGTCCTCGGCGGCGGGCTCCTCGACCGGAGCAGCAGCGGCCGGGGCCGCGTCGCGCTTGACCGGGGCCGGCGTGCTCGACACCGGCTCGAGGACGAGCTCGATCGACGCGAGGGGAGCGTTGTCGCCCTTGCGGAAACCGAGCTTCGTGATGCGGGTGTAGCCGCCCTGACGGTCCTCGACCTGCGGGGCGATCTCGGTGAACAGCGTGTGCACGACGGACTTGTCGCGCAGGATGCTGATCACGCGACGACGCGCGTGCAGGTCGCCACGCTTCGCGAACGTGATGAGACGCTCGGCGACGGGACGGAGGCGCTTGGCCTTCGTCTCGGTGGTCGTGATGCGACCGTGCGTGAAGAGGGCGTTGGCGAGGTTGCTCAGGAGCAGGCGCTCGTGGGCGGGGCCGCCACCGAGGCGGGGGCCCTTGGTGGGCTTCGGCATGTCAGTTCTCCAGTGGTGAAAGTGTTGCGCGCTGCGTCAGCGGCGCGCGTGCGCGTCAGCGCGAGGTCAGTTGTTGGACTCGTCCTCGTCGTACCCGCTGTAGAAGTGGGCGCCGTCGAATCCGGGGACGGTGTCCTTGAGGGACAGGCCGAGCTCGGTGAGCTTGTCCTTGACCTCGTCCACCGACTTCTGACCGAAGTTGCGGATGTTCATGAGCTGCGTCTCCGACAGGGCGACGAGCTCGGACACCGTGTTGATGCCCTCCCGCTTGAGGCAGTTGTAGCTGCGGACCGACAGGTCCAGGTCCTCGATCGGGGTCTGCAGCTCGTTCGAGAGCACGGCGTCGACCGGCGCGGGGCCGATCTCGATGCCCTCGGCCGCGGTGTTGAGCTCGCGGGCGAGCCCGAACAGCTCGACGAGCGTCCGACCGGCCGACGCGATGGCGTCGCGCGGCGTGATGGCCGGCTTCGACTCGACGTCGACGACCAGGCGGTCGAAGTCCGTGCGCTCACCGGCACGCGTCGCCTCGACGCGGTAGGTGACCTTGAGGACCGGCGAGTAGATCGAGTCGATCGGGATCTGACCGGCCTCGCTGAACTCCGAACGGTTCTGCGTCGCCGAGACGTAGCCACGGCCACGCTCGATCGTCAGCTCGAGCTCGAAGCGCGCGGTGTCGTTCAGGGTCGCGATGACGAGGTCCGGGTTGTGGATCTCGACGCCGGCCGGAGCGGAGATGTCCGCTGCGGTGACCTGACCTGCACCCTGCTTGCGCAGGTACGCCGTGATCGGCTCGTCGTGCTCGCTGGAGACGACCAGGCTCTTGATGTTGAGGATGATCTCGGTGACGTCTTCCTTGACACCGGGAACGGTGCTGAACTCGTGGAGGACGCCGTCGATGCGGATGCTGGTGACAGCCGCGCCGGGGATCGAGGAGAGGAGCGTGCGGCGCAGCGAGTTGCCGAGGGTGTAACCGAAGCCCGGCTCGAGCGGCTCGATGACGAAGCGCGAGCGGAACTCGGAGATCGTCTCCTCGGTCAGGGTGGGGCGCTGTGCAATGAGCACTGTGGGATTCCTTTCGGCGGAGTGTCCGCTATATGACACTCGGCGGTACGACGGGGCCGACCGGGCCCCGACGGGTCTGTTGAGTTGTGATCACGCGCACGCGCTTGCCAGGACGGCACGGCCTGCGCGATCGAACGACCAGGAATGGCCGCGGGCCCTGCTCGCTCCCGTCAGGGGACGAGCAGGGCGCGGCCGGTTGCTCCTCGCGTCAGACGCGACGGCGCTTGGGCGGGCGGCACCCGTTGTGCGCCTGCGGCGTGACGTCGTTGATCGAACCCACCTCGAGGCCAGCGGCCTGGAGCGAGCGGATCGCGGTCTCGCGGCCCGAACCCGGACCCTTCACGAAGACGTCGACCTTCTTGACGCCGTGCTCCTGCGCCTGACGCGCAGCGGACTCGGCGGCGAGCTGCGCCGCGAACGGCGTCGACTTGCGCGAACCCTTGAAGCCCACGGCACCCGAGGACGCCCAGCTGAGGACGGCACCCGACGGGTCGGTGATGCTGACGATCGTGTTGTTGAACGTGCTCTTGATGTGGGCCTGGCCCACGGCGACGTTCTTCTTCTCCTTGCGGCGCGGCTTGCGCGCGGCAGTCTTGGGGGTAGCCATCGGGGTCTCCTATCGAGCCTTCTTCTTGCCTGCCACGGTGCGCTTCGGTCCCTTGCGGGTACGCGCGTTGGTCTTGGTGCGCTGACCGCGCACCGGGAGACCACGACGGTGGCGAAGACCCTCGTAGCTACCGATCTCGACCTTGCGGCGGATGTCGGCTGCGACCTCACGGCGGAGGTCACCCTCCACCTTGAAGTTGCCCTCGATGAAGTCACGGAGGGCGACGAGCTGGTCGTCGGTCAGGTCCTTGACGCGGATGTCACCGGAGATACCGGTCTCGGCGAGTGCCTGGACCGCGCGGGTACGGCCGACGCCGTAGATGTACGTGAGTGCGATCTCCACGCGCTTCTCGCGCGGGATGTCGACGCCTGCTAGACGTGCCATGTGATGGCTGCTCCTGTTGTCGATGGAGGTGTGGAGCAGTACCGGTGCTCGGGCCTCCGACCCGAGGTGTCCCCGCTCGCGCGGATCTTGGTACTGCGTTCGATGTTGAGTTGTGGATCCTGCTCGCAGCCGCCCGAGGGCGATCGCGTCAGGCAGCCGGGACTAGCCCTGGCGCTGCTTGTGACGCGGGTTGCTCTTGCAGATCACCATGACGCGGCCCTTGCGGCGAATGACACGGCAGTGCTCGCAGATGGGCTTGACGCTGGGGTTGACCTTCATTGTTCTTTCCTCGTGCTCGCTGGCTTCGTGCTCGGCAGGGTTGCCGGGCCGTTCCTTTCCAGCTCGCGGATCACTTGTAGCGGTAGACGATCCGGCCGCGGGTCAGGTCGTACGGGCTCAGCTCCACGATCACGCGGTCCTCGGGGAGGATGCGGATGTAGTGCTGGCGCATCTTCCCGGAGATGTGCGCAAGGACCTTGTGTCCGTTGGTCAGCTCAACGCGGAACATCGCGTTGGGCAGAGCTTCGAGCACCGAGCCCTCGATCTCGATGACGCCGTCTTTCTTGGCCATAGCCTCACTGTCGCTTGGTTGGATTACCGGTGTGATCCCCGAGCCGGTCTGCGGGTCGGGCGCCACGCCCAGTAGGCATGACACACCAAAGATCGATCCTATGTGGTAAACCCAGGATTGCCAAGTGGAGACGGCGAAGTCCCCACGTCTGGGGCTTCACAGCGCTGTCTGAGCGTTCCACAGTGGTTTGACGGCGCGCTCCGGGGTCCCGTTGGTCACCGGCCCCTAGCGTAGCCGTCGCCCCCGCCCGTGCAGACCGCGCCGCACGGACCACCGAACGGAGACCACGTGCCCGACGCCACCCGACGCCCGTTCGCCCGCCACGGCCGCCTCCCGCGCCGCCGCGGATGGGGCACGCTCGCGTCGATCGTGGCGTCCACCCTCGCCGTCGTCCTCGTCAGCGGGACGAGCGTCGCCGCCATCGCGGGTGCGCAGCTCGCCACGGCGCCGAGGACGGTCAAGCTCAGCACGGACGACCAGAGCACCGCGCAGACGGCCGACATCACGGCCATCAAGGGCGGTGCGAACATCCTGCTCATCGGCAGCGACACCCGCATCGGACAGTTCGACTCGGACGAGGACGTCGAGGGCGCCCGCAACGACGTCACGATGCTGATCCACATCTCGCAGGACCACACCCAGCTGACCGCGGTGAGCTTCCCGCGCGACCTCATGGTGCCGATCCCGGCGTGCACGAACCCCGAGAGCGGGACCACGTACCCGGCGGCCACGTCCGCGCAGTTCAACACGGCACTCGGGAACGGCGGGGTCTCGTGCGTCGTCGACACCGTCGAGAACCTCACCGGCCTGAGCATCCCGTACGCCGGGCTCATCACGTTCGACGGCGTCATCGAGATGTCGAACGCCCTCGGCGGCGTGGACGTGTGCGTCGCGGACCCGATCAACGACTCCTACACGAACCTGCACCTGACGGCCGGCTCGCACAAGCTCGAGGGCACGGACGCGCTCGCGTTCCTCCGCACCCGGCACGGCGTCGGCGACGGGAGCGACCTCGCGCGCATCAGCTCGCAGCAGGTGTTCCTGTCGGCCCTGCTGCGCAAGGTCACCTCGGACGGGACGCTCTCGAACCCGATCACGCTCTACAAGCTCGCCGGAGCCGCGCTGTCGAACATGACGCTGTCCGACGGCCTCGCCCAGGCGCGCACGCTCGTCGGACTGGCCGGGGCCCTGCGCGGGATGAGCACGGCGAACATGCTCTTCGTGCAGTACCCGGTCGCGGACGACCCCGAGGACAGCGCGCGCGTGATCGTCGACCAGGACGCCGCCCACACCCTCAACGTCGCGCTGCAGAACGACCAGAAGACCTCGCTGAGCGACTCGAGCACGGGGCGTGCGTCGGAGGAGTCCTCCGGGTCGAGCGGGACGGCGACCGCTGCTCCGTCCACGGGGACCTCGACCGGGACATCGTCGGCCGGTGGGTCCTCGGCCGAGACGTCCTCGGGGACCGCGGCCGGCACCGGCACGGCGTCCGGATCGGCGTCCGGCACCGCCACGAGCGCCGCGACCGGTTCGGCGACGCCGCTGCCCTCGTCGATCACCGGACAGAGCGCGTCTGAGGAGACCTGCTCCGTCGGCAACGACTGAGACCGGCGCGCTGCGCCCGTCGCACGGCGTGCGCGGGTGCGCACGCTGACGACGAGTGCACGTGGTCCACACGGCGCAGACGTCGTGGACGTGCGCAGGTGCGGACCGGAGGCGCGTGGCGGGGCCGCACCGCGCCTCCTGGCCGTCCGACGGGACCGGACGCGACGGCGCTCACGCGCCGGGTCAGGCAGTGCCGCCTGCGGGAGACGCGACCGACGGGAGGCGCGACCTACGGGATCGGGACCGGCGTCACACCCAGCGGGGCGAGGCCCGCAGCACCGCCGTCGGCCGCCGTCAGCACCCAGATGCCGTCGGCGTGCACCGCGATGCTGTGCTCCCAGTGCGCCGCGTCGGAACCGTCGAGCGTGCGGACGGTCCAGTCGTCGTCGTCCGTCGAGCTGTCGATCGTGCCGGCCGTGACCATCGGCTCGATCGCGACCACGAGTCCGGGCTTGACCGCCGGACCGGCACCGCGGACGCGGTAGTTGAAGACGGGCGGGTCCTCGTGCATCGAGCGGCCGATGCCGTGGCCGGTGTAGTCCTCGACGATGCCCCACGCGCCGGTCTCGTCGATGGCGTCCTCGATGACGGCGCCGACCTCGTGCAGGTGCTTCGCGTGCGCGAGCGCAGCGATGCCGTGCCAGAGCGCGCGCTCGGTGGTGTCCGAGAGCGTCTGCCGGGCCGCACTGACACCGGCGTCACCACCCGGGACGACGACCGTGAAGGCACTGTCACCGTTCCAGCCGTCGACCTCGGCACCGGCGTCGACCGACACGACGTCACCGGGCTGGAGCACACGCTCCCCCGGGATCCCGTGCACGATCTCGTCGTTCACCGACACGCAGAGCGTGTGCCGGTAGCCCGGGACGAGCTGGAAGTTCGGGATGCCGCCGCCGTCACGGATGACCCGCTCGGCGATCGCGTCGAGCTCGCCCGTGGTGATGCCCGGACGGATCGCGTCGCGGACCGCCGCCAGTGCGTCGTGGGTCAGCAGACCCGGACGCACCATGGCGCGGAGCTCGTCCGGCGTCTTGTAGATCGAGGGCTTGCGGAACCGCACCACGCCGGCGTCAGACGCCCGCGGTCAGCCCACGCGACGACAGCGCGGCCTGGATCCGGTCGCCGACCTCGTCGATGCCACCGAGGCCGTCGACGTCGACGACGAGCCCACGCTCGCCGTACGCCGCCACGATCGGAGCGGTCTGCTCGGTGTAGACCTGCTGCCGACGACGGATGGTCTCCTCGTTGTCGTCGCTGCGGCCCTGTTCCTCGGCGCGCTTCAGGAGGCGGCCGACGAGCTCGTCCTGGTCAGCGACGAGCTGCACGACCGCGTCGATGCCGGTGCCCTGCTCGGCGAGGAGCGCGTCGAGGTACTCGACCTGCCCGACCGTGCGGGGGTAGCCGTCGAGCAGGAAGCCGTTCTCGGCGTCGGCCTCGTGCAGGCGCGACTTCACGAGCTCGTTCGTGAGCGAGTCGGGGACGTAGTCGCCCGCGTCCATGATCGCCTTCGCCTGGACGCCGAGCGGGGTGCCCTCTGCGACGTTCTTGCGGAAGATGTCACCCGTCGAGACGGCGGGGATCCCGAACGCGTCGGCGATGCGACCGGCCTGGGTGCCCTTCCCTGCTCCGGGAGGTCCGACGATGATGAGACGTGCGCTCAACGGAGAAGCCCTTCGTAGTGACGCTGCTGCAGCTGCGAGTCGATCTGCTTCACGGTCTCGAGGCCGACACCCACGATGATGAGGATGCTCGCGCCGCCGAACGGGAAGTTCTGGTTCGCACCGAAGAACGCCAGCGCCGCCAGCGGGATCAGGGCGATGAGACCGAGGTACAGGGAGCCGGGCAACGTCACCCGGGTGAGAACGTAGTCGAGGTACTCGGCCGTCGGACGACCGGCCCGGATGCCCGGGATGAAGCCGCCGTACTTCTTCATGTTGTCGGCGACCTCTTCGGGGTTGAAGGTGATCGCGACGTAGAAGTACGTGAATCCGACGATGAGCAGGAAGTACAGGACCATGTAGAACCAGTTGTCACCCGAGGTCAGGTTGTTCTGGATCCAGGTCACCCACGCCGCCGGCTCGCTGCCGTCGGAGGGCTGGTTGAACTGCGCGACCAGGGCCGGCAGGTACAGCAGCGACGAGGCGAAGATGACGGGCACGACGCCGGCCATGTTCACCTTGATCGGGATGTACGTGTTGTTGCCGCCGTAGGTGCGGCGACCGACCATGCGCTTGGCGTACTGCACGGGGATGCGCCGCTGCGACTGCTCGACGAACACGACGGCCATCATGATGACCAGGCCGACGAGGATGACGAACAGGAACAGCTCGAAGCCGTTCGACTGCTCGATCGCCCAGAGCGCCGAGGGGAACTGCGCCGCGATGGACGTGAAGATGAGGAGCGACATGCCGTTGCCGATGCCGCGCTCGGTGACGAGCTCGCCCATCCACATGATGAGGCCGGTACCGGCGGTCAGGGTGACGACCATGAGCATGATCGCGTACCAGCTGTCGTTCGAGATGATCGACGAGCAGGAGGCCGAGGCGTTGGTGCCGAACAGGGCACCGGAGCGGGCGACCGTGATCAGGGTGGTGGACTGCAGCACGCCGAGCGCGATGGTGAGGTAGCGCGTGTACTGCGTCAGCTTCGCCTGACCGGACTGCCCCTCCTTGTAGAGGGCGTCGAAGTGCGGGATGACCACGCGGAGCAGCTGCACGATGATCGACGACGTGATGTACGGCATGATGCCGAGCGCGAAGACCGAGAGCTTCAGCAGCGCGCCGCCGGAGAACAGGTTGATCAGGTCGTACAGACCCTGCTGCGACGAAGCGCTGGCGAGACAGGTCTGCACGGATGCGTAGTCGACGAACGGCGCGGGGATGTACGACCCCAGGCGGAACAGCGCGATGATCGCGAGGGTGAAGCCGATCTTCTTGCGAAGATCTGGGGTGCGCATGATGCGCGCGACCGCTCTGAACACGAGGACTCCGAACTTCTGGGACCGGCGGCCCGTCGAGGGGCCGTCACCGGTGTGGTCGGCAGGACCGACCTGGCCGGCGGACGCCGACCACTGTCAAGGAAACCGTAACGGCGGCCCGTGCGCAAACGCACGGGCCGCCGACGGGGTTACTGGGAGACGGTGCCGCCAGCAGCCGCGATCTTCTCGGCGGCGGACGCCGAGACCTTGTCGACCGAGACCGTGAGCTTCACGCTGATGTCACCCTGACCGAGAACCTTGACCTTCTCGTTCTTGCGGACGGCGCCCTTGGCGACCAGGTCCGCGACGGTGACGTCGCCACCGTTGGGGTAGAGCTCCGCGATCTTGTCCAGGTTCACGACCTGGTACTCGACGCGGAACGGGTTCTTGAACCCGCGGAGCTTCGGGGTGCGCATGTGCAGCGGCATCTGCCCACCCTCGAAGCCGACCTTGACCTGGTAACGAGCCTTCTGGCCCTTGGTACCACGGCCGGCGGTCTTGCCCTTGGAGCCCTCACCACGACCGACGCGGGTGCGAGCCTTCTTGGCGCCCTCTGCCGGACGGAGGTGGTGCAGCTTCAGGACCTGCACGCGCTCGTTCTTCTCGTCGCTCATGCGTCGACCTCCTCGACCTTCACGAGGTGCGCGACCGTTGCGACGTACCCGCGGTTCTGGGCGTTGTCCTCACGCAGGACCGTACGGCCGATGCGCTTGAGACCCAGGCTGCGGAGCGTGTCGCGCTGGTACTGCTTCTCGCTGATAACGGACTTCGTCTGCGTAATCTTCAGCATCGCCATCACGCACCTGCCTTCTCGGACGCGGCACGCAGAGCAGCGGCCTCGGCCTGGAGCAGACGGTCCGGGACGACCCGGTCGACGGGGAGACCGCGACGGCTTGCGACCGCACGGGGCTCCTCGAGCTGCTGCAGCGCCGTGACGGTCGCGTGCACGATGTTGATGGTGTTCGACGAACCGAGCGACTTGCTCAGCACGTCGTGGATACCGGCGCACTCGAGGACGGCGCGGACCGGACCACCGGCGATGACACCGGTACCGGCAGCGGCCGGACGGAGGAGCACGACGCCGGCAGCAGCCTCGCCCTGCACCGGGTGCGGGATCGTGTTGCCGACGCGCGGGACGCGGAAGAAGTTCTTCTTCGCTTCCTCGACGCCCTTCGAGATGGCGGTCGGGACCTCGCGGGCCTTGCCGTAGCCGACACCCACGAGACCGTTGCCGTCACCGACGACGACGAGCGCGGTGAAGCTGAAGCGACGACCACCCTTGACGACCTTGGAGACGCGGTTGATGGTCACGACGCGCTCGAGGAACTGGCTGTCGCCACCCCGACCGTTGCGGTCGTTGCCACGGCCGCCACCCTGCTGACGGTCGCGACCGCCACCACGGCGGCCACGGTTGTCGGCGGAGTCGCGGTTGTTCGATGCCGAACCGGCTGCGGTCTCGACGGGGCGCTCGACGACGGGGACCTCGGGCTCCTTGGCCGCGGGGGCCGTGGTGCTCGTGGCCTCGGCCTCGGTCGCCTCAGCGGCCTCGGTCGTTTCGACGTTGGCGTCTTCGTTCGTGTTCGCGATGTCGCTCACAGGTTCAGCCCTCCTTCACGGGCACCATCGGCGATCGCGGCGACGCGACCGGCGTACTTGCTACCACCGCGGTCGAAGACCACGGCCTCGACGCCAGCGGCCTTCGCGCGCTCGGCGAGGAGTTCGCCGACACGACGGGCCTTGGCGGTCTTGTCGCCGTCGAACGTACGGAGGTCGGCCTCCATCGTCGACGCGCTGGCCAGCGTGTGGCCCTTGGCGTCGTCGATGACCTGGACGAACACGTGACGCGCCGAACGGGTGACAGCGAGACGCGGACGGGCCTCGGTGCCGGTGATCTTCTTGCGGAGGCGGTTGTGACGGCGCGCCTTGGCGGCCGACTTGCTCTTGCCTCGTGTCTTGAGGAGACCCATGATCACTTACCTGACTTTCCGGCCTTGCGGCGCACGATCTCGCCGGCGTAGCGGACACCCTTGCCCTTGTAGGGCTCGGGCTTGCGCAGCTTGCGGATGTTTGCAGCGACCTCGCCGACGGACTGCTTGTCGATGCCGTTGACGGTCAGCTTGTTGTTGCCCTCGACGGCGAAGCTGATGCCCGCGGGCGGCTCGACCGTGATCGGGTGGGAGTAGCCGAGCGCGAACTCGACGTTGTTGCCCTTCGCCTGCACGCGGTAACCGGTGCCGACGACCTCGAGGCCCTTGGAGTAGCCCTGGGTCACGCCGACGATGTTGTTCGCGATGAGGGTGCGGGTCAGGCCGTGCAGCGCACGCGAGCTGCGCTCGTCGTCCGGACGGGTGACGAGGACCTGGTTCTCCTCGACCTTGGCCTGGATGGGCTCGGCGACGACGAGCGCGAGCTCGCCCTTCGGGCCCTTGACCGCGACGTTCTGACCATCGATGGAGACGGTCACGCCAGCGGGGATGTCAATGGGAAGACGTCCGATACGAGACATTGTCGATCACCACACGTAGGCGAGGACTTCCCCACCCACGCCCTTCTGCTCGGCTTCACGGTCGGTGAGCAGTCCCGACGAGGTCGAGAGGATCGCCACGCCGAGGCCACCGAGGACCTGGGGGATCTCCGTCGACTTCGCGTAGACCCGGAGACCGGGCTTCGAGACGCGCTTGATGCCGGCGATCGAACGCTCGCGCTCGGGGCCGTACTTCAGGTCGATCGTGAGGGTCTCGCCCACGCGGGCGTCCTCGATCTTCCACTCGCTGATGTACCCCTCGCGCTTGAGGATCTCAGCGATGTTCTTCTTCAGCTTGGAGCTGGGAAGCGAGACGGCGTCGTGGTGCGCCGAGTTCGCGTTCCGCAATCTGGTCAGCATGTCTGCGACCGGATCGGTCATCGTCATGATGGTCGTCCATTCTTCGCCTGGTTTCGACACCCGTTCCACGAATGCCGACCTGAGCGATCGGGTGATCCTGGGGCGATTCCCCTGGATCGGTGTGTTCGTGCGTGCGGGCCGGAGGACGTGAATCCTCCGGCCCGCACCGCCCGAAGTATCTTAGACCGTCTGCTCGGCAGAACGGAACGGGAACCCGAGCTGGCGGAGCAGCGCGCGGCCCTCGTCGTCCGACTTCGCGGTGGTCACGACGGTGATGTCGAAGCCACGCACGCGGTCGATGCGGTCCTGGTCGATCTCGTGGAACACGGACTGCTCCGTGAGACCGAACGTGTAGTTGCCGTTGCCGTCGAACTGCTTGTCGCTGAGACCGCGGAAGTCGCGGATGCGGGGCAGTGCGAGGGTCACGAGACGGTCGATGAACTCCCACGCGCGGTCACCACGGAGGGTGACGTGCGCGCCGATGGCCTGGCCCTCACGCAGCTTGAACTGCGCGATGGACTTGCGGGCCTTCGTGACCTGGGGCTTCTGACCCGTGATCGCCGTGAGGTCCTTGATGGCCCCCTCGATGATCTTCGAGTCGCGAGCGGCCTCACCGACACCGGTGTTCACGACGACCTTGACCAGGCCGGGGACCTGGTTGACGTTCGCGTACCCGAACTGCTCGGTGAGGGCAGCCTTGATCTCGTTCTTGTACTTCTGCTTGAGGCGCGGCTCGACCTTGGTCGCCGGCGCGGCAGTCGTGTCGGTCATCAGAGCTTCTCACCCGACTTCTTGGCGTAGCGGACTCGGACGGTCTTCTTGACGCCGTCCTTCTCCACCTCTTCGTTGCGGAAACCGACGCGGGTCGGCTTCTTGGTCTTCGGGTCGACGATGGCGACGTTCGACACGTGGATCGGAGCCTCGTGCTGCTCGATGCCACCGGTCTTCGAGCCGCGCTGCGTCTGGCCGACGCGGACGTGCTTCGTGACGAAGTTCACGCCCTCGACGACGACGCGGTTCTTGTCCTTGAGGACCTCGATGACCTTGCCCTGCTTGCCACGGTCACCGCCGCGCTCCTGCTTGGCACCCGTGATGACCTGGACCAGGTCACCCTTCTTGATGTTCGCCATGGCTTACAGCACCTCCGGCGCGAGCGAGATGATCTTCATGAACTTCTTGTCACGGAGCTCGCGACCGACCGGACCGAAGATGCGCGTGCCGCGCGGGTCGCCGTCAGCCTTGAGGATCACTGCCGCGTTCTCGTCGAACTTGATGTAGGAGCCGTCCTGACGACGGGTCTCCTTCTTGGTGCGAACGATGACCGCCTTGACGACGTCACCCTTCTTCACGTTGCCGCCGGGGATGGCGTCCTTCACCGTGGCGACGATGACGTCACCGAGACCGGCGTAGCGACGACCCGAGCCACCGAGCACGCGGATGGTCAAGATCTCCTTGGCACCCGTGTTGTCGGCGACCTTGAGGCGGGATTCCTGCTGAATCACTGCTGTCTCCTATTCCGAAGCAGGCCGGGGCCTACTTGGCCTTCTCGAGGATCTCGACCAGGCGCCAGCGCTTGGAAGCGCTGAGGGGACGGGTCTCGCTGATCACGACGAGGTCGCCGACACCAGCGGTGCCGAGCTCGTCGTGGGCCTTCACCTTGGACGTGCGACGGATGATCTTGCCGTAGAGCGCGTGCTTCACGCGGTCCTCGACCTCGACCACGATGGTCTTGTCCATCTTGTCGCTCGTGACGTAGCCACGACGCGTCTTGCGGTAGCCGCGAGCGGAGGCGGCGGAGGTCTTCTCTTCGTTCGCCATTACTTCTCCTCGGCGGTCTCGGCCTCGGCCGACTCAGCCGGCTTCTCAGCCTTCTTGGTCGTCTTCTTGGCCTTGGGGGCGGTCTCGACGGGCGCGGGAGTGGCACGGATGCCGAGCTCGCGCTCGCGGAGGACGGTGTAGATGCGAGCGATGTCGCGCTTGACGGCACGGAGACGACCGTGGCTCTCCAGCTGGCCGGTGGCCGACTGGAAGCGGAGGTTGAAGAGCTCCTCCTTGGCCTTCTTCAGTTCGTCAGCAAGACGCTCGTTCTCGAACGTGTCGAGCTCCGTCGGACGGAGCTCCTTGGAACCGATCGCCATTATGCGTCGCCCTCCTCGCGCTTGATGATGCGTGCCTTGAGGGGCAGCTTGTGGATTGCACGGGTCAGCGCCTCACGGGCGATGTCCTCGTTGACGCCGGAGAGCTCGAAGAGCACACGGCCCGGCTTGACGTTGGCGACCCACCACTCGGGGGAACCCTTACCGGAACCCATGCGGGTCTCGGCGGGCTTCTTCGTGAGCGGACGGTCCGGGTAGATGTTGATCCACACCTTGCCGCCACGCTTGATGTGACGCGTCATGGCGATACGAGCGGACTCGATCTGACGGTTGGTCACGTAGGCGGGCGTCAGCGCCTGGATGCCGTAGTCACCGAACGACACCTTGGTGCCACCGGTGGCCTGGCCCGAACGCTTCGGGTGGTGCTGCTTGCGGTGCTTGACTCGACGGGGAATAAGCATGGTTACGCCTCAACTCCTGCGCCGGCCGGCGCGTCCTGCGGGGCCTGCTGCTGACGGCCGCCACGGTCGCCGCCACGGCGGTCGCCGCGCTCGCCACGGGGGCCGCCACGACGCTCCGGGCGCGACGAACGCTGGTTCGCCTGCTCGCGAGCGAGCTCCTTGTTCGTGATGTCGCCCTTGTAGATCCAGACCTTCACGCCGATGCGGCCGAACGTGGTCCGGGCCTCGTAGAAGCCGTAGTCGATGTTCGCGCGGAGCGTGTGCAGGGGCACGCGGCCCTCGCGGTAGAACTCCGAGCGCGACATCTCGGCGCCGCCGAGACGACCCGACACCTGGATGCGGACACCCTTGGCGCCGGCGCGCTGTGCACCCTGCAGGCCCTTGCGCATGGCGCGACGGAACGCGACACGAGCGGAGAGCTGCTCGGCGATGCCCTGCGCGACGAGCTGGGCCTCGGTCTCGGGGTTCTTGACCTCGAGGATGTTGAGCTGGATCTGCTTCTTGGTGAGCTTCTCGAGCTCGCCACGGACGCGCTCCGCCTCGGCGCCACGGCGACCGATGACGATGCCCGGACGCGCGGTGTGGATGTCCACGCGGACGCGGTCACGGGTGCGCTCGAGCTCGATGCGGGCGACGCCGGCGCGGTCGAGGGTCTTCTTCAGGTACTCGCGCACCTTGATGTCCTCGGCCACGTAGTCGGCGTAGCGCTGACCCGGCTTCGTGCTGTCGGTGAACCAGTGCGAGACGTGGTCCGTCGTGATCCCGAGACGGAAGCCGTACGGGTTGACCTTCTGGCCCATTACTTGCTCGCCTTCTTGCTCGTCGCGGCAGCCTCGACCTCATCGGGCGTCGCGAGGACGACCGTGATGTGGCTGGTGCGCTTGTTGATGCGGAAGGCGCGGCCCTGGGCGCGCGGCTGGAACCGCTTCAGGGTCGTACCTTCGTCGACGAAGACGCGGCTCACGTAGAGGTCACGCTCGTCGAGGAAGCTGTTCGTCGAGTCCGCCTTGACCCGTGCGTTCGCGATCGCCGAGGCGACCAGCTTGTACACGGGCTCCGAAGCGCCCTGGGGGGCGAACTTCAGGATGGCGAGGGCCTCGTGGGCCTGCTTGCCGCGGATCAGCTCGATGACGCGACGGGCCTTCTGAGGCGTGACGCGGATGTGTCGCACGCGTGCGATCGACTCCACCATTTCGTTCCTCCTCTGCGTCGCCGCCTTAGCGGCGACGGCCCTTCTTGTCGTCCTTCACGTGACCACGGAAGGTGCGGGTCGGCGCGAACTCGCCGAGCTTGTGACCGACCATCGACTCGGTGACGAACACCGGGATGTGCTTGCGGCCGTCGTGCACGGCGATCGTGTGCCCGAGCATGTTCGGGATGATCATCGAGCGACGCGACCAGGTGCGGATCACGTTCTTGGTGTTGGCCTCGTTCTGCGTGACGACCTTGCGGAGCAGGTGCTCGTCGACGAAGGGGCCCTTCTTCAGACTGCGTGGCATCTTCTGAACTCCTACTTGCGCTTCTTGCCGGCGTTACGGCGACGGACGATGAGCTTGTCGCTCGGCTTGTTCGGCTTGCGCGTGCGACCCTCGGCCTGACCCCACGGGCTGACCGGGTGACGGCCACCGGAGGTCTTGCCCTCGCCACCACCGTGCGGGTGGTCGACCGGGTTCATCGCGACACCACGCACGGTCGGGCGGACGCCCTTCCAGCGCATGCGGCCGGCCTTGCCCCAGTTGATGTTCGACTGCTCGGCGTTGCCGACCTCGCCGATCGTGGCGCGGCAGCGTGCGTCGACGTTGCGGACCTCGCCCGACGGCAGACGGAGCTGCGCGTAGGGGCCGTCCTTGGCGACGAGACGCACCGAGGCGCCGGCCGAACGCGCGAGCTTGGCGCCGCCACCGGGGCGGAGCTCGATCGCGTGCACGACGGTACCCACGGGGATGTTGCGCAGCGGCAGGTTGTTGCCCGGCTTGATGTCCGCGCCGGCGCCCTGCTCGATGACGTCGCCCTGCTTGAGCTTGTTCGGCGCGATGATGTAGCGCTTCGTGCCGTCCACGTAGTGCAGGAGCGCGATGCGCGCCGTGCGGTTCGGGTCGTACTCGATGTGCGCGACCTTGGCGTCGATGCCGTCCTTGTCGTGACGACGGAAGTCGATCACGCGGTACTGACGCTTGTGGCCACCACCGATGTGACGGGTGGTGATGCGGCCGGAGCTGTTGCGGCCACCGGTCTTCGGCAGCGGACGAAGCAGCGACTTCTCCGGCGTCGAACGGGTGATCTCAGCGAAGTCGGCGACCGACGAGCCGCGACGACCGGGGGTCGTCGGCTTGTAGTTACGAATAGCCATGATTTATCCCTCTGGTCCTCAGCCGACAGCCGTGAAGATGTCGATCGAACCGGACTTGAGCGTCACGATGGCACGCTTGGTGTCCTTGCGCTTGCCCATGCCGAAGCGCGTGCGACGGGTCTTGCCCGGACGGTTCAGCGTGTTGATGCTCGCGACCTTGACGTCGAAGATCTTCTCGATGGCGAGCTTGATCTCGGTCTTGTTCGAACGGGGGTCCACGATGAACGTGTACTTGCCCTGGTCGATCAGGCCGTAGCTCTTCTCCGAGACGACCGGCGAGATGATGATGTCGCGCGGGTCCTTGTTGAAGCCGCTCATGCGGAGATCTCCTTCGCGGTCTTCGACGCGATGAAGGCGTCGAGTGCGCTCTTGCTGAAGACGAGCGCGTCGGCCTTGAGCACGTCGTAGGCGTTGAGCTGGCCGTACGAGAGCGCGTGGACGTTCGGCAGGTTGCGGATCGACTTGAGCGTGAGCTCGTCGTCCTGCTCGAGCACGACGAGCACGTGCTTGACGGGCGCGACCTTCTCGATGAGCGTGCGGGCGGTCTTGGTCGACGGCACCTCGGCCGAGACGAAGCCCTCCACAGCGGAGATGCGGCCACCGCGGGCGCGGTCCGAGAGCGAGCCGAGCAGAGCAGCGGCGATCATCTTCTTCGGGGTGCGCTGCGAGTAGTCGCGCGGGGTCGGTCCGTGGACGACGCCACCGCCGGTGTGCTCCGGAGCGCGGACCGAACCCTGACGGGAGCGGCCGGTGCCCTTCTGCTTGAACGGCTTGCGACCAGCACCGCGGACCTCGCCGCGGTTCTTGGTCTTGTGGGTGCCCTGACGCGCGGCTGCGAGCTGCGCGGTGACGACCTGGTGGATCAGCGGGACGTTGGTCTCGACGTCGAAGAGCTCGGCGGGGAGCTCGACGGTGCCGGACTTGACGCCCGATGCGTCGAGGACGTCGATCGTGGTTGCGGTCGTGGTGGCCATGATCACTTACCCTTCACGGCGGTGCGGACGAAGACGGAGCGACCGCGAGCACCGGGGATCGCGCCCTTGACGAGCAGCAGACCCTTCTCGGCGTCGACGGCGTGCACCGTGAGGTTGAGGACGGTCACACGCTCGCCACCCATGCGACCCGCCATGCGCATGCCCTTGAAGACACGCGACGGGGTCGACGAAGCACCGATCGAACCGGGCTTGCGGTGGTTGCGGTGGGCACCGTGCGAAGCGGACACACCGGCGAAGCCGTGGCGCTTCATGACACCGGCGAAGCCCTTGCCCTTGGAGGTGCCGACGACGTCGACCTTCTGGCCCGCCTCGAACGTGTCGACGGTGAGCTCCTGGCCGAGCGTGTACTCAGCGGAGTCGTTGGTGCGGATCTCCGTGAGGGTGCGGCGCGGGGTGACCCCGGCTGCCTCGAAGTGGCCGGCGGCCGGCTTGTTGACCTTGCGCGGGTCGATGGCGCCGGCGGCGATCTGGATCGCCTCGTAGCCGTCGCGCTCGACGTTGCGGATCTGGGTGACCACGTTCGGGCCGACCTCGATCACGGTGACGGGGATGAACTTGTTGTTCTCGTCCCACACCTGGGTCATCCCGAGCTTCTTGCCGAGGAGGCCCTTGACGGTCTTGGTTGAGTTCGCCATCAGTCCAGCCCCCTTACAGCTTGATCTCGATGTTGACGTCGGCCGGGAGGTCGAGTCGCATGAGCGAGTCGACGGCCTTCGGCGTCGGGTCGACGATGTCGATGACCCGCTTGTGCGTGCGCTTCTCGAAGTGCTCGCGCGAGTCCTTGTACTTGTGGGGAGAACGGATCACGGTGACCACGTTCTTCTCGGTGGGGAGCGGCACCGGGCCGACCACGGTCGCACCGGCACGGGTCACCGTGTCGACGATCTTCCGGGCCGACGTGTCGATGACCTCGTGGTCGTACGACTTGAGCCGGATGCGGATCTTCTGTCCCGCCATGTGTCTCTTTGTCCTCTCTGCGCCGCGCACCCTCGGGCCGCCTGACGCCGCCGCCACCGTGCATTCCTGCAAGGCTTGGCTGTTTTCTGTGAACCAACCGGCCGCATCCGCTGGGGATGACCGCTGTTCTCGTGTCAACCGCGCGGAGCGACCTGGGCCGTTCAGCGTGGGCATGTCGTCTCCCGCACGCTCTGGGCACAGCAGTGCCCGTCACGCTTGGTGGGGAGTCGATCGTGTTCTGCTGCCTGCGGCCCAACCCAGCCCTGCTGGACAGGGGGGTTGTGCACTGCCAGAGCAGTGATCCTGCGCACGCGAACGCGCGCGGAATTTCGGAACCGGACAAGTCTCGCATAGGCACGGCATCCGTGCAACCCGGGCGTGTCGCGAATCACGGGCGTGTCGGGATCGGCCCGCTTCCCCGGATCCACGCGGATCGAGGGCCAGGAGGCGCGGGTCGCCCCCGACGCACGACGTGCCCTCCGGAGCCGGTCCGGAGGGCACGTCGCAGGGGTCGGTCGGGGCTACTCCGCGACGACCGGGGGGACGAACCACGGGGGGAAGACCGCGACCCGGGGAGCGTGTCCGCCGTGGTCCTTGAGCACGGCCTTGACCGTCTGGCGGACGCGGTCGTTGGGGACACCGATGACCGCGACGGCGGAGAACGGCACGCTCGGGCCGGCGAGCAGCTCGAGGCCGAGCATCTCCGGGTCGGTGAAGTCCGTGCGACGGATGAGGTTCGTCGCGGCCTCGGGCCCGACCGCGAACCGGACGTCCTCGGCGTCGGCGTCCTGGTCGGCGACGATGACCGACGCCCCGAAGGCCGACACCGGCACGACGAGCATGATGTACTCCGTCGCCCGGGTCCGGCGGGCCGCGTCGGACCACCGCTCGCCCTCGGCGCCGGTGCGCAGCTCGTCCCAGCGGGTCGCGTCGGGCGACAGCGTGAACGGCACGTGCGCAGCGACCGGGGAGCCGTCGGGGGCGTGTGCCTCGGCGCGGGCGGCCCGGGCAGCGGCGGAGGCGACGTCGACGACCGGCGTCACGGCGTCCGACGCGAGGATCGCACCGGACCCCACGATGTCGTCGAGGTTGTCCACGTGCGTCACGTGGTGCGCGCGGAGCGAGGCGAAGTCACGCGCCTCGGGCAGGTCGGGCACCGGGGACCGCAGCGAGGACGCCGGGGTCGCCGCCTGGCCGGGCACGGTCCGGAGCGAGGTGGTGATCCGGGTGCGGCGCGGGGTCGGGGTGGTGGGGAGTTCTGCGGCCTCGCGCTGCCGTGGCGCGCAGATGTCGCAGAGTTCGGTGGGGAATCCGTGGATGCACTCGTCAGTCACGACTGGTGGGGTCCTTCCGTGCCCGGGTGGGGGTGTTCGGGCACGAGGTCCAACGGTACGTCATCCCGGCCCCTTCCCGGTCACTGTCGGTAGAGCAGTGCGCGGACCTCCGACTCGGCCGCGTGCGTGCGGTCGGGGTCGATGGTCTCGCCGTGGTCGTAGGCGTCGAGCAGGCGCGGGTCGATGTAGCTCTGCCGGCACACCGTCGGGGTGTTGCCGAGTTCCTCGCTCGCGACCTTCACCGCGTGCGACACCGCCTTCTTCCGTTTCGCCACGGACGACTGCGGTCCGGTCGCCGCGAGGTCGACCGCGGCGGCGACGGTGCCGTGCAGGGTGCGGAAGTCCTTCGCGGTGAACTCGTCACCGGCACGTTCCTTCACGTACTCGTTGATGTCCTCGGCGGAGAGGGGCTCCCACTCGGCGCCGCGGCGTGCACGGAACGAGAGCAGCCGGGCGTTCGGTCCGCGCCGCTTCATGCCCGCGATGACGGTCGCGAGGTCGGGGTCGTGGATCGAGGACGACCACTCCTGGCCGCTCTTGCCCGGGAAGTCGAGCTCGATGTCGTCGCCGGAGACGTGGGCGTGCGCGCACAGCAGGGTGGACAGGCCGCGGCTGCCGTGCTCGGTGGCGTACCGCTCCGACCCGACCCGCAGGGACCCCTGGTCGAGCATCCGGAAGGCCGCCGCGAGGGCACGCTGCCGGTCGGGCTCCGGCCGCCGGAGGTCCATCGTGACCCCGCGTCGTGCGACCGGCAGCGATTCGGCGAGCGCCAGGGCACGGTCGTACTTGATGCGGTCCATCCGTTCGCGCCAGGACGGGTGGTACATGTACTGCCGCCGACCGGCGCCGTCGACGCCGGTCGCGAGCACGTGCCCGTTGTCGTACGGCGAGATCCACACGTCGTCCCACGCGGGCGGGATGACGAGGTCCTCGAGACGCTGCCGGACCGCGGCGTCGGTGACGGTGGTGCCGTCCGGGTCGCGGTAGGAGAAGCCACGCCCGCTGCGGACGCGGTGGTAGCCGCGACCGTTGGTCGCGGAGCGGCGGAGACGGGTCACGCTCTCGATGCAACTCGCCACCGCCTGTGACCCGGCCCGGCGACGGACGGGAGGTGGGCCCCACCCGCCGGTTCCGGCGCACCGCGCCAGCGGGGTGACGGCCGAGACGGGAGGGACGGTGCCAGCCGGCACCGCGCCTCCCGTCCGTCAGGTGGTCACGCTCGGCGACGTCGGCGCGTCACCAGCAGGACGCCACCGGCCGCCATCGCGAGGAGCGCGATCAGCGCACCGATGCCGAGTCCGGCCGCACCCGTGAAGGCGAGCTCGCTCGCCGACTCCGGTGCGTCGCGCACCGGGGCCGGGTCGCTGGCGCGCATCGGGTCCGTCGGGCTGGCGGATCCCGCGACCGGCACCACCTGCGTCGTCGGCGACTCGACCATGGCGACGTTCGTGATGCGGTCCGGTGCGTCCGTCGCGACCTTCGCCGTGACCTGGAACGCGACCTTCCCGTCGACGGCGAGCGGACCCGTCAGGGTGCAGGTGACGGTCTGCCCGGTGGTGCAGGTCGCCGCCTTCGCGTCGTTCACGCTCACCAGGGTGAGGCCGGCCGGCAGACGGTCCGTGACGACCACGGGGCCCGGGTCCTCGGTGGGGCCGTCGTTGCGCACCGTGATGGTGTACCCGACGGTCTCCCCGCGGACCAGCTGCCCGGTGTGCGTCTTCGTGACCGCCAGGCTCGACGCGGGGTCGACGGCCAGCTCGTCCGAGTCGTCGTTGTCGGCGAGCGTCGTCTCGGTCGTGCTCGTCGCCACGGTCGCGCTCGGCTGCACGCCCGGGTAGGCGGCGGCCGTCGGCGTCTGGTGCACCGTGATCGCCGGGGCGAGCGAGCCCGCCGGCAGCGTGCCCGCGAGGGCGAACGACACCGTGGTCGAGCCGTCGGCGTTCTTCGTGACGGACGTGACGGTCCACGCGGGGTCGGCCTCGGCCCCGACGTACGTCAGGCCCTTCGGCAGCGTGTAGGTCGCGGTGACCGCCGCGGCGTCGGAGAGGCCGACGTTCCGGACCCGGATCGTCTCCGGCAGGTCCTTGCCGATCACCGCGGTGCCGTCGTGCCCGATCGTGATGGCCACGTTCGCCACCTCGTCGACGTCGAGGGGGCTCGTCACCGGCTCGTCGTTCGTCCCGACCGGCGGGGTGGTGCCCTGGCCGGTGATCACCGCGCGGTTCTCGATCGTGCCGGCGGTGTGGCCGGACGCGAGCTTCGTGGTGATCCACAGGCCGGGGGCGTCCGTCCCGGCGACGATCGTCGTCGGGAGCGAGCACGTCACCAGGGTCGGGTCGGTCGTGCCGTCGCAGGTCCACACCGCTCCGTCGCTCGAGGCGCCGGTGAACGTCAGCCCCTCGGGCAGCTGGTCGGTGACGACCGTGGTGGGCTGCTCGTCCGACGGACCCTCGTTGCTGACCTGGAGCAACCAGGTCTGCTCGGCGCCGGCGGTGACGCGCTTCGCGGCCGTCGTCGACCCGGGCTTCTCGACCGGGGTCTTGGTCAGGCGGAGCGCAGCGTGCGTCGTCACCGTGACGTCGTCACCGGCGGTGTCGTTCGTCGGGTCCGTGTCGGGCGTCGCACTCGACACGACCGCGGTGTTGCGGAGCGTGCCGGCCGGAGTGCCGGACGCGATCGAGGCGGTCACGTGGAACACCGTGGTCGCACCGTTCGCGACCACGTCGGTCGACCAGGTGCTCGGATCCGCGCCCTGTTCCCAGGCCGTGTCGTCCGTCGTGACCTTCGTGACCGTCATCCCCGCGGGCGGTGTGTCGGTCCACGTGACGTCCTGCGCGTCCGAGGGGCCGTCGTTCGTCACGGTGACGTCGTAGGTGACGGTCGTGCCGGCGTCGGCGCTCGGGGCGCTCGTGCGCTGCTTCGTGATCGACAGGTCGGCGTGCGTGGTGACGTCGACGGTCGCCTCGTCGTGCGCGGTCGGGCCGGTGGCCGTGACGGGCGCCGCGGTCGCGGTGTTGACGATCGACGATCCGCGGAAGGACGCCGGCACGTGCACGGTCAGGACGATCGTGTTCGGGTCGGTCGCGCCCGCCGCGATCCCGTCGGCGCTCGACAGGGTGAGCACGCCGTCCTCGTTCGACTCGAGCGTCCAGTGCTGCTGGGTCGCCGCGGTCAGCCCGCGGAACTCCACGCCGGCCGGGAGGGTGTCCTGGACGCGGACGCTCGGCGAGGTGCCGTCACCGGCGGGCAGGTCGGACGGGCCGGTCGGGTTCGCGACCGTGATCGTGTAGGTGACGTCCTTCCCGGCGTCGACCGTCTCGACGTCCGCGGTCTTCGTCACCGACAGGCCGGCGGTCTGGGTGGCGTCGCTGCGGCCCTGCGCCTCGGCGGGCGCCGCGTTGTCGGCGGTCACCACGGCCGTGTTCAGCAGGGTGCCGGACATCGACGACGGGGTCGTCACCGTGATGGTGAACGTCGTGCTCTTCCCGGCGGCCAGGGTGCCGTCGAGCACACAGGTCACGTCGTTCCCGTCGGCGGCGGGTGCGGTGCAGGTCCAGGCGCCGTCCGTCTGGGTGATCGTGTCGGTCGCCTCGTCGACCGGCCCGTCGGCGCGGAGCCGCGTGCCGGACTCGAGCGTGTCCGAGACCCGGACCGTGCGTGCATCGGCCGTGCCGGTGTTGGTGACCCGGATGGTCCAGTCCGCGGACTCGCCCGCGACCAGGGCCGCGCGCTCGGTCGCGTCCGGCGCGGTCTGCGCCGTCGAGCCGAACGCCTTGGCGATCGTCAGCGAGGTCGTGTCGTCCACGCCGGTGGTCGCCTCCGCGTCGTCGTTCGACGAGGTCGGGTCCGTCGTGCGCGTCGGGTCGACCGCGACGCCCGCGGTGTTCACGATCGACTGCGAGGCGGTGACGTCCGGGTGCACGGTCGCGGTGACGGTGATCGCGCCGGCGGTGGTGCCGTTCGCGAGGCCGTCGCGCGTGCAGGTCACGGTGTCGTCGTCCGTGGCGCAGGTCCACGCGGGGTCGTCCGAGGTCGCACCCACGAGGGTCACCGTGTCGGGCAGCGTGTCCGTGACGGTCACCGTGCCACGTGCGTCCGAGACGCTCTGGGTCGTCGGGTCGCTGCGGTTCTCGACGGAGAGGTTCCACGAGATCGTCCGGCCGGCCTGCACCGTCCCGGAGGGACCGGTCTTCGTGATCGCGAGGTCGGCGATCGCGACCGGGGTCACGCTCGCGGTGTCGCTGTCGTTCCCGCTCTCCGGGTCGAAGGTCTGGCCCGTGCCCTGGTGGATCGTGGCGGTGTTCCGGACGGCGGTGAGCGGCGCGTTGGCCGGCAGCGTCAGCGCGACGTCGAGCTCGGGGAACGAGTCGCCCGCCGCGACGGTGGCGCCGTTGACGCAGGACCACGTGCCGTCGTCCGGCGTGCAGGTCCAGCCGCTGCCCGTGAAGGCCAGCGTCGCACCGGTGGCCAGGCCCGTCGGGGCGTCCACGACGGTCGTGCCGTGCGCGGCGTCGGGGCCCGTGTTGGTCACCCGGATGGTCCAGGCCTTCGCGGTGGTGGCACCGGCGACGACCTTCGACGTCGTGGCGGTCTTCGTCAGGGCGAGGTCGGCCGCCGCGATCCGTGCGGTCGCGGTGGCGTCGTCACCGCCGTTCGGGTACGAGACGAAGGAGCCCTTCGCCGAACCGGTACCGCCCGATGCGCTCGTCACCGTCGCCGTCACGTGGTTCGTGTGGGCGATCGAGGTACCGGCGCCGGGGTCCGTCGTCGCACCGGTGCCGGGGACGGCGCGGTAGTGCAGCACGAGGGACCGGTCGGCACCGAGCGCGCCGAGGTCCGCCCACGTGAGGGTCGTCCCGCCGCCGCTGCGCGTCGGGTCGGCCACGGCGGACGCGGCACCACCGTCACGTGCGACCGTCGCGCTGCCGGACACGTACGACCAGTTCGCCGGCAGGACGTCCTGCACGCGCACCGACGCGGCAGCGCTCCCGGTGTTCGAGAACGTCACGCTGAAGTCCGAGGCGACGCCCACGTAGGACAGTCCGCCGATCGTGTCGTTCGACTTCGTCACGGCCACGCGGGGGAACGACGGCGTGACGCTCGCGGTCGCCCGCGCTGCGGCGTAGTCCGCTCCGCCCGCGGCGAGCGAGTGGTAGACGCCGGTCGACGCCGTGTTCACCAGCGGGCTGCCGGAGAGGGTGGCGTCCTCGGCGAGCTTCGCCGTGTAGGTGTGGGTGACCGTCGCGCCGGCACCGATGACCGCCGTCGGCCAGGTGATCCGCCCGCCGCCGCAGTCCGCGTCGGCGGCGATCTCCGCGCCGTCGGCGGTGAGCGACGCGGGGTCGACCGTGATGCCGTTCGGCACGCAGTCGGTGACCGGGGTGCCGTAGGCCGGCGAGCCCGAGTTCGTCACGGTCACCCGGTAGGTGATCGTCTGGCCCGGCTCGACGTTCATCGTCGTGGACGTCTGCGAGCCCACCGTCGCGGTCTTCGCGATCGCGAGCGACGGCGCGACGACACTGCCGTTCGCAGCGTTCGACGTGACCGACGCGTCGGTCGGCGCCGCGCCCTTGCTCGTCCGGTTCCACGCGAGCGTGGCGGTGTTCGCGAGCCCCGTGCCCGCGACCTGGTCGGTGCCGACCGTGACCGGGATCGCCGTCGTGATCGTCACCGGGTGGTCGATGCCGGTCGGGATGTCCGACAGCCGGACCACGACGGAGGCACCGTCGACCGAGGGGGTCGCGGTCACGGCGTCGTCGGAGCTCGTCGCGGTCGGCGTGCCGGTCGCGGCGGTGCCCGCGGGCAGGACGTCCGTGATCCGGGCGTCGTAGAGCGCGACGTTCGCCGGGATGGTGGTCGTGATCGTGTAGGTCGCGCCGTCACCGGGGCGGACCTGCAGCGCAGCGGTGTCCGACGGGTCCGTGCTGGCGGTGCCGGTCGACGCCCCCGTCCCGGGGTTCCACGTCGGTGCCGTCAGCCGCTTGGTGACGGAGGGACCGGTGACGGTGACGTCGTCCGTGTCGCTCGCGAGCTGCACGTACGAGCTGTTCGCCGTCGCGTAGTCGGTCGTCAGGCTCGACGCCAGCACGCGCGCGGTGTTCCGGTAGGTCTGGCCGGCGGGAGCGTCCTGCTTGACCGTCGCGACGACCGTGATGGTGGCGGACGCTCCGGCGGCGAGGACGCCGTCGCTCGTCGCGTTCCACACGTGCAGCGTGGTGCCGGTCGGGCAGCTGCCGAACGCTGCGCGCTGCGCGGAGGTCGGGGTGGTCTCGGCCGCCGAGCTCGACGTGAGCGTCAACGCGTCCGGGAAGCAGTCGCCGACGAGGGTGGACCGTGCGTCCGCGCTCGTGGCCGTGTTCGTCGTCCTCAGGGTCCACGTGACGGTGTCGCCACCGGCGACCGTGCGGCCACCGAGGTCGTCGGACTTGTCGATCGCGACGGCCGGGGCCTGCACGGTCACCGTCTTCGACGCGGTCGCGGTGTACGCCGTGACGCCGGAGGGCTTCGAGGTGAAGGTGGCCGTGTTCTTCGGTGCCGCGGTCGTGAAGCCCGTGCCGTCCGACGCCGGGTACGTCCCGACGCCCGCGGTCGCGCGGAGCCCGGTGACGACGACCTCGAACTTCACCGGCGCACCGGTCGTGTTGTCGAACGTCGCCGGGAAGAGGACGGCGCCGGCACCGTTGGCGTTGCCGGTCCCGGTGAGCGTGAACGTCTGCCCGCCGTACGTCCCGGTGACGTCGGTGCCCTGCGCACTCGCCGGCACCGTGATGGTCGTCGCATCCGGGAAGGTGAGGGTCCACGAGGTGGCAGCCGTCCGGCCGACGCCCGTCGGCAGCGGGTCGGTGAGGGTCGCGTTCGCGGCGCTCGTGCGGTCCGCGATCGTCGCCGAGTACTTGTACCCGAGCGTCTGACCGGGGGCGGCCGCGTCACCGGACAGGTTCGTCAGCGTCGAGTCCGCGACCGCTGCCCCGGACTTCGCGACCGTGACAGCGGGGATCGCGACCGAACGGTTCGCGTCGGCCTGCGGTGCGGTGCCCTGACCGGCCGCCGGGGTGGAGGACGCGGTGGCGTTGGTCCCGCGCTTCGGGATCCACGTGGTCGTGGCACCGGAGTCCGTCGCGGTCGTGAAGGAGACGACGGAGGAGTAGTTGGGGAACGTGGTCCCGACGTAGCCCGGTGACGGGGTCTGGACGTCGTACGTCAGGCTCTTCGTCGTGCTCGCGGCGATCGACGGGATCGTCCAGGTGAGGTACTGCACACCCGTGAACTTGGTCGCCGCCCCGGTGGGCGCCGCACCGCAGGCGCCTTGGTCGGAGATGTTCGTGACCATCGCACAGGTCACCTTCGACGGCAGGGCGTCCCAGACGGTGACGCTCCCGATGGCCGACGTCGTCCCCGTGGCCGGGGTGTTGCCGACGTTCAGCCGGTAGCTGAGCACCTGGCCCTCGGTGGTGGTGGTGGGGTTGGACACCGTGGTGCCGTCCGCCTTGACGATGTCCTTCGCGAGCGTCGCGGTCGGGGTGCCGGCGACCGTGTAGCCGACCGAGGACCGCAGGCTCGTCACGGAGCCCTTCGTGTTCTGCTGCGCGAACTTCATGAGGTTGTCGACGAGGTCGACCTTCGTGCTGCTCGAGCCCTGGGTGCTGATGGTCGCCGCGACGTAGAGGACGAGGCGCACCGCCTGGCCGTCACCGTCGACGTAGGTGCCACTCGCGCCGGACATCGTGTGACCGACCGCGAACGACGCCGTGGTCGCGCTCGACGACTTCAGCGTGACGTCCGATGCGGGGACGGAGCTCTCCGACCCGTAGGTCCAGTCGGTGCCCTCCGTCCACGTCGCACCGGCCGCGGTGGTGCCGACCGGGAGCATGTCGGTGATCGTCGCGTTGCGGCTCTGGACACCGGCCGGGAAGTCCACCTGCAGTCGGAAGCAGACGACGTCGCCGAGCTGGAACGGGGCGGTGGGGGTCGTCGTCTGGTACCCGGTGCGCGTCGTCGCGGTGCAGTCGGTGGACTTCTGCACGCCGTCGCTCGAAGCGCGCGGCAGCACGGACTTCGCGATGCTCGGGGAGTTCGACACGATCGTCGCCGCGGAGTCGTCGACGACCGCCGTCGAGCCGGTGTCACCGTGGACACCGGTCGAGGTCCCCGCGATCCGGACCTTGTTCGTGAAGTCGTCGCCGGCGGCGGTCGGGCCGCCCGAGCCGGTGACCGAGTACTTGTCCCGCATGAGCGCCTTGTACGAGACCGTGACCGAACCGTCGGTGGCCAGGTCCGCGACGTGGAACGTCATCGTGAACGTGCCCGCCGCGGCGTCGTAGGCGACCTGGTCGACGGTCCCGTTCGTCATCGGCTGGTTCAGCGCGCTGACGGTGTTCGGGTCGCAGTCCGCGGGGATGGTCCCGGTGGTCTTCGTCCCGGCGGGGAACGCCGGGCAGAGTCCGTCCGGGATCGTGTCGGTCAGCGTGATGCCGGCGGACGACTCGTACTCGCTCGTGCGGATCAAGAGCGAGTACGTGGCCTGCTGGCCCGCGGCGAAGACGTTCCCGTCGACGGGCGTGGTCACGGACTTCGCCACCGCGAGGTCCATCGCCTCGACGGTCATCGACGCCGTCGAGCTCTGCGCCGGCGTCGCCGTTCCGTCGACCTTGCCGGTGTACGTGCCGGCAGCGGTGACCGTGTTCGTCTGGCCGCGGCCGTTCGACGTCGTGTCCGAGGTGTTCTGCCTGGTCGACGCGCCGGTGTTGTTGTCGAGGTTCGCCGTGCTGGCCAGCGCCGCCGTGGTCGGAGCGGCAGGCGTCTGGCTGCCGGTGGCGAAGGTCATGGTGTTCTCGCGCAGCGGCACGGCGGCGAGGTACTGGATCGTCACGGGCGCGTTCGTCAGCTGGCCGAGGTTCCAGACCACCTTCGTGAAGACGGCCGTCCCCTTGCCCGGGACGTTGTTCACGGTCGTGACGCTCTGGGGCGTGAGGCAGTTCGCCGGCGTCAGGGTCCCGGACGCCTTCGCCGCGGTCGCTGCCGTGAGGTCGGGCGCTCCCGCGTACTCCGGCCCGGAGGTCGTGTTGTCGACCGCGCCGCACTGCAGGAACTCGAGGCCCGCCGGCAGGTAGTCCGTGACGGTCACGCCGTTGCTCGGTGCGGTCGAGGTGTTCTGCACCGTCAGCGTGTAGACCGTCGGGTGGTCGTGGACGCCGCGGACCAGCTCGTTCTCCGGGCTGGCCTCGGCCTTCGTGACCTTGATCGCGGCGATCGCGGTCGTGGTCGACTTCGCCGTGGCGGCGTTCGTCGCGTTGGTCGCCGGGGCACCGGTCGTCGGGTCGAACGTCGGCACGTTCCGCGCGTTCCCGCTGCCGGCGACCTGGACCGTCCCGGCGAACGACGAACCCACCGGGTAGGTCATCGTGGAGGGCTGGACCTGGAAGGTGATCGACTTCTCGTCACCCGCGACGAGGTCGGACACGTTCGAGAAGACCAGGAGCAGCCCGCCTGCCGTCGGGGTGCTCGTGGTCGGGTCCGGCAGCGCGACGCCCGATGCCTTCGCCGAACCGGCGACGTAGGTGACCCCGGCCGGCAGCAGGTAGGAGTACCCGAGGTTGTAGAGCGGTGTCCCGCCCGACGCCGGCGTGCTGTTCGTCGCGGTGAGCGTGACGTTCACCGGGTCCCCGCTCAGCGCCGTGGCCGGAGCCTTCGCGGTGACCGTCACGACCGAGTCCGCCGCCGCGGGCTGCGCGACCGCCAGGACCGCGAGGAGTCCGGCGAGGAGCGCCGTCACGACGAGCATCGCCAGGGCGCGCGGACGGGCGGGGAACAGGGCAGGACGCATCGGGTGTGCTCTCGGGTCGTCGTCGGGCGACGCCGAGCACAGCGCAGCGATGCGGCACCGTCCGGGCAGGGATCCCTGGGCGCGCGTGCGTGGGTGTTCGGGTCACCACGAGAGGCCGGGTCGGCCTCGCGACTCCACGGTATCGAGTCGCGGGAAACCGCAACAACACCCCGAGTGGGGTACATCGCGTCCCACCTTGTGGGGACAACTGCGGCGGTCCTCCCAGGAGGCCTCCGGCACGTCTACGCTGCCGCCATGGCGCCGTACACCGTACGTCCTCTCGACGCGTCCACGTGGGACGCCTTCGACGAGCTCTGCCGCACGAGCGACGGCTTCCCGAGCGGCTGCTTCTGCATCGGCTTCCACGACGAGGGGCCGACACGGGACGCCGCGTGCAACCGGGAGCGCAAGCGCGCCCGCGTCCTCGCCGGCACCACCCACGCTGCGCTCGTCCTCGACGGGAAGCGGTGCGTCGGCTGGTGCCAGTACGGGCCGGTCCCCGAGGTCGTCCGCATCAAGAACCGTCGCGTGTACGACCGGACGCAGGTCGGTCCGGATCCCGCCTGGCGCATCGGCTGCACCTACGTCCGCGCCGGGTACCGCCGACAGGGGGTCGCCACCGAGGCGCTCGGCGGTGCGCTCGCGCTCATCGCCGCCGCCGGCGGCGGGACCGTCGAGGGCTACCCGGAACCCGCCGGGACGGTGCCGGCCGGCTTCCTCTTCCACGGCGCGCTCTCGACGTTCGAGCGGTTCGGGTTCGCGCGCCAGCGTGCGATCGGCAAGCACCGCTGGGTCGTCACCACGACGGTCGAACCGGCCTGACGATCGGGCCGGCCCCGAGACGGCACTGGAGGCGGGGGGCCCCGCCGGGGCCCCCCCCCGCCCCCCCCCCCGGGGGGGGGGGGGCGCCCCCGGGGGCCCCCCGCGCCTCCAGTCCGCCGTCGGCGTCGGACCTACTCGCCGTTGTTGCCGATCTTGTCGTCCAGGTCCTGCGCGGTCTTGTCGATCTGCTCGTCGAACTTGCCGCCCGTGACCTTCTTGATGCCGTCGGCCAGGCCGTGGATGATCTTGTCGGAGACGTCCTCCGCCTTGTCGCTCTGCAGCGCCTCCTCGATCTTGTCCTTGTTCTCGTCCACGAACGCCTTCGCGCGGTCGGTGACCTCCTCCGCCTTGGCGGAGACGTTCTTCTGGATGTCGTCGAAGCCGGCCATGCTGCCTCCCTGCCGGCCGGAGGTGACCCGGCCGTTCGATGGCCGGTCGATCCGGCCGCTTGGCCCACATCGTGCTCCGATCCCCGCGACCTGTCCGCCGAACGCGAGCGAACTCCCGGGAAACGGAAAGCGGGGCCGGACCCGAAGGTCCGACCCCGCTGACGCGTGGTAACCGGAGTTACTTGACGATCTCCTCGACCGTACCGGCGCCGACCGTGCGACCACCCTCACGGATGGCGAAACGGAGACCCGGCTCCATGGCGATCGGCTGGATCAGCTCGACGGCCATCGACACGGTGTCGCCGGGCATGACCATCTCGGTGCCCTCGGGCAGCGTGATGACGCCGGTGACGTCCGTGGTGCGGAAGTAGAACTGCGGACGGTAGTTCGCGTAGAACGGGTTGTGACGCCCGCCCTCTTCCTTGGTCAGGATGTAGGCGTTCGCCTTGAACTCGGTGTGCGGCGTGACCGAACCCGGCTTCACGACGACCTGGCCGCGCTCCACGTCCTCGCGCTTGAGGCCACGGATGAGCAGACCGGTGTTGTCACCAGCCTCGGCCTTGTCGAGCAGCTTGCGGAACATCTCGATGCCCGTGACCGTGGTCTTCTGCGTCGGGCGGATGCCGACGATCTCGACCTCGGAGTTGAGGTCGAGCGTGCCACGCTCGACACGACCGGTGACGACCGTGCCACGACCGGTGATCGTGAAGACGTCCTCGATCGGCATCAGGAACGGCTGGTCGGTGGCGCGCACCGGGTCCGGCACGTGCTCGTCGACCTGGGCCATGAGGTCCTGGACGGACTTGACCCACTTCTCGTCGCCCTCGAGCGCCTTGAGCGCCGAGACCTGCACGACGGGGGCGTCCTCGTCGAACTCCTGCGAGCCGAGGAGCTCACGGACCTCGAGCTCGACGAGCTCCAGGATCTCCTCGTCGTCCACCATGTCGGACTTGTTCAGCGCGACGACGATGTAGGGGACGCCGACCTGGCGGGCGAGCAGCACGTGCTCACGCGTCTGGGGCATCGGACCGTCGGTGGCGGCGACCACGAGGATCGCGCCGTCCATCTGCGCCGCACCCGTGATCATGTTCTTCACGTAGTCAGCGTGACCAGGAGCGTCGACGTGCGCGTAGTGGCGCTTCTCGGTCTGGTACTCGACGTGCGAGATGTTGATCGTGATGCCGCGCTCGCGCTCCTCGGGAGCGTTGTCGATCTGAGCGAAGTCACGGGCCTCGTTGAGGTCCGGGTACTGGTCGTGCAGAACCTTGGTGATCGCCGCCGTGAGCGTGGTCTTGCCGTGGTCGACGTGACCGATGGTTCCGATGTTGACGTGCGGCTTGGTCCGCTCGAACTTGGCCTTGGCCACTGTGGGTCCTCCTCAGGACTCGGAGAGCATGCCCCCGGTTCGTGAACCGTTGGCGTGCAGTGTGTGTCTTTACTGTACTTGGTGGCGAGGGGCCCGTCGCCGGGCACCCCCGCCTGTGGAGAGACGCTTGAGCGTCACTCCCCCGCGTTCTTCGCGATGATCTCCTCGGCGACCTTGGCCGGGACCTGGCTGTAGGTCTCGAAGGTCATCGAGTAGACCGCACGACCAGAGGTCTTCGACCGCAGGTCGCCGACGTAGCCGAACATCTCGGACAGCGGCACGCTCGCGCGGACCACCTTGACGCCCGAGGCGTCCTCCATCGAGGCGATCTGGCCACGACGGGAGTTCAGGTCACCGATGACGTCGCCCATGTACTCCTCCGGAGTACGGACCTCGACGGCCATGATCGGCTCGAGGATCGCCGGACCGGCCTTGCGGGCCGCTTCCTTGTAGGCGATCGAACCGGCGATCTTGAACGCCATCTCGGACGAGTCGACGTCGTGCGCCGCGCCGTCCTTGAGGATGGCCTTCACGCCGACGGTCGGGTACCCGGCCAGGATGCCGACCTGCATGGCGTCCTGGATACCGGCGTCGACCGACGGGATGTACTCACGCGGGACGCGACCACCGGTGACGGCGTTCTCGAACTCGTAGACCTTCTCGGCCGTGACTTCCATCGGCTCGAGGGCGATCTGCACCTTCGCGAACTGGCCGGAACCACCGGTCTGCTTCTTGTGCGTGTAGTCGTAACGCTCGACGACCTTGGTCAGGGTCTCGCGGTAGGCCACCTGGGGCTTGCCGACCGACGCCTCGACCTTGAACTCGCGCTTCATGCGGTCGACGAGGATGTCGAGGTGGAGCTCGCCCATGCCCTTGATCGTCGTCTGACCGGTCTCGGCGTTGAGCTCGACGCGGAACGTCGGGTCCTCTTCGGCGAGCTTCTGGATGGCCGTGGAGAGCTTCTCCTGGTCGGCCTTCGTGTTCGGCTCGATGGCGACCTCGATGACCGGCTCCGGGAACGTCATCGACTCGAGGACGACCTGGTTGGTCGGGTCGCACAGGGTGTCACCGGTGGTGGTGTCCTTGAGGCCGATGACCGCGTAGATGTGGCCGGCGGTCACGTTGTCGACCGGGTTCTCCTTGTTGGAGTGCATCTGGAAGATCTTCCCGATGCGCTCCTTCTTGCCCTTGGTCGAGTTGATGACCTGGGCACCCGACTCGATCGAGCCCGAGTAGACGCGGACGTAGGTGAGACGACCGAAGAAGGGGTGCACCGCGACCTTGAACGCGAGGGCCGAGAACGGCTCCGACGCGTCGGGCTTGCGGATGATCTCCTTCTCCTCGTCCTTGACGTCGTGGCCGATCATCGGCGGCACGTCGAGCGGGGACGGGAGGTAGTCGATGACGGCGTCGAGCATCGGCTGGACACCGCGGTTCTTGAAGGCCGAGCCGCACAGGACGGGGTAGACCTCGGACGCGATCGTGAGCTTGCGGATCGCAGCCTTGATCTCGTCCTTGGTGAGCTCCTCGCCGCCGAAGTACTTCTCGAGCAGGGCGTCGTCGGTCTCGGCGACGCGCTCGATCAGCTTGGCGCGGTACTCGTCCGCACGGTCCTTGAGGTCCGCGGGGATCTCCTGGACCTCGTACTGGGCGCCCATGGTGACATCACCCTTGGAGTCGCCCGGCCAGACCTTGGCGTGCATCTCGATGAGGTCGACGATCCCGACGAAGTCGTTCTCGGCGCCGATCGGGAGCTGGAGCACGAGGGGCTCCGCGCCGAGGCGGTTGATGATGGTGTCGACCGTGAAGTAGAAGTCGGCGCCCAGCTTGTCCATCTTGTTGACGAAGCAGATGCGCGGGACGTCGTACTTGTCGGCCTGACGCCAGACGGTCTCGGACTGGGGCTCGACGCCCTCCTTGCCGTCGAAGACGGCGACCGCACCGTCGAGCACGCGGAGCGAACGCTCCACCTCGACCGTGAAGTCCACGTGACCGGGGGTGTCGATGATGTTGATCTGGTTGTTGTCCCAGAAGCAGGTCGTCGCGGCCGACGTGATCGTGATGCCGCGCTCCTGCTCCTGCGCCATCCAGTCCATCGTGGCAGCGCCGTCGTGGACCTCACCGATCTTGTGCGTGATGCCCGTGTAGAACAGGATGCGCTCGGTCGTCGTGGTCTTGCCGGCATCGATGTGCGCCATGATGCCGATGTTGCGGACCTTGTTCAGGTCGGTGAGCACGTCCTGTGCCACAGGGTTCCTCCGGAAGAGTTGTAGGAGAGGTTGGCGTCCGTGCGGGCGCCGGGGTTCATGACCACCGGCGCCCGGACGGTGCCGGGACTACCAGCGGTAGTGGGCGAAGGCCTTGTTCGACTCGGCCATCTTGTGCGTGTCCTCACGGCGCTTGACCGCGGCACCGAGACCGTTCGACGCGTCGAGGATCTCGTTCATGAGACGCTCGGTCATCGTCTTCTCGCGACGGGCCTTGGCGTACGAGGTCAGCCAGCGGAGCGCGAGGGTGTTCGCGCGGTGCGGCTTGACCTCGACCGGGACCTGGTAGGTCGAGCCACCGACGCGGCGGCTACGGACCTCGAGGGTGGGACGGACGTTGTCGAGCGCCTTCTTGAGCGTCGCGACGGCGTCCTGCTGGTTCTTGGCGGAAACGCCTTCGAGGGCACCGTAGACGATGCGCTCTGCGAGGCCCTTCTTGCCGTCGAGCAGGATCTTGTTCACGAGCTGCGAGACGATCGGTGCGCCGTAGACCGGGTCTGCGACGACGGGACGCTTGGGGGCGGGACCCTTACGAGGCATTGGCTCAACCCTTCTTCGCGCCGTAGCGGCTACGTGCCTGCTTACGGTTCTTCACGGCCTGCGTGTCGAGCGCACCGCGGATGATCTTGTAGCGGACACCGGGGAGGTCCTTCACACGACCGCCGCGCACGAGCACCATCGAGTGCTCCTGGAGGTTGTGGCCCTCACCGGGGATGTAGGCCGTGACCTCGGTGCCGTTCGAGAGCTTGACACGAGCGACCTTGCGCAGTGCCGAGTTCGGCTTCTTCGGGGTGGTGGTGTAGACGCGGGTGCACACACCACGCTGCTGGGGGTTCGCCTTCAGGGCGGGCGCCTTGGTCTTGGTGACCTTCGGCGTACGACCCTTGCGAACCAGCTGCTGAATAGTAGGCAACTGTTCTCCTGGTTCTTCGCTCGTGTTCTCCGGCCGGCGCGGTCCGCCGACTTCCTCGTCCCACGCTGATCACCGCCTGACGGCGGATGACGAGTGGGGGACGGAGTGTTCCGGCCGACCGTTGGTCGGACCGGACTTTTCGGGCACGCCCGAAGGCGCACACCCGGAAGAGATTACCCGCGTAACCCGGCGAAATCAATCCGGGCGCGTCGCCCTGGAGGCGCGTGACGAGTGCCCTGGGCGAACAGGCGTCGCGTGGGTGGTCGCGCGGGGCGCGGGGCGCTCCGCCCGGCCGGGCGCGGTGGACCGGACACACGGCCGCCGGCCGGGCGCGGTGGACCGGACCCACGGCCGCTGGCCGGGCGCGGTGGACCGGACCCACGGCCGCTGGACGGACGTGGCGGGCCGGCACCGCGCCTCCTGGACGCACCGGGCGCCGTCGTGCGCGGCGTCAGGAGCCCGTGTCGGACGAGCCGTTGCCCACCGCCGAGCGGAACGTCGCCCCCGCGTCCGTGAACTCGGTGACGTACCCGCTGGCGTTGACGTTCATCGGCCCGGCGGACGCCGTGCCCACCCCGCCCGGGCCGGAGATGTCCGCCGTGAACGTGGCCCGGCCGAAGGACGTCGTCGTGACGAGCCAGCCGTTCGACACCCACCCGCCGATCGACACGGTGGGGCGGGTGTCCAGCGTCCACTTCTGGTTCGTGTACGTGTAGGCGGCGTCCTGCCCGTAGGCGTAGAAGCTGCACCCGGCCGGTGCCGCCTCGGTCGAGGCGATGCAGCCGTCGACCCATGCGTCCACCGCCGCCTGGGCGGACCGCTTGCCCGCTGCGGTGAGCTCCGTCGTCATCGAGACGGGGCTCGAGGCGGTGCCCCCGAACCCGGTGACCGTCGCCGTCGCGGCCTTGGCGGAGTACCACTCGCCACCGTCCACCGCGACGTCGTACGTGCCGGGGAGGGCCGTGAGCGTCGCCGTGCCGTCCTTCGACGTGACCACGGACTGCCCGGCGACCGACACCTTCGTGCCCGTGGGGCCGCGCAGGCTGACGTCCACCGCACCGAGCCGCGGTGCCTCGAGCTGCCAGACCGGGAACACACCCCAGTCGGTGCCCGTCTTGTCGAGGGTGAAGGTGGACGAGACGTCGCGCCCCGCCTGCCGCAGGTAGGCCGTGACCGTGGCGGTGTCGCCGTCCGCACGCGTGGCGGCGATCCGGTAGCCCGTGACGCGGTCCTTCGCCTTCGCGTAGGCGGCCTTGGTGAGGAGCAGGTCGCGTTCGTCGTGCTCGATGCCCGCCACGTCGAGCGCGGCGCCCACCCGACCCGCCGTGAGGTCGTCGAGGAAGGCACGGACCGGACGATCGGCGGCGTGCGTCGACGTGCCGACCGAGTAGCCGACCACGCCCGCGACCAGGAGCAGCACGACGGCCGCGCCACCCGCGACGATGCTGACGAGCCGCCCGCGACCGAGTCGACGACGGGGCCGGGGCTGCGGTCCGGACGCCCCCGCCGGTGGTGCGTCCCGCGTGCCGCGGATCGAGTCCACGGCCGGGACGGATCCCCATCCGTCGGCCTGGTGCTGGTCGGTCATCGGTCCCCCGTCGTCCTGTGGTGCTGCAGGAAGACTACCGGCGGGCACCGTCATCGCCGGGCTCCGGGCGCACCCCCGACGCGCGCGACTGGTGCCGTGCCGCGGCGATCCCGCCGACGACGCACAGGAGTGCCACGACCACCGAACCGACGACGAACGGGCCGAGTGCGTAGCCGGCCGGGAACACGAGCAGCTCGGTGAGGTCGCTGCGGACCAGGCTGTAGCCGACCGCCCCGACGCCGAGCATCACCAGGTAGCAGGTCGCCGCGGCGACGAGGCCGGTGACGCCGGGGTTGCCCTCGCGGGAGCCGACCGCGGTCGCGAGGAACACCACCACGGCACCGCCGAGCACCATCGCGGGGCCGAGGTACGGGGTGGCGTCGGGCTGGGAGATGACCTCGACGTCGGCGAGGAGGGCCTCGAAGCCGGTCACCGCGATGACGAGCGCGATGAACAGGATCGACGTCATCGTCGCGATCAACCACCGGGACATGCGGTGATCGTATCGCTGGCGGGGCTCAGGCGGGGGTGGCGTCTGCGCGCTGCGGCTCGTTCGCGTGCGTCTGCTGGTCGGCGTGGGTCGGGTCGGCGTGGGTCGGGTCGGCGTGGGTCGGGTCGGCGTGGGTCGCCTGGTCGGCGTGCTCCTGCGCTGCGGCGACGAGCGCGAGGGCGATCGTGGCCGTGATCACCGGGATGGACTCGGTCATCGGCGCGGCTACGGTCGGGGCGTCGGTCGTGCTGGTCGCGTCGGGCGTGCTTGTCGCGTGCGTCGCGTCGGTCGCGTGCGTCGCGTCGGTCGCGTGCGTCGCGTCGGTCGCGTGCGTCGCGTCGGTCGCGTGCGTCGCGTCGGGCGTGCTGGTCGCGTCGCCGTCGGCGTCCGGGCCCTGGAGGCGCGGCGCGGGTGCCACGGCGAGCGTCGCCGCCGCCCCGTGGTCGCGCAGCGCGGGTCCGACGATCGGCAGGACCGCCGTGGTCGCCGGCGGCTCGGCGTGGAGCACCGGCGTCTCGGTCGACGGGGCACCCCGCTTCGCCGCACGACGGGCCTTCGCCATCTTGACGAGCACGACGACCGCGACGATCGCCCAGATGCCGTTCACGATCGTCGACGGGACGGCGTGGTGCGCCGCGACGTTGATCGCCACGGCGAGCCCGCCCACGAGGTTGAACAGCTGGTACACCGGGCCGTTCGGGAGCTTGCCCATCGAGAAGAGCAGGTAACCGGCAAGGACGGTTACCGCTCCGAACCAACCGAGGAACTCCACGATTCCAGCCAACACGCGCGACTCCGGGCACGACGAGGAACGGCCGTTTCGAGCGACCGTTCGAGAGAGGGACGAGCAGCCGCGAGCGCGGGCTCAGGAGCATCGTAAGCACAGCTGGAGGCCGTGCGGAAGAGGGTGCGGCGTGGCGCGTCGGACCCCAGTTGGTGGGGGTCGGATCAGCCGTTCGTGGCGGGGTCCGCGAGCACGTAGACGTACCCGGAGAGCGACCACGACTGGTCGGCCATCGGGTCGCCTCCCGAGTCGGAACTCGTCGCCGCGACCCCGTTCACGAGGAACAGCCGCTGACCGTTCTGCACGTTCTTCGTGAAGGCGAGTGCCTGGTCGTACGACCCCTTGACGGCCGCCGTCACGGGCACGACCACGAAGTTCGCGCTCGTGATCTGGGCGTCGCTGTGCGGGGCCGGCGCCTCGGGCGTCGCTGCGGCTGTCGGCGCTGCCGACGCGGACGCCGTCGACGACGGGGACGCACTCGCGGACGGGGCCGGTTCCGCCGCGGCCACTGGGGCGTACGCCTTGGGGTCACCGATGGTGATCGACGTGACCGTGACGCCGCTGGCAGCGCCCGCGCCGTTCAGCTGGTTCAGCAGCGAGGCGGTGTCGGTCGAGGACGGGACCGAGGCCCGCAGGGCAGCCAGCTCGGCCTTCGTCGCGTCGAGCGACGTGTACGCCTCCTCGAGTCGGTGGAGTTCGGCGCGGTTCCGGGCGTTCGTCGCGTCGATGTCAGCCTGCTGAGCGCTGTTGTCGGACGCCTGTGCGAGCTGCGGCTGTGCGCCGAGGAACCACCCGCCCGCGAGGACGGCCAGCGTCGCGGCCAACGCGATGATGAGGGAGAGACGGTTCTTGTTCACTTCGATCCGTCCTTCGTGTACTTGCCGTCGAACGCCTTTGCGCCGAGGTGCGCCTGGATGGTCGCCGAGTACTGCCCCGTGTCCTCCTCGAGCGCGACCGAGGTGATCGTCGAGTCGACGTAGCCACGGAGCTGCGAGAGGCGTGCGGTCCAGTCCGGGACCGAGGGGATGCTCGGGCTCTGGATCGTCAGCTGCATCGTCGCTGCGCGTGACCCCTGCAACGGGACGGTCGACTGCGCGAAGGACTCGGTGGAGTCCGCCGAGTCGATCGTCATCGCGGTGATGGAGACGCCGGCGGGGAGCACCGACTTCAGCTGCGCGAGTGTCGAACTCCAGTCGATCTCGGTGGAGCCACCGACGGACTGGGCAGCTTCGAGCAGGGCCGTGTCGTTCTCGGCCGAACGGACCTCCGAGTAGCGCTGCTGCTGCTGTAGGAGCGAGGTGGTCTCGTTCTGCGCGGACAGGTACGACTGCGCCGTGTCGAGCTGGTGTACGTACGCGCCGCCGGAGCCCAGGGCCGCGACCGCGGCGGCGACGATCACGCCGAGCCAGGCGCGCCGCGCGATGGCCCGTTCGCGGCGCTCCGTGTGGACCTCGGGCGGGAGGAGGTCGACTCGCGGCTCACGCCCCGCGATCGAGGTGGACGCCGTCGTGCGCGGGCCGCGCGGAGCGCGACCCCGTCCGGGTCCGGTGGTGTCCTCGGGCGCTGCGGCCCGGATGTCGGTGGCGGTCATGCTGCTCGACTCCCCACTGCCAGCCCGTAGGCGACGGCGATCGCGTCCTCGTGGTCCGTCACGTCCTGCACCGGGATCGACCGCGCGAGGTCGACCCCCGCGAATGCCGAGCCGCGCTGCACCGGGAGGTGGGTGTGCGCGGCGAGCGCCTCCGGCAGGCCGACGAGGCGAGCGCCACCGCCCACGAGGACGATGCGCTCGACGTGGTCGCCCGGGCGCGTGTTGACGAAGTAGCTGATCGTGTTCCGCAGGCTCGCGATGAGCTCCGTGACGGCGTCGGCGATGACGGAGACGGCGCGCGCGTCGTCCGGCGTGCGAGCGCCCGTACCGATGCCGAGGTGCCGCTTCACGACCTCGGCTTGTCCGAACTCGATGTCGAGCGCGGCCGCGAGCGTCTTGGTGACGTCGTTCCCGCCCGTCGGGATGATGCGGACGAACTGGGGGACGCCGTCGCTCACGAGGACGACGGTCGTCGTGTCGGCGCCGAGCTGGACCAGCGCCGTGGTGCCGTGCAGCCCCGGCCGGCCCACGAGGACGCGGGTCAGGGCGAAGGGGATGAGGTCGACGCCGACCGGGTTGAGGCCAGCGAGCTGCGCGGCCTTGACGTTCGCGAGCACCGCGTCCTTGATCGCCGCGACGAGCAGGCCGTGCACGACGGGACCGTTGTCGCTCATCGCCTCGGCGGTCGGGTAGAAGTCGAGGATCGCGTCGCCGACGGGAACGGGGAGCATGTCCTGCACCTGGAACGGCAGGCTCTCGCGGATCTGCGCCAACGGTGCGGCCGGGACGGTCAGGTCGCGGGAGAGCACGCGTTGGTTGCCCATGCCGAGCACGACGTCCTTCGAGCGGAACCGGCCGATGGACCACAGGGAGCGCAGTGCCGACGCGACCGTGTTGGGCTCGAGCACCTCGCCACGGCTGACGGCGTCCGGCGGGGTCGGGACCTCGGCGAACCGCAGGACGGTCGGGCGTGCGCGGTCGGCGTTCGCGACCTCGACCGCGCGGATCGAGGATCCCGCGATGTCGATGCCCACGATGCTCTTGCCCATGTTGCTGCTTTCGTCGAGGAGTGGTCGGTGGAGGAGGCGTCAGGCGAGTCCGAGGACCCCGAGGTAGGCGGTCCAGAGAGCGTGTCCGAAGACGATGCCGATCCACGCGCCGATCAGCATCGACGGCCCGAACGGCACGCCACCGCGCCATCGCGCACGTCGTGTGGTGACCAGCGCGATCGCGACGGTACCTCCGACCACGAAGGCGCCGAAAGCACCCACTGCGAGGGGTCCCCATCCGAGGTACGCGAGGACGAGCCCGAGGACGACGGCGAGTTTCACGTCGCCGAGCCCCATCCCGCCCGGGACCGCGACGGCCAGCGCGAGGTAGGCGCCGCCGAGGACCACCGCCCCGATCCCGGCCCGGCCGAGGGCCGCGAGGTCTCCGCTCAGCACCGAGACGACGACCAGGAGGACGGCGAGGACCACGGCGGACGGGTAGACGATCGCGTTCGGCAGGGTGTGCGTCTCGAGGTCGATCAGCGCGAGGGCGACGGAGACCGCCATGAGGTACAGCAGAGCCGCGAGGAGGACCGCCTGGGCTGCAGGGACACGGACGGGTCCGATCACCACGGGTCCGGAGACCGCGACGGCCGCGACCGCGACGAACAGCAGTGCGGTCGACAGCTCGACGATCGGGTACCGAGGCGAGATCGGCTCCGCGCAGTCCCGGCACCGTCCGCGCAGGAGCACCCATGAGAGCACCGGCACGTTGTCCCGACGCCGGATGGCGTGTCCGCACCCGGGGCAGGAGCTCGGCGGCGACACCACCGAGAGGCCGGCGGGGACGCGGTGGACGACGACGTTCAGGAATGAGCCGACGAGCAGGCCGAGCACGCCGGCGAGGACGACGACGATCGGCAGGACCTCGCCCACGCCGATCACCTGCACGCCCCCGTGCTGGTCGTCGCGCACGAGCCGTCCGCATTGAACGCCGCCTGCACCTCCACCTGCGTGGTCACGCCGTAGGAGGTCGACACGGGTTGGAGGAACTTCGGCGGCGCAGTGGTCAGCAGGCGCTGGTCGTAGACGTAGTTCTTCGAGAACCCCGTGCTGCCCGTGGTCGCGACGGGTCCACGCCAGTTCTGCGCGATGGAGCCGATGACCTTGAGCACACCCAGCTTCGACCCGATGTCGTAGTTCTGGTTCCAGAACGTCCCCGCGTTGCTCGCGATCGCCGCGCTGATCGTCAGGGACTCGCCGCCGGTCCGGTTGAGGAGTCGGACGCCGCTCTGGTTGCAGCGTGTGGTGTCGGTGACGTTGCCGACGCCCCACTGGTAGACGGTCGGGTAGGAGGTGCAGCGTGCGGGGTTGTAGACCTCGACGGCGTTCTGCCCGACCAGTCCGAGGATGTCGTTCGTCGCGCTGACGTAGGTGATGTCGTCCGTCACCCAGATCGTGCCGGACGACGCGATGGTCATGGCACCGGCGAACGCGCCGCTGACGAACACGTCCCCCGCCGAGCAGCTGTACGTGTCCGACGCCGACCCGGTCTGTGCGTACGAACCCGACGTGCCGCCGTTGATCCACTCGCCGGCGGCCGGGAAGCCCTGCCCGTTGCTGAAGGGCTGGTTCGTCGTGGTCGTCGTGGTCCCGTTCGATCGCACGGTGACCGTCGTCGTGCAGTACGTGTTCGTGTACTTCGAGGGGAACGTGTTCGCCGCCCAGGAGTTGGCGTTGTTCGAGGCGGTCGGCACATCCTGGACGTACATGAGGTTCGCCGGGAGGGTCGTGATGGTGGCACCGGCAGCGCTCTGCAGGTCCGAGATGGTCCCGCACAGTGCGGCGGACTTCGCGAGGTCGGCTCCCGCCTTGACCTCACCGGTCGACGCGACCACCTGGATCTGCGTCGCCTTGGACCACGGTGACCAGACGGTCATCTTGCCGTTGCCGAGGAACGACACCCGCGTCGGCCCGGTGTAGAGGCAGCCGGGACGAGGGACCGTGGTCGGGGTGTCCGTGCGGGTCTCCTGCGACATGTTCGAGTTCAGCGCGGGGAGCCCGAGGTAGGGCACCGCGGTCGCGGCGCCGCCGTTGAACACGCCGCTGCACGTCCCGCTGGACGGGCGGACGCTCGTGTCGTGCTGCTCGACGGTGCCGTTGAACACCGTCGAGCAGGCCGCGGTGAACACGTCGTTCGTCCGGATGGGACCGTTCAGGACGTCGGTCCCGGCGAACTGCACCGCCTGGCACTTCGTCCCGCTCTGCCACTGGTACGTGGTGGTGCAGGAGCTGCCGGAGATCGCCGGGTTCGACGATTCGTAGTTCGTGAAGTAGAGGTAGTTGATGAAGCCGTCGCCCTTGAGGTTGGCGACCAGGGACCGCACGCTGCCGCCCGACTTGCCGGTCACGCGGACCTTCAGGACGCCCTTCGAGGAGTAGTTCGAGTTGTCGACCTCGTACCGGTACCACTGGTCCGTCGACCCGACGACCCCGGCCCACTTCGAGAAGGCGTCGTTGCCGTTCTGTCCGCTGAAGGTCGATCCGCTGTCCTTGCTGAACTGCGCGGCTGCGTTGCCGTAGAGGGCGTACCCGTTGTCGTTCGAGAGCTTCGACTGGTAGTCGGCGAGCCCCGCGTACGCGGCGGCGATCGCGTTCTGGAAGTTGCGGTCGGTCGCCGACTTCACGGCGCCGGACGTCGACACGGCGATCATGGTCGCGACGAGCAGCATCATGACGGTGCCGAAGATGAGCACGTTGGCGAGGATCATGCCCCGCTCGTCGCGCTGGGCCCGGTCCAGGAGTGCGTGGATCCGCCTCACGGGGTCCCTCCGGTGTTCGTCCCGTAGACCACGTTGAAGAGGTACAGGGTGTTCTGGATGTGGGTGTTCCCGGACAGGCCGGCCGTCGACGAGCCGAGCTCGAGGTTCACGCGCACGGCACGGACGTTCCCGAGCTGCGTCGCGGCGAGCGTGCCGTCCGACTGCGTCGGGACGGTGGTGCCGTTGGCCCCGAGGTACTCGAACAGCGGGTCGCCGTCGACCGTGGGGGACGCGACGGGTCCACCCACGACGACGCTGCGCGTCGGGGTCTGCGTGGTCGCGGGGAACGTCCAGAAGCCGTTGTTGGCGGTGCCGTCCCACTGGTCCAGGACGATCCGCTTCGCAGCGTTGACCGAGTACCGGATCTGGACGGGCTTGTCGGTGCTGTTGCCGTCCAGGTTGATGTAGGCGTAGAAGGTCGTCCGCGTCGGCGCGGCTTCCGTCAGCGCCGCGGCGTAGCTGCCGTCCGCCTTCGGCAACAGGCTCGCCGCGTGGACGTACCGGGTCAGCGAGTTCATCACGATCGACGCCGACCGTGCGTTCTGGTCGGACGTCGTGTTCGTCGAACCGGCCCGGAGCGTGGCGGTGAAGAAGCCGCCGACGGCGACGAGGATGACCATCGCCACGCTCACCGCGACCAGCAGCTCGGAGAGCGTGACGCCCGACTGGTCGGCGTGCAGCCGACGGAGGGCCCCGGTCACGACGTCTGCCCTCGTGGGTCGAGCGTGAGCGTGTTGTCGTAGCTGATGACCACGAGCGCGCTCTTCTGGTTCACGCGGCCGCTCGTGACCGCGTTCACGTTCGAGGCGTTCGAGGCGATCTCGTTCTTGGTCGTCGCGCCGAAGGACGTCCCCGAGTAGAGGGTCCAGGTCCCGAAGGGCAGGGCGATCGTCGCCGTGTCCGCTGACGAGAGCGGGAACTTCATCGTCATGCCGGCGGAGCACCCCGGGTCACCGGCAGCGGGGTTCGAGGACGACACCGCGGTCACGTAGCGGCTCTTGACCCCCTTCACCGTCGCGACGCCCATCATCACGGACGCCGAGGACGGCACCCCCGGTGACGTCTCGATCGTCCCCGGTGCCGAGCCGACTGCCCCAGAGGGATTCGGTGTCGACCATGCCGACGGGTTCGGGCTGAGACAGCTCGAGGACGACGCCGAACTGTTCGAGTACGGACCCGCGTAGACGGTGTAGCCCGAGGTGAACGGGAACACCGGCAGGCTCGGCGTCGAGGCGGACGTGACGGCGAGCGACGTGCTGGTGACGTCCCACGGCTTGACCGTGTCGAGGCCGCCGACCGTCGAGGAGAGCACCGTCACCATGTTCGTGGGGAGCGTCGCGTTGTAGCCCTTCGCGTACTGCAGCGTCAGCTGGCTCGCGCGGTCGTACACGAACGGTACCGGTGAGCTCGCACCGGCGGAGACGGTGATCGGCGACTGGGAGGACGGCTGCGCCTGGTTCGTGTCGATGCCACCGGTGGTGTTCGCGGTGACCGTGTAGTCGCCGGGCGCCACGTTGACCGCGTAGGAGCAGCCCTGTGCGTCGGTCGGCTGGACCGCTGTGGTGAGCGCGGAGCCACCGCCGCCGGAGACCGGCGTGACCGTGATGCCGACGCCCGCGTACGGGGCGCCGGCCGCCGTCGCGACCGAGATGATCAGCGTGCCGTACCCGGGGTCGGTCACGGCGTCGCTCGGCGCGATGGCGGAGGTCACCGAGGTGGAACTCGTCCCGCCGCTGCGCGGGCTGGGCCAGCTCACGGTTTCGACGATGCTCTTGTATGCGAGCTTGCCGGTCGACGACCCGCACGCGCCGGTCGCACCGTCGCTCTGCACCCAAGAGACTGCTCGGTCGATCTTGTACTCGACGTTGCCGACCGTCTTCGTGTTGTCGGCCCCCGCCTTGCTGATCACCTTGAAGATCCCGGCGGTCGACGCCGCGGCGGTCTGCCGGAGCGTGTCGATGTCCTGCGAGGCCAGCGCCACCGCGGTCTCACGGCCGCGGGTCGTCTGGGTGAGCTGCAGGGTGTTCGCGATGCCGTAGGCGATGCCCACCGACATCACCGCGAACACCATCATCGCGACCATGACCTCGATGATCGAGAAGCCGGCCTCGGCGTCGCGCTCGTCGCGCGGGCTGAGGGCGTTCCGCAGTCGTTGGATCATGGTCACCTCCTGGTCGGTGTTCGGGTGAGCGAAAGGGCGGTCCGTCCGACGACGGACCGCCCTTCACGCGATCAACTGGATCAGCAGGACCCGGTGGCTGCAGACGTCTTGTCCGTGATGTTGAACGGGTTCTTCGTCGCGCCGGTGCCGTTGATGCAGAAGCCGGCGGTCGTTCCCGAGCCGGTGGTCTTGTAGACCATGGTGTTGTCCGTGCTCTGCGTCCAGCCGTACTGGCCGAGCGTCGACGAGTTGAAGTCGGTCGCGGCCGGCAGCGCGCCGTTCTTGTCGGTCTGGTACGCGATCACCGCGGTCTTCGCGTTGGCGAGGTCCGACTTCACGGAGGCGTCCTTCGCGTTGTTCTGCACGTTGAGGTACACCGGGATGGCGATCGCGGCGAGGATGCCGATGATGATCACGACGACGAGGAGCTCGATGAGCGTGAAGCCCTTCTCGTCCTCTTCGAGGAGTCCCTTGCGGCGAGCCTCGAGCTTGCCCATGAGAGCGAAGTACATGGTGTTTCCATTCTTTCGGGAATGCGATGGGAAGATTGTTCGGGGCGTGCTCGCCGCCGCTGACAAGAGTATTCAGGGCCAATTCCGGGCGGAATCCCGAGAACGGGGGGCAAGTGGGGAACGAAATACCCCCACTCCCGGGGGCAGTGGGGGTACTTCCTCCCCCGCACGAGGGGTAGCGAAAAGCCGCTCCTACTTGACGAGCGACGTGATCTGGAAGATCGGCAGGTAGAGCGCCACGATCATCCCGCCGACCACCACACCCAGGAACGCGATGAGCAACGGCTCGATGAGGGCGGTCAGGGATTCTGTGGTCGCCTCGACCTCGGCATCGTAGAAGATCGCGATCTTCTCGAGCATGACCTCGAGCGAACCCGCGTCCTCACCGACCGCCATCATCTGCGAGACCATGCTCGGGAATACTTTCTCGTTTGCGAGCGGTGCGGAAATCGATTCACCTTTCCGAACGCTTTCCGCAACCCGTTCGAGTGCTTTCTGCACGACGAAGTTGTTCGAGACTTCACCGACGATCTGCAATGCCTGCAGAATGGGGACGCCGGCCCCGATCATGTTCGAGAAATTGCGTGCGAACCGTGCGATGACGATCTTCTTCGTCAGCGGGCCGAACACCGGCAGACGCATCATCAGTGGGTCACGGACGGCGCGGAAGCGATCGGTGTTCTTGTTGGCGCGGAACCAGAGCCACCCGACGACGACCGCGACGGCCAGCACGGGTCCGAGCCACCGCATCGCGTGGGACATCGTCACGAGGATCTGCGTCGGCACCGGCAGCTGCCCGCCGAGGCTCGAGAACATGTCCTGGAAGATCGGCACGATGAAGATGAGCATGATGACGACCGCGAGCAGCGACATCACCAGCACGACGACCGGGTAGGTCATCGCCGACTTGATGGTCGACCGGAGCTTGTGCTCCTTCTCGAAGTTCGTCGCGATGGAGTCCATCGCCTGGTCGAGGAAGCCGCCGGTCTCACCCGCCCGGATCATGTTGATCATGATCGGCGGGAAGTCGACCGGGTACTTCGCCACGGCGTCGGAGAAGGAGACACCGCGCTCGACGTCGTCCCGGACCTTGCCGAGGATCACCTTGAGCTTCTTGTTCTCCGTCTGGTCGGCGAGGATCGACAGCGCGCGGAGCAGCGAGAGCCCCGACGTCAGCATGGTCGACGCCTGACGCGACATGATCGCCAGGTCCTTGAGCCCCACACCCTTCTCGAACCCCGGGATCTTGATCTCGGTCTGCAACCCGGTGCCGGGCTTCGCCTCGGTGATGGCGATCGGCGAGACGCCCATGCCCCGCAGACGCTGGACGACCGCTCCTTCGGAGGACGCGTCGAGCCGTCCCTTGACGAGCTTCCCGGCGCCGTCGCGCCCCCGGTAGTCGTAGGCGAGCGACATCAGTGGCCTCCTGAGTACTTGTCGCCGAAGTCGATCTCGGACGCGGCGATCGCGGCGGCCGAGGAGTCGGACGGGGACTCGACGCGCTGCACGAGCCGGTCGAAGCCCTCGTGGTCGTGCACCTTCTCCATCGCGGCAGCCCGCGTGACGGTGCCGACGTTGACGAGCTCGGCGAGGTCCTGGTCCATCGTGTGCATCCCCATGTCACGCCCGGCCTGCATGGCGGAGGTGATCTGGTACGTCTTGCCCTCGCGCACGAGGTTCCCGATGGCCGGGGTGGTCCTCATGATCTCGGTGGCGACGACCCGGCCGGCACCGTTGGCCTTCGGCACGAGCGTCTGGCAGACGACACCCTCGAGCGTCGAGGCGAGCTGCGTCCGGATCTGCCCCTGCTGGTGCGGCGGGAAGACGTCGATGACGCGGTCGATCGTGCCGGGAGCGCTTTGGGTGTGCAGGGTGGCGAACACGAGGTGACCGGTCTCGGCCGCGGTGAGGGCGACGGAGATCGTCTCGAGGTCGCGGAGCTCGCCGATCAGGATGACGTCCGGGTCCTGGCGCAGCACGTGCTTCAGGGCAGCGGCGAACGAGTGCGTGTCGGCCCCGACCTCGCGCTGGTTGATGATCGCCTTCTTGTGGTCGTGCATGAACTCGATCGGGTCCTCGACCGTCACGATGTGGTCGGCCCGGGTCTCGTTGACGAGGTCGATGAGCGCGGCGAGCGTGGTCGACTTGCCGGAACCGGTCGGCCCGGTCACGAGCACGAGTCCGCGCGGCAGCTTGGCGAACTCCCCCACGTGCTCGGGGATGCCGAGCTGCTTGAGGGTCTTGATCTTGGTCGGGATGATGCGGAAGGCCGCGCCCCAGTTCCCGCGCTGCTGGTAGTAGTTCACGCGGAAGCGGTACTCGGGCGACAGCGAGTACGCGAAGTCGAGTTCCTGCTCGTGGTCGAACTGCCCGGCCTGCTCCACCGAGAGCAGGGTCTTGAGGGCGGCGATCACCTTGTTCCGCGCCCACGGCCCACCGGGGACCGCCGGTCGCAGGGATCCGTCGACGCGCACGGTCGGCGCCGCGTCCGCGGTGAGGTGGAGGTCCGACGCACCCTGGTAGACGACCTGGGCGAGCGCGGTGATGAGGTCGGGGTCGGCGACCTCACGCGCGTGGCGGGTGAAGTTGATCTCGTCGTGGCCGGCGGGCGCGGGCACGTGGGTGGCCGCGACGTGGGCGACGGTCGGGAGGATCGTGGTCGGTTCCGCAGGCACGACCGGCAGGTGCTGGGTCACCGCGTCGGCGTAGCCGTAGGACGCGGTCGACGGCGGGACGGCTGCGGACGGCGTCGCGGGGCGGGCGTGCGGCTGCGCGACCGGCACGGCGACGGGGTCGCCGGACGGCGCCGGCCAGGACCCGCTCGGGACGTTCGCGGAGGGCGCGGCGGCACCGGCGACGGGCGCAGCCGGAGCCGGCCAGGCGGTGTCACCCGACAGGTCGTAGACCGGCGCGGCCGAGGCGGGGGCGATCTGCGCCTCCACGGCCGGCGACGTCGGCTGCTGCGCCGCTGCGGCCGCGAGCCGGGCGGCGCGGCGACCACCGACCTCGTGGCCGGGACGGCCCGGGTGCCACCCCGCGACCGGCTCGTCGCCGGGCACGGAGATGTCGTAGACGGAATCGGTCATCGTTCCACTCCCACGCCTACGCGACCACGCGCAGGATCTCGTCGATGCTCGTCATGCCGAGCTTGACCTTCTCCCACCCGTCCTGGCGGAGGGTGAGCATGCCCTGCTGCTGGGCGACGCGGCCGATCTCGGCGCTCGAGGCACGCGAGACGGCGAGGCGCTCGATCTCCTCGGTCACGGTCATGACCTCGTGCAGGGCGATGCGGCCGCGGTACCCGGTGTTCGAGCAGACGGCGCAGCCGACCGGGCCGAAGAACTCCGGCACGGCGGCGTCCTCGGTGCCCACGAAGCCGAGCGCCACGAGCTGCGCCGGCGTGTACTGCGCCGGGGCCTTGCAGCGGTCGCAGAGCCGTCGTGCCAGACGCTGGGCGACCACGGAGTCGAGTGCGGACCCGACGAGGAACGGCTCGATGTCCATCTCCGTCAGTCGCGTGACGGCCGACGGGGCGTCGTTCGTGTGCAGCGTGGACAGCACGAGGTGGCCGGTGAGCGAGGCCTCGATCGCGATCTGCGCGGTCTCGTGGTCGCGGATCTCGCCGAGGAGCACGACGTCGGGGTCGGACCGGAGGATCGACCGCAGGGCCGACGCGAACGTGAGTCCGGCCTTCGGGTTGACCTGCACCTGGTTGATGCCGGCCATCCGGTACTCGACCGGGTCCTCGACGGTGATGACGTTGATCTCGGGACGAGCGACCGCGTTGAGGGTCGTGTAGAGCGTCGTCGACTTGCCGGACCCGGTGGGACCGGTGACGAGGATCATGCCGTACGGCTTCGAGTAGGAGCGCTGGTACGCCTGGAAGTTCTGCTCGAGCAGGTTGAGGTCCTTGAGGGACATCGACGTGTTCGTGTTGTCGAGGATCCGCATGACGACCTTCTCGCCCCACACGGTGGGGAGCGTCGCGACGCGGAGGTCGATCTGCCGGCCACCGTGGCGCACCGACATGCGGCCGTCCTGCGGCTTCCGACGCTCGGCGATGTCGATGTCGCTCATGATCTTGAGCCGGCTGATGACGCCGTTCTGGATGTTCTTCGGCGCCGGGGCCATCTCGTGGAGCACGCCGTCGATGCGGTAGCGCACCCGGACCTCGTGCTCGCCGGGCTCGATGTGGATGTCCGACGCGTGGTCCTGGATGGCCTGGGACACGAGCAGGTTGACGAACCGGACGATCGGGACGTCGTCGAGCGCGCCGTCGGTGAGGTCGACCTGCTGCTGGGTCTGCGCCGATGCCTCTTCCTCGAGCGAGGAGGTCAGGTCGTTCAGCTCGTCGTCGGCACGCAGGTAGCGGTCGAGTGCTGCGGCGAGGTCGCGCTCGTCGACCTGCAGCGGCTTCACGGGGCGTCCGGAAGCGGTCCGGGCGTCGTCGATCGCCAGCACGTTCGTCGGGTTCACCATCGCGAGGACGAGGACGTCGCCCTCGAACCCGACGCCGAGCACGCCGTGCCGACGGCAGAGGGCCGCCGGCAGCATCGACACCGCGGTGCCGTCGACCGGGTAGTCCGTCAGCGGGACGGTCTTGGAGTTGTTCGACGCAGCGCGCGCGGTGATGTACTGCGCCTCGCTGACGAGGCCCTGGTCGACGAGCGAGCGGATCGAACGGTCGTCGATCTCCTCGTCGCCGGTCATCGAGTCGAGGTGCTCGATCGGCAGGGCTCCGTTGAGGATGAGGATCTCGGACAGCGTGGCCATGAGCTGCGGAGCCTCCTTCGGGTCGCGCGCGGTTCGTGGGGACGAGCGCCGCAGGGGTTCGACGCCCGACCACGCTACGTCCGCACGGAACGGCCACCGCAGTCCCACAACGAGGGGGCGAGGGGGTGTTCGGTGGCCCCAGTGCAGGGGTACCCGCGGGTATCGACACCGCCGACGGCGTGCGCGCCGAGGGCCGCGACGACCCCCGTCAGAGGGTCGTCGACGCGGTGACGTGCACCGGCCCCGGGACGAACCCGAGCCGCTCGTAGATGCGTCCGGCGCCGGTCGGGTTCTCGGCGTCGACGTGCAGGACCGCGGCGGACAGCCCCTCGGCACGCATCCCCTGCAGCGCGGCGTCGAGGACGATCGGCGCGAGTCCCGTCCCTCGTGCCGCCCGCACGACACCGACCCAGTGCACGTACCCGAACGACCGGCCGCGAGCGGCGAAGCCGTCCGGATCCACCTCGACGAGTGCGAACGCCACGATCCGGCCCGAGGGGTCGACGACGACCCGGCCGAGGTCGAGCCGGGCCGTCGCCGCGGTGAGGAACCCGCGCCAGTCGGACTCGACCATCGGTTGCGATCCCCAGTGGTCGCGGAAGGCGTCGTTCTTCGCGATCCGCAGCGGCTCGATGTCGTCGGACCTCGTCGCACGCACGACGTACCCGTCCGGCACCGGCGGGACCACGATCTCGGCGCGGTCGCCGAGCACGACCTGCATGTCGACCCAGTGGCGGACCGGCTCAAACTCGAAGTGGGCCGCCAGACGGAGCGCACCGGTCCCCTGCGCGGCGCCGACCTCGATCGTCGCCGGCAGGTCGAGGTCGAGCGCGGCGAGTCGCTGCCGCGCGCGCCCGATGAGCCACGCGAGCACACGACGGCCGATCCCCCGGCCGCGCAGCGCGGGATGGACCGCCCCCTCGAGCACCACGCGAGCAGCGGTGACGCGAGAGGGGACGTCGATGACGATGCCGTACGCCTGCACATGCCCATCAGCATCGACGCCGACGAGGGTGTCCCGAGCGAGGTCGAGCCCTTCGGTGGAGAACGTCCGCTCCAGGCTCGCTGTGGAGGGACGAGCGTGTGGGTCGTCCACCGCGGCAGCCGCCACGGCGAGGGCGTGCACGGCCGCCAGGTCGTCCCGGGTCGCAGACCGGAAGGTCAGCCCGGCGATCGGGACCGGGAGCTCGAGGTGGGCCGGGGCGGTGATCCGTTCGCGCAGCGTTGCCATCCGCCCAGCCTGCCAGCGGTCACGGGCGCGACGGCGGAAAGTGCTCGACGTGCAGCCCTGCTCCGGGACATGATGAGTCATGGACATCACGAGCGTGACCGTGGGGCTGCCCGTCACCGACATCGAGGCGTCCTGCCTCTGGTACGGCGCCGTGTTCGAACGTGCCGAACCGGACCTCGAGCCCGACGAGGGCATCGCCGAGTACGAGGTCGGCGGCATCTGGATCCAGCTCTACGAGGACGCCGACGCCGAGGAGAACCGCGTGAGCGTCCGCTTCGGCGTCGACGACGTCGCCGCCCAGCACGCACGCATCGGCGCACTCGGGATCGACATCGGCCCGGTCGAGTGCGTCGACGGAGCCGTCGACTGGTTCGACGTCCGCGATCCCGACGGCAACGTCCTGAGCCTGTTCTCCCTCGTCGACGAGACCGGCCGGGGCTCCGGACGCGACAACGGGGCGGACCGCGCGGTCTGAGCCGTCACGCCACCAACGGGAACGGCCCCCGCATCCGAGGATGCGGGGGCCGTTCCGGTGGAGCTCAGGCTCAGTTGTAGGTGCCCGGCGTGAAGTCGTCCGACGAGAAGCTGTCGAAGTCGACGAAGCTCAGGTCGGCGTCCGAGAACGACGAGTCGTCCGCGAAGATGCGGTTCGGGTACCGCTCCGCCTTCGCTTCTTCCGTCGCGTTCACGTCCACGTCGCGGTACCGGCTGAGGCCCGTCCCGGCGGGGATGAGCTTACCGATGATGACGTTCTCCTTGAGGCCGACGAGGTGGTCCTGCTTGCCCTCCATGGCCGCCTGCGTGAGCACGCGGGTGGTCTCCTGGAAGGACGCGGCGGACAGCCACGACTCGGTCGCGAGGGACGCCTTCGTGATGCCCATGACCTCCTGGCGAGCGGAAGCGGTCTTGCGACCCTCCTGCAGCGCCGCACGGTTGAGCTCGTTGTACCGCGAACGGTCCACGAGCTCGCCCGGGAGCAGGTCGGTGTCGCCGTGGTCGACGACGGTGACCTTGCGGAGCATCTGGCGCACGATGACCTCGATGTGCTTGTCGTGGATCGGCACGCCCTGCGAGCCGTACACGTCCTGCACACCGTTGACGAGGTGCTTCTGGACCTCACGGACACCCTTGACGCGGAGGACTTCCTTCGGGTCGACGGTGCCGGCGATGAACTGCTCGCCGAGCTCGACGTGCTGGCCGTCCTCGATGAGGAGCGTCGCACGCTTCAGCACCGGGTAGATGAACGGCTCGTCACCGTTGTCCGGCGTGAGGATGATGCGACGACCCTTGTCGGTGTCCTCGATCGTGGCGCGGCCGGGGGCCTCGGCGATCGGGGACGCGCCCTTCGGGGTACGCGCCTCGAAGAGCTCCGTGACACGCGGCAGACCCTGGGTGATGTCGTCGGCCGAGGCCGAACCACCCGTGTGGAAGGTACGCATCGTCAGCTGGGTACCGGGCTCACCGATGGACTGGGCGGCGATGATGCCGACCGCCTCGCCGATGTCGACGAGGTTGCCCGTGGCGAGCGAACGGCCGTAGCACTTCGCGCAGACACCGACGCTCGACTCGCAGGTCAGGACCGAGCGCACCTTGATGCTCTCGACACCGGCCGCGAGCAGCTTGTCGATGAGGACGTCACCGACGTCCTCGCCGGCCTCGGCGACGACCGTGCCCTTCGCGTCCACGGCCGGGGTGGCCAGGGTGCGGGAGTACACGGTGTTCTCGACGCGCGGGTCGCGCACGAGCTTGCCGTCGGCGCCCACGGTCGCGATCGGGAGCTCGAGGCCCCGAGTCGTGCCGCAGTCGTCCTCGCGGATGATGACGTCCTGCGAGACGTCCACGAGACGACGGGTGAGGTACCCGGAGTCCGCGGTACGGAGCGCGGTGTCGGCAAGACCCTTGCGAGCACCGTGCGTGGCGATGAAGTACTCCGCCACGGTCAGGCCCTCGCGGTACGAGTTGATGATCGGGCGGGCGATGATCTCGCCCTTCGGGTTGTTCACCAGACCGCGCATACCGGCGATGTTGCGGACCTGGAGCCAGTTACCACGAGCACCGGACGACACCATGCGGTTGATGGTGTTGTCGACCGGGAAGTTGTCGCGCATCTCCTGCGCGATCTCGTTCGTGGCCTCGGTCCAGATCTTGATCAGGTCGGCGCGACGCTCGGCGTCGGTGATCAGACCCTTGTCGAACTCGCCCTGCACCTTGGCGGCCTGGACCTCGTAGCCCGCGATGATCTCCTTCTTGCGAGGAGGCGTCACGACGTCGGAGAGCGCCACGGTCACACCGGAGCGCGTGCCCCAGTAGAAGCCCGCGTCCTTGATCCGGTCGAGCGCGGCGGCCGTCTCGGTCTTGGAGTAGCGCTCGGCGAGGTCGTTGACGATCGCGGAGAGCACGCCCTTGTCGGTGACCTTCTGGACGAACGGGTAGTTCGCCGGGAGGGTCTCGTTGAAGAGCGCACGGCCCAGGGTCGTCTCGAGCAGCACGGTGTCGCCCTGCTCGTAGCCCTCGGGAGCTTCACCCTCGGCGAAGTGGACGTCCGCCATGCGGATCTTCACGAGCGCGTTGAGGTGCAGCGTGCCCTGGTCCTTCGCGAGGATGGCCTCGGCGACGGAGGAGAACGCACGGCCTTCACCCACGGCGCCCTCGCGGACGGTCGTGAGGTGGTGCAGACCGATGATCATGTCCTGTGCGGGCAGGGTCACCGGACGGCCGTCGGACGGCTTCAGGATGTTGTTCGAGGCGAGCATCAGGATGCGGGCCTCGGCCTGGGCCTCGACCGACAGCGGCAGGTGCACTGCCATCTGGTCACCGTCGAAGTCCGCGTTGAACGCAGCACACACGAGCGGGTGGAGCTGGATGGCCTTGCCCTCGACGAGCTGCGGCTCGAACGCCTGGATGCCCAGACGGTGCAGCGTCGGCGCACGGTTCAGCAGCACGGGGCGCTCGCGGATGATCTCCTCGAGCACGTCCCACACCTGCGGACGCGAACGCTCGACCATGCGCTTGGCCGACTTGATGTTCTGCGCGTGCGACAGGTCGATCAGGCGCTTGATCACGAACGGCTTGAAGAGCTCGAGCGCCATCTGCTTGGGCAGACCGCACTGGTGGAGCTTCAGCTGCGGGCCGACGATGATGACCGAACGGCCCGAGTAGTCGACGCGCTTGCCGAGCAGGTTCTGGCGGAAACGACCCTGCTTGCCCTTGAGCATGTCGCTCAGGGACTTGAGGGCGCGGTTGCCGGTACCCGTGACCGGACGACCACGACGACCGTTGTCGAACAGCGCGTCGACCGCTTCCTGCAGCATGCGCTTCTCGTTGTTCACGATGATCTCGGGGGCACCGAGGTCGAGCAGGCGGCGGAGACGGTTGTTGCGGTTGATCACACGACGGTAGAGGTCGTTGAGGTCACTCGTGGCGAAGCGGCCACCGTCGAGCTGCACCATCGGGCGCAGCTCCGGCGGGATGACCGGCACGACGTCGAGCACCATCGCGGCCGGCGAGTTGCCGGTGGCGAGGAAGGAGCTGACGACGCGCAGACGCTTGATCGCGCGGATCTTCTTCTGGCCCTTGCCCTCGGCGATCTGCAGGCGCAGCGCCTCGGCCTCGGCGGCCAGGTCGAACGCCTCGAGCCGCAGCTTGATCGCCTCGGCGCCCATGTAGGCGTCGAAGTAGATCCCGAAGCGGTCCTGGAGCTCGTGGAAGACGGCGTCCTCGGGCTTGAGGTCGCCCACCTTGAGGTTGCGGAAGTCCTCCCACACGCGCTCGAGGCGGGTGATGTCCTCGTCGAACGACTTGCGGACCTGGGACATCTCCTTCTCGGCGGTGTCCTTGGTGCGGCGCTTGACGTCGGCCTTGGCGCCCTCTTCCTCGAGCGCTGCGAGGTCGTCCTCGAGCTTCTTGAGGCGGTCGGCGATGATCGAGTCGCGCTGCCCCTCGAGGTTCTTGATCTCGAGGCGCATCTCGTTCTCGAGACCCGGCATGTCGGCGTGACGGCCCTCTTCATCGATGTCGATGATCATGTACGCCGCGAAGTAGATGACCTTCTCGAGGTCCTTCGGCGCCATGTCGAGGAGGTAACCGAGGCGCGACGGGACGCCCTTGAAGTACCAGATGTGCGTGACGGGCGCGGCGAGCTCGATGTGGCCCATGCGCTCACGGCGGACCGAGGACTTGGTGACCTCGACGCCGCAGCGCTCGCAGACGATGCCCTTGAACCGGACACGCTTGTACTTGCCGCAGGCGCACTCCCAGTCGCGGGACGGACCGAAGATCTGCTCGCCGAACAGACCGTCCTTCTCGGGCTTGAGGGTGCGGTAGTTGATGGTCTCCGGCTTCTTGACCTCGCCGTACGACCACTGGCGGATGTCCTCGGCCGTGGCGAGACCGATCCGCAGTGCGTCAAATGAAGTTGCTTCGAGCAATGTTCTTCTCTCTAGCTGGATTCGTTACGAGTACGGGCGGGATCAGATGTCGTCGACGGACGACGACTCGAACCGCGAGGAGATGTTGATGCCGAGCTCTTCAGCGGCACGGAAGACCTCGTCGTCCGTGTCGCGGAGGCTGACCGCCTGGCCGTCGGCCGAGAGGACCTCGACGTTCAGGCAGAGCGACTGCATCTCCTTCATGAGGACCTTGAACGACTCCGGGATACCCGGCTCCTGGATGTTCTCGCCCTTGACGATCGCCTCGTAGACCTTCACGCGGCCGAGGATGTCGTCGGACTTGATCGTCAGGAGCTCCTGGAGGGCGTAGGCGGCGCCGTACGCCTCGAGCGCCCACACCTCCATCTCGCCGAAGCGCTGTCCACCGAACTGCGCCTTACCACCCAGCGGCTGCTGCGTGATCATCGAGTACGGACCGGTCGAACGGGCGTGGATCTTGTCGTCGACCAGGTGGTGCAGCTTGAGGATGTACATGTAGCCGACCGACACGGGCTCCGGGAACGGCTCGCCGGAGCGACCGTCGAAGAGCTGCGCCTTGCCGGACGAACCGATCAGGCGCTCGCCGTCGCGGTTCGGGAGGGTCGAGTCGAGGAGGCCCTCGATCTCGCGCTCGTAGGCACCGTCGAACACCGGGGTGGCGACCTTCGTGCCGGGCTCTGCGCTGCGGGCTGCCTCGGGGAGGGCAGAAGCCCACTCCTGGATGCCCTCGACGTTCCAGCCCTGCTTCGCGAGCCACCCGAGGTGGATCTCGAGGACCTGGCCGAAGTTCATGCGGCCGGGGACGCCGAGCGGGTTGAGCACGATGTCGACGGGGGTGCCGTCGGCGAGGAACGGCATGTCCTCGACCGGGAGGATGGTCGAGATGACGCCCTTGTTGCCGTGACGACCGGCGAGCTTGTCGCCCGCGGTGATCTTGCGCTTCTGGGCGATGTACACGACCACGCGCTGGTTGACGCCCGAGCCGAGCTCGTCGTCGCCGTCCTGCGAGTCGAACACCTTGACGCCGATGATCGTGCCCTCTTCACCGTGGGGCACCTTGAGCGAGGTGTCGCGGACTTCGCGCGACTTCTCGTTGAAGATGGCGCGGAGGAGGCGCTCTTCGGCGCTGAGCTCGGTCTCGCCCTTCGGCGTGACCTTGCCGACCAGGATGTCGCCGGGGCGGACCTCGGCACCGATGCGGATGATGCCGCGCTCGTCGAGGTCGGCCAGGAGGTCCGGGCTGACGTTCGGGAGGTCGCGGGTGATCTCTTCCTTGCCGAGCTTCGTGTCGCGGGCGTCGACCTCGTACTCCTCGATGTGGATCGAGGAGAGCGTGTCGTCCTTCACGAGGTTCTGCGACAGGATCATCGCGTCCTCGTAGTTGTAGCCCTCCCACGGCATGAACGCGACGAGGAGGTTCTTGCCGAGCGCGAGCTCGCCGTTCTCCGTCGCGGGACCGTCGGCGATCACCTCGCCCTGCTCCACACGCTCACCGGCCGAGACGACCACGCGGTGGTTGTAGCTCGTGCCCTGGTTCGAGCGGTCGAACTTGCGCAGGTAGTAGGTCTGCGTGCCGCCCTCGTCGAGCTGCAGGGTCACGGCGTCGGCCGAGACCTCGGAGACGACACCGGCCTTGTCGGCGGTGACGACGTCGCCGGCGTCGATGGCGGTGTAGCCCTCCATGCCGGTGCCGACGAGCGGCGACTCGGAGCGGAGCAGCGGGACAGCCTGACGCTGCATGTTCGCACCCATGAGGGCGCGGTTCGCGTCGTCGTGCTCGAGGAACGGGATGAGCGACGTCGCGACCGACACCATCTGGCGCGGGGAGACGTCCATGTAGTCGACCTCGTCCTTGCCGACGAGCTCGACCTCGCCGCCCTTCTTCCGGACGAGCACCTTGTCGTCCTGGAAGTGGAAGGAGTCGGTGAGCGGGGCGTTCGCCTGCGCGACGACGAAGTCGTCCTCTTCCGAGGCCGTGAGGTAGTCGATGGTCGTGGTGACCTGACCGTTCACGACGCGACGGTACGGCGTCTCGATGAAGCCGAAGGAGTTGATCCGACCGAACGACGCGAGCGAGCCGATCAGGCCGATGTTCGGGCCTTCCGGGGTCTCGATCGGGCACATGCGGCCGTAGTGCGACGGGTGGACGTCACGGACCTCGACGCCGGCACGCTCACGGGACAGACCACCCGGGCCGAGGGCCGAGAGGCGACGCTTGTGCGTCAGGCCCGCGAGCGGGTTGTTCTGGTCCATGAACTGCGACAGCTGGGACGTCCCGAAGAACTCCTTGATCGCGGCGACGACGGGGCGCACGTTGATCAGGGTCTGCGGCGTGATCGCCTCGATGTCCTGCGTGGTCATGCGCTCGCGGACGACGCGCTCCATGCGGGACAGACCGGTGCGGACCTGGTTCTGGATGAGCTCGCCGACGGCGCGGATGCGACGGTTGCCGAAGTGGTCGATGTCGTCCACGTCGAGGCGCAGCTGCACCGGCTCGCCGTCACGGACACCGTCGAGCGTGGTCTTCTCGGCGTGCAGCGAGACCAGGTACTTGATCGTGCGGACGATGTCCTGCACGGTCAGGACCGAGTCGCTGAGCGGCGCGTCGATGCCGAGCTTGCGGTTGACCTTGTAGCGGCCGACCTTCGCGAGGTCGTAGCGCTTCGGGTTGAAGTAGAAGTTGTCGAGGAGCGCACGCGCGGCCTCGGCGGCGACCTGCTCGCCCGGACGCAGCTTGCGGTAGATGTCCTTGAGCGCCTCTTCCTTGGTGAGGATGGCGTCCTTCTCGAGGGTCGACTCGATCGAGGCGAAGCCCTGGAACTCGTCCATGATCTCTTCGCTCGTCATGCCGAGCGCCTTGAGGAACACGGTGACCGACTGCTTGCGCTTGCGGTCGATGCGCACGCCCACCTGGTCGCGCTTGTCGATCTCGAACTCGAGCCAGGCACCACGCGACGGGATCACGCGGGCGGAGTAGATGTCCTTGTCGGAGGTCTTCTCCTGCTGGCGCTCGAAGTACACGCCCGGCGAGCGGACGAGCTGCGAGACCACGACACGCTCGGTGCCGTTGATGATGAACGTGCCGCGCTCGGTCATGAGCGGGAAGTCGCCCATGAAGACGGTCTGCGTCTTGATCTCACCGGTCATGTGGTTCATGAACTCGGCGTTGACGTAGAGCGGGGCGGCGTAGGTCTTGCCACGCTCCTTGCACTCGTCGATCGAGTACTTCGGGTCCTCGAGCTCGGGCGACGTGAAGCCGAGCTGCATGGTCTCGCCGAGGTCCTCGATCGGGGAGATCTCCTCGAAGATCTCCTCGAGCCCGGAGTGCAGTGCGAGGTCGGTGCGACCCTGCTCCTGGCCTTCGGCGAGGCGGGCCTTCCAGACGTCGTTGCCGACGAGCCAGTCGAAGCTCTCCGTCTGGAGTGCGAGCAGATCAGGAACCGTGAGGGTGTCCGTGATCTTGGCGAACGAGAGTCGCGAGTGGTTGCGACCGTTCTTGGGGTTGGTGGATGCGTTGGGCGCAGCAGCCAAGGGTTTGACCTCCGGTAGGCCCCGTCGGGCCGGTACTGACGAGCAGCACGTAGGTGAGTGGATTGACGCTTCAGCGCACCCCTCGAAGACACGCGATCACGCGACGGCCGGTGAGCTGTGCACGTGTGCGATGATCTGGGTGGACGGGACCCGCCGACATATACGGGACCGGCACCACCAGGGCACGTTCTGGAAGAACGCTGCGTCGACCGCAATATGACGACACGGATGCCAGGGAGCGCGAACTGCCATCATAGGTCGGGCTCGTCGCGGATGTCCAGTCCTGGCTTGACCGAATTCGGCAGTGCCGTGTATAAGCCGGTGGACAGCGTGGGTATTCCCTGCTCCGCAGCCCGGCCACGCCCGCCAGCGCAGGACGCGCCTCCCCCGTCAGCGCAGGGCGCGGAACGCCGCCTCGGGCTGCCGCGTCCGCACGAACGTGACACGTCCGCGGTCGTCGGTGAACTCGATCCCGAGGCCCGGCGTGAGGATGAGCGCGCGGACGCCGCGTCCGATCCGGAGCCCGATGCCGCCGTACGTCGACGCGTCCGCCTCGACGAGTCGCACGTCGGTGATCCGGTCGCGGGCGATCCGTCGCGCGGGCAGCGGCCGGAAGCGCAGGACGACGTGGGTGTCCGTCACCGTCCACCCCGAGCGGGCGACGAGGAGCAGGAACCCGACCGCGACGCCGACGAGCGCCGGCACCAGCAGCGCCGTCTCCGGAGCGTCGCCCGGCCATCCGAGCACCGCTGCGGTCAGCCCGAGCCCGCCCACCAGCAGGACCGCACCCACCGCACGCATCCAGGTCGGCGCGTGCTCGCGCTCGGTGTGGGTGGACGGACGGGAGGCGCGGGTGGCGACCGCGGGACGGCTCGCGGTGGCGCGGCGGTACGTGGGCACGCTCATGGTGTCGGTCATGCGGGTCGACTCCTCGTGGGATCGGGTCCGTTCGTGCTCATATTTTACATAGCGCACGCAATGTGTTCAATGGTCACGGCGGGCGGACCACGGGCGGCGCGCAGGAGAGCGGGGAGCCCGGCGCACGCCGACGGCGCGCACACGAGGGGCAGTGGGGGTGCCGGACGGTCGCGCCGCGGTCACGAGCGGGGTGCGGAAGCGCGCGAGGTGTGGGGCACTGCGCGGATCGACGCACCGAGGTGACGACCCGGTGAACGGTAGGCGACGACCCTTGGCGTCCGCTGGTGGTGCATGTGCACGCATTCACCTGCGCCGGGTGGACCGGCCGGTCGGGACCGCGGACCCGGGTCAGCGCAGGACGAGGGCGACGGCCTCCGCGCGGGTGCGGACGCCGAGCTTCGTGAACACCTGGTTCACGTAGGACTTCACGGTGGGCACGGTGAGGAAGAGCTCGGCGGCGATCTGCGGGTTCGACCGGCCCTCGGCGATGCGCCCGAGCACGTCCGCCTCGCGCGGGGTGAGCGTCGGGAAGCGTGCGCGGAGCGACTCGGTCGGGTCCGGCGTCGCGACGGGCGCGGGCCCGGTGCCGCCGGCCAGCTGGGCGACGAGCCGGGCGCCCACGGTGGCGTCGAACGTCGACTGCCCCGACGCCACCGCACGGATCGCCGTCGCGATCTCGCCGCGACCGGCGTCCTTGGTGAGGTACCCGCGCGCGCCGGCCCGCAGCGCGGTCAGGATCGACTCGTCGTCGGCGAACGTGGTGAGGACGAGCACGGCGACCCCGGGGTGTCCCTCGGTGATGCGTGCCGTCGCCGTCGGGCCGTCGACGCCGGGCATCCGGAGGTCCATGAGCACGACGTCCGGGGACTCCCGCTCGACCGCGGCGACCGCCTCGGCCCCGTCCGACGCCTCGCCGACGACCTCGAGGTCGTCCACGAGCGAGAGCACCGTCACCAGCCCGTCGCGCACGATGGCCTGGTCGTCGACGACGAGGACGCGGATGGTCACGGGCGGTCCCCCTCGGCGGCCAGCTCGTCGACCGGCAGGTGCATCGCCACGACGAACTCGTCGTCCGACCGGTCCGCCTCGACCGCGGCGCCGCTGCCGAGCTCCGCGAAGCGTTCGCGCATCCCGAGCAGACCGTGGCCGCCGCCGGACAGCGGGTTCGCGACGACCACGTCCACGGCGTCGCCGTCCCGGATGACGGACAGGGACACGGGGCGGCCGGGGGCGTGCCTGCGGGCGTTGCTGAGCGCCTCCCGGACCACCTGGACCACGGCGGCGCGGTGGGCCGCATCGAGGTCGGTGAGCGCTGTGTCGCCCTGCGTCACGATCTCGCCGCCGAACGACCGGTGCGCGTCGACGAGGGCCGCCAGGCCCGTCGCGGGGTCGGTGGTCGGACGGGAGGCACGGTGCGGGACCGTAGACCGGCCCGCGTCCGCCTCGGCGTCGGTCTCGGTCTCGGCGTCGTCCCGCAGGGCGTGCACCGCACGTCGCGCCTCGGCCAGGCCGTCCGCGGCGAGCGCGCGGGCCTCGGCGGCGCGCTTCGTGGCGTCGTCGACCCGGCCGGCCTCGAGCAGGGCCTCGACCGCGTCGAGCTGGAGCACCAGGCCGCCGAGGGAGTGCGCGAGCACGTCGTGGATGTCCCGGGCGGCGCGGGACCGGTCCGCGAGGAGTTCGGCGCGCTGCTGGTCCCGCTCGGCCTCGCGCGCCCGTTCCGCCGCGATGCGGAACTGCCGACGGCTGAAGCCGATGAGGACGCCCAGGAGCATGCCACCGCTCGTCCCGAGGACGAACTGGACCGAGGCGTGCTCGATCGAGGCGGACACCGCGACGACCACGATCGCGGCGAGTGCGGCGACGGATGCCGCCCAGACCGGGACGCGGAGGTTCGCGCCGAGCAGGACGATCCCGACGATCACGGGGACGATCATGAGCGAGTCCGTCGGCACCACCGTCAGGGTGCCCGCGGCGATCATCAGGACCCCGGCGACGACGAGGAGCCGGGGTGTGCGACCGAACTCGCGGAGCGCCCACGCGGCGAGCGCCACCGCGCCGAGCACCCACACCCACGCGGGGTGCTGCAGGGCGATGCCGTTCTTCACGAACCAGAACGCGACGATCGCGATGCCGAGGGCGTTGAGCCCCCAGGCGGCGCCCGAACGGGACCGGCCTCCGGGGAGGTCGGTCTCGTCCTGGCCGGTCAGCAGGGTCACCGGACCATCATGCCGCGCGGCTGGCGGTCGCCGCGGGGGATGCGGCCGTCGATGACGACGGCGCGTGCGGCGCGGTTCAGTGCGAGGACGAGCAGGATCGTGCCGGTCGACGTGAGCAGGTGCGCGCCGAGGTGGCCGCCGAGCACGTCGAGACCGATGCGGACGGCGATGAGGACGATCCACAGCACCGCGCCGAGCGCACCCGTGCGGGACTGGATCGTGCGGCCATTGGCGTCCGGGGTGCCGACCGTGCGGAAGCGGGTGATGCTGCCCATGGTCAGGCCGACCCCGATCGTGATGAGCGCCTCGATCCCGAGGAACACGACGTCGGTGGTCGTGATCGTCGCCTTCGTCTGGGCGAGGACGACCACGCCGACGATCGCCATGATGAGCGGCGTGCGCCAGATGCGCGCCGGGTCGAGGTACTGCCAGGTCGCCTGGCGGTACCCGAGGAACGCGACCAGGGCGATGCCGACGAGGATGTTCACGAGGAGCTGGACCGACATGGTGTCCGCCTTCCGAGGAGGTCCGGCGGGCGTCTCCCGGCCGGTGGTACCAGCCTCGTTCGACGGCGTCGGCGGGCACACCAACCAGGGGTGGGGACGCGGGTGGTGATCGCGGTGGTGTTCGATTGGTGCCATGGCTGATGCGTTCGACGGGTTCCGGATCGGTGCGGGGTACGCGGTGGTCGAGCCGGACCGGCACCGCCCGGGGTCGTTCACGCTCGTGGTGGACGGCACGCCGCAGTCGCACGTCGACCTCGAGGACCCGACGCACCTGGCGTTCGAGTACATCCGGCGGATCGGGCACGCCATCGACCTGCTCCCGGACGGCCCGGTCACGGCGCTGCACCTCGGCGCCGGGGCCCTGACGCTCCCCCGGTACGTCGCGGTCACGCGGCCGGGCTCCCGGCAGCAGGTCATCGAGCTGGAGCGGGACCTCGTCGACCACGTGCGGGACGCGCTGCCCTTCCCCCGCGGGGCCTCGATCCGGGTGCGGTACGGCGACGCCCGCGAGGTCCTCGGCAAGCTCCCCGCCGGACTGCGGGGCACGGTGGACCTGGCCGTGGTGGACGTGTTCGGCGGCTCGCAGATCCCCGCGCACGTGACGAGCATCGAGTTCTACCGCGAGGTCGCGGAGTTCCTGTCGCCCACCGGCATCGTGGCCGTGAACGTGGCGGACGGGGCCGGGCTCGCGTTCGCCCGGGGGCAGGCGTCGACGCTGCAGGCGGTGCTGCCGTCGGTGGCGGCCGTCGCGGACACCGGGATGCTCAAGGGCCGGCGGTTCGGGAACATCGTGCTGCTCGGGTCGCCGACGGACCTGCCCGTGGCGGAGATGCCTCGTCGGTACTCCTCCGACCCGATGCCGGCGAAGGTCGTGCACGGGGCGGAGCTGCGGGCGTTCATCGCCGGGGCGCCGATCGTCACGGACCAGACCGCCGTGGCGTCGCCGGAGCCGAACCGGAGCGTCTTCGGCGGCTGACGCGCGACCGCGGGTCGGGCCGACGGTCGCCGTGCGATCGGGCGGATGCCGCGCACGCGGAGGGTCCGCCTGCCAGGATGGGTCTGAACGACCGCGCAGGTGCGCGACCGAGCAAGGGGATCCCTGATGACGAACGACGACCGGAGCAACGAGGACCGGACGGGCGACGGCCAGGCGCCGAGCTGGGGCGGAGCGCCGCAGCAGCCCGCTCCCTCGGCCGACGAGCCGCGCTACGGCGAGCGGGTCGACCCCGCTCCCGCCTCCACGCCGCAGTACGGCGAGCCGGCCCCGCAGGCCGACGCGCCGCGCTGGGGCGAACAGGCCCAGCAGCACCAGGCCCCGCAGGGCGAGACCCCGCAGTACGGGTCGACGCAGTACGCCGAGCAGCAGGGCCAGTACGGGCAGCCGCAGCACGGGCAGCCCCAGTACGGCCAGCAGCCCTACGCGGCGGCTCCGGCGAGCGCCGGTGCCCCCTCGTGGCAGGGCTACGAGGAGCCGAAGGCCAAGAAGAAGACCGTCGGTGTCATCGCGTTCGTCGTGGCCGTCGCCGCGCTCGTGGTCGGCATCATCGGCGGTGCACTGTTCGGTGGCGTCTTCGGCGGCTCCGAGGCGTTCCGCGAGTCCGTGCAGAACGGCGGGGCGACCCCGAGCGACTCCGACATCATGGCGCTCACCACGTCGTCGAGCGCCGTCACCGGGTCGCTGCTGTTCTACCTCGGCTCGGCGCTCGGCCTGTGGGCGATCGTGCAGGGCATCGTCGCCGCGGTCACGAAGCGCGGACGCGGCTGGGGTGTCTTCGCGATCATCCTCGCGGTCGTCGCGGCGATCGCGTTCGTGGTGGCCATCCTCATCTCGGCCGTCTCGGCCAGCGGGATGTCCTGACCCGACCAGATCGTCCCGGACGGCCCGTCGTGCACCCGCACGGCGGGCCGTCCTCGTCCCCGCGGGCGACACGAGCGTGACCCCCGTGCGCGTGGCACCGCTCGCTCTCGGGGCGGCGCGGTTACCCTCGAACCGATGTCCCTCCCGCCCGACGACCGCCAGCAGCCCGACCGCACCGACCGCGCCCGGGAACCGCGTCATGCGGCGCCCGTGACGGCCGGCGTGAGCCCCGGCAGCACCTTCGCTCCGATCAGCCTGCGCCCCGCGGTCGACGCCGACGCCGTCCAGCAGCGGCTGCGCGACCTCGGGCAGAGCCGCAGCACCGACGCGCTCGCGGAGCGTGCCGAGCTCCTCCGCCTGCTCGGTCGGCTCGACGAGTCGCTCGTCATCGCCGAGGAGGTCTTCCGCCTGACGATGTTCACGGGGGAGCGCTCGGACAAGGTCTCCGCACGGATCCGTCGCGCGCACGTCCTGCACGACCTGGGGCGGTACGAGCGTGCCGCGACCGAGTCGGCCCTGGCACGGGACACCGCCCGGACCGAGGAGTGGCCGGAGCTCGAGGGCGCAGCGGCCGAGCTCGAGGGCTGGTCGCTGTTCGAGCTCTCCCGCTTCGACGAGGCCCGTGCCGCGCTGTCCCGGGCGTACCAGGCGTTCCGCCAGGCCGGTGCGCCGTCGGAGCGCACCGAGGCGCTCCGGACGGCGGTCGAGGCAGCGCTCCGGGCCTCGGTCGCGCAGCCCCCGGCCGAGGACAAGCCGCGCACCGCCCGCGACGTCGCCGCACGCCGCGCGGACGAGGACGAACCGGCCGCACCCCGCGCTCCGGAGCCCGTGCAGCAGACCCCGACGGTGCGCCGCCGGGTCCTCGGTGCGCCGGACGCCGCCCGGACCGAGGCGGACGAACTCTGGGGCCGCATCGCCGCACGTGCCGCGCAGAAGGGCCAGGCCGGGCGCGACGAACCCGGCGACGACGAACGGTGACGACGCTCGAGGCCGTCCGGTCCCGCGCCGAACACCTGATGACGGCACACCTCGGGGCGGGCAGCTGGTCGTTCGGGTTCGACCACGCCAAGACCCGGGCGGGCCAGTGCGACTTCGCCCGCAAGCGCATCACGGTGAGCCGCCACCTCGCCGTGCGGTTCTCCGAGGACGACGTCGACCAGGTGCTCCTGCACGAGATCGCGCACGCGGTGGCCGGGGCCCGCGCCGGCCACGGACCCACGTGGCGCCGGACGGCGAAGGCACTCGGCTACACGGGCTCGCGCCTGTACGACGGCCCCGTGGCGAGCGAGCTCGCACCGTGGATCGGCACGTGTCCGGCCGGGCACGAGCACTTCCGCTACCGCACCCCGACCCGGCCGCTGGCGTGCGCGAAGTGCTCCCGCCGGTTCGACGCCCGGAACGTCATCGCGTGGGAGCGCCGAGCGGCGGAGGCCAGCCGAGCTACCGCATGATGCCGATCGCATGCGGAGGCGCGCCGGTAACCCGTTAGCCTGGGCGGATGCACACGGGGCAGCACATCCGCACGGACACCGGTTCCACGTGGTTCTTCGACGCCGGACGGATCGCCCTCGACTTCGCGCACACCGGCGGGTTCGCCGACGACCCGGACGGTCGACGTCCGCGGGCGCAGCTCGGCGAACTGCTCGCGACACCGGCCGACCTCGACGAGTGGCTGAGCGACCACACCGAGCCGATCGACGTCGGCGCGACCGCCCGCGAGCTGCAGGACGCGCGGGCCCTCCGTGCAGCGATCGCTCGACTGGCCGTCGCCGCGGCTCCGGGTCCGGCCTCGACCGCGGCGGAACGGACCGCGGTGGCTGCCGGCCTCCGCGCCGGGACGGGTCGCACGCGCCCGGCGCCGGACGACATCGACACGGTCAACCTGTTCGCCGCGCTGCCGGACGTGCCGCCGAGCCTGCCCGGTGGCCGTCGTCGTGCGGGCGCGAACCGGGTGCGGCTCGCCCAGGCGCTGTCGAGCGTCGCACGGGACGCCGTGGCCCTGTTCACCGAGGTCGGCTTCGACGACGTCGCCGCGGACGGACAGCCGACGCGGTTGAGCCGCTGCTCGGCAGACGACTGCGGCCTCGTCTTCTACGACTCGTCGCGCGGGGGCACACGCCGGTGGTGCTCGATGCAGCGGTGCGGCAACCGGGCGAAGGTGCGGGCGCACCGGGCCCGACGCGCGGCGGTCTGAGCCGACCCGCGCCTCCTGGCCTGCTCGTGACTCCGGCCCGGGCCGATCGCATGTGTCACGAAAACAAGGATTCGGCGCGCCGAATCCTCTGGCATGCTGTGTGCATGACCGACACCGCTGCCCGTCCCGCCGAGACGACCACGCCTCGGAAGCGCGCGGCCGGCCTGACCCTGCTCGGCCCCGCGTTCGTGGCCGCCATCGCCTACGTCGACCCCGGCAACGTCGCCGCGAACCTCACCGCGGGCGCGAAGTACGGCTACCTGCTGCTCTGGGTCCTCGTCGCCGCGAACGCCAGCGCGGTCGTCGTGCAGTACCTCTCCGCCAAGCTCGGCGTCGTCACCGGCAAGTCCCTGCCGGAGCACCTCGGCCTGCGGATGAAGCGCACGCCCCGACTGCTGTTCTGGGCGCAGGCCGAGGTCGTGGCCGCCGCGACCGACATCGCCGAGGTCATCGGCGGCGCACTCGCGCTGCACCTGCTCTTCGGGCTGCCGCTGGTCGCCGGCGGGGTGATCACCGGCGTGGTCTCGATGGCGATCCTCACCCTGCAGAGCCACCGCGGCACCCGGACGTTCGAGGCCGTGGTGACGGCGATGCTCGCGATCCTCACGGTGGGGTTCTGCGCCGGGCTGCTGTTCGCGCAGGTGTCACCGGGCGAGCTCGTCTCGGGGCTCGTCCCGCGGTTCGAGGGGTCCGAGTCGGTGATGCTCGCCGCCTCGATGCTCGGCGCGACGGTGATGCCGCACGCGGTCTACCTGCACTCCGCCCTGGCGCGCGACCGGCACGGCGACGTCCCGGCGGGCCCGGAGCGTCGTCGGGTGCTCGTCGCGACGCGCTGGGACGTGGGGCTGGCGCTCCTGGTGGCCGGCGGGGTGAACATCTGCATGCTCGTCCTCGCGGCGGCGACGCTGCCCGGGGTCGCCGACACGGACTCGATCCCCGGAGCGCAGCGGGCGATCGCCGAGCACGTCGGACCGGTCGTGGGCGTGCTGTTCGCGGTGGGGCTGCTGGCGTCGGGGCTCGCCTCGACCTCGGTGGGCTGCATGGCCGGCGCCGAGATCATGAAGGGACTGCTGCACGTGCGGATCCCGCTGCTGGCCCGACGGCTGGTCACGCTCGTGCCCGCCATCGTCCTGCTCGCGGTGAACGCCGACGCGACGATGCTGCTCGTGGTGAGCCAGGTCGTGCTGAGCTTCGGGATCGCCTTCGCGATCGTGCCGCTGGTCGTCTACACGTCCCGTCGCAGCGTGATGGGTGCGGACGTCAACGCGATGACCACCCGCGTCGTCGCGGGGGTCATCGCGTTGGTGATCGTCGCGCTCAACGTGGCGCTCATCGCGCTGACGCTGGCCGGCTGAGCGGGTCGGCGCCGGTTAGTCGACGACGCGCACGCCCTTCCAGAACGCCACGTAGCCCGAGTAGTCCTTGCCGACGCGGTCGAACGACGACGGGATGGGCGTCGGGTACGACCAGGCGTTGTCCTGCGGCGCCTGCCCGTCGACGTTCACCGTGTAGTACTGCGTGTCGCCCTTCCACGGGCAGTGGTACTGGGTGGGGCTCTCGGTGAACAGCTCGCTCTTCACGCTCGACGGCGGGAAGTACCAGTTGCCCTCGATCTGGATGAGGTCCTCCTGCGGGGCCTCGGCGATCACGGTGTCTCCGACGACTGCCTTCACGGCACGCTCCTTCGCTCTGCGGTCCGGCGGGGTACCGGATGTGGAGGTCGAACGCTACGCGCGCGAACTCGATTCCCGCAGGGTCTCCAGCTGGCCGTCCACCGCGAGCGCCGCGTGCACGTCGGCGGGCTCGAGCGCCGCGGCCGCCTCGGAGGCGCTGACCAGGTGCTTCACCGCCCGCCGCAGTCCCGTGTACGCCGCACAGGCGGCCGCCGCCTCGGGCGAGGTGTGGTCGATCCCGACCTCGGCGAGCGCGTCGACGACGGCACCGGCCGCGAGCAGGTCCTCGACCGCGAAGTCCGGTGCGTCCGGCACGTCCGCGGCCTCGCCCGCCGCTTCCGCGGCGTCGTCACCGGGTGCGTGGTGGCGTCCGGCGGCGACGATCGCGACGACGCAGCGGTCACCGCGTTCGGCCTGGAGGCGCGTCACGCGTTCCGCGACCGCCGTCGCGTTGCCGAGGTGGCCGAGCACGACCTCCGGACCGTCCGGCACCTGCGCGGCGACCGCGCGGAGCGCCCGTCGGCGGGCGGGTCCGTCGTGCGCCGCGGACGCCGGGAGGACGTCGACCCAGACGACCAGGTGCGTCCCCGGGGCGATCCGCGCGGCGCCGCCGGTCCCCCATGCGAAGCGGACCTGGTACTTCTCCTGCGTGCGTGCTGCCACCTGCGACACGATAGCCGTCGGCGGGTCCCTGATCCTTTCCACAGGTGCTCCGCCGTCCGGGGTTCGTCAGGGTCGGCGACCGTAGGATCTGTTGCCATGGAGATCGCCCCCGCACCCACCCTGACCGGCGACCGCGTGACGCTCGAGCCCCTCGGCTCCGAGCACGCGGACGACCTGCGGGCGGCGGTCGCGGACGGCGATCTGTGGCGCACCTGGTACACCTCGATCCCCGCTCCGGCACAGGTCGACGACGAGATCGACCGGCGGCTCGCCGAGCAGGCAGCGGGACGGATGGTGCCGTTCGCGGTGCGCGACCGCCCAACCGGCCGGGTCGTGGGGTCGACGACGTTCCTCAACCCCGACACGGGCAACCGCCGGGTCGAGATCGGTGCGACGTTCCTGTCGCGGTCGACGCAGCGCACGGGCATCAACACCGAGGCGAAGCTGCTCATGCTCTCGCACGCGTTCGACGTCTGGCAGTGCATCGCGGTCGAGTTCCGGACCCACTGGCACAACCTCCAGTCCCGCACGGCCATCGCGGCACTCGGTGCGAAGCAGGACGGCGTGCTCCGGAACCACTCGATCGGCCGTGACGGCACGCTGCGGGACACCGTGGTGTTCTCCGTGATCGCGTCGGAGTGGCCGACCGTGCGGTTGTCCCTCGCCGAACGGCTCCGTCGGCACGACCGCGCCGAGGGTGCTCGACGCCGATCCGCTCGACACGCCTGACCCGGTTCCGTCCGGCACGCCTGCCGCCGGGCCCGCCGGTCGTCCACCGCGCACGAGTAGCGTTCGCGGCATGCACGTGGGCATCCGGATCACCCTCGACGCACCGGTCGAGGCCGTGCGTGACGCCCTGCTGTCCCCGGCGGTGATGGTCGCCGTGACGAAGCCGTTCCTGGTCTACCGGTCGCGCGATCCGCAGGGGTTCCCGGTGCGCTGGGTGCCGGGTGAGCCGCACCCGATCACCGCGAGCGCCTTCGGCGTGGTCCCGAGCGGCGACACGCACGTCGACCTCGACCTGTACGAGGTGCGCGGTGTGCCCGTGCAACGCGACAACGGCGGTGGCACGAGCGGGCTGTTCGGACGGATGTCGATGCAGCACCGGATGGCGACCGTCGACCTCGGGGACGGTCGGACGCTCCTCGTCGACCGGCTCTCGTACCGGATGCGGCCCGCGGTGCTCGGAGTCCTGCTCTGGCCGGGGATGTGGGTGATCTGGCAGTGGCGCGCGCTGCGGATGCGCGCCCTCGCGCCCGGTTGGCGGCGCGCCCGACGAGCTGCGGCCTGACCGCCGGACCCGCGCCGTTCCTCCAGGCAGGGCGTACGCTCGTACCGTGAGCCAGACGCATGAGCCGGCAACCGACGATCGCGTGCACAGCACGCTCGCCACCGTGGACTGGCGGCGGATGACCTTCGACCTGTACCGACGGGTGCGGGCGACGAACGACCCGGAGACCGCCCACGCGCTGTGGCGCGAGACCCGTGACGCGATGTTCGGCGAGCACCCGGCCAGCCCGCTCCTCGACGAGGACGCCCGCGACTTCGAGTCCCTGCCCGTCCCGGACTACGACCCGTCGTGGCGCTTCCGTGCCCGGATCGAGCCGGCGGAGCCCCTCGCGATGGACGTCGAGACGGGCACCGACGGCATCGTGCACTTCGACCGGCTCGGCGTCGTGACCCTGGCCGGCATCGGTTCGCTCGACGTGTGGTCGCACGGCGGCTACGCGGGCGGCGTGTTCATCCCGGTCAAGGACTCGAGCGCCGGCAAGGCCCGCGGGACCTACGGCGGCGGACGCTACCTCGTCGACACGATCAAGGGCGCGGACCTCGGGGGCGACGACGGCGAGCTCGTCCTCGACTTCAACTTCGCCTACAACCCGTCGTGCGCGTACGACCCGGCGTGGGCGTGCCCGCTCGCGCCTCCGGGCAACACCGTCGCGGTCCCGATCCCCGTCGGCGAGCAGTACGACTTCTAGGGTGGAGCACATGTCGGGTCTCGTCGCGATCGACGCCGGAGGGCGCATCCCGCCGTTCGAGCAGGTCCGGTCCCAGATCGCCGCGCAGATCAGCGCCGGGTACCTCGTGGACGGTGAACGGCTGCCGAGCGTCCGCGGACTCGCGGACGAGCTCGGGCTCGCCGCCGGGACGGTGGCGCGGGCGTACCAGTTGCTGGAAGAGGCCGGGCTCGTGCAGACCGCACGCGGCGCCGGAACCCGGGTGATCCGACCGGCCGAGGTGCCGTCGTCGGTGACCGATGCCGCCCGTGCCCTCGCTGCCGCCGCACGGGCCGCGGGGCTGTCCGCCGACCAGGCCGCTGCCGCCCTGCGGGACGCCTGGCCCGCCTGACGCGGGCGCGGGCTGCGCCGGGGCGCGCCGCGGCGCAGTGTGCGAGGTTCCGCGCGGCGTGCGATGCCGCGCGCGTCCCACAGCGCGCGGAACCTCGCACAGTGCCGCGGCCTTCCGCGTCCGGCGCGCTGCGTCAGCAGCGCTCGAACACGTAGTCGTCGCTCGACGGCGTCACGAGGTCCCGGTCGCGCAGGATGGTCATCGCCGGCCGCTTCGCCGAGGCACACACCGACGACCACGGCTGCTCGCTGTTGTCCGAGTACTCGACGTCGATGACCCGCTTGCCGTACGCCTTCGTGTACTCGCCGCACTCCTGGTAGACGAAGCACTCCTCGGCGACCACGAAGTCGAAGCCGGTCTGCTTCCGCCCGGACGCCCCGAGCTGCGGCGTGTTCTTCTGCCCGACCGCGAGCCCCTCGCCGTGCCCGAGACGGACGAGCGCGGCGGCGAGTGCGAGGTTCCCGGACCGCGTCAGCTTCCCCTTCGAGCGCGTCCACGAGTCGAGGTTGTCGAACTCGACGGCGGCGAACCCGCGATCGGCGCACCGGGCGACGGACTTCGTGAGGACCCGCACGATCGTCGCGCGCTTCGCAGCGGTCGTCGTGTCGAGCAACATCTCGTCCGGCCAGCCCGGGTCGGACACCGGCTTGCCCGATCGGTCGCGGAGGATCGCCGTCGGGTGGTCCCGCTTCCACATCGCGGCGTCCTCCGGCTGGGTCTGGAAGCCGTTGACGTAGCAGATCGAGTACTTCCCCGTCGCTGGTCGTGCGGTGCTGTCGCGCTCGACGATCGTGACACCTGCCGGCGGCGCGTACGAGCCGCCCAGCTGGTAGTCGGGGACGCCCGAGGTGGGCAGGTTCCGGTACGACGCGGTGGGCACCGCGGCGGCGCAGGACGCCGTCCCCAGGACGGCGACGAGGGCCGTCGCGACGGTCAGCAGGACGGTTCTGGTGCGCACCGGTGCATCCTCGCACGAGCCGGCGGACACCTCGGCCTGGGGGATCCGACCCGCGCACGCTATGCTGGACGTACTCGAGGCGCCGATCGCCTCGTGCGTCGTACGGACGCCCCCGAACTCCCGGTCCACGGACCGATGATCGAGCACCTCCCGAAGGTGCCAGGCTTCTCTGCTGCGGCGACTGCGCCAGCCACACCCGTTGGCGCGCATCCCGCCCGCGCGCTGCCTCGCAAGCGCGACCACAGCCGGAGCACTCCGGTTGGAAAGGTCACCATGACCAACGAAGACATCCGTTTCTCCGACCTCGGCGTCCCCGCGCCGATGGTCGCCGTCCTCGCCGACCAGGGCAAGGAGACCGCGTTCCCCATCCAGGAGGACACGCTCCCCGACTCCCTGCAGGGCAAGGACGTGCTCGGCCGTGGCCGCACCGGCTCCGGCAAGACGATCGCGTTCGCGATCCCGCTCGTCGCCCGCCTCGCCGCCAGTGGCCGCAAGCGCCGCGCCGGCCGGCCCCGTGCCCTGGTGCTCGCCCCCACCCGTGAGCTCGCGACCCAGATCGACGTCGCCCTCGCCCCGCTCGCCAAGGCCATGGGCCTGAACACCACGACCGTCTTCGGCGGCGTCGGGCAGGGTCGTCAGGTCGACGCCCTGCGCGGCGGCGTCGACGTGGTCGTGGCGTGCCCCGGCCGTCTCGCCGACCTCATGCAGCAGGGCCACGTCAACCTCGGCGACATCGAGGTGACCGTCCTCGACGAGGCCGACCACATGGCCGACATGGGCTTCCTCCCCGGTGTGACCAAGATCATGCAGGCCACGCCCGAGCAGGGGCAGCGTCTGCTGTTCTCCGCCACGCTCGACAACGGCGTGGACAAGCTCGTCAAGAAGTTCCTGCACAACCCGGTCATGCACTCGGTCGACGAGGCGAACAGCCCCGTCGAGGCGATGACCCACCACCTGTTCGAGGTCGCCGACGCCGACGCGAAGAAGGACCTCGTCCGGACGCTCGCGAGCGGCACCGGTCGTCGCATCCTCTTCATGCGCACGAAGCACCACGCCAAGCGCCTCGCCAAGCAGCTCAGCAGCCAGGGCATCCCGGCCGTCGACCTGCAGGGCAACCTGTCGCAGGGTGCCCGTGAGCGGAACCTCGCGAAGTTCTCCTCCGGCGAGGCCCTCGTGCTCGTCGCCACCGACGTCGCCGCCCGCGGTGTGCACGTCGACCACGTCGAGCTCGTCGTCCACGTCGACCCGCCGACCGAGCACAAGGCGTACCTGCACCGCTCGGGCCGCACCGCCCGCGCCGGTTCGTCCGGCGACGTCGTCACCGTGACGATGCCCGCCGAGCGTCGCGACGTCGCGCAGATGATGCGTGCGGCCGCGATCAAGGTCACGCCGCAGCAGGTCACGGCGAACTCCCCCGCCGTCACGGAGCTCGTCGGCGAGGTCGCTCCGGTCCGCCACGTCGCCCCGGAGCAGCCGGCACAGCAGCAGCGCCAGCCCAAGCAGCGCACCGCCGAGTCCGACAACGCGGGCGGCGGTCGTCGCCGTGGTCGCGGCGGTCGTCCCGGAGGCGCGGCGCAGCCCGCGCGCACCGGCTCGGCTTCCGGGTCGTCCGGTGCAGGGCGTCGCGGCGGTCGTCCCGCCGAGGCCGGCGCCGGCGCGTCGACCGGCTCCGCCGGTGGGCAGCGCTCGGGTGCCGCGTCCGGCGGTCGCCGCAGTGGTGGCAGCCGTCGTGCGTCGAGCGACACCGTCCGCGGTGGGTCCGCTCCGGTCTGGTCCTCGGAGGGCGGCTACGCCGCCGGTCGTGGGTCCGGCGCCGAGTCGGGCGGCAACCGTCGTGGTGGCTCGCGCCGCGCCTCCCGTCCGGCGGGGTCCGCGCGCTGATCCTGTCGGCGTGGGGAACCTCCACGCCGCCTGAGCACGGACGCACTCCACGGGCGTAGGTTCTCCTTCACCGGATGCCGCGCGAGCGGCTGACGGGGAACTGTCCGCTGTCGGAAGGAGAGCCTATGGCTGGGATCGAAGACGTCAAGAACGCCGCTGCGAAGGCAGCTGGCAAGGCCAAGGAAGCCGTCGGGAACGTGACGGACAACGACCGCCTCAAGGCTGAAGGCAAGACCGATCAGGTCAAGGCCGACACCAAGCAGGCAGGTACGAACGTCAAGGACGCCGCTTCAGGCGTGGCCGACAGCCTCAAGAACGACAACAAGTAAGCCGGTCCAGTACCGCGCTGCGAAGCCCCCGGGTCCGATTCGGATCCGGGGGCTTCGTCGTATGCGGGTGGCGTCGGCTGCTACATGAGGGCGCCGACTGATGCGAGTCCGGCGCGGAGGAGCGCTCCGCGACCGCCCTCCATCTCGTCGGCGACGGCGTCGGAGGCCGCCTCCATCGGGCTCATCCAGGTCAGCTCGAGGGCGTCCTGCCGGGGCTCGCACGTGCCGGTCACGGGGACGACGTACGCGAGGGAGATCGCGTGCTGCCGTTCGTCCGTGTAGACGGACGCGCCGGGCAGCGGGAAGTACTCGGCCACGGTGAACGGGGTGGGGCTCGACGGCAGCTGCGGGAACGCCATCGGCCCGAGGTCCTTCTCGAGGTGCCGGAACAATGCGGTCCGGATCGACTCGCCGAACATCACGCGCCCGGACACGAGCGTGCGGGCGATGGAACCGCTCGGGGCGACGCGCAGCAGCACGCCCACCTCGGTGACGACGCCGAGGCCGTCGGTGCGGACGGGCACCGCCTCGACGTAGCAGATCGGCAGTCGACGGCGGACGTTCGCGAGCTCCTCGTCGGACAGCCAGCCGGAGTCGGGGTCGGGGGTGCGCAGCGAGGCCATGCACCGTGTCTACCAGTCACCGTGGCGAGTTCGGCGGAAGGCGCGGGGGTTGGGGATGGTTGATGCGTCAACTACTGTCGTCCACATGATCGATCGCGATGCCGTGCAGTGGACCCGGAGCCCCTCCGAGCGCGCGGGGACCCCGCTGCTCGTGACGATGCACGGGGTGGGGTCGAACGAGCGCGACCTGCTCGGACTCGCCCCGGCGCTGCCGCCGTCGTGGACCATGGCGTCGCTGCGTGCGCCGATGCCGTTCGGGCAGGGGTACAGCTGGTACCCGCTCGGCACGCCGGGCTCCCCGGCACTCGGGCCCGTCGACGAGTCCGTCGCGGGTGTCCTCGAGTGGATCGACTCGGTCGCGGCCGAGCACCCGCGGATCGGACTGCTCGGGTTCTCGCAGGGCGGGTCGATGGCGCTGCAACTGCTCCGGGCACGGCCCGCTGCGTTCGCGTTCGCGGTGTCGCTGTCCGGGTTCGTCGTGCCGGGAGTGACGGACTCGCGTGACGAGGCCGTCGCCGCCGTCCGGCCCCGGGTGTTCCTCGGGCACGGCGACCTCGACCCGGTGATCCCCGGCGAGGCCACCGCCCGGACGCAGGCGTGGGCGGCGACGAACACCGCCGTGACGGATCGCACGTACGAGGGCCTGCCCCACGCGGTGTCCGCAGCGGAGCTGGCGGACGTGGCCGCGTTCATCGGCGCGTAGGCGCACTCAGCGGGCTCGCCCCGCTTGGTGAGCAGAAATGGTCGGGTCCGACGTGCGGACTCGACCATTGCTGCTCACGATGCGGACGGGAGGCACGGTGCCAGCTGGCACCGCGCCTCCCGTCACGGGTTCCGACGTCAGTCGGCGAGGATCTGCAGGAGGTCCTTGCGGAGCTGGTCGATCTTGGCGGTGGCCGCCTTCGCCTGCTCCTCCGTCGCGCTGGTGCGGTACATGTGCAGGACGCCCATGGTCTTCCGGAGCGACTCGATGAACTCGCGGGACGAGTCCGGGAGACCCGGCGCGTCGAAGGCCGCGGCGATCTCGTCCGCCTTCGCCTCTGCCTCGGCCTTGCCGGCGTCGGTGAGCTCGAAGAGCGTCTTCCGGCCGTCACCCGTGGAGACGACGAGGTCCTCGTCCACGAGCTGCTGGAGCGTCGGGTAGACCGAACCGGGGCTCGGCTTCCAGGCGCCGCCGGTGCGTTCGGCGATGGTCTTGATGACGGCGTAGCCGTTCTGCGGGCCCTCGGCCAGCAGGCCGAGGATCGCGAGGCGGACGTCGCCGCGGCGACGGCGTTCGCGGCCGAAGCCGGGACCGCCGAACCCCGGACCGCCGAAGCCGGGTCCGAAGCCGCGACCGAAGCCGGGGCCGAAACCGCCGCGTCCGCCGTGGTCGTGGTCACCGCGGTCGCGGCCGGGGAAGCCGGCGCCGTGGTGCTGCCGCGCGCCGCCGAAGCGGGGGCCGCGCGGGTGCTGGGTGGTGTCGAAGTCGTTGTGCATGGGTCGCATGATGCGTCCTTCCGTCGTGCTGAGTCGGCTCGCGAACGGTCTGACCGGAATCGTCTTCGTCGTATCGCGATGTGTTAACGATAGATCGGTAACTATCGCTCTGTCAAGGGGTACGTCCGCACGGGCCGCTGTCGGTGGTGGCGGGCAGGATGGGACGGACCATGACGGACGTCCTCGAGCGCTTCTCCCCCGCCACCGCGGAGTGGTTCCGCGGCGCCTTCGCCGCACCGACCCCGGCGCAGGCCGGTGCGTGGGACGCCGTCTCCACCGGGAAGCACGCGCTCGTGATCGCCCCGACGGGGTCCGGCAAGACGCTGGCATCGTTCCTGTGGTCGATCGACCGACTCATCAGCTCGACCGACCGTCCGCCCGCGAAGCAGCGCACCCGGGTGCTCTACGTGTCCCCGCTGAAGGCCCTCGGCGTCGACGTCGAACGGAACCTGCGCAGCCCGCTCGTCGGCATCACCCAGACCGCACGGCGCCTCGGGCTCGAACCACCCGACGTCACGGTCGGGGTCCGCAGCGGTGACACCCCGTCGTCCGATCGGCAGAAGCTGCTGCGGCAGCCGCCGGACATCCTCATCACGACGCCGGAGTCGCTGTACCTCATGCTCACCTCGCAGGCGCGCGAGACCCTGGTGAACGTCGACACCGTCATCGTGGACGAGGTGCACGCCGTCGCGTCCACCAAGCGCGGCGCCCACCTGGCGGTCTCGCTCGAACGGCTCGACGACCTGCTCGAGAAGCCCGTGCAGCGCATCGGGCTCTCGGCGACGGTGCGCCCCCCGGAAGAGGTGGCGCGGTTCCTCGGCGGACGCGCACCGGTGTCGATCATCGCCCCGCCGGCGCAGAAGACGTTCGACCTGCGGGTCGTCGTTCCGGTCGACGACATGGCCGAGCTCGGTGCACCGCCCGTCGGTGCGGACGCGACCGAGTCACCGACGAACGGGTCGATCTGGCCCCACGTCGAGGAACGCGTGGTCGACCTGGTCGAGGAACACCGGTCGACCATCGTGTTCGCGAACTCCCGCCGCTTGGCCGAGCGGTTGACGGCACGGCTGAACGAGATCCACGAAGAACGCGTGCTCGCGGCGGCGGGCTCGGTCGGCGACGGGGCGCTGGTGCCGGCCGGCGCCTCCCCCGCCGACGACGGGCTGCCGGTCGCGCGCGGGCGTCCGCAGTCGCCGGCACGGACCTCGGCGCACGCCGTCGCCCCGCAGGGCACGAAGCGGCCCCCGGCGCAGGTGATCGGCGCGTCCGGGCAGACCGGTGGCGGGGGCTCCGACGCCGCCGTGCCGGTGCTCGCCCGCGCCCACCACGGTTCCGTCTCGAAGGACCAGCGCGCCATCATCGAGGACGACCTGAAGTCCGGTCGACTGCGCTGCGTCGTCGCGACGAGTTCGCTCGAGCTCGGCATCGACATGGGCGAGGTCGACCTCGTCGTGCAGGTCGAGGCGCCGCCCTCGGTCGCGAGCGGTCTCCAGCGCGTCGGTCGCGCCGGGCACCAGGTCGGCGAGATCTCGCGCGGCGTGCTGTTCCCGAAGCACCGCGCCGACCTGGTGAACAGCGCCGTGACGGTCGAGCGGATGGTGGCCGGGCAGATCGAGTCGATCTCGGTGCCGGCGAACCCGCTCGACGTCCTCGCGCAGCACACCGTGGCAGCGGGGGCGATCGACACGGTCGACGTCGAGCACTGGTTCGAGCTCGTGCGGCGGAGCGCCCCGTTCAGCGGTCTGCCCCGCTCCGCGTTCGAGGCCACGCTCGACCTCGTGACCGGGCGCTACCCGAGCGACGAGTTCGCCGAGCTCCGACCGCGCCTGGTGTGGGACCGCGTGCACGGCACCCTGACCGGGCGTCCGGGTGCCCAGCGGCTCGCGGTCACCAGCGGCGGGACGATCCCCGACCGCGGCATGTTCGGCGTGTTCATGGTCGGCGAGAAGGCCTCGCGCGTCGGCGAGCTCGACGAGGAGATGGTCTACGAGTCCCGCGTCGGCGACGTCTTCGCGCTGGGTGCGACGAGCTGGCGCATCGAGGAGATCACCCACGACCGGGTGATCGTCAGCCCCGCGTTCGGGCAGCCGGGCCGCGTGCCGTTCTGGAAGGGCGACGGCATCGGTCGCCCCGCGGAACTCGGCCGTGCCACCGGGGCCTTCGTGCGCGAGGTCGAGGGGGCTTCCGACGACGACGCACGCGCCAGGGTCGCCGCCGGCGGGCTCGACGAACGGGCCGTGACGAACCTGCTCACCTTCCTCCGCGACCAGCGCGCCGCGACCGGACACGTGCCGAACGACACGACCCTCGTGATCGAACGCTTCCGTGACGAGCTCGGCGACTGGCGGCTCATCCTGCACTCGCCGTACGGCATGCAGGTGCACGCGCCGTGGGCCCTGGCGGTCGCCGCACGACTCCGTGAGCGCCACGGGATCGACGGCGACGCCATGGCCGCCGACGACGGGATCGTCGTGCGCATCCCCGAGACCGATGCCGAGCCTCCCGGCGCCGACCTGTTCGTGTTCGAGCGGGACGACCTCGAAGCGCTCGTGACGGACGAGGTCGGGGCGTCGGCGCTGTTCGCCGCGCGCTTCCGTGAGTGCGCCGCGCGGGCGCTCCTGCTGCCCCGCCGGAACCCCGGGCAGCGCTCCCCGCTCTGGCAGCAACGGCAGCGGGCCTCGCAGCTGCTCGAGGTCGCCCAGAAGTACCCGACCTTCCCGATCGTGCTCGAGACCGTGCGCGAGGTCCTCCAGGACGTGTACGACGTGCCCGCCCTGCTGGGGATCGCTGACGACATCGCGGGCCGGCGCATCCGGTTGGTCGAGACCGAGACGGAGACGCCGTCGCCGTTCGCGCGCTCGCTGCTCTTCGGGTACGTCGCCGCGTTCATGTACGAGGGGGACTCCCCGCTCGCCGAGCGTCGGGCGGCCGCACTGTCCCTCGACTCGACGCTGCTCGGCGAGCTGCTCGGTCGTGCCGAGCTCCGCGAGCTGCTCGACCCGGCGGTCATCGCCTCGGTCGAGCGTGACCTGCAGCGGCTCTCGCCGGACCGCCGGGCGCGCGACGCCGAGGGGATCGTCGACGTCCTGCGGCTCGTGGGCGCGCTCGACCTCGACGAGATCGTGGACCGGAGCTGGCTGGCGGAGGCGGACGACCGCGCCGCAGCGACGACCGAGGCGCAGACCGTGCTCGCCGCGCTCGAGCGAGACCGCCGCGTGCTCGCGTTCTCGCACGCCGGCGCGACCCGCTGGGCCGTGATCGAGGACGCCTCCCGCCTGCGCGACGCCCTCGGGGTGCCCCTGCCGATCGGCGTGCCGACGGCGTTCGTCGAACCGGTGGCCGACCCGCTCGGCGACCTGGTCGGCCGGTACGCCCGGTCGCACGGGCCGTTCTCCGCGCAGGACGCCGCCGGACGGCTGGGGCTCGGGATCGCCGTCGTGCAGGACACCCTGCGCCGCCTCGTCGCCGACCGTCGCGTGGTCGAGGGCGAGTTCCGTCCCGATCGCCAGGGTGCGGAGTGGTGCGACGCCGAGGTGCTCCGCCGCATCCGCACGAAGTCGCTCGCGGCGCTCCGGCACGAGGTCGAGCCCGTCGCGCCGGACGCCCTCGCGCGGTTCCTGCCCGCGTGGCAGCACGTCCGGACCGCCGGTACCCGCGGTGGACTGCGCGGCGTCGACGGGGTGCTCCAGGTCGTCGACCAGCTCGCCGGGGTGGCACTGCCCGCGAGCGCGTGGGAGACCCTCGTGCTGCCGGCACGCGTCGGCGACTACGCGCCGAGCATGCTCGACGAGCTCACCGCCACGGGCGAGGTCCTCTGGTCCGGCGGCGGCACCCTGCCGGGCAACGACGGCTGGATCCGCCTGCACCTCGCCGACACCGCGGCCACGACCCTGGCGGAGCCCTCCGGTGACGAGACGACCGAGCTCCAGCGGGACGTGCTCGGTGCGCTCGCGGGCGGCGGCGCGTACTTCTTCCGGCAGCTCGGGCAGGCCGTCGGCAGCACCGACGACACCGCCCTGTCGACCGCGCTGTGGGACCTGGTGTGGGCCGGGCAGATCACGAACGACACCTTCGCGCCGTTGCGCGCGATGCTCGGCGGGAAGGCGAAGAGCTCGAGCGCACCCCGCGCACGGGCGTACCGCGGCCGTCGTCGGCCGACGATGCCGACCCAGTCCGGTCCGCCGTCCGTCGGCGGCCGGTGGTCCCTGCTCCCCCTCGCCGAGTCCGACGCGACCGTCCGGGCCGCCGCGACCGCCGAACAGCTGCTCGAGCGGTACGGCGTCGTCACCCGCGGCGCGGTGCAGGTCGAGGGCGTCCGGGGCGGGTTCGCCGGCGTGTACCGGGTGCTCTCCCGCTTCGAGGAGTCCGGCCGGGCCCGCCGGGGCTACTTCGTCGAGGGCCTCGGCGCCGCGCAGTTCGCGACGGGGCCCACCGTCGACCGGCTCCGCACGTACGCGCGCGACATCGACGACGACGAACGGGCCGATCCGGACCGGTCGCGTGATGCCCTGACCCTCGCGGCGACCGACCCGGCGAACGCGTACGGGGCATCGCTGCCGTGGCCGTCCGACACCGCCGCCGGGCCTGACGACGACGGTGCGGGCAGCGCCGACGGTACCGCTGGTCGTCCCAGTGGGGCCGCCGACTCCGCTCCCGTGAAGACGACGGGCCGCGGGCACCGGCCCGGGCGCAAGGCGGGTGCGCTCGTCACGACGGTCGACGGGCACCTCGCGGTGTACGTCGAACGCGGTGGCAAGTCGGTGCTGACCTTCACCGACGACCCGGCGGACCTCGCCGTGGCTGCGGCGTCGATCGCCGCGACCGTGCGGAGCGGCCTGCGGAAGCTCTCGGTCGAGCGAGTGGACGGCGACTTCGTCCTCGAGACCCCGCTCGGTTCGGCGCTGCGCGAAGCCGGGTTCACCGCCACGCCGCAGGGGCTGCGTCTCCGTGTCTGAGCGCACGACGGGGGTGCCCGGTGCCTGAGGGCGACACCGTCTTCCGCGCCGCCCGTCGGCTCCACGCCGCACTGGCGGGGAAGGTCCTCACCCGCAGCGACTTCCGGGTGCCGGCGTTCGCCACGCTCGACCTCGTCGGCCGCACGGTGGACGAGGTCGTCCCGCGTGGCAAGCACCTGCTGCACCGGATCGGCGACCTGACCGTGCACTCGCACCTCAAGATGGAGGGGCGGTGGGACGTCTACGCGCCCGGGGACCGCTGGCGTCGCCCGGCGCACCAGGCGCGGGTGGTGCTCGACGCGACCGGCGGCGGACCCGGCAGCGCCGCCGACGTCTCGACGGTCGGCTTCGCGCTCGGGGTGCTCGAGGTCGTCCCCCGCGACCAGGAGTCCGAGATCGTCGGGTACCTCGGCCCCGACCTGCTCGGTCCCGACTGGGACGCCGACCTCGCGCTGGCGAACCTGACGCGGGACCCTGATCGTCCGGTCGGCCTCGCGCTGCTCGACCAGCGGGTACTCGCCGGCCTCGGGAACGTCTACCGCAACGAGCTGTGTTTCCTGCGCGGTGTCCTGCCGACCCGTCCGGTGCGCGAGGTGCACCACCCAGCGCGGATGATCGCCCTGGCGAGCCGGCTCATCCTCGCCAACCGTGACCGCAGCGCCCGTGTGACCACCGGGGTCGATCGGCCCGGTCGGCGCTTCTGGGTGTACGGCCGAGCGGGGAAGCCGTGCCTGCGCTGCGGGACGCCGATCCGGTACGGGGAGCTCGGTGAGTCGGAGCTGACCCTGCGGGACACGTACTGGTGTCCGCGCTGCCAGACCTGACGGGGCGCGGCCGCGGCCACCGCGCCGGCGCTCTGTGCGAGGTTCCGACCACTGTGGGACGCGAGCAGGGCCGCACGGTGCGCGGAACCTCGCACGCTGTCGTGGAACGCGCCGGCGCTACGCGCGCGACATGATCCACGCCAGCATGTACGACCGCGAGTTCGCCGAGTCGACCACCGCGTCCGGCAACGCCCGCGCCTCCCGCAGCGCCGTGGCCGCATCGGCCCGTGACGCCAGCGCCCGGTACATGAGCAGGTAGTCGCCGAACTGCACGTCGTACCTGCCGTCCGGCACCGCCTCGGCCAGCACCCGGCGGATCTGCGCCGCCCCGCCGGCATCGACGTACGAGGCGGCCACGGCCGGCATCGGGATGAGCTCGATGCCCGCGGGCGCGGCCGCCGCGGCGCTGAACCAGGTCGCGTGGTCGCGCTTGCCGCCCCAGGTCAGCGAGACCACCCGGTGCCGGAACTCCGGGAACGCGGACAGGTCCGGGTCGAGCACGTCCCGCGCGGCCGAGGCCGCCTCGTTCGAGAGCAGCCAGGTCGCGACGGACCGGAGCGACGACGACCCCGACGACGACCCCGACGACGAGCCGGACACCGCTCCCCACAGCGCGACGCCGTTCCACGCCGAGACGGCCTCGGACGACGACTCCTGGTTGTTGCCGTCGGCGAACGGCGAGAACCCGGACGCCCACGAGTGCTGCGCGTACGGGTCGTAGACGCGGAGCGCCGGGAACGAGGCGGTGGCCTCCGGCGAGGCGATGTCCGCCGCGACGAGGTCGGCCACGGTCCGCCACCGCCGCACGAGCGCCGGGTCGTCGGCGGCGAGGACGGCGGCTGCGGACAGCACGTAGCCGTAGTGGAAGTGGTGGTCGTTGAACTCGTCGGAGCCGAACGAGGCCTCCTGCCCGACGAGCCCGTGCAGCGTGGGGTCGTAGGCGAAGCACCGCGCCGTGCGGGTTCCGCACCCGGCGGGGTCGAACCACTGGTCGAGCTCGTCGACGACCGAGGTCTTCAGCACGTCCGCCACCGACGCGAGGTCGAGCTGCGTCGCGAGCCGGTACAGGTTCGCGACGCGGTAGAGGTCCTTCCCACCGCCGTAGCTGTCCGCGGCGTACGACGAGGCATCCACCGTGGACGCGTCGGCGCGGACCTGGGTGACGAGCGCCGCTCGCTCCGCGGACGACAGCCCCGACAGGTCGAGGGTGTCCGATGGCCGGACCGTGTCGACCGCGAACCGCAGGGCGGTGCCGGTGCAGACCGGGGCCGGTCCCTGGACGGTCTCGTAGTGCAGGCCGGTGCACTCCAGGCCGGTCGTGCCCTGCCCCGGCTGCGGGACGAGCACGCCCCGGTCGCCGGAGCCGAAGTCGTACGTCAGCGTCGTGCGCTGCTTCCCCCGCGAGGCGCTGCGGTCGAGCGCGACCCCCGTGAGCGGACGGGCGGCGGCGACGAGCCGGGTCGTCTGCGCCTTGGTCGCGCCGTCCGGGACCGGCAGGAGCACGACGCTGCCGCCGGACCGCAGGTCGATCGCGTCGCCGTCGATCGTCCCGTCGCGGACGACGAGCTGCCAGGTCCGGCCGCCGCTGGTGACGGTCCCGGTACCGTCCCCGGTGCCGTCGATCGGCGAGGTCGCGGTGACGGTGCCGGCACGCGCGGCGGTGTACGTCACGAGCGGCGAGCCCTCGGCGACCACCGTGTGCCCGAGGACGGTGGAGCCGTCACGGTGCTCGACGGTCACGGACACCGAGTCGTAGGCGGACACCAGGGTCGAAGTCGCACCGAGGTCGAGTCCGACCTGCTGCGTCGCGCCGCCGGCGATGGTCTTCTCGGTGGCCGTGATGGTGGGGAGCCCGGCCGCGAAGCCGTCGTCGGTCACCTGCCACGAGATCGGGCTGGGGAACACCGGCTGCGGTGCCGCGCCGAAGACGAGTCCCGAGAACCAGCGGTTCGTCGGCGGCAGCAGGCCGTCGGCGAGGCGCATCGCGCCCGCCTTCGACGACGCGACGTCGCCGAGAGCGGCGACCGCGCGCGCCTGTGCCGCACCGTTCGTGGTGGGCGAGGTGGTCTCGCCGGGGTGATCCGTGCCTCCAGGACCGGTGCACGCGGTCACGAGCATCGCGACGGCCGTCACGACGGTGACGCTGGTGGACAGCCTGGAGGCACGGCGCACGCCGACCCGACGGCGCGCGTCCGGCGCCTGGTCGCGACGGGCAGACCGAGGCAGCCGGAGCATGGGGCTACAGTCCGATCTGCCGCGCGAAGTCACGGACGAGGTCCGTGACGCCCGCGAGCCGGCCGTCGTCCCGCAGGTGCAGGGTGGCGTCCACCGGCGTCCCGGGGCTCGTGATCCCGCTCGACGGCGACGCGGAGAGCTCGGGGCTCTCGACGTCGACCGTGGTCTTCGCCTGTCCCTGGTCGTTGGTCTCGACGCTGACGCTCTTCACGGTGCCCCGGATCGTCGTGTCGTTCGGGAGCACCAGGTCGACCGCGGCGCCGTTCCGGATGCGCCCGTAGTCCCGGGCCGTCACGATGAAGCTCGAGGTGACGAAGAGGCTGTCCTCCTTGTGGATCGTGCCGAGCTCGGAGCCGGCCTGCACGTATCCGCCGGTCTTCACGTCGACCTTGGCGACGGTGCCGGAGACCTCGGCCTTGAACGTGATGAAGCCGTCGGCGCCGATGTCGTAGGCGCTCGTCTGCGTGTTCGCGCCCACGACGCCCTTCCGGATGTCCTGCGCGAGCTGGAGGCTCTGCACCTGCAGGAGCTGGTCGCCCTTCCGGACGGTGTCGCCCTCCTCGACGTACTCCTCGGTGACGGTCCCGCCGTAGTCGGTGCCGACGGCGTACTCCTGCGCGGCGATCGCCGCCGAGGTGCTCGCCACGGCGCTCTGCCGCTGGTTGAAGACGAGCGTGCACGCCGCCACGACGACGAGCACCACGATGAGTCCCGCGAACAGCCGGAGTCGGTTCGTCCAGGTCATGCCGTCACCCCGTCCAGCATCGCGGTCAGCCGGTCCGTCACGCGGTTCCGGGCCTGTTCGCGGAACGCGGCGATGATGAACGCGAGGAACACGAGGGTGTTCGTGGTGTTCCAGGCCGTCGCGAGCGTCAGCTGCCCGTTGTCGAGGTCACGCCAGACCGCCACGACGCTCGTCAACGCCAGGAACACGAACACGAGCACCTGCGGGACGATGAAGTTGAACGGGGAGGGCGTCCGACCACGGGAGGCGCCGGTGACGTGCCACGCCTGCTCCTTGCAGCAGACGACGTTCCAGAGCGCGCTCGCGTAGATCGGGAACGAGACCGCGGCGAGCAGGAGCGTCTCGTACCGGAACGACCCGAGGGCGTAGAACGCGAGGAGCACCTGCGCACCGTAGAAGCCGAGGTAGAACAGCACCCACTCGCCGGCCCCGATCGTCAGGTTCATCGGGCGCAGGTCGAAGTAGATCTCGAGCGGCGGGACGAGCAGGAGGAGCCCGGGGACGATGCCCGTCAGGTAGAAGCTCGCGGTGACGAGGTACTGCAGCCGCTGGTCCATCGTCAGCCGGTGCTTCGGGCGGAACGGGAAGTGCGTGAGCAGGATCTCGAAGCCGCCCGTGGCCCACCGGAGCTGCTGCTTGGTGAAGCCCTCGATGGTCTCCGGGGCGTCGCCGACGGCGAGGGTCATCGGGATGAAGACGGTCTTCCAGCCGCGCTCGTGGAGCATCAGGCTCGTCCAGACGTCCTCGGACTTCGAGTCGGTGTACATGCCGCCGATCTCGTCGATGGCCTCGCGGCGGAAGATGACGTTCGTCCCGACGCAGAACGCCGCGTTGAACCGGTTCCGGCCGGGCTGGATGAACCGGTAGAACACCGTCTGCATGTACCCGGCACCCCGCGAGACGAGGTTGTGGAGGTTGCCGTACGACTGCGGGGTCTGCACGAAGGCGATCCCGTCGTCGGCGAAGAACGGCACGGTCTCGAACAGGAAGTCCGGCTTCGGCACGAAGTCCGCGTCGAAGACCGCGAAGTAGTCGCCCTTGGCGAGCGTCAGCGCGTGGTTGATGTTGCCCGCCTTCGCGCCGTGCGACGAGAGCCGACGGACGTACCGGGCGCCGAGCTCCTCGGCGAGCGCCCGCACCTCGTCGCTCCGCCCGTCGTCGAGTACCCACGTGCGGTGCTCGCCGCGCATGGCCACCGCGGCCTGCACGGTCGCGGCCACCTTGGTGAGCTCCTCGCCGTAGACGGTGATGAAGACGTCGACGTCCACCCGGCGTCCGCGCACGTGCATCGGCCAGCGGTGGGGCTGGTCGGCGGCGCCGCTGCGGGCGATGGTGTCGCGGTCGAACAGGGTGTCCTGGGTGTGGTGGAACGCGAAGTCCCGGGGGTCGGAGCCGCCGGACAGGATCGTCCACATGGACAGGAGCGCCTGCCCCACGAGCACGCTCTCGGCGACGATCACGAGCCCGTACGGCAGGAAGTCGCCCCGGTTCGCCGGGTCGAGGAGGAACACCGCGTACGCCATCACGCCGAGCGTGGCGACGAGCACGATGAGGACCATCACGGGGCTGTGCGCCCGGCTCTCGGCACGCGGTCGGACGTAGGGCACCGGCTCGGTCTGCCGGCGGCGTCGGGCGCGCTCGCGGTCGCGCGGCGTGAGCGGTGCCGGGAGCTGGAAGTCGAAGGACTGCAGCTCGTCGGTCGCCTCTGGTGCTCGGAGTGGCGTCTGGGTACGACGAACGTCGGGTGGTGCGGACATGGCGTGGTCTCCTGTCGGGTTCGGAGAGGACTCACGCGTGGTCGAGCGCAGGCGCCGACGCATCGTGAGACGGGCGTCGGCGGCTGCGGCGACATGGATCCGGACCCTCGGGAGGTCCGGCCGGCGAGGGACTAGGGATCCTGCGCCGGCGGTGCTCGCGACCGTGGGTGCGGTCGCGGTGTTCGGTGTGTCGTGTCGTGGTGCGGTCGTGCTGTCGACGGCCCGTCGCCGTCGGTGTTGCGAGCGTAGGTCCGACGGTGGTGCTGGTTCGTGACGAACGTGTGAACAAGTCTCGGGGGCGGCGATCGTGCGGTTTCCCGCAAGCGGCCGCCCCCGACGCGACGTCAGGCCGCGGAGCGTCCCGCGGCGGGGCGTCGGCGCAGGGTGGCGTCGAGCACGGCCGGCGGCTGGTACTGCTGGTCGAGCCGTCCGACGTCGGTGCCCGGCGGGACGATCGCGTCGATGCGGTCGAGGACCTCGTCGGAGAGCACCACGTCGGCGCCGGCGAGCAGGTCGTCGAGTTGCTCCACGGAGCGCGGGCCGATCAGGGCGCTCGTGACGCCGGGGTGCGCGATCGCGAAGGCCATCGCGAGGTGGGTCATCCGGATGCCGGTCTCCTCGGACAGTGCGACCACCTGTTCCACGGCGTCGATCCGTCGCTCGTCGCGGTTGTGCCGGAACATGGTCGCGCGGGCGAGGTCGGTGTCCTGGCCCTTCCGGAAGCGGCCGGTCAGCATGCCGCCGGCGAGGGGACTCCACACGAGGGACCCCATGCCGTACCGCTGGACGACCGGGAGGACCTCGCGCTCGATGCCGCGGTTGAGGATCGAGTACGTGGGCTGCTCCGTCCGGAAGCGCTCGAGCCCGCGGCGCTCCGACGTCCACTGCGCCTCGACCTGCATCGACGCGGGGAAGTCCGAGCTGCCGATCGCCCGGACCTTGCCGCTGCTGATCAGGTCGGTCAGGGCGGACAGGGTCTCCTCGAGGTCGACCGTGTCGTCGGGTCGGTGCGCCTGGTACAGGTCGATGTGGTCGGTCCGGAGGCGCCGCAGCGACCCCTCGACGGCCTGCGTGATCCACCGCCGGGAGTTGCCGCGCCGGTTCGGGTCGTCGCCCATCGGGCCGTTGAACTTGGTGGCGATGACGACGTCGTCCCGGCGGCCGGCGAGCGCCTTGCCGAGCAGTTCCTCCGAGCCGCCCTGCGAGTAGCGGTCGGCGGTGTCGATGACGTTGATGCCCGCGTCGAGTGCGCGGTGGACGATGCGGATCGAGTCCTGCTCGTCGCCGTTGCCGATGCTGCCGTCGGTGCCGAGCATCATGGCGCCGAGGGCGAAGGGGCTGACCTGGATGCCGGTGCGGCCGAGGGTGCGGTACTGCATGTGCGGTTCCTCCTGTCGATGGCGTTCCGGGTGTCGGTGCCGTATCGTGGCCCGAAGTGGAACGCTCTTCCGGAACTATACGGAACGGCTTTCCGTTTACGCAAGAGGAGGACTCCGTGCGCGCCGACGCCCGACGCAATGCCGACGCCCTGACCGACGCCGCCAAGGCCGTCTTCGCGACCGACGGGGTGGACGCCCCCGCGAAGCTGATCGCGGACCGGGCCGGGGTCGGCGTCGGCACGCTGTACCGGCGGTTCCCGCAGCGCTCGGACCTCGTCGTCGCGGTGTTCCAGCGGGCGGTCGAGTCGACGGCGGCCGCCGCGGACGAGCTCGCCGCCGCGCACGCTCCCGACGAGGCGCTCGCCCTGTGGCTGCAGCGGTTCACCGAGTTCGTCGCGACGAAGCGCGGGCTCGCCGCCGCCCTGCACTCGGGCGACCCGGCGTTCGAGGCGCTGCCGGACTACTTCCTCGCGCGGCTCGGTGGCGCCCTCGGTGGGCTCCTCGACGCCGCGGCGGCCGCCGGGACGATCCGCCCCGACGTCGACGCGCAGCAGCTCCTGCACGCGGTGGCCGACCTGTGCCACGGCGCTCCGACGATCGAGCAGAGCCAGCTGCTCGTCGGGCTGCTCGTGGACGGGCTCCGCTACCGCGCGACGGCCTGACCGGCGGGGTGGAGCCGCTCGGCCGCGGTCGCCCGGACGGCCTCGGTCACGCGCTCGAGCAGCGGGGAGGCCAGGTTCCAGCGCTGCCACCAGAGCGCCACGTCCGCCCGACGACCGGGAGTGAGCTCGACGAGGTCACCCCGGTCGAGGGCATCGAGGCACTGGGCCTCCGGCAGCATCCCCCAGCCGAAGCCGAGCGACACCGCACGGGCGAAGTCCGCCGAGGTCGGGACGAAGTGCCGCGGCCCGGACGGCGCGTGGCCGAGCACCCGCCGCAGGTACCCCTGCTGCAGGTCGTCGTCGCGGTCGTAGTCCACGAGGGGCACCCGGTCGAGGAGCCGTGTCATCCGCTGCTCGCTGTCGACACCCGGCAGGTACCGGGCGACGAACGACGGGGAGGCGACGGCCCGGTACCGGTCGATCCCCAGCGGCACCGAGGAGCACCCCTGCACCGGCTCGGCCTCGGCCGTGACCGCCGCCATCACCGTGCCCGCGCGGAGGAGTTCGGCGGTGCGGTCCTGGTCCTCGCGGTGGAGGTCGAACACGACCTCGGTGTCGGCACGCACGCGGGCGAGCGCGTCCAGGAACCAGGTGCCCAGCGAGTCGGCGTTCACCGCGAGCGGGATCGACGGGACGACCGAGTCGCCGCCGCCGAGCGCCCGGGTGGTCTCCTCGTCGAGCAGCCGGGCCTGCCGTGCGTGACGGAGGACTACCTCGCCGTCGGGGGTCGGGCGGACGGGCGTCGTCCGCTGCAGGAGCACCCGGCCCACCTGCTGCTCCATCGACTTGATGCGCTGCGACACCGCCGACGGCGTGATCGACAGCGCTCTGGCCGCGGCGTCGAGCGTCCCGTGGTCGACCGCGGCGAGCAGGGTCTCGAGGTGTTCGCGCTGCAGTCGTGGCATGCAGCTGAGCTTACGCAGCATCAGGAACGTGAGCTGTACTGCACCTGGACGCGGCCGTACGGTCGGACCGTGACCACACTCCTCCCCCTGCTCGCCGGCCTCGGTACCGGGCTCGCGCTCATCGTGGCGATCGGTGTGCAGAACACGTACCTGCTCCGGCTCGCGGTGACCTCGTCGGTGCGGGTCGTCACAGCAGCGGTGGTGGTCTGCGCGCTCTCGGATGCCGTGCTGATCCTCGCGGGGGTGCTCGGTGTCGGGGTCGTGGTGGAGCGATTCCCGGTGGCGCTCGTGGTGATCCGCTTCGTCGGTGCGGCGTTCCTGGTGACCTACGGGGTGCTCGCGGCTCGGCGGGCGCTGTGGCCGTCCGGCGCGGCGATGCGGGTGGAGTCGGCGGCGGCGGACGACGGCGTGCCGGTGGCGACCGCGGCGGTGGGACCGGCCACCTCGGCGACGGTGGGTGCGGGACGGACGCGCACCGCGCCTCCAGGACCCCGACGAACCGACCGCGCCGTCACCATGCGGACGGCCGTCGTGACGATGCTCCTGTTCACGTGGGCCAACCCGCACGTCTACCTGGACACGCTCGTGTTCCTCGGGTCCGTCGCGAACCAGCAGGGGCCGGCGGAGCGGTGGTGGTGGACGGTGGGGGCGGTCCTCGCGAGTTGCCTGTGGTTCGGCGCGCTCGGGTTCGGCGGACGGCTGCTGCGACCGTTGTTCGCGAAGCCGCTGACGTGGCGCGTGTTCGACGGGCTCGTCGCGCTCGTCATGCTCGGGTTCGGCGCGGCGCTCGCACTGGGCGCCTGACGCGGCGCACGGCGGGTGGCCGCGCCCACGACCGCGTGGAACCACGTTTCCGACACCGAACCAGCCCCCGCGCGTGGTTCGGTGTCGGAAACGTGGTTCGACCCGCCCGCCAGCGCCGGCGCCAGAGCGCGCCCGCGCGCGCCCTACTGCAGGCCCTTGCCCACCCGGCTGTTGCGACGGCTGTACCCGAAGTAGATCGCGAACCCGACGACGAGCCAGATGACGAACCGGAGCCACGTCTCGACCTCGAGGTTCAGCATCAACCAGAAGCACAGCACCGCCGAGACGATCGGCAGCACCGGCGACCACGGCACCCGGAAGGCACGCGGCGCGTCCGGCCGCGAACGACGGAGCACGATGATCCCGATCGACACGAGCACGAACGCGGACAGGGTGCCGATGTTGATCATGCCCTCGAGCTTGTCGACCGCGGTGAAGCCGGCGAGCAGCGCGACGACGACACCCGCGACGACCTGGACGCGCACCGGCGTCTGCGTCTTCTCGTTCGTCTTCGAGAACCAGCGCGGCAGCAAGCCGTCGCGGCTCATCGCGAAGACGATGCGGGACAGGCCGAGCAGCAGCACCATGACGACCGTGGTCAGACCGATCAGGGAGCCGATCGCGATGATGCCGGCGGCCCACGGCAGTCCGACGATGTCGAAGGCCGATGCCAGCGACGGCGTCTTCTCCTCGGCCAGGCGCTGGTACGACACCATGCCCGTGATGACGACGCTGACGCCGACGTAGAGCAGCGTCACGATGCCGAGGCCGATGAAGATGCCGCGCGGCAGGGTCTTCTGCGGGTTCTCGGTCTCCTCGGCGCTGGTCGCGACGACGTCGAAGCCGATGAACGCGAAGAACACGAGGGAGGCCGCGGCGAGCAGGCCGAAGACGCCGTACTGGGCGGGCTCCGAGCCGGTGAACCAGGACACGAGCGACTGGGTCCAGACACTCCCCTCCGAACCGCGGGCGGGCGACGCCGGCGGGATGAAGGGGGTGAAGTTCGCGGCCTTGACGAAGAACGCTCCGGCGACGATGACGAACACGACGATGGCGACCTTGATGACCGTGATGACGGCCGAGACCCGCGACGACAGGCGGGTGCCGAACGCGAGCAGCACCGTGAAGATGCCGACGATCAGGACCGGGCCCCAGGTGAACGGGATCGGACCGAGCTGGATCGTACTCGGCAGGTCGACGCCGAACACCTCGAACGCGGTGCTGAGGTAGATGCCCCAGTACTTCGCGATGACGGCGCTGGCGGTGAGGGTCTCGAGGATGAGGTCCCACCCGACGATCCAGGCGAGCAGCTCGCCCATCGTGGCGTAGGTGAACGTGTACGCGGAGCCGGCGACGGGGATCGTCGAGGCGAACTCGGCGTAGCACATGATCGCGAGGCCGCAGGTGACGGCGGCGAGCAGGAACGAGATGATGACGCCGGGCCCGGCGAAGTTCGCGGCGGCGTTCGCACCGACCGAGAAGATGCCGGCGCCGACGGCGACCGCGATCCCCATCGCGGCGATGTCGAACGTCTTCAGGGAGCGTTTCAGGGACCGGCCCTGCTCCTCGGAGTCGGCCAGTGAGGCCTCGATCGACTTGATGCGGAGCTTCTGTGCCATGGGGTGGATCCCGTCATCGGCTGGCGGCGGACCCCGCGACATTACTGGTGTACCACCCCGACACGCAAACACCGCGGACGGGCGTGGCCCGGCAGCGCGGCCTGCGACAGCGCGTGGTCCGGGGCCCGGGAGGCGCGGCTCGGCTCAGACGGACCGGCGCCAGTCCGACAGGAACCGCGCTCCGGCGTCGTCGTGGATCACGCCGTCGGGTGCCGTGAGCACCGGGTAGGGCGTCGCCGGGACCCCGTCGGACGGGCGGACGTCGACGTGCGCCACCTCGTGGCCGTTCGCGTGCAGCCAGTCCGCCATCGCGTAGTCGCTCCGGGAGTCGCCCATCGTCCGCCACGCGAGGGGCAGCTCGCCGTCCTGCGCGAGGAGCTCGAGCGACCGCTCGGCGCCCATGTCCTTGCCGCTGCGGTCGGACTCGACGTCGGTCGAGATGATGGTCGGGTCGATCCGCCACTGCACGGCACCGTCCGCGTCGGGGCGGACGTCGTCGAGCCGGCGGACCCCGAGCCCGCGGCGCTGGAGTGCGGCCATGGCCTTCGCGTCGAACTCCGGCTGGCGGGCGAGGTACGTGGCGTTCGGCACCTCGACGCGCTGCTCGATCGAGACCATCGCGCGCTTCGTCTCGTCGAAGAAGACCAGGTCGGCGTACTCGTCGCGGACGAGCTCGCGCATCTCGTCGGCGTAGTCCCGCGGCAGCGCCAGGTCCTCGGCGACGGTCAGCTCGCCCATGCCGCCCTCGTACTGCGGGCCGATCGAGCACCAGACGGCGCCCTTCTCGCACACGGCGTGCACGCGGCCGCCCGCGGCGAGACCGCCGGCGAGCAGCGGTCCGACGACCTCCTGCCGGATGAAGGCGTCGCTCCGCCCCGTGTTGAACACGACGGGGATGCCCTCGGCCGCGAGCGCGACGAGGTCCTCGATGATGCTCGGGATCGCGATGGTGCGCGAGACGGGGCTGGCGATGGGCCCGTCGACGTCGAGCAGGAGTCCGAGGCGAGGTGCGTTCACGACGACCATCCTTGCAGCCCCGGTGGTCAGCGCCGTGCGGCCGTCCGCGCGGTGAAGCGGTCGAGCAGCTGGCCGAGGGCCTCGGGTGCGGGCACGTGTCCCTGCCCCGGCACCTCGGCGTACTCCGAACCCGGGACGGCCTCGACGACCGCCCGGGCCGCCTGCCGCATCCACTCGAGGCCGTCGCCACCGGCCGCGACGAGGACGGGCACGCCCACGGCTGCAGCCACCCGCTCGGGGATCGCGAGACCGTTGAGGACCCGGACGTCACGGCTCAGCACGTGCGCGTCGACCACGAGGGACCGCCACAGCGCACCCTTCAGCCGGAGTGCGGTGATCTGGCCCATGGGGACGCCGAGGACGTGCGCGAGGAACGCCCGGACGGCCTGGGCACGACGTCCGACCGCGACGTGCTCGTCGAGGACGTCCGCGAAGACGACGTCGTCGGCGTGCGGGTCGACGGTGGCGCGGTAGGGCGGTTCCCAGAGCACGGCGGCGTCGAGTCGGACCCCGCCCGCGAGGCCGTGCAGCACCACGCCCGCGCCCACGCAGAGGCCGACCGCCGTGACGGGACCCTCGACGTCGGCGACGACGGCCGCGAGGTCCTCGACCTCGCGCTCGATCGCCCACGGGTCGGTGTCGCCGCTCGCGCCGCGGCCGCGTCGGTCGTAGGTGATGACCCGGTAGCGGTCGTGCAGGGCCGCGGTCAGGCCGGTGACGAACGGGGTGCCGTGGTGGTCGAACGCTCCGCCGACGACGACGAGCGCGGGGCCGGTCCCGGCGTCGGACACGGCGAGCACCGTGCCGTCCGCGGAGACGACCGTGCGGTCGACGTGCTGGTCCATGGGGTCCTCGAAGGTGGGTCGACCGCGGTGCGCCGCTGGCGCGCGTGGGGTCCTTCGGGTCTGGTCCTTGGCGGGTCGGTTGTGTCGAGCATGACAGCCCCGTGCCCCCGCGTCGACACCCGCAACCAGGGGGAGAACGCCGGTCCGGCCGCTCTCGACTCAGACCAGGGCCGTCGTGCCCACCGACTCCCGTTCGAGCAGGGACCGCTTCACGTCGAGCCCCCACGCGAAGCCGCCGAGCGTGCCGTCGGTCCGCAGCACGCGGTGGCACGGCACGAACAGCGCCGGGGCGTTCCGCGCACACACGCTCGCCGCGGCCCGGACGGCGTCGGGTCGCCCCATCGCGGCGGCGAACCCGGTGTAGGTCAACGTCCCGCCGGCGGGGATCAGTCGGAGCTGCCGCCAGCCCTCGGCGAAGAGCTCGGTGCCGAACTGACGCACCGGCACCTGCATCGCGTGCTCGACCTCGCCCGCATAGAACGCGTCGACGGCGTCCGCCGAGGCCACACGCCCGTCGACCACGCGTTCCGGCCGGTGCCGGTCGGCGAGGCGCGCGAGGATGCGCTCCGCGTCGTCCGTCCAGCCCGAGGCGAGGACACGGCCCTCGGTGTCCTCGAGCACGGTGAAGGGGCCGTCGGGGGTGTCCAGCGTCTGGATCGTCGCATCGGTCATCGTTCGTCCTTCCGGGCGGCCGGAGCCGCGGTCGTGTGGGTCGCACCGGTCGTCGCCGTCGCGCGGTCGATGATCGGTCGCCAGCAGTGCATCGTGAGGTAGCTCCGCCACGGCGCCACCTGCTCCGACCATAGGGAGAGCTCGCGCGCCGAACCGGGCAGCCCGAGTTCCTGTGCACCGTTGCGCACGGCGAGGTCGCTGTGGAGGAAGACGTCCGGGTGGTGGCGGACCCGGAGCGCCACGTAGTCGGCCGTCCAGGGCCCGATGCCCTTCACCGCGAGGAGTCCGGCGCGCAGCTCGTCGAGCGACTGCCCGCCGTCGACCACGAGCGACCCGTCGGCGAGCGCGGCGGCCACCCGGAGGATCGTGTCGACGCGGGCAGCCGGGCCACGGAGCACCTCGTGCCCGCGGGCCGCGATGACGGCGGCGGACGGGAACAGCAGGCCGTCCGGCGCGATCGCGGACGGCACGGGCGCACCGAGCGCCGCGACCAGCCGTGTCTGCGCCGTCCGGGCCGCCGCGACGGACACCTGCTGGCCGATGAGGGTCCGGAAGACGATCTCGTGCGGGTCCACGGCGCCGGGCAGCCGGATGCCGGGGACCCGGGCGACGGCGTCGGCCAGCTCGGGCACCGCGCCGAGCACGGCGTCGACGGCTTCCGGATCGGCGTCGAGGTCGAAGTACGAGCGCACCCGCGCCACGAGCGTCGGGAGGTCGGAGAGGTCCGTGACCCGCACGCGCAGGTCGATCCCGGTCCCCCGCCCGGCCACCCCGGGGACGGAAGCCGAGGCGCTGAACCAGGCCGCGCCTCCTGGCAGGTCGAGCACCCGTCCGTACGACGTGACCCGCCCGGTGTCGTCGACCTCCACCTGCTCCGTGCCCGCCAGGGCGTGCAGCGCGTGCCAGTCGAGGAGCCCCTGCGCGTCGAACGGCGCGCGCGCCGGCAGGTGCACGTGCAGCGCCCCGTCCGCGACCGGTCGGAGCGTACGGCGTGCGCGGAGCTCGGTCGGCGTGACCGCGAAGACCTCGCGCACGGTCTCGTTGAACTGGCGGACGCTCGCGAACCCGGCGGCGAACGCGACGTCCGCGACGGGCAGGTCGGACGAGGTGAGCAGCGTCCGCGCGGTCTGTGCGCGGTGCGCCCGGCTGAGCGCCTTGGGCCCGGCACCGAGCTCGGCGGTCATGATGCGGTTGAGCTGCCGCTCGGAGTACCCGACGCGGGCGGCGAGACCGGGCACGCCGTCGCGTTCGACGACGCCGTCGAGGACGAGGCGCATGGCGCGTCCGGCGACGTCCTCGCGGAGGTCCCACTCGGGGCTGCCCGGTGTCGCCTCGGGCAGGCAGCGCTTGCAGGCGCGGAAGCCGGCGAGGTGCGCGGCGGCACTGGTGCGGTAGAAGGTGACGCCGGACTCCCGGGGCGTCCGGGCCGGGCACGAGGGGCGGCAGTAGATGCCGGTGGAGTGCACGGCGGTGACGAACTGCCCGTCGAACCGGGCATCGCGGGAGGCGACGACCCGGTAGCGCTCGGCGTGCAGTGCGTCTGGTGCGGTGGACATGCCCACAGCCTGACACGGCTCACCGACATCGACTGGCGGAAATCAGACAGGGCAGCGGACGTCCGTCAGTGCGGGAACGGCGGCCTGGAGGCGCGGCTAGCGTGGGGTGGGTGACCGACGTGGACGACGTGGCCGGCTCCGGCGACCTGCCCTTCCGGACCGACGTCGAGATCGCGCTGCTGCTGGTGTCCCGGCGGCACCGGTACGAGGGGCGACCGGCGGACGGGGCGCTGCCCGCCGTGGACGGCGAGCCGGACGACCTGCGCGATCGCGTCGAGCTGCGCGCGGGACTCGGGATCGTCGGCGACCGGTACTTCGCGTCGCGGGCGCATGTGCACGCCTCGGTGACCGTGATCGGTCTCGAGGGGCTCGACGCCGTCGCCGCCGAACTCGGTGCGGCCGTCGACCCGGTCGCGACCCGGCGGAACGTGTTCCTCCGCGGGGCGGACGTCGAGGCGCTCCGGGGCCAGCCGTTCACGCTCGACTCCGGGCAGGGGGTGGTCCGCTTCCGCGGGTACCGGCCGGCGAACCCGTGCGCCTGGATGGACCACGAGGTGGCCCCGGGGGCGTTCCGGGCGATGCGCGGGCGGGGCGGGGTGCGGTGCGACCCGGAGTCCGACGGCGTCCTCGCCCTCGGTCCCGCGGTGCTCCGCACGGCCCGCCCCGTCGCGCTCCCCTGACGCGCCGGCGCGCCCGGCGCGCTCGCCGCGCCAGCGCGCCGAGACTCGGGCCCGCGGACTCTTTCGCGCTGCCGCAGCCCACGCCGAGTCCGCCGAGCCGAGACTCGGCCCAGCCTCCTACGCGGTCAGTGCGGACTCGATCGCGAGTGGGCGCAGGGCCGGTCAGGCGGTTAGTGCGGACTCGATCGCGTCGACGAACGCCGGCAGGTCGTCCGGGTTCCGCGAGGTGATGAGCCCGCCGTCGACCTGGACCTCCTGGTCGACCCACTCGGCCCCGGCGTTCCGCACGTCGGTCTGCAGCGACGGGAACGACGTGATCGTCTTCCCCGACACCACGCCGGCCTCGATGAGGGTCCACGGCCCGTGGCAGATCGCGGCGACGGGCTTGCCGGCCTCCGCGAATGCCTGCACGAGGGAGACCGCCTGCTGGTCGGTGCGGAGGGTGTCGGCGTTGATCGTGCCCCCGGGGACGACGAGCGCGTCGAACGAGCCGGCGTTGACACCGGCGATGGTGGTGTCCGGGTCGACGTGCTGGCCCGGGTCCTTGTCGCCGACGAGGGTCGCGATCGCCCCGGTCTCCTGCGCCGCCACCGTCACCGTCGCGCCGCGCTCGCGGAGCTGGTCGATCGGGACGACGATCTCGTCCTGCTCCACGCCGTAGTTCGTCGCGATGACGAGGATCTTCTTGCCGTCGAGTGCTGCCATGGTCGTTCCTTCCGCGGCCCGGTCGTTCCGGCCGCACGATCAGCGTCGTCGGGGAGCGCTGGAAGCGTCCGCAGGTGGACAGCCGTGGGCCGCGGTCGGGTCAGCCGCGGATGCGGAAGGCCGTTCCCTCGCGCTCCACGGAGATGCCGTCGTAGCCGCCCACCCGGTACAGCCCCGCGGTGACGTCGGCCTCGAGCGTCCCCACGACGACCGTGGTCGCCCCGGAGCCGATCGCGGCCTCGAGCCCGGCGGGTGCGTCCTCGAACGCGACACAGTCGGCGGCGTCGACACCGAGCAGCGCCGCACCGCGCAGGTACCCGTCCGGGTGCGGCTTGCCGTGCTCGACGTCCTCGGAGGCGACGAGCGCCTCGGGCACGTGCACCCCGGCGGCCTGCATCCGCTCCACCGCGAGGTCGCGGGGCGCACTCGTGACGATCGCGACCGGCACCCCGGCGTCGACCAGGCGGGACACGAACGCCCCGGCGCCCGGGACCTCCGAGATGCCCTCGGTGCTCTCGCGCTCCTCGGCGACGAGCCCGGCAGCGATCCGCAGCTGCTCGTCGTGGTCGAGGTCGGGCAGGAAGCGCTGGATCGTGCTGATCGCCTGGCGGCCGTGCGAGAAGGCGAGGATCTCCGCGGGGTCGATGCCGTGCTCGACGCCGAACCGGGTCCAGGTCGCCTCGACCACCGCGGTCGAGTCGACGAGCGTCCCGTCCATGTCGAAGAGGACCCCGGACGCCACGATGTCGATCACGCGCCCGACCCTAGCGTGCCGCCCCGGTCACTCGCCGGGGTCCGGCGCGCGGTGCCGGTCACTCGCCGGGGTCCGGCGCGTGGTGCCGGTCACTCGCCGGGGTCGAGCGCCCGCACGTACCGGGTGAGCAGCACACCGTCACGCCCGAGGAGCACGTGGGCCGGCCGGAAGCGCCGGAGGTCGGGCGAACCGCCGCGGGTGATGCGCGGGCCGGCGCCACCCTCGAGCGACGGGTCGACCGTCAGCGTGAGTTCGTCCACGAGGTCCGCCGCCACGAGCGCCCCGAAGAACGTCGGTCCGCCCTCGCAGTGCACCGTGCCGAGGCCGCGCGACACCGGGGCGTCCCGCAGGGCGACGGGGTCGACCGTGTCCGGGTCGTCGTCGGAGCTGCACGGCACGACGTCCGCGACCGCCGCGAGCGCCGCGGCCCGGGGCGACGACGCTGCGGTCGTCGAGGTGAGGACGATCGGACGCACCGGCGCCTCGGTGAACACCCGGGACGCCGGGTCGAGGGACAGCGAGCCCGAGACGATCGCGAACACCGGGTGGTCGGGCAGCCCGTGTGCCCGCCGCCAGGCCACGTCGGCGTCGTGCAGCACCATCGGCCCGTAGCCCTCGTCACGGACGGTCCCGGCGGCGACCAGCACCGCGTCGGCCACCCGGCGCAGCAGGTCGAACACGCGCAGGTCGTCCGGCCCGCCGAGCGAACCCGAGACCCCGTCGCCCGCGCCCGTCGCCGAGCCGTCGAGCGTCGTCACGAAGTTCACCCGCAACCAGGGTGCGACCGCCCCCGCCGTGTACAGCGCGAGCAGCTCGTCGTCGGACAGGTCGGCGATCGACGGCGGGAGGACGCTCACGTGTTGTGCCGCGCTTCCACCGGTGCCCGCCAGCCGAGCGTCGCCTCGACCATGCGCATCGCGTCCACGCTCTCGGCGACGTCGTGCATCCGGACGATCCGCGCGCCGAGCATCGCGCTCACGGTCGCGACCGCCAACGACCCGGCCAGTCGCTCACCGCGGGGACGCCCGAGGGACTCCCCCACGAAGTCCTTGTTCGAGACCGCCGCGAGCACCGGGTAGCCGAGCGCGACCACCTCGGGCAGGCGTCGGGTGAGCTCGAGCGTGTGCACCGTGTTCTTGTTGAGGTCGTGCCCCGGGTCGACGATGATCCGCGACTCCGGGATGCCGGCCGCGAGGGCCCGGTCGACCCGCTCGCGCAGGAACCCGACGACCTCGGTCGTCACGTCGCCGTACTGCGGCGGGGCCGGCAGCGGACGACGGGGCTCCGCCAGCGAGTGCGTGATCACGATCGTCGCGTCGGAGTCCGCCACGACGGCCGCCATCCGGGGGTCGGACAGCCCGGTCGTGTCGTTGACGACGCTCGCACCGGCCTCGATCGCCGCTGCGGCGACCTCGGGCCGGAAGGTGTCGACGCTGATCGTCACGTCGGACTCCTGCGCGAGCTGCCGGACGACGGGCACGACGCGGTCGATCTCGTCGGCGGCGGGCAGCTCCGGCCCCGGCGCGAACTTCACGCCGCCGATGTCGACCCAGTCCGCGCCCTGCTCGGCCGCGTGCACGGCGGCCTCGACGGCACGGTCGAGTGCGAAGGTCGCGCCGCGGTCGTGGAACGAGTCGGGCGTGCGGTTCACGATCGCCATGACGGCGATGCGGTGGTCGAAGTCGACGGTCCGGCGGCCGATGGTGCGCACGGGCTCGCGCAAGTCGGGGACGACCCACCCGGGTGCGGTGGCAGCAGGGCCCTGGCGCGCCCCGCTCAGCGGCGACGCGAAGCGTTGCGCGGGGCGCGCCGACCGAGCCTGCGAGGGAGGCGACCCGCCTCGCTCGGTCGTCACGCGTCCGCCCCGCGGCCGGCTCCGACGTCCGCGCCTGCACCGATCAGGGCGATCGCCTCGGCCCGTCCGGCGGCCTCGGCCAGGGTGCCGGTCGCCGCCACGGTCACGGTCGTCGACCCGGTCTGCCGCTCCCCACGGGTCGTCACGCACTGGTGCTGCGCGTCGAGGACCACGAGGACGCCGGCGGCCCCGAGCCCCTCGGCGATGGTCGCCGCGACCTGCTCGCCGAGCCGCTCCTGCAGCTGCGGACGGGAGGCCACCGCGTCGAGCACGCGCGACAGCGTGCCGAGGCCGATGAGCCGGTCCCCCGGCGCGTACGTGAGGTGCGCCACACCGAGGAACGGGAGCAGGTGGTGCTCGCACACGGACCGGAACTTCACGTCGCGCACGATGACGAGCTGCCCGCGGTCGCCCGGTTCGGCGTGGACCGTGCCGTCGCGGGCGATCGCCACCGCGTCCGTCCCGATGCCGGAGAAGAACTCGGCGTACGACTCGGCCACACGAGCGGGCGTGCGGGCGAGTTCCGCGCGGTCGGGATCCTCGCCGATCGCGAGCAGGAGCTCCCGCACGGCGGACTCGATGCGCGCACGGTCCAGACGTTGGTTCACCCGTCCATCCAACACCAGCCCTGGCCGCAGAACGCGACCGGCCACCGGGGGTGACGTACCCCGTCGAGGCGAGCCGCGCCTCCAGGAAATCCCCTGGAAGGAAGCTGTGACGTGCCGGAAACCCAGCGCCCTTTAAGCTTGTTCAGTGAGCGCCCCGCAGACCGACACCACGCCCCGGAACCGCTTCGCGACCGGCCTCGACCGCTTCTTCTCCATCACGCACCGCGGATCGACGATCCCCCGCGAGATCCGGGGCGGCCTCGTCTCCTTCGTGACGATGGCCTACATCGTCATCCTCAACCCGCTCATCCTCGGCGGGTTCAGCCAGGACCAGGCGCCGCAGGACGTCCTCGGCGGCTGGCTGCAGAACGCCCAGGTCGCCGCGGCCACCGGACTCGTCGCCGGGCTCATGACGATCGCGATGGGCCTCATCGCGAACCTGCCGTTCGGCATCGCCGCGGGGCTCGGGATCAACTCGTTCCTCGCCGTCAGCGTCGTGCACCAGGTCACCTGGGCCGAGGCGATGGGCCTCGTCGTCATCAACGGCGTCGTGATCGTGATCCTGGCGTTGACCGGCATCCGGACGATGATCTTCACGGCCGTGCCGGCGCAGCTCAAGGCGGCCATCACCGTCGGCATCGGCCTGTTCATCGCGTTCATCGGCCTGGTCGACTCCGGGTTCGTCCGCACCACGAAGAACGCCTCCCCGCCGCTGCAGCTCGGCGAGGACGGCTCCATCGCAGCACTGCCGACCATCGTCTTCCTGATCGGCCTCGTCATCATCGGCACGCTGATGGCCCGCAAGGTCCGGGGCGCCCTGCTCATCGGCATCGTGGCGACCACGGTCATCGCGATCATCCTGCAGGCGATCTTCAAGGTACCGACCTCGGTCGACTCGCCCACCGGCTGGAACCTCAACGCGCCGGGGCTGCCCTCCGCGCTGTTCGCGGTGCCCGACCTGTCGCTCGTCGGTCACGCGGACGTCTTCGGCGCCTTCACCCGCATCGGCCCCATCGCCGCGTCGATGCTCGTCTTCACCCTCGTCTTCACGAACTTCTTCGACGCCATGGGCACGATGACCGGCCTCGCGAAGGCCGCCGGTGTCGCGAACCCCGACGGCACCTTCCCGCGCCTGAAGTCGGCGCTCGTCGTCGAGGGTGCCGGCGCGATCGCGGGTGGTGGCGCCTCGGTGTCGTCGAACACCGTGTTCATCGACTCCGCCGCCGGCATCGGCGAGGGCGCCCGGACCGGCATGGCCTCCGTCGTCACCGGTCTGCTGTTCCTGGCGTCGATGTTCCTCACGCCGCTCACGCAGGTCGTGCCGCTCGAGGTCGCAGCCGCCGGGCTCGTGGTCGTCGGTGCGCTCATGGTGGCGCAGGTGAAGGACATCGACTGGACCGACTTCGGGGCGGCGCTGCCGGCGTTCCTGACGATCGTGATCATGCCGCTGACCTACTCGATCGCGAACGGCATCGGTGCGGGCTTCATCAGCTGGGTGCTCATCAAGCTGCTGTCCGGTCGCGGCCGTCAGGTGTCGTGGCTGCTGTACGTCGTGGCGGCGGGCTTCCTGCTGTACTTCGCGCGGGGGCCGCTCGAGGTGCTGCTCGGCGTCGGCTGAGGCGCGGCGCGGCGCGGCGCGGCGCGGCGCGGCGCTGCGTTCGCGCTTGCGTCCGCCCGCTGCGTTCGCGTTTTGCACAACGAAAGTCGCCCCGAACCACGGACAGTCGTGGTTCGGGGCGACTTACGTTGTGCGCGGGCACCGGGCCCGGGAGGCGCGGCCTCAGTCCGCCAGGTCGGCCGGCGTCGCCTCGTGGTGGCGTCGGCCCCGGGAGCGCCGGTCCTCCTTCATGCCCGCCTCGAACAGGTGCTTCCGTCCCTGCACGAGCTCGTCCCGCGCGGTCCGTTCGAGCTCCTTCGCGAGGGCGTAGTACCCGTCGTCGTAGTCCTCGACGACCTGGAACGTCCACCGGCCGGCGATGACGTTGCGTCCGACGAGCTCCGAGTCGATGCGGTCCGCCAGCTCGGTGTGGCCCGCGTCCCGGAGCTGCTCGACGGCCTCGCCGAGGTTCAGGTCCGCCATCCCGGTCAGCCGGTGGAACCCGTAGAGCAGTCCGCGGGCGTGCTCGATCACCTCGACCGCTGCCGACAGGGTGCCGAGCGCCTCGACCGTGGCGTCCGAGACCCCCTCAGGCACGCGGTGCTGCTCGTCGGGGCCCTGTGCGTCGTCGTGCGGTGCGTCGTTCGTCATGGGTCCCGTCTACCGGACCGCTGCTCCCACCGCTCCGAGGTGCCGGGGGTCGGCCGGGGGCGGTACGGTTCGGGCATGACCAGGTGGGTCGCGCTGCTGCGCGGGGTGAACGTCAACGGGATCACGATCAGGAGCGCCGAACTCGCGGCGCTGTTCCGGGAACGCGGCTACCAGGACGTCCGGACCGTCCTCGCCTCGGGGAACGTGGTGTTCGGCTCGGACGGCACGGCCGCCGCCCTGAAGACCGACATCGAGCAGTCGCTCCGGGACCGCTTCGGCTACGACGCCTGGATCGTGCTCGTCCCCCACGACGAGCTCGCTGCCGTCGTGGACGGCTTCCCGTTCCCCACCGCCGAGGACCGCCACGACTACGTCGTGTTCGGCTCCGACGAGGACGCCCTCGACGACCTGCTGGCCGACCTCGAGGTCGATGAGTCCGTCGAGCGCGTCGCACGCGGCGAGGGGGTCGTCTACTGGTCGTGCCCGAAGGGGTCGAGCACGGACACGGTGTTCGCCAAGCGGGCCGGTGCCGCACGCTTCAAGCGGACGACGACGACCCGCAACGCGAACACCCTCCGGAAGCTCCTGTGAGCCGGGGTGGTCTGCACCACGTCGAACTGCGCACCGCCGACCTCGACGCGTCCGGTCCCGCGTGGGACTGGCTCCTGACCGAGCTCGGCCACGAGCCCTTCCAGCGGTGGCCCGACGGGCGGAGCTGGCGGCTCGGCGACCTGTACGTCGTGCTCGAGACCGCCCCGTTGCCGGGCGAGCACGATCGACGACGCCCGGGCCTGAGCCACCTCGCGTTCCACGCCGGTGGCACCGACGACGTGGCCCGGATCTGGGCGGCCGCGCCCGCGCACGGATGGCGACGCCTCTACGAGGACCGCCATCCGCACGCCGGCGGGCCGGACCACCAGGCGGCGTTCCTCGAGGACGCCGAACGGTTCAAGGTCGAACTCGTCGCCGACTGAGCGGCGACGACCGGACGCGGGCAACCACGCTCAGGACTGCGGCGGCTGCCCGTTGCTCGCGGTGGTGCCACCGTCGACCGGCAGGATCGCCCCGGTGATGAACGACGCCGCGTCACTCGCCAGGAACAGCACGGCCGCCGCGACCTCGTGCGCACGACCCGCGCGGCCGAGGGCGATCCGCTCCTCGAACTTCTCCTGCAGCTCCTCGTCCTCCGCCTGGTCCTGCGTGAGGTCCGTCCACACGAGCCCCGGCGCCACGGCGTTCACGCGGACGCCGAACTGCCCGTTGTCGAGTGCGGCGGCCTTGGTGAAGTTCGAGACACCGCCCTTCGCCGCGTTGTAGGGGCTCATCCGCCAGTCCGCGTCCTCGCCGGACACCGACGAGGTGTTCACGATCGACCCCTTCGTGGCACGGAGGAACGGCAGCGCCGCCCGGGTGCCGTAGAACACGCTGGAGAGGTCGGTCTCGATCACGCGGTGCCACTCGTCCGGCGTGATGTCCGTGATGTCGCCGGAGCTGAAGGTGCCGGCGTTGTTCACGAGCACGTCGATGCGGTCGAACCGCTCGATGGCCGTGTCGACGACCCGCTGCCAATCGGCCGGGCTCGCGACGTCCGCGTGGAGCGCCACGACCCGGTCGCTCGGCAGGCTGTCGCCGACCGATCGCACCTTCTCGTCGACGCTGTCGGTCAGGACGACGGACGCGCCCTCGTCGACGAACGCCCGCGCCGTCGCCTCGCCGATGCCGGACCCGGCACCCGTGACGAGCGCCACCCTGCCCTCGAACCGGTTGCCCATGGTGTCTCCTCTCGTTGCACGATCCGTGCCCGGGGAGACGCCATCGGCCCAGCGGGGCACGGCGAGCCATGGTGCCCGCACCCGCCTGGGCGCGTTCGGAGGGTGTCAGGCGGTCGTGTCGTCCGGCTCCAGGTCGCGGTCGAGCGAGATCGTCGGGATCGACGCCGTGACGACCGATCCGTCGGCACGCAGGGTGCCCTGGATGTCGGCCGTCGTCGGCGCGCGCCCGGACATCCGTGGGCCCTGGTGCGGCAGCGGCACGACGGTCGGCTCGCCGGCGGTGACGTCCCACTGCTGGTTGTGCACCCACGCGGTGAACCCGGAGCCCGTCTCGACCGTGAAGGTCATGGCGTCCTGCTCGAGGTCGACGCGCACGCGCGATCCGCGCACCGTCAGGCGGTAGGTGATCCGCGACCAGTCCTTCGGCAGCCGCGGGTTGAAGGTCATCCGGCCGCCGTGGTCCCGCATGCCGCCGAACCCGTTCACGACCGCACCCCAGATGCCGCCCGTCGAGGCGATGTGCACCCCGTCGGTCGTGTTGCCGTGCAGGTCGGCGAGGTCGACGTACAGCGCCGTCTGGAAGTACTGCAGCGCGAGGTCGTGGTACCCGACCTCGGCCGCCATGATCGACTGCACGACCGCCGACAGCGTGGAGTCGCCCGTCGTGAGGGCGTCGTAGTAGTCGAAGTCGCGACGCTTCTCGGCAGCGGTGAACTCGTGCCCCTGCAGGAACAGCGCGAGCACGACGTCGGCCTGCTTGAGGACCTGGAACCGGTAGATCACCAGCGGGTGGTAGTGGAGCAGCAGCGGGCGCTTGCTCTCGGGGGTGTTGTCGAGGTCCCAGAGTTCCTTGTCGAGGAACTGGGCGTCCTGCGGGTGGATGCCACGGTGCGGGTCGAACGGGATCTCCATCGACTCGGCCGCGTGCTCCCAGTCGGTGACCTCCTGCGCCTGCAGTCCGGTCCGCCGCACCATGCGCTCGTACTCTTCCGGGTCGTCGGCTGCGAGCTCGCGGCAGGCGTTCACGGCGAACCACAGGTTCGCCCGGGCCATCACGTTCGTGTAGAGGTTGTCGTCGACGACCGTCGTGTACTCGTCGGGACCGGTGACGCCGTCGATGTGGAACTTCTTGTCGCCGTTCGACCGCCAGAACCCGAGGTCCTCCCACAGGCGGGCGGTCTCGACGAGGATGTCGATCGCACCGCGCTTGAGGAACTCGCGGTCGTCCGAGGCGCGGACGTACTGCATGAGCGCATGCGCGATGTCCGCATCGATGTGGTACTGCGCGGTGCCGGCGGCGTAGTAGGCGCTGGACTCCTCGCCGTTGATCGTCCGCCAGGGGAACAGCGCGCCGTGCTGGTTCAGCTCGCGGGCGCGGGACCGAGCCGCGTCGAGCATGTTGTAGCGGAACCGCAGGGCGTTCCGGGCGACGATCGGCGCCGTGTACGACAGGAACGGCAGGACGTAGATCTCCATGTCCCAGAAGTAGTGGCCACCGTACCCGGAGCCCGTGACGCCCTTCGCCGCGATGCCGTGCCCGTCGGTCCGGGCCGTGGCCTGCGCGAGCATGAACAGGTTCCACCGGACGGCCTGCTGGAGCGCGGGCTGCCCGACGATCTCGACGTCGCTCCGCGCCCAGAAGTCGTCCATCCACTCGGCCTGCCGCGCGAACGCGGCGTCGACGGACTCGGCACGCGAGCGATCGAGGGTCCGCTCGCAGCGGTCGGCGAGTTCGCGCGCCGGGACCCCGCGGGACGTGTGGTAGACCACGTGCTTCGTCAGGCGGATCGGCTGCCCGGCGCGCGCCTGCACGCGGTAGACGTGCTTCGCCAGGTCGTCCTCGATCGACGAGGACTCGTCCCAGCTGTTCTCGGTCTCGAGGTGGTGCTCGACGCCGACGCAGATCGTCATGCCCGAGCTCGCCGCCTGGTACCCGAGCAGCGAACGGCCGCCGGTGCTGCGCTTGAGCTTCGGCTCGAGCACCCGCTCGGTGAACGCCTCGGCCTTGCGCGGGTCGAACGCGTTCGCCGCCGCACGCATCCCCGCGTGGTACTCGTCCTGCACGTCCTGCCGGTTGAGGATCTGGCTCGACAGCAGGATCGAGGCGTCCGCATCGAGCACGGTCACCTCGTAGTCGATGACCGCCAGGTGCCGGTCCGTGAACGACACCAGCCGTCGCGACCGGATGAGGACGCGCTTGCCCGAGGGCGTCGACCACTCGGTCTCGCGGAACAGGTACCCGCCCCGGAAGTCGAGCCGCCGGGTGTGCCGGAGGATGTCCGCCTCGGCCAGGACGAGCGGTTCGTCGTCGACGTACAGGCGGATCACCTTGGCGTCGGGCGCGTTGATGATCGTCTGCCCGGTCTTCGCGAAGCCGAAGGCGTCCTCGGCGTGGCGGATCGGCCAGGTCTCGTGGAAACCGTTGATGTACGTGCCGTACTGCACGCCGCCACGACCCTCGTCGAGGTTGCCGCGCAGGCCCAGGTACCCGTTGCCGACGGCGAAGTTCGTCTCGGCGACGCCCTGCTCGTCGGGCGCGTACTCGGTCTCGACGAGGGCCCACTCGTCGATCGGGTAGCGGACGCGGTCCAGCGGGTCGGAGGTGATGGGGTTCATGGTGCTCCGTGGGGGAGGAGGGTGTTCGTGGGGAGGGTCGGGAGGGCCTGGAGGCGCGGATCGCCCCGGCCGCTGGCGCCTACGTCGTGCTCGTGGCCGGTTCCGGCAGCTCGTCGACGAGTTCGTCGAGGTCGCCGACCACGACGTCGGCACCGTGCGCCCGGAGCGCGTCGGCCCCGGCTCCGCGATCGACGCCGATGACGAGCCCGAAGGCACCGTTCCGTCCCGCCTCGACCCCGCTCGTGGCGTCCTCGACCACGACGCACTCGGCAGCGGTCAGGCCGAACCGGCTCGCGGCGTCGAGGTAGGTGTCGGGCGCGGGCTTGCCGGCCAGACCGTCTTCGCGGGCGACGAGGCCGTCGACCACCACGGGGAAGCGCTCGAGGATGCCGGCCGTGCGGAGCACCTGCACGGCGTTCGCGGAGCTCGACACGACGGCGACGGACAACCCGGCGTGGATGGCGGCGACGAGGAACCGGAGCGAACCGGGGTAGGGCTCCACCCCGTGCTCGGTCAGCTCGGCCGTGAACTCGGCGTTCTTCCGGTTGCCGAGCCCGCACACCGTGTCGGCGTCCGGCGGGTCGTCCGGGGTGCCCTGCGGCAGGTCGATGCCGCGGGACTCGAGCAGAGAACGCACCCCGTCGTACCGGGGCTTGCCGTCGACGTACGCGAAGTAGTCCTGTTCCGTGTACGGAGCGACGCCGTGCTGGGCGAGGTAGGGCGTGAACAGCCGGCTCCACGCACGCATGTGGACGTCGGCGGTGGGGGTGAGGACACCGTCCAGGTCGAACAGGAGCGCTCGCTGGTCAGCGAGTCGCGCGGGTGTGCGCCGGTCCGGCGTCGTCATGTGCTGCCCTCCGGGGGACGGGGTCGTCGACGTTGCTTCCGGACGAGTCTAGGACCGCTCCAGGACCGGCGTTCAGGCGCGCCGGGCCCCTGTGGGAAGAGTTCACACACTCGTTCGCTGTGCAGGAGGTTCAGCGCAGCGCAGCGCCCGACGGCAGCGTCCGCACCCACTCCTCGATCGCCGAACCGATCTGCTGCCGGGCGTCGGTCCGCGAGATCGTCGCGGTGTCGTCCCCGGGCTGCGCACCGTACGCACCGAAGTCGGCGTGGTTCGCGCCCTGCACCTCGACCGTCATCGCGTTCGACGGCAGCAGGTGCCGCGCGGCGTCGACCTTCTCGGGGGTGGAGAGCCCGTCACGCGACCCCGAGACGCTGAGCACGCTGATGTACGACTTGCTGATGTCGTTCGCGCAGTAGCTGCCGAGCAGGAGCAGCCCGTCGGCGTCCGGCGCGAGCTGGCACGCGCGCACGCCACCGAGCGAGTGCCCGCCGACCGCCCAGGACCGGACGCCGGGGGCGTGGGACTCGAACGTCGACAGCGGGCGGGTGTCGAAGAAGGCGAGGTGCAGCGTCGGCTTCGTGATGACGACGGTCGTCCCGCTGGCGACCACCTGCCGGAACGTCGCCATGTACGCGTACGGATCGACCTTCGCGCCCGGGATGAACACGATGCCCGCGCCGTTCGCGGTGCCGGTCGGCGTCATCACCACGGCGTCCCCGGCGTCCCGGACGGCCACACGGTCGTCCCGCCAGACCTGCAGCGCCGCGCTCCGGGTGCCCTGCATGACGATGTTCGCCCAGACGAGGAACACCACCGCGATCAGCACGATCACGGCGACGACCCAGGCGGTCCAGCGGAGTGCTCGGTTCATGGTCTCCCTGCTTCCTGCGGGCGTCGGGCGGTGACGGTGAGCCAGCGCTCGTCGGCACCCGGGCGCGTGGTCTCACGGACGTCGACGTCGGTCCAGCCGGAACGGGTGACGACCTCGGCCAGGGGTCCTGGTGTCCAGTAGGTGAAGTGTCGCGCGAGGTCGAGCTTCCGCGTGCTCCACGCGTCGCCGTCGCCGAGCTTCACGGTGGCGGCCAGCACACCGCCGGGGTGCACGGCGTCGCGGAGCCGCACGAGGACGCCCTCGAGCTCCGTCCGACCGACGTGCAGCAGCACGGCGTTCGCGAACACGGCGTCGTACGGGCCGCCGAACGCGTCCGAGCGCACGTCGACGAGGCGCGCCTCGTGCCCCGCGGACCGCAGCGCGTCCACGAACGACCGCGCTCCGTCGGTCCGGTCGACGACGAGTCCGGCCGCCTCGAGCGCGAGGGCGTCACGCCCCGGGCCCGACCCGAGCTCGAGCACCCGCGCCCCGACCGGGACGAGTGCGAGCAGGTCGTCGACGAGCCCGGCACGGTGGTCGTCGGTGCGCTCGGCGTAGCGGTCGGCAGCACGCTCGTAGGCGTCCAGCGTGCGCTCGGCGGCGAGGTCACGACGCATCACGACCTCGTACCGACCGTCGGGCAGCGGGTCACCGGGCTCGTCGGCCGCGGTGAAGCCACAGCGCTCGTACGTGCGACGGGCCGTGGCGTTGTCCGGCATGACCGACAGCTCGAGGGTGTCGGCCCCGGCGCTCGCGGCCCAGGTCGCGACCGCACGGATGAGCGCGGCCGCGACCCCTCGGCCGCGGGCGGCGGGGTCGACCCACATCGAGATGAGTTCGGCGGTGCCGGGGTCCTCGCCCGGGACGCCGCTGGCCATGCCGACGACGGAGTCGTCCTCGGCGTGGGCGAGCAGGTCGAGCGCTCCGGGGATCGAGAGGCGGGTCCGCCACCGGTGCTCGGGCGCGTCGGCCCAGTCGGCGAGCGTGGACCCGAAGGCCTCGGGAGCGTCCGCGAGCGCCGCGAGCCGGACCGGACGCCAGGTCTCCCAGTCGTCCGCCGTCACCCGGCGCAGCGCGATCGTCACGCCCCGACGCTACCGCCCGCGGGTGCGAGCCGACCCTGCCGGGCCGACCCGCGCCTCCTGGACCGGATCAGACCGCCGCAGCCTCCGTGACGGCCGCACGCAGCTCCGCCGCCGCGGCTGCGACGTCGTCCGCGCTGTAGATGGCGCTCCCGGCGACGGCGATGATCGCTCCGGACGCCTGCACGGCCGCGATCGACGACGCGTTCACGCCGCCCGCGATCGAGAAGGGGACGCCGGAGGCCTCGCCGGCCTCGAGCAGGGTGGCGAAGGTGAAGCCCTCCTCGGCCTGCTCGTCGAGCCCCGCGTGCACCTCGACGAACTGCGCGCCGAGGGCGACGACCTCACGGGCCCGGGCGGGCTTGTCCGCGACGCCGATGAGGTCGACGACGACACCCTTGCCGTGCTTCTCGGCAGCGGCGACCGCGCCCGCGATGGTGGAGTCCCCGGCGACGCCGAGCACGGTGACCAGGTCGGCGCCCGCGGCGAACGCGATGTCCGCCTCGAGCTCGCCGGCGTCCATGGTCTTGAGGTCGGCGAACACGGTCTTGTCCGGGTGCGCCTCCTTCATCGCGGTGATGACGGAGAGCCCGGCGCTCTTGATGAGCGGCGTGCCGAGCTCGAGGACGTCGACGCTCGGGGCGGCCTTCGCGGCGAGGTCGAGCGCGGCCTCGGTGGTGAGGGTGTCGATGGCGAACTGGATCTGCATGGGTGTGCCTTTCACTCGAGGTTGGCGTGGCTGGGCCACAGGTCGTCGGCGGAGCGTCCGCTCCGGGTCCACAGGGCGTGGAAGAGTGCGTCGCCGAGCAGGACCACGGCCTGCTCGAAGCGGCTGCCCGCGTACTGCTCGGAGGCGCTGCCCGACCGGTCCGTCTTCGTCGCGGCGGGGACGACGAGGGTGACGGCGGCGAGCGCGCCGAGCGGCGAGTCGTCGGTCGTCGACACGGCGAGCACGTCAGCGCCGACGTCGACCGCGGTGCGCGCCGCCTGGACGATGCCGGTGGTCGTGCCGGAGCCGCTCGCGACGAGCAGGACGTCCCCCGTCCGGATGGCCGGGGTCGTCACCTCGCCGACGACGTGCACGTCGAGTCCGAGGTGCATGAGCCGCATGGCCGTCATCCGCAGTGCGAGGCCGGAACGGCCGGCCCCGTGGACGAACACGCGCTCGGCACCGCTGAGCAGCTCGAGCGCGGCATCCGTGTCGCCCCGGACCGTCTCGGCGAGGTCGGCGGACTCGCGGACGATCAGGGCGAGGGCGTCGGTCACGGTGTCAGCGGGCATGCCATCGATCGTTGTCGGGACGCGGGTCCGCCGCCGCTACCCGACACGGCGGGGTCCCCGTCCGATCGGGTGGCCCCACCCGCTCGGGTGGGAGTCGTACGGTTGGTCACGTGACCGACAACGCGCGCGACGACGGGACGGCGGCTCCGTCGGCCGTCCAGGAGGCGCGGCGCGACCCCGCAGGACGCCTCGCCGCCGCCGACCACGCGCGCACCGTCGCGGAGCAGGCGGACCGGCACGCACTCACCCTGGAGTCGGTGCTCGCCGTGCTCCGGTCGCCGCGCGTGGGCGACGCCGCCGCCCGTGCCGAGGCCGTCGAGATCGCGTCGGCAGCGCTCGTCGACCTCCGGACCGTGACGGACCGGCAGCGCGGCGCCCTGCTCGAACCGGTCACGGGGGCGTTCTCGCGGCTCCGGGCCGACCTCCGTCCGCTCGTCCGGTTCGGGGACCTCGACGTGCAGTTCGTGGAACCGCCGGCGACCGGTCGAGCACTCCCCGGCGACGTCGCCCACAGCGCCCGGGCGATCGTGCGGACGGCGGTGCTCGCCCTCGTCGACGAGGGAGCTGCGCGGCGCGTCCGGATCCAGTGGGACTGCGACGGCCGGAACCTGCTCATGCAGCTCCGCGACGACGGAGCCGGCACGCTCGACGTGCACGACGACACCGTCCGGCCGATCGCCGAGCGGGTCGCGACCCTCGACGGCGAACTGCACGTGGCGTCCACGGCGGGCTGGGGGTCCGTGCTCGACATCGCGATCCCGCTCGACCCGCCGGCGGGGACGCCGGTGTCGTCGGAGGCGTCCGACCTCACGCCGCGGGAGCAGGACGTGCTGCGGCTCGTCGCCACCGGGATCGGCAACCGGGAGATCGCCGACGGGCTCGGGATCAGCCCGAACACGGTGAAGTACCACGTGGCGAACCTGCTCCGGAAGCTCGGCGCGCGGACCCGGGCGGAGCTCGCCGCGGTCAGTTCCCGGACGTGATCCCGGCGGGGCTGAAGCGGTAGCCCATGCCCGACTCGGTGACCAGGTAGCGCGGGTGTCCCGGGTCCGGCTCGAGCTTCCGCCGCAGCTGCGCCATGTACAGCCGAAGGTACCCGGAGTCGTTGCCGTGCGACGGTCCCCACACGTCGGTGAGGAGCATCTCGCGCGTCATGAGCCGGTCGGGGTTCGTCACGAGGACCTCGAGCAACCGCCACTCGGTCGGGGTCAGTCGGATTGCCGGACCGGACGGCGGCGTGACCTGCTTCGCGACGAGGTCGACGACGAGGTCCCCGATCGACACCGAGGGCGTCGCACCCGCGGCCGACGCTGCCGCGACCTGCCGCCGGCCGAGCGCCCGGAGTCGGGCGAGCAGCTCGTCCATCTGGAAGGGCTTCGTGACGTAGTCGTCCGCGCCGGCGTCGAGCGCGTCGACCTTGTCCGACGAGTCGGTCCGACCGGAGAGCACGAGCACCGGGACCTGCGACCAGGCCCGGATGCCCTCGAGCACCCCGATGCCGTCGAGCCGGGGCATCCCGAGGTCGAGCAGCACGAGGTCGGGCCGCTCGGTGATGACCGCGTCGATCGCGGCCCGGCCGTCCCGGGCGGTGACGACGTCGTACCCGCGGGCGGCCAGCGTCACGGCGAGCGCCCGGACGAGCTGCACGTCGTCGTCGGCGATCAAGACCTTCATCGCGCACGGCCCTTCATCGGATCTCCACTCCCAGGTGTCCGGCGATCGGCAGCCGCACCACGACGGTGAGTCCGCCGCCGGGGGTGTCGTCGACCTCGATCGTGCCGCCCATGCCCTCGGTGAACCCGCGGGCGAGGGCCAGTCCGAGTCCGAGTCCGGTGTCGTTGTCGGTGTCGCCGAGGCGCTGGAACGGCTGGAACACCTCGTCGACGCGGTCCGACGGGATGCCGGGGCCGTGGTCGGCCACCCGGAGCTCGACGCCGCCGCCGAACGCGCTCGCGGCGATGCGGACCCGGGTGTCCTCCGGGGCGTACCGCACGGCGTTGGCGAGGAGGTTCACGACGACGCGCTGGAGCAGCACGGCGTCGGCGAGGACCGGCGGGAGGTCGGCGGGCAGGTCGAGGTCGACGTCGTCCGGACCGAGCTCGAGCTCGTCGAGCGCGGGGGCGACCACCGTCTCGAGGGCGAGCGGCACCGGCGTCACGGCGAGCACCCCGGCCTGCACGCGACTGACGTCCAGTAGGTCTGCCAACAGCACCGCGAGCTGACGCAGGCTCTCGTCGGCGGTGGCGAGCAGCGCCTCCTGGTCGTCCGCCGACAACTCGATGTCCGGCGCCCGCAGCGTCTGCACGGCCGCCGAGGCGGCCGCGATCGGCCGCCTCACGTCGTGGCCGACGGCCGCGAGGATCGCGCTCCGCACCCGGTCCACCGCCGCGATGCGCTCGGCGTCGACGGCCGCGCGGGTGAGGTCGCGGTGCTCGACGGCGGCGTCGAGCTGCTGCTCGACGACGCGCAGCAGTCGTCGTTGGGTCGGGTCGTCGGGGGCGCCCGCGAACTCCAGGACGGCGCCGGACGGGAGGGACGTGGCGGCGTCCGGCGTCTCGCCGAACGTCCCGGACGTGGCCGGCACCTCGTCGCCCTGCCGGATCCGGACGCCGGCGAAGCCGAAGGCCTCGCGCGTCCGGTCGAGCAGCGCCTGCAGGGCGTCGTCGCCGCGGAGCACGCTGCCGGCGATCCCCATGAGGAGGCCCGACTCGGCGGCGGCGCGGCGGGCGGCTCGCGAGCGACGGGCAGAGCGGTCCACGACGAAGCTCACGAGCACGGCACTGATGACGTACATGACGAGGGCGACCAGGTGCCACGGCTGCTGCACGGTGACCCGGTGCAGGGGTTGCACGAAGAAGAAGTCGAGGCTCAGCCCGGACAGCACGGCGGCGAAGACGGCCGGCCACATCCCGCCGACGAGCGCCACCACGAGCACGAGCAGCTGGTAGGCGAGCACGTCCACGGTGATCGAGTCGGGGTCGGTGCTGAACGACAGCAGCCAGGTGAGCAGTGGACCGGCGACGAGGGAGAGCACGAACGCGGCGACGATCCGGCCGCGGGACAGGCTGCCGCCGAGCCTCGGCAGGGCGAAGCCACCGCCCGCCCGCTCGTGGGTGACGACGTGGACGTCGATGTCGCCGGACTCGCGGATGACGGTGTTGCCGATGCCCGGGCCCGTGATCGCCGCGGCGAGCCGACTGCGGCGGCTCACCCCGATGACGATCTGCGTCGCGTCGATCGACTTCGCGAACCGCACCAGGGTCGTCGGCACGTCGTCGCCGACCACCTGGTGGTACGTCCCGCCGAGCTGTTCGAGCAGGGTGCGCTGCTTCCCGAGCGCCCCCGGGTGGCGCTCGCGGAGGCCGTCGTTCGTCGTGACGTGCACGGCGGCGAGCTCGCCGCCGGCGCTGCGGGCTGCGATCCGGGCGCCCCGGCGCAGCAGGGTCTCGCCCTCGGGACCGCCGGTCAGGGCGACGAGGACGCGTTCCCGGGTCTCCCACCGGTGGTCGATGCCGTGCTCGGCGCGGTAGGCCTTGAGCGCGTCGTCGACCTCGTCGGCGAGCCAGAGCAGGGCGATCTCGCGCAGGGCGGTGAGGTTGCCGAGCCGGAAGTAGTTCGACAGCGCCGCGTCGATCCGGGTCGCCGGGTAGACGAGCCCGTCGGACAGCCGCTCGCGCAGCGCCGCCGGGGCGAGGTCGACCACCTCGATCTGGTCCGCCGCGCGCACCACGGCGTCCGGGACGGTCTCGCGCTGGACGGTGCCGGTGATCTCGCGGACGACGTCGCCGAGGGACTGCATGTGCTGCACGTTCACGGTGGAGATGACGTCGATCCCGGCGTCCCGCATCGCCTCGACGTCCTGCCAGCGCTTCTCGTTCGTGCTGCCGGGCGCGTTGGTGTGGGCGAGCTCGTCGACGAGCGCGATGTCGGGCCGGCGGGCCAGCACGGCCTCGAGGTCGAGGTCGTCGAGCTGGACGCCGCGGTGCTCCACGATGCGACGGGGGACGACCTCGAGCCCGTCGACCAGTGTGGCCGTGGCGGCGCGGCCGTGGGTCTCGACGACGGCCACGACCACGTCGCGGCCCTCGGCGCGCAGTCGGTGCCCCTCTTCGAGCATCGTGAACGTCTTGCCGACACCGGGCGCCGCACCGAGCAGGACCCGCAGCTTCCCGCGCTTCACGTGCTCATCCTCTCGCGTCCGAGGGGTGCGGGGAGCGCCCGCACAACCAAAGTCCGTGCGAACCGCGGTTCCGCGCGGTTCGGTGTGACTTCGGTTGTGCGGGAGCGATCCGCGCCACGGGTCACGCCGACGCCTTCGCGAGCGCCAGGTTCAGCTCGAGCACGTTCACCACGGGCTCGCCGAGGAACCCGAGCTGCCGCGCCTCGGTGTGCTGCTCCACGAGCGTGCGCACCGCCGACTCCGACATCCCCCGCGCAGCGGCCACGCGGGACACCTGCTGCAGCGCGTACTCCGGGCTGATGTCCGGGTCGAGGCCGGAGCCCGACGCCGTCACCGCGTCCGCCGGCACCTCGGAGGCGGGCACCCCGTCGGCCTTCGCGACCGCCGCACGCCGCTCCTGCACGCTGCGGAGCAGGTCGGGGTTCGACGGCCCGAGGTTCGACCCGCTCGACGCCCCGGCGTCGTAGCCCTTCTCCCCCGCGGCGCTCGGCCGCGACTGGAACCACCGGTCGGCTCCGCGGCCGTCGAACGACTGCCCGATGAGCGACGACCCGACGACGGTGCCGTCCGACGACGTCACCATCGAGCCGTTCGCCTGGTCGTGGAACGCGGCCTGGCCGACGCCCCACACCGCGAGCGGGTAGGCGATGCCGAGCACCACGGTGCTGAGGAGGGTGAGCCGGACGGCCACCCCGAGTGAGCGGAACGAGGAACGAGATGCAGACGTCATGAGGAGAACCCCGGGATGAGACCGACCACGAGGTCGATGAGCTTGATGCCGATGAAGGGGACGACCACGCCGCCGAGCCCGTAGAGGAGCAGGTTCCGGCCGAGGATCGACGATGCCGAGGCGGCGCGGTAGGCGACGCCGCGGAGGGACAGCGGGATGAGCGCCACGATCACGAGCGCGTTGAAGATGACGGCGCTGAGGATCGCGGACGCGGGACTGTGCAGCCCCATGACGTTGAGCGCGGCGAGCCCGGGGAACGCCATCTGGAACATCGCGGGGATGATCGCGAAGTACTTGGCGATGTCGTTCGCGATCGAGAACGTCGTGAGCGCCCCGCGGGTGATGAGCAGCTGCTTGCCGATCCGGACGACGTCGATGAGCTTCGTCGGGTCCGAGTCGAGGTCGACCATGTTGCCGGCCTCCTTCGCCGCGGTCGTCCCGGTGTTCATCGCCACGCCGACGTCCGCCTGCGCCAGGGCCGGGGCGTCGTTCGTGCCGTCACCGGTCATCGCGACGAGGTTGCCGCCCTCCTGTTCCTTGCGGATCAGGGCGAGCTTGTCCTCCGGCGTGGCCTCGGCGAGGAAGTCGTCCACACCGGCCTCGGCGGCGATCGCCTTCGCGGTGCGCGGGTTGTCGCCGGTGATCATCACCGTGCGGATCCCCATCTCGCGCAGCTCGGCGAACCGTGCCGCCATGCCGTCCTTGACGACGTCCTTGAGGTGGACGACCCCGAGCAGCGTGACCGCACCGGATGGTGCGCGGCGTCCGACGACGAGCGGGGTACCGCCCTGGTCGGAGACCTCGACGACCGTGGCGTCGATGGCCTGCGCGACCGCTTCGGGAACACCGGCTGAGCCGGTTGCAGCCCAGGCGAGCACTGCCGACGCGGCACCCTTGCGCACGGAGCTGCCATCGGGCAGGTCGACGCCGGACATGCGCGTCTGTGCGGTGAAGGGCACCTCGACGGCACCGGCGGGGAGGTCCGGGGCGACGCCCGCTCCCGCGGCGAGGTCGACGATGGACCGCCCCTCGGGGGTCCCGTCCGCAGCGGACGACAGGGCGGCCGCCTCCATCAGGGCCGGCTCCGTGACACCGGGGACCGGCACCACGCGCGACGCCCGACGGTTGCCGTACGTGATCGTCCCGGTCTTGTCGAGCAGCAGGGTCGTGATGTCCCCGGCGGCCTCGACCGCACGGCCGGACATCGCCAGGACGTTGTGCTGCACGAGTCGGTCCATGCCCGCGATGCCGATCGCGGAGAGCAGGGCACCGATCGTCGTCGGGATGAGGCAGACGAGCAGGGCGATGAGCACCGGAACGCTCACGGTCGCCCCGACGAGCCCGGCGATCGGCTGCATCGTCAGGCAGACGATCACGAACACGATCGACAGCGAGGCGAGCAGGATGTTCAGCGCGATCTCGTTCGGCGTCTTCTGCCGGGCGGCACCCTCGACGAGCCGGATCATCCGGTCGATGAAGGTCTCACCGGGGGTCGACGTGATGCGCACGACGATGCGGTCCGAGAGCACCCGGGTGCCGCCGGTGACGGCACTCCGGTCGCCTCCGGACTCGCGGATGACCGGGGCGGACTCACCGGTCACGGCCGACTCGTCGACGGACGCGATGCCGTCCACGACGTCGCCGTCGCCCGGGATCACCTCGCCCGCGACGACGACCACGACGTCGCCCTTGGCGAGGTCGACGGACGCGACCTCCTCGGTCTCGTTGCCGGTCGCCGCCGCGTCGGACCGGTCGTACCGGAGCACCCGACGGGCACTCGTGGTCGAGCGGGTCTTCCGCAGCGTGTCGGCCTGCGCCTTGCCCCGGCCCTCGGCCACCGACTCCGCGAGGTTCGCGAAGACGACGGTGAGCCAGAGCCACACGGCGATGGCGATGGTGAACGCGGACGGCTCGACGACGGCTGCTGCCGTCGTCAGCGCGGCGCCGACCTCGACGATGAACATGACGGGGTTCCGCCACATCAGTCGCGGGTCGAGTTTGCGCAGGGCACCCGGGAGGCCCGCCACGAGTTGACGGGGTCCGAAGGCGGACGAGCGGGTGGCCGGCCTGGAGGCGCTGGTCGCCTCGTGCTCGGAGGTCGCGGTGGTCATGGTCTCGGCTTTCATCGGGCGAGGGCTTCTGCGAGCGGTCCCAGTGCGAGCACCGGGAAGTAGGTGAGTGCGGTCACGACGACGGCGACGCCGCCGAGCAGGACGATGAACAGCGGCCGGTGCGTGGGCAGCGTGCCGACGGTCTCCGGCACCCGGTCCTGGGTCGCGAGGGACCCGGCGAGCGCCAGCACGAACACCATCGGGACGAACCGGCCGAGCAGCATCACGACGCCGAGCGCGGAGTTCATCCACGTCGTGTTCGCCGTCAGGCCGCCGAACGCCGAGCCGTTGTTGTTCGCGCCCGAGGTGAAGGCGTAGAGGAGCTCGGACAGGCCGTGGTTGCCCGGGTTGAAGATCGACGTGCCGACGACCTGCTCACGGACGCCCGGGAGCACCAGGGACAGGCCGGTGCCGAGGAGCACCAGGGTCGGGGTGACGAGGATGTAGAGCGACGCGAAGGTCATCTCGCGGGCCCGGATCTTCTTGCCGAGGTACTCGGGGGTCCGACCGACGAGCAGCCCGCCGATGAACACCGTGATGACCGCGAGCACGAGCATCCCGTACAGCCCGGAGCCGACGCCGCCGGGGGTGACCTCGCCGAGCATCATGTTGACGAGCGCCATCATCCCGCCGATCGGCGTGAAGCTGTCGAACATGCCGTTCACGGCGCCGGTCGACGTCGCGGTCGACGTCGTCCCGAAGAGCGTCGTGCCGAGGATGCCGAACCGCACCTCCTTGCCCTCCATGGCGGCCCCGGCGGCGTGGGTCGCGCTGCCGCCGCCACCGAGCTCGGCGATCGACATCACCGAGAGCGAGACGAGGAAGATCGCGCCCATCACGGCGAGGATCGCGTAGCCCTGACGGTCGTCGTCCACCATGCGGCCGAACGTGCGCGGCAGCGAGAACGGGATGACGAGCATGAGGAAGACCTCGACGAGGTTCGTCCACGCCTGGGGGTTCTCGAACGGGTGCGCCGAGTTCGCGTTGAAGTAGCCGCCACCGTTCGTGCCGAGTTCCTTGATGGCCTCCTGCGAGGCGACGAACCCGTCCGGGATGTGCTGCGTCCCGCCGATCAGGGTCGTGACGTCGGTGCCGCTCCCCCACGACTGGATGACACCACCGGCGACGAGCACGATCGCGAACACGAACGCACCCGGCAGCAGGAGCCGGCCGGTCCCGCGGACGACGTCCACCCAGACGTTGCCGAGCGTGCCGGAGCGTCGACGGGCGAAGCCGCGGACGAGCGCCACGGCGACGGCGAGCCCGACCGCCGCGGAGAGGAAGTTCTGCACCGCGAGGCCGGCCATCTGCACCGTGTACCCGACGGTGACCTCGGGCGAGTACGACTGCCAGTTCGTGTTCGCGACGAACGACGCCGCCGTGTTGAACGCGAGCGACGGACCGACGTTCGGCAGCCCGAGGTCGCCGGGCAGCACGACCTGGATGCGCTGCAGGAGGTACACGAGCAGCAGCCCCACGGCGCTGAAGAGCAGCACGCCGCGCAGGTACGCGGGCCACGACTGCTCGGCGTCGGGGTCGACGCCGATCACCCGGTAGACCGCGCGCTCGATCCGGCTGTGCCGCGTCGGCGTGAACACCCGCGCCATCCAGTCGCCGAGCGGCCGGTAGGCGACGACGAGCAGCAGCACGAGGGTGGCGACCTGGACGATCCCGGCCCACGTGTCCGCGGTGCTCATCAGAACTTCTCCGGGCGCACGAGGGCCCAGACGAGGTACACGAGCGAGGCGACGCCGAGGACGGCGGCGGCGATGGTGATGGTGATGACGATCACAGCCGTTCCACCGCCTTGGCGATGAGTGCCACCACGCCGAACACGGCGAGGACACCGGCGACGACGAAGACGTCGAACACGAGGGACTCCAGAGGTTCACGGGGTCCGCGCCGGGCGACGCGGACGGCACCACGTGTGGTGCCGAACCGATGCTGGATCCGGCACCGCCCCTCCGGACCCGTCCCTAACGGTTTCCTGACGCGCTCCTGACACACGCATGCGCGTCACTAACGCCCGCTCGCTCGCCCCAGCCGCTCGGCGAGCACGGCCGTCGCCGCCCGGAGTTCGTCGGGCCCCTCGACGGTGAAGTCCGCGGTGGCACCGGCGAACGCCGCCGCGAGGCCTTCCCACGACCAGGAGCCGCGCGTGAGACGGCACCGGTCCGGGCCGAGCGGCTCGAGCACGGCGTCGTCGGGGAGGTACGGCGCGACGGTCTCGGCCGGCACCTCGAGGACGGCGGTGCCGGTACACGGCCAGACGTCCTCGCGGTCGGACCCCTTGAACCGCGCGGCCACGAACGCTGCCGGATCGCCACCGGGCACGGGACGCGGCGTGAACGGCACGCGCGTCCGCATCCGCGGGGTGATGCGGTCGACGCGGTGGGTACGCCAGTCGTCGCGGTCGAGGTCCCAGTCGAGCAGGTACCAGCGGCCGTTCCGGGCGACCACCGCGTGCGGCTCGACCCGGTGGGGCGTCTCGTCGGGGCCGTACCCGAAGCGGAGGACCTCGCCGAGGTGGACCGCCTCGCTCACCGCGACGAGGACCTCCGGGTCGACGGGGGTGCGACCGGCCGACGCGACCGCGTCGATCGCGTCCACCCGTGTGCGCAGACGCGCGGGCATCACCTGCCGCACCGTCGCGAGCGCCCGGGCGGCCGATTCGGCGATGTCCGCGCCGGACGCGGGCGCCACGGCGAGCGCGATGGCGATCGCGACCGCCTGGTCGTCGTCGAACAGCAGCGGGGGCAGGTCCGCACCCGCTGCCAGCCGGTACCCGCCGGCCGGGCCGCGCAGTGCCTCCACGCGGTAGCCGAGGCCGCGGAGCCGGTCGACGTCGCGGCGGAGCGTGCGCGGGCTGACCTCGAGCCGTCCGGCGAGCTCGTCGCCGGGCCAGTCCCGGTGCACCTGCAGCAGCGAGAGCAGCGCGAGCATGCGCGAGGACGGTCCGGACATGCCTCCAGTATCGGTGGAGAAGCGGACAGGATCTGACCGCAATGCCCGGGATGCTGGTCCCATGAGTATCGAAACGACAACCCACCTCAACTTCGACGGACAGGCCCGCGCGGCCCTCGACTTCTACGCCTCGGTCTTCGGCGGCGAGGTCGCGTCCATGACCTACGGCGCGATGGGCGCCTCGGACGAGCCGGACTGGGCCGACCGCATCGTCTGGGGTCAGGTCGCCACCGACGCCGGGCTGCGCGTGATGGCCTTCGACGTCTGGCCGGGGCAGCCGTACGACCAGGGCACGAACGCCTTCTACGTGTACGTGCACGGCGACGACGCGGCCGAGCTCGAGCGGTACTGGGCAGCGCTGTCCGAGGGCGCCGAGATCCGGCAGCCGCTCGGTCCGTCGGCCTGGGCACCGCTGGCCGGGCAGCTCCGCGACCGCTTCGGCGTCATCTGGGCGCTCGACGTCGCGGCGCCGACCGAGTAGCGCCGACCGAGTAGCGCCGACCGATCAGCGCCGCTGTGCGGCCCGGGCGACCCCCGGGCCGCACGCCGTGACGTTTCCGAGCCACTTCCCCACGAAATCCGACCGCCGGTAGCGTGCCGGCATGCCCGAGTTCCGTCCGATGCCCGGCTACGAGCTCGGCGACGGGTGGGTGGCCGCGCGTCGACGCCGCTCCCGGTTCGGCCGGGTGTGGCGCTGGGTGGGCCCGCCGGTGGCGCTCCTCGCCCTCGTCGCGGCCGTGCTGCTGTTCCGCTGGTACGCGGGCGTGGCCGACCAGGTCCGGTGGGAGTGCGCCGTGTCCACCTGCGGGACGAACGACCCGCGGTCCTTCGCGCCGGAGGGGTGCTGGGCGCTCCTGGTGCTGTCCACGCTCGGCGTCGGACGGCTGCCGGGGCGCTGGTGGTGGCGAGCCGGACTCCTGCTGGCGTTCGCGGTCGTCGCCGCGTGGTCGATCGACTGGTGGCGGCTGCCGGGAACGGACCTCGGCCTGTTCGTGACCCCGATCGGCGCGGGTGGTGTCGGCGCCGTGCTCCTGCTCGCCCGGATCGGGATCGCGATCGACCGTGCACGTGGTCGAGCCCACACCGCCCGGCGACGGGCGCGGTGACGGGCGGTCAGCGCGCGGGACTCCACGTGCTGACCGTCACGGCAGCGGTGACGCTCGTCGGCGCGAACACCTGCCCCGGGTCGACGTGGTGGTGGCTCGGCCCCATGTGCACCACGTCGTGGACGTCATCGGCGGACAGCTCCATCGTCCACGTGAGGTCCTCGGCCGACCGCTGCGCGAACGCGGGCGTGAGGGAGTCGTGCAGCCGCCGTTCCTTCTCGGGGTCCACCGTGATCGTCGCGTCGGCCAGCTCCACCAGGTGTCCGGTGCGCGGGGTCACCACCACGAGGAGGCCCTCGGGGTGCAGCACCCGGGCGTACTCCGTCTGGTTGCGTGGCGCGAAGACGTCCAGCACGACCGCGGCTGCGCCGTCGACGACCGGGAGGCGCTCGGTCACGTCCCCGACGACGGCCCCCGCACGCTCGTGGATGCGAGCGGCCCGTCGGATCGCGACCGCGGACAGGTCGAGTGCGACCCCGAGCCGCGAGACGGCCTCGAGCGCGTACGCGAGGTACGTGCCCGGCCCGGACCCGACGTCGACGACGACACCGGGCACGTCCACCGACGCGACCGCCCGGGCCACGGCCCGTTCGACCGGTGCGTAGTGCCCCCGCCCCAGGAATCGGAGTCGGGCGTCGACCATCTCCGGGGTGTCCGCCGTCAGCGCACGACGCTTCGCGGGCAGCAGCGTGAGGTGCCCCTGCTTGGCCTCGTCGAACCGGTGGCCCGTGGCGCAGCCGACCTGGCCGCCGTCGACACGGCCGAGGGGCTCGGCGCAGGCGGGGCAGGCGAGCATCGGCAGCAGGTCGTCACGCACCGGCCCAGCGTACGGGGCCTCGCTAGCCTGGCCGGATGTCGCTGCAGCAGCTCTTCGGCCTCGACGGACGCACCGCCCTGGTGACGGGAGGCAGTTCCGGCATCGGGCGAGCGATCGCCACCGCCCTCGCGGACGCCGGCGCACACGTGCTCGTCGCGGCCCGGACAGCGGCGACCATCGACGCCACCGTCGCTGCGATCCGGCAGGCGGGTGGCTCGGCCGACGGCATCGTCGCAGACCTGTCCACGCGCGCCGGAGCCCACGCCCTCGCCGACACTGCAGGCGATGTCGACGTGCTCGTCAACTCCGCGGGGATCAACCTGCGGCCGCCCATGGCCGACCTCGACGAGGACACCTGGGACGCCACGATGGCCGTGAACCTCGACGCGCCGTTCGTGCTCGGGCAGCGGCTCGCGCCCGGCATGGCGGCCCGCGGGTACGGCCGGATCATCGGCATCAGCTCCCAGCAAGCGCACCGACCCTTCGCCGCCAGCGGCGCGTACGGGGTCTCGAAGGCGGGCCTGGAGGCGCTGGCCCGGTCCCAAGCAGAGGCCTGGTCCGGGCACGGGGTCACCTCCAACGTCCTCGTCCCCGGTTTCGTCCGGACCCCGCTCAACGAACGGCTCAGTGCCGACCCCGCGACCGTCGCCGCCCTCGCGGCACGGACCCTGGTCGGGCGGAACGGGCTCGCCTCGGACTTCGCTGCCGCCGCGGTGTTCCTCGCCGGCCCCGGTTCGGCGTACGTCACGGGGCAGTCGATCGCGGTCGACGGCGGGTTCTCCGTGCACTGACCCCGGTACGGTCGGGGCATGGCCGTCATCCACCGCGCAGAACTCCGCCCGTCGAAGCTCGAGGCGCTCGCCGCCTGGCTGCCGGACCAGCCCTGGAGCGGGGTCTCCGCCGGCGACGACCTCGCGATCGCCGGGAAGTTCCGGTTCGACGACCCCGCGGGCGAGGTCGGCGTCGAGACGGTGCTCGTGCGCACCACGGACGGCCGGGTGCTCCAGGCACCGCTGACCTACCGCGGGGCACCGCTCGACGGCGCCGAGGCCTTCCTCGTGACCGAGATGGACCACTCCGTGCTCGGACGACGCTGGGTCTACGACGCCGTGGGCGACCCGGTGTACGCCGACGTCCTGCGCCGGGCAATCGCCACGGGCGGGCACGAGGCCACCCTCGAGCGCGCCGACGGATCCGGGGCGTGGGACGCCGAGGGGACGGCATCGGGCAGCGGGTCCGACGCCGACTCCCCCACCGTGACGGCCGTGGACGCGCAGACCTCCGGCGCCCTGACCTCCGTCGCGACCGACCACGGGACGCTCGTCGTCGCCCGTGCCGTCGGGGCGGAGCTGCCCGCAGGCCGCACGCTCACCGGCAGCTGGGCCGACGGGACCGGCGTGCTCACGGTCCTGGTGCCCTGAACCGGACCGCCTGACGGACGCGACGCCCGTGGCGGGGCCGAGCCGCGCCTCCCGTCCGTCGCTCGCACCGATGCCGGTACGGACAGGGCCTGCCTGCCCGGGCACGCCGATGGCAGGATCGAGGGCGTGAAGACACTGGAGTTGCCACAGACGGACCTCACCGCCTCCGACGTCGTCGTCGGCCTGATGCGGATCAACGACATGAGCGACGAGGACATCCGCGCGCTCTACCGCGCCTCGCGCGACGCGGGCGTGACCATGTTCGACCACGCCGCGGTGTACGGCGGGTGGCACGGCTGCGAGGAGCGGTTCGGCTCGGCCGTCACCCTCTCCCCCGCCGAGCGCGCCGAGATCGTGCTGCAGACCAAGGTCGGCATCCGCCCGACCCCGAACGGCGCGTACTTCGACTTCTCGTACGAGCACGTCATCGAGTCCGTGCACGAGTCCCTCACGGCACTGCAGACCGACCACATCGACGTCCTCCTGCTGCACCGTCCCGACGCCCTCGTCGAGCCGGAAGAGGTCGCGAAGGCCTTCGACGAGCTGCACGCCGCCGGCAAGGTCCACCACTTCGGCGTCTCGAACCACACGCCGGGGCAGGTCGACCTGCTGCGCCGCTATGTGCGGCAGCCGCTCGCGTTCAACCAGGTGCAGCTGAGCATCACGCACGCGAACGTCATCGCGCAGGGCGTCACGGCGAACATGGGCGGCCTCGACCAGTCGATCGACCGCGACAACGACATCCTCAACCACTCGCGCAGCAACGACATCACGCTGCAGGCCTGGTCGCCGTTCCAGAAGGGCTTCTTCGACGGCGTCTTCCTCGGCGATCGCGAGCACTACGCCGAGCTGAACGACGTGCTCGAGGAGCTCGCGGCCGCGCACGGGGTCACCCCGACGGGCATCGCCGTGGCGTGGATCACCCGCCACCCGGCGCACTTCCAGGTCGTCCTCGGCACGACGAACCCGCAGCGCGTCCGAGACTCTGCCGCCGGGTCGGACGTCGTGCTCTCGCGCGAGGAGTGGTACCGCGTGTTCACCGCCGCGGGGCACACCGTCCCCTGAGCGGATCGGGCAGGGTGGGACCCGTGCTCCACGACCTCACCCTGCCCGTCCGCCTCGTCGCCCGCTCCGGCCCGGTCACCGTCCGGGACGCCTCGCCCGACGACCTCGACGCCCTGATGGCGCTGCTGTCGGACGACCCGATCAGTGCCGCACGCGGGGACGTCGCCGCGCCGGAGGACGAGCCGCTGTACGCCGCCGCGCTCCGGGCGATCGTCGAGGACTCGGCGAACGCGCTCCTCGTCGTGACGGACGAGCGGGACGTCGTCGTCGGCACGCTGCAGCTCACGCGGATCCCCGGGATGGCCCGGCGTGGGTCCGCCCGGCTGCTCGTCGAGGCCGTCCGGGTGAGCAGTGCCGTGCGCTCGGGCGGGATCGGCAGCGCGGTGATGCGGTGGGTGGTCGACGTCGCCGCCCGGGAACTCGGGACGCCGCTCGTGCAGTTGACCTCGGACGCGGACCGGACGGACGCGCACCGGTTCTACGAGCGGCTGGGGTTCACGGGCTCGCACGTCGGGTTCAAGTACCGCGTGCCCGGCGGGCCCGCCGGGCGCTGACGCGGCGCGGGGCCCGCGGTCGCGGCCCGCGGCGTCGCTTGCCGTCGCACAACCGAACGCGCGTCGAACCGCGGTTCCGCGCGGTTCGTGGTGCGTTTGGTTGTGCGCAGCACGAGCGCTGCCGCGCGGGGCGCGGGCAGCAGCGCGCGGCGCGGCGCGCGGGTCAGTCGGCGCGGGTGGGGGCGCTCGGGACCGCCACGTCCACCGGCGACACCCCCGCGGGGTCGGCCGACGCCCCGCCGACGACGTCGAACGTGATGCCGAGCTCGGCGGCCGACTCCTCGTCGAGCTCGAGGCCGTCTTCCTTCACCTGGTCCTCGGGGATGGCACGGCCACCGGACGGGTCCCACGAGTTCGCGATCGACATGCGCCCGAGCATGCCCGGTCCGCTTGGCAATCGCCCTGGAAGTCCGTCAGAGATCGTCCGGGTGCAGGCGGTCGCCGGCCTGCGGTCGCCAGAACACCGGGCCGCCGCCGGCCTCGTCCTCGTCGTCGTGACGGACCGGCGAGACGCTCGGGTCGGCGGAGTCCTCGCCGACGTCGGCGCCGCGGTCCTCCTCGATCTGCAGCTCGTCCTCGTCGGCGCCGTCCACGGGGATCGAGCGGCCGTCCTGTTCGGGATCGAAGGGTGTGCTCATCGACATGGGCCGAGCATGCCCCCGCCCGGTGAACGGCGGGTCAACGCTGTCCGTCCGCCGCGATCAGCTCGAGCTGGGTGAGCGGCAGGTCGGAGACGGCCGTGAACGTGAAGGCCGTCCCGGAGCCCTGCAACCGGAACACCCGGGTCTGCCCGGCCCAGTCGAACACCGCGTCCTGCACGGCGACGCGGGTGTCCCCGAGCGCGGCCTCCCACGAGTGGACACCGGGTTCCGCCGCGGTGACCGTGTAGAGCGAGGTCGGGACGTCGGGGACGTCGAACGACACCGAGGTCCCCGCGGCGAGCGCCGTGACCGTCCGTCCGGTGTCGTCGACGAGCGAGGAGGCGGGCGACGGGAGGTCGGCGGACGACAGGCCGACCGGCAGCAGGTCGACGGGGGTGTCCCGGTACCCGTGCACGTCGGACGCGGACACCGGGCGCGTGTCCGATGCCCAGCCCTGCGGCTCGGGCGACAGCGTGAACACGATCCGCGACGCCGACACCACCACCGAGTGGGGGATGCTCACCGACGTCCAGGGTGAGCCGTCGACCGTCACCGACGCGACGTACGCGCCCTCGGAGCCGTCGGCGACCTCGATGACGGTGGGCGCGCCTCCCGGCTGCTGCAGCACCGTCCTGCGGACCGACGGCGGCACGAGGACGTAGGTGCCCGTGGACGGCGCCAGCGGGTAGAGGCCGATCGTCGCGAAGACGTACCAGGCGCTCATCTCGCCGTTGTCCTCGTCGCCGGGGTAGCCCTGCCCGAGGTCGGACCCGACGAAGAGCCGTTGCAGCGCCTCGCGGACGATGCGGTGCGCCTCGTCGTGCCGCCCGGTGAACATCGGGAAGAACGGGATGTGGTGCGCGGGCTGGTTGGAGAGCCCGAGCATCCCCATCCGCACGTCGCGGGCCTCGGTCATCTCGTGGATCGGGAAGCCGTACGAGCCGGAGCGGACGGTCGCGCCGGTCTCCGGGGTGGCGAAGAACGCGTCGAGCGCGGCGTCGAAGCGGGACGGGCCGCCGTGCAGGTCGACGACGCCGGACCCGTCGTGCGGAGCGGTGAAGGCGGTCCCCCACGCGTTCGTCTCGGTGTAGTCGTCGCCCCAGTCCCGCGGGTCGAACTCGGTGCCGACCCGCCACGACCCGTCGGGGTCGCGCCCGATGAAGAAGCCGCGCTCGGAGTCGAACACGTTCCGGTACTGCAGGGACCGACGGGCGAACCACTCCGACTCGGCCTCGTAGCGGGCGAGGTCGGCGGGTGTCCGGGCGCGCGAGGCGAGCAGGCCCGCCATGACGGCGAGGCCCCAGTCGTTGATGGCTGCGTCGAGGGTCCAGCTCATCCCCTCGTGGGTCGCGGTGTCGACGTGGCCGCGGAAGGCACCCGGGAGGCTCCCCTTGCGTCCGACACGCTCGTCGCGCGGCGGGACGGTCGCGTTCCGCAGTGCGCTGCGGTACGCCTGCGCGAGGTCGAACCCGGTGACGCCCTTCACCGCGAGGTCCGCGAAGACGGTGTCGCTCGTGGTGCCGGTCATGCAGTCCTCGGCGCCGGGGGCACTCCACCGGGGCGTCCACCCGCCGTCGTGGTGGTGCTCGACGAAGCCCTGCGCGAGGTCGCCCGCCGTGTCCGGGGTGAGCAGGGCGAGCAGCGGCCAGGCGGTCCGGTAGGTGTCCCAGAAGCCGTTCGTGGTGGTGAACGGCCCGTCGACGACCTCGGGTCCGGGCTCGTCGCGGATCGGCTCGGCCTGCACGGAGCCGTACGGGGAGCGGTGCCGGGGGACCCCGTCGCGCGCGGTCTCGCCGGCACGGTTCGGGTAGAGGAACAGGCGGTAGAGCCCCGAGTACAGGCTCGTCAGCTGGTCGGGGGTCGCACCCTCGACGGAGAGCGTGGCGAGCTCGTCCGTCCAGAGCTGCTCGGCACGGGCGCGCATGGTGTCGAACGGGCCGGCGGCGTCGAGGTTCGCGCGGGCGTCCTCGAACGAGACCGTGGAGATCCCGAGCAGCACGTCGGTGCCCTCGGCCTCGTCGGACAGCGACAACCAGCCGCGGAGCTGCTGCTCGCCGACGGTGGTGTGGTCGGCGGTCACCCCGGGGACCCGGACGTGCACGAAGTGGGGCGGGGTGCCCGGACGGTCGTCGAGCAGGGCCTCGACCACGGCGGCGCCGTCCGTGACCGTCACCGAGACGTCCGAGACCCGGCCGTGGTGGTCGAGCACGATGCTCCGGGTGCCGGTGAACCGGAAGCCGAGGGCGAACTCCCCCGCGGTCATCTCGGCCGTGACGCCCTCGTCGAGGTCGACCCGGTAGCGGTGCGGGCCGTCCTGCTCGTCGTCGTGGTCGAACCCGAGGGCGCGGGCGTCCCGGTCGGGATCGGGGGTGTCGAGCGGGGAGGGCATGACCTGGAAGACGCCCCGGTCCCCCATCCACGGGGACGGGATGTGGCTCGTCGCGAAGGCCTGGATCGCCGGGCGGACCCGGCCGGTCGCGTCGGTGCGGTCGTGCTCCTGGTAGGCGTACGGCCAGCGGTTGCTCGAGGCGTCCGTCATGGGCAGGCCGAAGACCCCGCCGTGCGGGATGCCGACCAGCGGGGCGTTGTTGCCGCGGGAGAACCGCGAGGACGCCTGCGTGCCGCGGGTCGTGCGGACGTGGTCGAGCGGGGTGCGCGGGGTGGGGCGCGCGGGACCGATGCGGACGGCGTCGAGCCAGCCGCGGAGGTGCGGGCGCGACCCGTCTGCGGTCGTGGGGTGCGGGGCGGAGCCGAGCCGCGCCTCCAGGCGGTCGACGACCCGGCCCGCGAGCGGGGTGAGGTCCACCGCCCGACGGTTCCACTGGTCGACCCACTGCTTGCGCGCGGCGTCCTGCGCCTCGGGCGTGAGCGCGTCGCCGTACTGGTCGCGCGCCGCGTCGCTCAGCCGCGTGCCGTCGGTACAGACCAGGTCGAGCGCGAACGCCGTCGCGTCCCAGAAGTGCGGCAGGTCGTCCTCGGTGGGTTCCGTCGCACCGTCCGGCAGCACGCGCTCCGGGAACCACACCCACGAGAGTTCGTCACCCGACTCGATCGGCCGACCGGCGAACCCGGGGACGACCGCGGCGGCGACGTGCTCACCCGCGGGTCGTTCGACCAGCCAGCCCTCCGCCGAACCGAAGCCGACACCGTTCCGCGCGGCGACGGCCGTCGTCGGGCCACCGCTCCGTTGCAGTTCTCGCACCGGCCCAGCGTATTTGGTCCACCGTCTGGAGGAAAACCCCCGGCGTGTCAGCCCCCGTTGTGCCCCGGTGCGTTCGCCGAGTTCCCGGGACCGGAGTCGGAGCCGCCCGGACCGCTCGTGTCGACGGCCGGGTCGGCGCCGTCCTGCGGGGCCTGCACGGGGTTGGACGCCGGGCTCGACGGCTGCGGCCCCACCGAGGGGTCGTCCGCCGGGTCGCTCGGCTGTGCCGGCTCGGACGGCTGCTCGGCCGGTTCGGACGGCTGCTGTGCGGGCTCGGACGGCTGCTCGGCCGGTTCGGAGGGCTGCTCCGCCGGCTCGGACGGCTGCTCCGCCGGCTCACTCGGCTGCTGGTCGTCGGTCGAGGGCGAGCTCGACTCGGTCGGTGCCGGCGTCGAGGCGTCGTCCCCGTTCAGGGCGAACACGGCGACGACGATGCCGGCGAGCACGAGCACACCGATCACCACGGCGGCGATGATCGGCCCGCGTCGGCGCCGGGGCCGGTCGTCCGGCGCCGGGGCCGGGGGTGCCGCGACTGGGCCACGCGGGCCTCCGGCACGGCCGACCGCTCCGGTCGCGCCGTCCGCACTGCGGCCCCCCTGCGCGCCGAGCACCGTGGTCGCGACGTCGTCGGAGGCGTTCGGCCGCTGCGCGTCCAGGACGCGCGTCGCGTCGTCGGCGCCGCCGGGCTGCGCGGTCGGCATGGCTCGCGTGGCGTCGTCGGCCCCGGAGGCGCGACTCGCCGGCATCGCCTGCGTCGCCTCGTCCGCACGGGCGGCACCCGCAGCGCCCGCCGCCGCGGCACCGGCCGCCGCACCCGCCACGGCCGGCGTGACCGTGCCGGGACCGCCGGGGAGGAGCTGCGTGGCCGGAGCGGCGTCGTCGTGGCCGAGCGCACGGAGTCGCTGTGCGGCCTCGGCCGCCGAGGGCCGGTCCGCCGGGTCCTGCGCGGTCATGACGTGCAGGAGCGTGCGCCAGGCGGTGGGCAGGTGCGGGTCGATCTCCGGACCGCGGGTGAGGCGAGCGGTCGCGGACTCGACCGCGCTGCCCGGGAACGGCTGCTTGCCGGTGAGCGCCTCGAGGAGCATGAGCCCGAGCGCGTACACGTCGGCCTTGCCGGTGATCGGCTGCGCCAGGACCTGCTCCGGTGCGATGTACGCCGCCGTGCCCATCACCGTGCCGGTCTGGGTGGCCCGGGCGCCGTCCCGCAGCAGGGCGATGCCGAAGTCGGCGAGCTTGACGTGGACGCCGTCGCTCTCGAGCAGCACGTTCGCCGGCTTCACGTCGCGGTGGACGATGCCCTGCGCGTGCGCCGCCGCGAGGCCGTCCGCGACCTGCGCCCCGACACCGGCGGCGGTGGCACGGTCGAGCGGCCCCTCGCGCAGTCGCGTCGCGAGGTCGCTGCCCGGGACGAGTTCCATCACGAGGTACGAGTCGCCGTCGACGTCGTCGAGCGCGGCGTCGTACAGGGTCACGAGTGCCGGGCTGCGGAGCGCCGCGAGGGTCTGGATCTCCGCCTCGGCACGGGCGCGTTCGCCGTGGTCGACCGCTCCGATGCGGAAGACCTTGACCGCCACCTCACGCCCGAGCTGCTCGTCGACCGCCCGGTAGACGGAGGCCATGCCGCCGTGCCCGAGCGTTCCCGTGACGCGGTACCGACCGCCGAAGACCCGTTCTTCCATGCGGGGCAACCTACCGGGACGACCTGACGGGTCGCGCACCGCGGCGGAGCGCCGTGAGGTAGAGGCGGTGCGCCGTGATCACCAGCGCCAGCCAGGCGAGCCCGAGCGCCCACGCCGCCAGGACGTCGGTCAGCCAGTGGTGGCCGAGGAACACCCGCGAGATGCCGACCGAGACGACGAAGACGGTGCCGGCGACGATCGTCAGCACCCGGGTCACGAGCTTCGACTGCCGGAGGAGCAGCAGGTACACGATCGTCCCGACGATGACGGTCGCGTTGAGCGTGTGCCCGGACGGGAACGACGGCGAGTGCTCGTACGGCGGGACGGCATCGCGCAGCGGCGGGCGGGCACGGCCGATGAGGTCCTTGCCCGCGACCGTCATGAGCAGGGACCCGCCCGCGGCCGCGACGAGCAGCACGAGGGGCGTCCAGGCACGACGCTGGATCGTGAACCCGACGAGGAACCCCAGGGCGACGATCGGCATCCCGATGGTGCCGGCGACGTCCGTCCACCAGGTCACGAGGGTGTCGGCCGTCGGCGACCGGAGCGTGAGCATCCAGTCGAGCACGGGGCGGTCGAGCACGGCGACGTCGTCGGCCTCGCGCACGGCGTCGTAGACCTCGGAGGCCGCCCAGGTCGCGGTGACGGCGACCCCGATGCCGATCGCGAGGGTGACCACGAGCAGCGGGAGCGCGCCCCAGCGGTGGCCGAGCGCTGCCCAGCCGTCCGCGGACGCCCGGCCAGCGCGGGTGCGCCACGTCGTGAGGTCGACGTCGCCGACGCGTTGGTCGGGGGCCTCGGGGTGATCGGTCTGCATCGACCCACCCTGCCCGAGTCCCGGTGTGCGGGTGCGGTGCGCCCGGGCGCCGCCGGTGCGCCGGGCACCGGGCACGCAGGTGCGCGGCGTCAGTCCTTCGCGGCGCCGTAGTCGTCGACGACCGCCACCGAGAGCGGGAACACCACCGGGAAGTCGCGGAACAGCAGTCGCCCGGCATCGGCAGCGGCGGCCCGGATCTGCTCGGCCACCCACTCGGCGTGCTCGGCCGGGGTGTGCACCACGATCTCGTCGTGCACGAAGAACACCAGGTGCGGGCCGTCCGTCACCGGCCCCGGGAAGCGCTCGGCGAGCCGCGAGCGCAACGACCCCATCCACGCGAGCGCCCACTCGGCAGCGGTGCCCTGCACGATGAAGTTCCGGGTGAACCGCCCCCAGCTCCGTGCCCGCGACTCCACCGCCCGCTGCATCGCCGGCGTCCCCTCGACCGTGTAGGCCTGGTTCCGCGCCGCGAACCACGAGGCGTCCGGCACCGGTGACGTCCGGCCGAGCAACGTCGTCACGGGTTCGCCCCGCTCCCCCGCCCTGGCTGCCCGGCTGACGAGGCCGAGGGCAGCCGGGAACGCCCGCTCGAGCCGCGGGACGAGCCGCCCGCCCTCGCCCTGGGTCGCCCCGTACATCGCGCCGAGCATCGCGCCCTTGGCCTGCTGCCGGGTCTCGACCGCCCCGGAGGCCACGACGCCGTCGTACAGGTCGCGCCCGTCCCCGGCCGCCGCCATCGCCCGGTCGCCGGCCATCGCCGCGAGCACCCGGGGCTCCAGCTGCGCCGCGTCGGCCACCACGAGCTTCCACCCGTCGTCCGCGACCACGGCGGCGCGGATGCCCTTCGGCAGCTGCATCGCTCCCCCGCCGTCGGCCGCCCATCGCCCGGTGACGACCCCGCCGACCAGGTACTTCGGGTGGAACCGACCTTCGTGCACCCACTCGTCGAGCCAGGTCCAGCCGTTCGCGGTCAGCAACCGCGCGAGCCGCTTGTACTCGAGCAGCGGTTCGATGACCGGGTGCTCGATCTCCTGCAGCTCCCACTTCCGCGTGCTCGAGACCATCAGGCCGGCCCGGCGCAGGGACTTCAGGACGTCGGCGGGCGAGTCCGGGTTGAGCGACGGGTCACCGAGCCGCTCGCGCACGACGGCAGCGATCTCCTCGAGCCGCCGAGGTCGCACGCCGTACGGTACCCGCGGTCCGAGCGCGTCCTCGAGCAGTCGTTCGTGCACGTCGGCGCGCCAGGGCAGCCCGGCGTGGAGCATCTCCGCCGCCACGAGCGCGCCGGCGGACTCCGCCGTCACCAGGAGCCGCAGCGCACCCGGCGCGGTCGACGAGGCGACCGCGTCGAGCTGCGCGCGCAGCTCTGCCACCGGGTCCAGCTCGTCGTCGGGAGGCGACACGTCGAAGAGCGCGTCGTCGAAGAGGCGGGCGTGCGTCGGGCGGGTGACCCGCGCCTCCTGGACGGCGGCGTCCCACGCGTCGACGGGCGCCGCGGCGAGCGCGGTGTCCCGTGCCGCGAGGGCCGATCGCAGGATGCGGCGGCACAGGCGCAGGTCGATGCAGCGCCCGACCCGGCCGCCGGCCGCGAGCACGGCCGGGTACCAGCGCGCGGTGTCGTCCCACACCCAGCGCACGTCGGGCGCGTCCCGGGACGCGACGAACGCCGGGAGGCGCGGCTCGTCCACCCGGATCGGCTCGCCGTCTGCGGTCCCCGCGTCGGTCAGGGGCGTCGCGAGGACGCCGCCGTCGACGCGGCGGAGGACGAGGTGCACGGAACGATCATGCCGTGCGCCACCGTCAGTCGAGCTCGACGACCTCCGCGCCGGGCGCGTTCTGCTGCACGGAGGCGATGCCGTTCTTCGCACCCGCCTTCGAGGCGTACCCCTCGGACGTGGCGATGACCTCGCCGTTGCCCGCCTTGAGGTGGAAGCGGTACTCCCCCTTGGCGTCGGTCCAGATCTCGAACTTGCCGGCCATGTCGACTCCTCGCGTCGATCCGATGGTGCCCGTTGTCCGCGGAGCGCGGTCTGCTCCGCACGCTACTGGCCGGGACCGGATCGCGGAAGCCTCAATCCGCGGTGTTCGCGTCCCCGTCACCGCGGGGTCGCTGCGAGGTCCCGCCGCCCGGGCGGACCGCGGCACTGTCGGAGACGTCGATGCGGACGTCGCCGTCCTCGGCGCGGGACACCTCGACCCGTGGGTCGGCGTCGTGCTCGTCGGAGCCGGACATGCGTCGGAAGGTGTCCTGGCGGCGTTCTTCGAAGGACATGTCGACACCGTCGTCGAGGTGGTCGCGGTCGGGCTTCGTCATGGGTGGGACGGTACGCCCGGGGTGCTGGCACCGGGTCGGGCCGCTCCGGACGATCGCGCTCCGGGCGGTCGCCCCGGGTCGGCGACCCGGATCGTCCCGGTGCGGGCCGTCCAGTGCTCGCCCGACCGCCACCGGGCTGCGACCCAGGCGGCGAGGCGGCCGGAGGGGATCGACCCGCGTGACACCGCAGCGCGGGCGTCGGGCAGCGTCGTGCCGAGGACGAACTTCGCGACACCGCCGTCCCCTTCGGCGGCGTCACCGGACGAGGGCGGTCCCAGTTCGAAGCGGCGGGCGAACCGTACGAGGTTCGCGTCCGGGCCGAGCACGTCGGGGAGCCCGGGGTCGAGGATCCACGAGCGGCACTGCCACCAGCCGGCCACGTGCGAAGGTGCCACGGCACGGAGGATCGCGGGCGCTTCGTCGAACGATCGGTCGCACGCGGGGGCGTCGAGCGGACCCGTCTCGGGGACGTGGACGCCCCAGGCCGCGGAGCCGTCGGCCGTCGTGTCGCCGATCTCGAACTGGAGGCGCCCCACCGTCACCACGCGGGCGGTGAGGACCGCGCAGAACCAGTCCAGACCGGTTCCCCGGAGGCCGTACCGCGCGAGCTTGCGGTCGACGTCCGCGATGCTGTCGGCCGCCTGGTCGGCCGAGGCGCCGTGGGCACGGAGCCAGGCCGCCGTCCGGGGTCGGACGGCGCGGAGGACGTCGACGATCGCGCTGTCGGGAAGGCCGCGGACGGTCGACTCGAGTGCGGCGGCCAGCTCTCCTGGGTCGGGGACGGTCCCGATCGCCGCGGCGAGGAGCTCGGTCCCGTCGTGCACGATCAGGTCGTGGTCGGGCCGGTCGTGGTCGGGCCGGTCGTGGTCGAGCCGGTCGTGGTCGGCCGGGTCGTGGTCGGGCGTCACTTCAGTCCGGACGCGGCCAGGCCGTCGATCACGCGGCGTTGCAGCACGACGAACATGATCAGCACCGGCGCCATGGCCATGAGGCTCGCGGCCATGAGCACGGGGTAGTCGATCGTGCGGTCGCTGGAGAGGGTCGCGAGGCCTGCGGCGAGCGGCATGTCCTCGGCACGGGTCGACACGACGAGCGGCCAGAGCAGCTCGTTCCACGACCAGAGGACCGTGGTGATCGCCAGCACGCTGATGGACGGTCGGGCCAACGGCAGCATGATGCGCCAGAAGGTCTGGAACGGGTTCGCGCCGTCCATCCGAGCGGCTTCCTCGAGCTCCGGGGGGAGGTTGAGGAACGCGGTCCGCATCAGGAACGTCCCGAACGCACTGAACAGCCCCGGTGCGACGATGCCCATCAGGGTGTCCAACCATCCGAGCCCCTGCACGATCTGGTACTGGGAGATCAGGTACACCTGCGACGGGACGAGCAGGATCGACAGGACGATCGCGAGCAGGATCGCCCGGCCGCGGAACCGCATGCGAGCGAACGCGTAGCCGGCGAGGGTGCAGAGCACGATCTGCGCGAGCGTCCGGATGATCGTGACCATCACCGACGTCCCGAGCTGGCTCAGGAACGGCAGGCGTTCGAACACCTGTGCGTAGTTCTGCCACTGCAGCTCCCCCGGCCAGAAGGTCGGTGTGACGGACTGCACCTGCGCGTTCGTCGACAGGGACATGATGATCTGCCAGAGGAACGGGAACGCCATGACGAACCCGCCGACGCCGAGGACGACGTGGATCCACCAGTGGTTGCCGCCGCGGCGGCCCGGCCGACGGCCGGTCCTGGTCGGTGTGACGGTGGCGGTCATGCCTGGACCCACTTCCGTTGGAACCGGAACTGCACGAGCGTGACGATGCCGATGAGGACGAAGATCACCATCGCGATCGCAGCCGCGAAGCCCTTGTCGTTGTCGATGAAGCCGGCGCTGTAGAAGTAGAAGACGAGGGACATCGTCTTCGGGATCACCGGGTTGGTGCTGCCGAGGATCGCGTAGAGCAGGTCGAACAGCTGGAAGCTCGAGATGGTCGTGACGATCACCACGAAGAAGATGCTCGGGCTGAGGAGCGGCACCGTCACCGACCGGAACTGCCGCCAGCGAGAGGCGCCGTCGAGCTCGGCTGCCTCGTACAGCTCGGGCGGGATGTCCTTGAGGCCGGCACCGAGGATGATCATCGAGAACCCGAGCGAGGACCACAGCCCGACGAGGCTCACCGCGACGAGTGCGAAGCCGGGCGTCGAGATCCAGTACGGCCCGTCGATCCCGAACAGCCCGATGAACCAGTTCACGATGCCGTAGTCGCCGTTGAACATGATCCGCCAGACGAGTGCGATCGCGGCGGGCATGGCGACGTAGGGCAGGAAGAAGAGCACACGGTAGAACTGCGCGAACCGCAGGCCCGGGGTGTTGAGCAGACTGGCGAGCCAGACCGCCACGGGGATGCCGAGCAGGACGATCACGGTGTAGATCACCGTGTTGAGCAGCGACTGGTAGAGCTGCGGATCGGAGACCAGCCGGACGTAGTTCGCGATGCCGGAGAAGGTGGCGCCGCCGAACACACCCCAGGTGGTGAAGGAGTACCAGAACGTCTGGATGATCGGCCAGATGTAGAACGTCCCGACGCCGACGAGCAACGGGAGGACGAACAGCCACGGCCAGAACCCGTCGGTCCGGTGCGCCGGAAGTCTGGTCGTGCCGGCGGTCGGACGCCGGGAGCCCGGGGCCCCGGGCCCGGACGCGCGCTGCGTCCGGGCCGGGGCGTCCGAGGTCGGGTGTCGCTCGGTGTGGATCGTCACGGTGTGGGGCTCACTGTTCCTTGGTGAGGGCGGCGTCCATCTTCTGCGCGAGCTGCTTCGCCACGTCGTCGACCGGGGTCGATCCGTCGAAGGCACTCGGCAGCAGGTTCGTTTCGAGGGTGTTCCACGCCGCCGTGTTCTTCGAGACCGGGAGCGGCTTGGCGTAGTCCACCGCGTCGAGGAAGACCTGCAGGTCGGCGTCCGGCATCGTCTTCGTGAAGGCGCTCTGCGTGCCCTCGTACGCCGGGATCACCGCACCCATGTCGCCCTGTTGCTGCTGGGCCTGCTTGCTCGCGAGGTAGACCTGGAGCGCCTGTGCGGCGGCCTTGTTCTTCGTGTTCGCGGACACGACGTTGGAGACACCGTGGATGACCGTCGCCTGCTCCTTGCCCTTGGGGAGCGGGTACACGACGACGTCCTTCTCGAGGTCGGTGCCGGTCAACGCGGAGCGGAACCAGCTGCCGCCCTGGTACATGGCGAGCTTGCCCGACGTGAACCACTGGTCGGCGGTGGTGTCGGTCAGCTGCTTGATCGAGGGCGACGCCCCGGACGCGATGAGGTCGGTCCAGAACTGCAGCCCGGCCTCGGCGGCGGCGGTGTCGTACTCGGACTTCGTGCCGTCCGCGTCGATCACGTTCCCACCGGCCTGGAAGATCGTGTCGTAGTAGGTGGTCTGCCCGTCCATGCCGCCGGCCGCGCCGTACGCGCCGTCGGCCGTGAGCTTCTCGGAGAGCTCGGCTCCGGTCTTCTGGAAGTCGTCCCAGGTCCAGTCCTTCGAGGGCATGGCGACTCCGGCCTTCTCGAAGAGCGCCTTGTTCATCCAGACGCCGATGGTGTCGAAGTCCTTGGGGACGCCGTACTGGGTCTTGTCGTACGTGTACAGGTCGTTGAGGGCGGACGAGTACTTCGCGGGGTCGATCGCGCCGGCCTCGACCTCGCCGGTGATCGGCGCGAGCTTGCCGTTCGCCGCGTAGAGCTGGAAGTTCGGGCCGTTCATCCAGAACACGTCGGGCAGGGTGTTGCTCGAGCCCTGGGTCTGCAGCTTCGTCCAGTAGCTGGCGAACGGGGTCACGTCCACGTTGACCTTGATGTCCGGGTACTCCTCGTTGAAGCCTTCGAGGTTCGCCTTGATCGCCTTGACCTGGTTCTCGTCCCAGACGGCGTACGTCAGGGTCGCCTTGGTGTCCTTGGCGGCCTTCTCGTAGTCGCCGCCGGCGCTGGAGGCGCCGGAGGACGTGCTGCAGCCGGCGAGGAGCACGGCTGCGCCGATCGCGGCGACGGCGCCGAGGAGCGCACGGCGACGGCCGCGGCCCTTGGCAGAAGTGGGTGCGTGCATCGGGTGTCCTTTCGCGAGTCCGTCAGCGGGTGACGGCCGGGGTGGGGTCGGTGAAGTGGGCGATCGTCGCGGCCGCGAGCGGCGGGACGTCGATGGGGACGGAACCGTTCCGGAGCGACCGGGTCGCGAGCGCTCCTGCGGCGACGGCGGCACGGGCCGCGATCGGCGAGAGCGTCGTCGGCTCCCCCAGCGCGACGTGCCGGAGGAACTCGGTCATCGTGAGGAGGTCGGCATCGGCGTGGCCGGCGGCGACCCCGTCGATCGGGTACTCGCGGTCCCCCGCGACGTCCCAGCCGCGACGACGGCTCCAGACCTTCACGACGCCACCGCCGGTGTCGCCGATGTTCTCGAGCCGTCCCTCGGTCCCGATGACCGTGTAGTTGCGCCAGTAGTCCGGCGTGAAGTGGCACTGCTCGTAACTCGCCTGCACACCGTTGTCGAGGGTCATCATCACCATCGACACGTCCTCGACGTCGACGACGGGGTTCAGCCCGGTCTGCTCGAGGGGCGGCCAGTTGTCGAGGGAGAACCAGTCCCCCATGAGCTCGCCGCTGCGGTCGCGACGGTCGGTGACGTCGCCGTAGACCGACAGCGACCCCATACCGACGACCCGCGCGGTGTCCCCACCGCCGAGCGCGTGGATGACGTCGAGGTCGTGGCTGGCCTTCTGCAGGAGCAGGGAGTTCACCTTGGTGCGGTCGGCGTGCCAGTCCTTGAAGTAGTAATCGCCGCCGTTGCCGACGAAGTGCCGGCACCAGACCGCCTTGACCTGGCCGATCTCCCCGCGGTCGACGATCTCGCGCATCAGCCGCACGACCGCGGCGTGACGGAAGTTGTGCCCGACGTACAGCGGCGTGCCCGTCTCCGCAGCGGTGTCGAGGACGGCGTCGGCGTCCTCGACCGTGATGGCCATGGGCTTCTCGAGGTAGACCGCGATGCCGGCGCGGAGCAGGTCGATCGCGATCGCGGCGTGCGTCCAGTCGGGGGTCGTGACGATCGCCGCGTCGACGACCCCGACGAGTCCCCCGTGGTGCTCGACGACGAGGGCGTCCGGGTACTCGGCCCGGGCCCGCTCGCGCCCCTGCTCGGTGACCTCGGCGACGGCGACGACCCGCGCCTCCAGGTCGGGAGCGGCGGCAGCCGCCTCGGCCACGTGGCGGGCGATCGCCGCACGCTGCCCCATGCCGACGATGCCGACCCGTATTGGTCGTCCTGTGAACGCGTCACCCATGCTCATCTCGCTCCCTTGCGTGATTGTGACGCCAATGATGCCGAATCGATCATGAATGCACAATAGGCGCTCAACGAACGCTCATGGGGAGGGTATGGATGGTTTTACACGATCGAAACGTCGTGCACAGACCTGCGCCGGGGAGTCCCCCGGAGGACTCGTCCGCTCAGTCGGCGACGACGAGCTCCACACCGGCACTGGCGAGCTCCGCGGCGAACGCCGACGGGACGGGCTGGTCGGTGACGAGTGCGTCGATCCGGTCGAGCGGACAGATCCGCGCGAAGGTCGCCCGTTCGATCTTGGTCGAGTCGGCGACCACGATCACCCGGCGCCCGACGGACGCGAAGTGCCGGCTGACCTCCGCCTCGCCCTCGTGCATCGTCGTGGCGCCGTACTGGCCGCTCAGCCCGTCGACACCGAGCACGACGACGTCGAGCGCGAACTCGTCCAGGGTGTCCCGGACGAGCGGGCCCACGAGCTCGTAGGACTGCCGCCGCGCGACGCCGCCCGTGACGACGATCTTGACGTTGGCGCGGACCGACAGCTCGTACCCGATGTTCAACGCGTTGGTGACGATCGTCACCCCGTACTCGCCGTCCGCCCGGGTGAAGCGCTCGCTCTTGCCGAGCTCACGGGCGACCTCGGTCGTCGTGGTCCCCCCGTTCAACCCGACGGTGTCGCCGGGCTGCACCAGCCGCGAGGCGGCGCGGGCGATCGCGGTCTTCGCCTCGGCCTGACGGGCGATCTTGTACTGCAGTGGCAGTTCGTAGCCGGCCCCGAGCGCCGCGGCGCCGCCGTGGGTGCGGGTGACCAGGCGCTGGTCCGCCAGCGTCGCGAGGTCGCGTCGGGCGGTCGCGGGCGAGATCCCGAGCAGCTCCCCGATCTCGGCGATCGACACGTTGCCGCGTTCGCTCACCAGTTCGAGCAGGGCGTTGAGCCGCTGTTGAGGGGTCATGTCGGCCATCTTATGGCGTCACCGCGCACCCCTGATGATCGGGAATGACGTTTTGCTCTTCCATCGCGCATGATCGCTCGCTACGCTTCCTCATCATCGATCACCCGGATCGAACCGGACCGGAAGGCACCCATGACCGACACCTTCGTGAGCGCAGAACTGACGTCGCAGCCGGAGACGTGGCGCGCTGCCGCCGCGCTCCTCTCGTCGTTCGAGGCGTCGCTCCCCCAGCCCGGAGAACGCGTGGCCGTGGTCGGCTGCGGGACGAGCTGGTTCATCGCGATGAGCTACGCCGTCGCCCGTGAGCAGGCGGGCCTGGGCGTGACGGACGCCTTCGCCGGCTCGGAGTACCCGATCGGCCGCGACTACGACCGGGTCGTGACGATCAGCCGGTCCGGCACCACGACCGAGATCGTGGACCTGTTGCAGGCCCTGCGCGGCCGACGCACCGTGCTCGTCACCGCGGTCCCGGACAGCCCGGCCGCCGCCGTCGCCGACGTCGTCGTGGCACTGCCCTTCGCCGACGAGCGCTCGGTCGTGCAGACGCGCTTCGCGACGACCACGCTCGCGCTCCTCCGTGCGTCGATCGGTGACGACGTGGACGCCCTCGCAGCACAGGCCGAGACCGCCCTCGGCCTCCCGATCGACGACCTCCTCGATGCTGAGCAGGTCACCTTCGTGGGCCGCGGTCCGGCGGTCGGCCTCACGTTCGAGGCCGCCCTCAAGACGCGCGAGGCAGCGCAGTTCTGGGCGGAGTCCTACCCCGCCATGGACTACCGGCACGGTCCGATCGCGATCGCCCAGCCCGGCCGACTCGTCTGGTCGCTCGGAACCGCGCCGGAGGGGCTCGCGGACGAGGTCGCTGCGACCGGTGCGCGCTTCGTCCAGCACGACCTCGACCCGATCGCCGGGCTCGTCGTGGTGCACCGGTTCGCGGTCGCCCTCGCCGAGGGACGCGGCCTCGACCCGGACAACCCCCGCTCGCTCACCCGTTCGGTCATCCTCACCTGATGCGCGGTGCAGGCGCGGTGCTCGGGGTCGACGTCGGCGGCACGGGCATCAAGGCCCGACTGACCGGCGCCGACGGACTCGTCCTCGACGAGACCCGCGTCCCGACGCCGCGCGGCGACACCGACGCGACGATGCTCGCCACCGTCGTGGCGGAGCTCGCCGAACGGGCGCTGCGCCGTGGCGACCTCGATGCGGTGGGCCTCGTGACGCCGGGTGTCGTGGACGACGGGGCCGGCACCGTCGTCCTCGCGGTGAACCTCGGGTGGCGGGACGTCCCGGTGCGGGACCGGGTCCGGGCCGAGTTCGCCGCACGGGGGATCGACGTCCCGCTGGCCTTCGGACACGACGTGCGTGCCGGCGCCCTGGCGGAGACCTCCGGCGCGGCACCGGCGCTCACCCGTGGTTCCGTCGCCTTCGTCCCGGTCGGCACCGGACTCGCGAGTGCCCTCGTCGTCGACGGCGTGGTCGTCGCGGGCGGCGGTTGGGCGGGGGAGATCGGACAGGTGCGGATCCCCACCGGTCCGCACGCGGGGCGCCGCGTCGAGGAGATCGCGTCCGCAGGGGGAGTCGCCCGTCGATCGGGCTCCACCTCGGCACACGAGGCGATGCTCCGCGTCCGCTCCGGGGACCCGGTGGCCGCCACGGTCTGGCACGAGTGCATCGACGTGCTCGCGGACGCCCTGGCGTGGACCACGACGGTCGCCGGCTGCCACACGATCATCGTGGGCGGGGGACTGGCCGAGTCCGGCCCGCTGCTGTTCGATCCGCTCCGGACGGCCCTCGTCGAGCGGCTCCCGGGGTTGCGCGTCCCGGTCCTCGCCCCGGCACGGCACGGCGATGCCGCCGGTGCCATCGGTGCCGGGCTGTTGGCGCGCACGGCGCTCGACGCCGAGGTGCACGCATGAGCACCCTGGTGCGTGCGCGGCGGATCCTCACCGCGACGCACGACCTCCACGACGGGTGGCTGGCGGTCGACGACGCCGGCACGGTCCTCGAGAGCGGATCCGGGACGCCCCCGCGGACCGAAACCGCGGTGACGATCGAGGGAACGCTGCTGCCGGGGGCGGTCGACCTGCACGCCCACGGGGCGCTCGGGCACGACTTCGCCACGGCCACGACGGACGGTGCCGCACTCGCTGCGGGCCACCACCGCGCACGCGGGACGACGTCGCTCATCGCATCCGTCGCGACGGGCCCGGTCGCCGAGACGATCGCAGCACTCGGACGCCTCCGCGTCCTCGTCGCCGAGGGCACGCTCGCCGGGCTCCACCTCGAGGGGCCTTGGCTGTCACCGGCGCGCCGCGGTGCCCACCGGTCGGACCTCCTGCACGCACCGGACCCGGCGGAGCTCGACGACTTCCTCACAGCGGCGGACGGCACGCTCCGGATCGTCACGCTCGCACCGGAACTCCCCGGAGCGATCGACGCCGTGGGCCGCCTCGTCGACGCCGGTGTCGTCGTCGCGATCGGTCACACCGATGCCTCCGCCGACGAGACGCGCGCCGCGATCGACGCCGGTGCCACCCTCGTCACGCACCTCTTCAACGGCATGCCCCCACTGCACCACCGCCGGCCGGGCCCGGTCGGCGTCGCCCTGACCGACGACCGCGTCCTGGTCGAGTGCATCGTCGACGGGCACCACCTCGATCCCGCGGCGGTCGAACTCGTGCGGCGAGCCGCGCCGGACCGCCTCGTGCTCGTCTCGGACGCGATGGCCGCCACCGGCTGCGGCGACGGCGAGCACGCGATCGCGGGTTCGGCGGTCTCGGTCCGTGACGGCGTCGCGCTGCTCGCCGACGGATCGTCCCTCGCCGGCAGCACCATCACCGTGCAGGACGCCGCCCGACGCCTCCTCGACGGTGGCACCCCGCTGCCCGAGGTCGTCGCGGCGACGTCGGCGCGACCGGCACGCATGCTCGGCCTCCCGGCGCCGCTCTCGGTCGGCGCTCCCGCCGACCTGCTCGTGATCGACGAGGGCCCCAGCAGTGCCGCGCGGTCGGAGCCCTGGCGCGTCCTCGACCTGCAGACGACCGCGGCGGTGCACCGGTGATCCTCATCGTGACGCCCAACCCGGCGGTGGACGTGACCTACCGTGTCGCCCGTCAGCTCGTCGGGACGACGCAGCGCGTCCTGGACGTCGCCCGTCGTCCGGGTGGCAAGGGCCTCAACGTCGGGCGGGTGCTCGACGCGGTCGGGATCCCGTCCCGCGCCGTCCTGCCGCTCGGTGCGGCTCCCGGTCGGTGGATCGCCGACGGCCTCGACGCCCTCGGTCTCGCGCACGTCGACATCGCGGTGACGGGGGAGACCCGCACCACGGTCACCGTCGTCGACGACGTCGCGCACCCGACGATGTTCGGCGAGCCCGGACCCGAGGTGACCACCGACGAGTGGGTCGCCGTCAGGGACGTGATCGGTCAGCAGCTCGACGGCGACGTCGAGTTCCTCGTCGTCTCGGGGTCCCTGCCGCACCGCGCCGATCCGGGCGTCGTCGCGGACTGGGTGGCCGCCGCTCGGATGCGCGGGGTGCCGAGCCTCGTCGACTGTCCGGGTGGTGCGCTCCTCGCGGCCGCCGACGCCGGGGCGACGATCTGCAAGCCCAACCGCGACGAACTCCTCGAGGCGACCGGCGCCGACGACGAGCGGAGCGGTGCCCTGCAGCTGCTCGACCGTGGCGCGGGCGCCGTCGTGGTGTCCCGTGGTGCGGACGGTCTGGCGGCACACACGCGCACCGGGGTCACCGAGATGCGCGCCGTCCCGGGAGTCTCCGGGAACCCCACGGGTGCCGGTGACGCGGCCACCGCCGGGCTCCTCGCTGCGCTGCTGCGCGGGTCGTCCGACGGCCCGACGACCCCCACCGCGACCACGACCGCGCCGTCCACGCCCCGCGTCGACCACGCCGCGCTCCGATCCGCTGCCGCGTTCGGCGCCGCCGCCGTCCTCCGGCCCGTCGCCGGCGAGGTCGACGTCGACGCCGTCCGCCGGTTCCTCGCGGACGACGACGGTGCCCGGTCCGGCGCACGACCCTCCGACCCGAGCTGGAGCCACGCATGATCACCGACCTCGCCCTCACCGGACTGCTCGACGCTGCACGGACCGCACACCGTGGCGTCGGGGCGTTCAACGTGGTGCTGCTGGAACACGCCGAGGCGATCGTCGCCGGCGCCGAGCGAGCGGGGCTCCCCGTGGTCCTGCAGATCAGCGAGAACTGCGTCCGCTACCACGGCGGCCTCGCCCCGATCACGACGGCGACCGCGGCGATCGCGCGGTCCGCGGACGTCGAGGTCCTCGTGCACCTCGACCACATCGAGGACCCCGAGCTCGTGCTCGCCGGCATCGACCTCGGGGTGGACTCGATCATGTACGACGGATCGCACCTCGACTTCGCCGCGAACGTGGAGGCCACCCGCCGACTCGCGGTCCGGTGCCACGACGCCGGGGTCGCGATCGAGGCCGAGCTCGGTGAGGTGGGCGGCAAGGACGGCGTGCACGCTCCCGGTGTGCGCACGGATCCGCACGACGCCGCTGCCTTCGTCGCCGACACCGGTGTGGACGCACTGGCGGTCGCCGTCGGGACGTCCCACGCGATGCAGACGCGCGAGGCATCGGTGGACCGGACGCTCGTCGAGCAGCTCCGCGCCACGGTGCCGGTCCCGCTCGTCCTGCACGGCTCCTCGGGGCTGTCGGACGACGAGCTGCGGGCAGCCGTCCGGGCGGGCATGACGAAGATCAACATCTCCACGCACCTGAACGGCCTCTTCACCCGGGCCCTGCGAGCGGTGCTCGACGAAGGTCCGGACGTGGTCGATCCCCGCAAGTACGTCTCCGCGGGGCGCGACGCCATCGCTACCGAGACCGCCCGGCTACTGACGCTGCTGCACGGCTGACCCGCCCGAGGGCGGAGCTCAGCAGAGCGGGACGTTCACCGCGAGCCCGCCCATCGCGGTCTCCTTGTACTTCGTGGACATGTCGGCGCCGGTCTGCCGCATCGTCTCGACGACCTGGTCGAGCGACACGTGGTGCACGCCGTCACCCCGCAGCGCCATCCGCGCCGCGTTGATCGCCTTGTTCGCGGCGATGGCGTTCCGCTCGATGCACGGGATCTGGACGAGCCCGCCGATCGGGTCGCAGGTGAGCCCGAGGTTGTGCTCCATGGCGATCTCGGCGGCGTTCTCGACCTGCTCGGGCGTTCCTCCGAGCACTTCGGCGAGCCCTGCGGCGGCCATCGACGCCGCCGATCCGACCTCGCCCTGGCAGCCGACCTCGGCGCCGGAGATCGACGCGCGCTCCTTGTAGATCGAACCGACGGCGCCCGCGGTCAGCAGGAAGCGCACCACGGTGTCGTCGCGGTTCGCCGTCGTGACCGTCGGCACGTAGGTGAGCGCGTAGTACAGGACGGCGGGGATGATGCCGGCGGCACCGTTCGTCGGAGCGGTGACCACCCGCCCACCGGTGGCGTTCTCCTCGTTGACGGCCATCGCCATGAGGTTCATCCACTCCATCGCGAAGAGCGGGTCGTGCCCGGGGTCGTCGGCGGTGAGCTGCTCGAACCAGTTCGCGGCGCGGCGTCGCACGGTGAGCCCGCCCGGGAGCGTGCCGGAGCGTTCGACGGACCGTTCGACGCAGGACTCCATGACGCCGTGGATGCGGAGGAGGCCGGCCCGGACGTCGTCGGCGCTGCGCGTGGCGGTCTCGTTGGCGAGCGCGACCCCGCTGACCGGCAGACCGCTCGCCGCGCAGGCCGCGAGCAGCTCGGCGCCGCTCGAGAACGGGTACGGCACGGCGTCGTCGACGGGGATCGCGGTCTCGGCGACGTCCCCCTCGGAGTCGTTCGTGACGAAGCCGCCGCCGATCGAGTAGTACGTCTCCTCGGCGATGGTCGCCCCGGACGTGTCGGCGGCACGGAGGCGCATGGCGTTCGGGTGGCGGGGGAGCATCGTCAGCGGGTGGAGCACGATGTCGGCGAGCCGGAACGGGACGCTCGACCCGCCCTGGAGCAGGAGCACGCCGGTCTCCTCGAGCTCGGCGAGCGAGCGGGTCATCGCGTCGGGGTCCACGGTCTCGGGGTCCGACCCCATCAGGCCGGTGACGACCGCGCCGAGCGTCCCGTGGCCCTGGCCGGTCGAGGCCAGGGAGCCGTAGAGGTCGACGGCGATCGTCGCGACGGGAGCCTCGGCCACGCGGGCGGCGAAGGCGCGTCCGGCCCGCATCGGTCCGACGGTGTGGGAACTCGACGGACCGATCCCGATGCTGAACAGATCGAAGACGGAGACCGGCACCCCGCCACACTAACCCGTCCGGACGGGTGGGGGATCAGCGCCGGGAGCCCTGGTTCGGCATGAGGATCCAGAGGACGACGTAGGCGATCCAGAGCGGCCCCGGGAAGAGGCTCAGGATGACCCAGGCGATACGGACGAGGGTGCGGGACCAGCCGAACCGGTCGGCGATGCCGGCACAGACCCCGGCGAGGAGGCGGCCGGTGCGGGGGCGGAGGAGTGTGTTCATGTCGTCGACGGTACGGAGGATCGATCCGACATCGAATCCGGGGGACACCCGCATCCGTGGTGGGGACAACCCCACCCCCTCCACATCTGACTCCTGTGGACCGCTCCATCCCTGCTGTCATGGGAGACTGACGCCATGCCCATCCTCAACAAGGACATGCAGGTCTGCATCTCACTCGCCGCTCGACCGAGCAACATCGGCACCCGCTTCCACAACTTCCTCTACGACGAGCTCGGGCTGGAGTTCGTCTACAAGGCGTTCACCACGACCGACCTCCCCGGCGCCGTGACCGGCATCCGGGCACTCGGCATCCGCGGCTGCTCGGTCTCGATGCCCTTCAAGGAAGCGATCATCCCGCTCGTCGACGTCGTCGAGGAGTCCGCGGCGGCGATCGAGTCGATCAACACCGTGGTGAACGACGACGGCGTCCTCACGGCGTCGAACACCGACTACGAGGCAGTCGCGTCGCTGCTCGCCTCGCACGCCGTCGATCCGTCCGCGAGCGTGCTGCTCCGCGGCTCCGGCGGCATGGCCAAGGCGGTCACGGCGGCGTTCCGGGGTGCCGGGTTCGACGACCTCACCGTGGTCGCACGCAACGAGCAGGCGGGGCCGGCCCTCGCGGCGCAGTACGGGTACGAGTGGGTCGCCGACGAGCGGGACGCGCCGGTCACCGACGTCCTGGTGAACGTCACGCCCCTCGGCATGCGCGGCGACCAGCAGGACACGCTCGCCTTCGACCAGTATCGCGTCGGGGCGGCGACGACCGTGTTCGACGTGGTCGCGTTCCCGTCCGAGACCCCGCTGATCCGCGCCGGTCGCGCTGCGGACAAGCAGGTCATCACCGGTGCCGAGGTGATCGCGCTGCAGGCGGCGCGGCAGTTCGAGCGGTACACGGGCGTCGCGCTGACGGACGACCAGGTCCGCCGGGCGAGCGAGTTCAGTCGCAGCGAGGCCTGATCGGCTCGTCGGTGTACCGCATGCCCATCCGGGTGCGGACCTCGTCGAGGGTCGCCTCGGCGATCTCGTTCGCCCGACGGTTCCCGGCCGCCAGCACCGCTGTGACGATCGACGGGTCGCGAGCGAGTTCGGCACGACGGCGTCGGTGCGCGGCGAAGCGCTCGTTGACCGCCTCGACCGCGACACGCTTCACCGCTGCCGCGCCCGCTGAGCCGATCTCGTCGGCGATCGCCTCCGGGGTCGAGCCCGTGCACAGCGCCGCGGTCGTGAGGAGCGCTGCGACCCCCGGCCGGCGCTCGGGGTCGAAGGTGATGTGCCGATCACCGTCCGTGCGTGCCCGTCGGATGACGTCCGCGGTCTCGTCGGCGGTCATGCCGAGCGCGATCGCGTTGCCGTAGCTCTTGCTCATCTTCCGGCCGTCGACACCGGGGACCTCGGGGGACGTCGTGACGAGCGGTTCCGGCTCGGGGAACAGCGCGCCGAACCGGTCGTTGAACCGCCGAGCGATCGTCCGTGTCATCTCGACGTGCGGCAGGTTGTCCTTCCCGACCGGGACGAGGTTGCCCTTGCAGAACAGGATGTCCGCGGCCTGGTGGACGGGGTAGGTGAGCATCAGGCCGCTGAGCGCGCGACCGGATGCCGCGACCTCGGCCTTCACCGTCGGGTTGCGGTGCAGCTCCGCTTCGGTGACGAGGCTGAGGAACGGCAGCAGCAGCTGGTTCAGCGCCGGCACCGACGAGTGCGTGAAGACCGTCGTCGCGGCCGGGTCGAGTCCGGCCGCGAGGTAGTCGAGCACCGCCTCGCGGACGTTCGAGGCGACGTGGTCAGCGGTGTCGCGATCGGTGATGACCTGGTAGTCGGCGAGCACCAGGAAGGTCTCGACGCCGCGCCGCTGCAGCGCGACGCGCTCGGCGATCGTGCCGAAGAAGTGCCCGAGGTGCAGCCGACCGGTCGGCCGTTCGCCGGTCAGGACGCGGAACCGGTCCGGTCGCGCCCGGATGCGGGCGTCGAGGTCGTGCATGCGGTGTTGTGTGGCGGTGAACGTGTCCACTGGAGTTGCCCTCTCGAGAGAAAGGGCTGCACGACGGTCCTGCGATCTGCGAGCTGCCGTGCAGCCCGCGACCATGCGTCAGGAGGCTGCTACCGCAGCCACCACGAAGAACGAGGAGAACGCATGTCGGGATCGTAGCGTGAGCGTCGGCGCAGCGACACCCGTCCCCACCGCTCGATGTCGGCGCTCTACGCTGGTCGGATGCTCTCCCGACGTGACGCCGCCGTCCGGCTCGACATCTCCCTCGAGATGGCGACCCGGCACGGGATCCCCTCGCACCTCAGCGAGGCCGAACTCACGGCGATCGAGCAGGACCCGCCCGCCTGGCTCGTGCAGTCCCGAGTCAACCGCACGGGCACCAAGAAGGTCTGGGTCCGCCTCGAGTGCGTGGTCTGCGGCTTCGCGGAAGAGGCACGTCCGAAGAAGTGGTGGCCCGATTGGGACCACCTGATGTGCGACTACCACGAGCCCTACCAGGCGCCGGACCCCGTCGCGGGCTTCACCCGGCACGAGGTCGAGGGCATCGGCAGCCGCTTCGTCGCGCTCGTCGACACCCGGCCGTAGCGCGGAGCACACCCGCACCCCGCACCCGCGGCCGCACCCGCACCCGCACCCGCACCAAGACGCACCCGCGCCGCGCCCTGATCGCGCACCGTCCACGACGGAAGGCACGGTACCGACCGGCACCGCGCCTCCCGTCCTGCCCGCACACGGCGCCCACCGGCGCCGTCACGCGGCTCCGTCAGTCGACGGCGTCCCCGATGGCGGCACCGACCCCGGCCGCCGCCACGACGGCGCCGGCCCAGGCCACCGCTGCCGGGGTGGCCGCGACGGGACGGAGACCACGGAACGTGGTCGCCTCGTCGCTGTCGAACGGGACGGCGTCGAGCTGTCGTGTCTGCTGCATGCGCTGCTTCCTTCCTCGATGTCCTGGTGATCAGTTCCCGACGGCCTCTTCGACCGCGTACGCGGCGACCGCACCCGTGAAGACCGAGGTGGCGGCGAGCGCTGCGAGCGGGGTCGCGGCGAGGGGCTGCTCCGGTGCGAACCGCTGCCCGCGGTCGCTGTCGAACGCGATGTCGGCGATGGTGGTCATGCTGGATTCCTTCCGTTCTGCGATGGTGATGATCGGGCGCTGGGCCCGGTTCCCGGCCCGGTGGGCCGAGGTCACTCTCGTCGTGCCGAGACGACGAAGACTGCGGCTGCGATGCCGAGCACGACCAGGACCGACAGCCACGCGAAGCCGGGCAGGTCGAACAGGAGTATCGCCACCGCGATGGCGATGAGCACGACGGGTGCTGCGAACCACAGCGCGGTCCGTGTGTTGGCGTTCATCTGGTCTCCTCCTTCGGTCGTGCGGACGCTGCGGAGGCGGCGTCCGGCTGCCGACGGGGGCCGTCCCCGTCGTGCATGGGTTCCCGTCGGGATGCGAAGAGCTCCTCGACGGGCACGGTGTCGTCGTGACCGCCCGTGCGGACGATCGCGAACTGGACGGCATCGGCGCGACCACCGGTCTGCGCGGCGACGACGCGGCGGACGAAGGCGAGCAGCGCGCGGTAGTCGGCACCCGTCTCGTACCCGTCCGGCAGCTGTTCCGCTGCCACCAGGAACCGTCCGACCACGTCGAACAGGCCCTTGTCGACCCGCCGGTCCGGGAACCACAGCATGTGCCGGAGCCGGCGTGCTGCGACGTCCTTGGTGCGCGTCCACTCGCTGACCACGTCGTCCTGCCGGTACCGGTGCAGCAGCTCGAAGTCCATCGAGGCGGGGATCGGTGCGAAGAAGCGCCAGTTCGGGATCAGCAGCGCGGCGGTGTCGACCTGCCGGACCCGGTCGAACCGACGGTTCGGGTGCTGGCCGATGACCGTCGCGATGATCCAGAGCGCGAGGCCGATCGCGAGGGGCAGGGCCCGACCGTCACTGCGGCGGCTCATCGGTCCACCCCGATCGCCTCGCGGACGAGTGCACCGACCCGTCGGACCGGTCCGGGGTGGACGAGCAGGCCGTCGTGGGTGGACCGGACGACCTCGCGGCGACCGTCGTGCTCGTGCGCGACGCGTTCGTGCGCGGCGCTCACGGCCGGTTGGAGTTCGTCGCTCGTGCTCGCCGTGACGACGAGCACGTCGGCACCCTCGGGGATGCGGCGTCCGGGTCGGTCGGCGACGAGGTCCGGCTCCGCCGCCTGCCACTCCGCACGGCCGGTGCGCCACAGTCGGGCGTTCCGGTACACGGGGCTCAGGTCGTCGGTCCGTTCCTGGCGTGCGGGGATCGCCCAGGTCGTGGCGTCGAGCAGCCATCCCCAGCCGGTCCGCAGGGACCACTCCATCAGCGGGAAGCCGTCGGTGAGCGACCGGACGGCGGTCAGGACGTCCTCGTCGGGTCGGTCCACGAAACCGGTGGTCGGGTCGAGGAGGACCACCCCGGCGACGTCGCGCCCGAGCTCGGCCGCGTGGCGTCGGAGCAGGTGCCCGCCGAACGAGTGCCCGACGAGCCAGATGGGTCCGTCGTCGGCGTGGCGGCCGACGAGGAAGCGGAGGTCCTCAGCGTAGGTGGCGAGCGTCGCACCGGGAGCCGTGCTCGCCCCGGTTCCGGGACGGTCGTACGTCAGCGTGGCGACGTCGCCGCCGAGCTCCGCGATGATCGGGTCCCAGTACTCCTGGACCGCGACGAGCGAGTTCTCGAACACCACCAGGGGTGCACCCGGGCCCGAGGTCGCCGGCCGGTACCGCACGGCCAGACGCGATCCGGCGGGCGTCTCGACCACGGTCTGCCCGGCACGGGGACGTCGACTGCGCCGGGCGTCCACGACCTGCCGGACCACGGCCTGCGTCCCGACCGCGGCCCCGATCACGCCGAGGACCCACGGGAACCCGTCGTGACGACGCGGCACGACCGATCGACGGTCCGCGGTGACGTAGAGCACCGCGGGCTGCAGTGCGAGGAACGCAGGGAGGAACCGACCGAGCCCCATGGTCGCGGCGATGGTGAGGTGCATCCCGGCGATCGCGCCGAGGTACGCCACGCGCATCCTCGGGCCGAGCACGAACACGATCGGGAACGCGCACTCGAGGACGAGCGTGGCGACCTCGCCCACCCGCGCCAGTGCCGGCCGGTCGCGCAGGACCCGCCACACCCACTCCGAACCGTAGGTCCGCGTGCGCATCACCCCGAGCAGCGCCGAGCCGTTCCGCCAGGGCTCACCCATCAGCTTCACCCACCCCGAGACGAGGTACGACAGCGTCGCCTGGCTCGCGACCGCCCACAGCGCGGTGTCCACCGTCGCGGGTCGTCCGGAGGCCCGGGCCACACCCGACAGCGCCTGCGTGAAGAACGCCGCCTGGTCGCTGCCGTCGCCGCCGTTGTGGTGCAGCGGCCCGAGTGCGTAGCCGGTGAGCACCGTGACGGCGGACGCCGCGGCGCGGACGTGTCGGTCGCGGACCGGGGACAGGTGGACGAGGGCGGCGGCCACCCGGAGCCCGTGCATCGCGGTCACTACCCGGGGCCGGTAGACGCGGTCGAGCACGCGGCGCAGTCGCTCGTTGCGGACGAGCGCGGAGCCCCGCAGCAGGGTCCAGTCGTTCAGGCCGCCCGTCCGGCGGTTGTCCGCGTTCGCGAGGTGCTCGAGACTCCCCATCAGCACCACGAGCGCGGAGGCCCGCTCGGTCGCGGCGAGCACGTTCCCGCGGTCGGCCGACCGGTCGACGACACTGCGGACGACGCGGTCCACGAACCCGATCACGACGCCACCTCGAACTCGACCGTGTACGTGGGGGACTCCGTCGTCACCGGACCGCCGTCCCGGTCGCCCGTCACGGACCGAACGGCGAGCCCGAGCTCCGCACCGAGGCCCGTCAGGACCTCGACCGGTGTGAGGAGGCTCACCTCGTTCCCGATGGTCGTCCGTCCGCCGTCGTGCCACAGGTGACTGACCTGCCAGAGGCCGGTCGGCTCGTCCAGGGTCGCGTAGGTCTGCAGACCACGGCCGGCGCCCGGGTACGGGACGAACCAGGTCTCACGACGACGTCCGCCGTGCAGGCCGAGCACCGCGTCCGGGTTGTGCGTCTCGACGACCAACCGGCCGCCGTCGGCGAGGTGGTCCCGCGCCGTGGCGAGCGTCTCGCGCTGGTGCTCGCGGGTCAGCAGCATCGAGATGGACGCGCAGACGCAGAAGACCAGGTCGAACCGCCGTCCGAGGCGGAGGTCCGTCATCGAGCCCTGCACCAGGTCGAGGTCGACGCCGGCGTCGTCGGCGCCGTCGCGGCACCGGTCGAGCATCTCGGCGGACAGGTCGACGCCGGTGACGGTGATGCCCCGCTGCGCGAGCGGGATCGCCACGCGACCGGTCCCCACGCCGAGCTCGAGCGCCGTCGCCGGTGCGCTGGAAGCGAGCACCTCGACGAGGCCCGGGTCCGGCGGGAAGACGTCGTCGTAGATCTCCGCGAACTGCTGCCCGTACGTGTGCTGCACGACCCGACCCCCCTCGGCGCCGGGCTCCCTCGGCCCGACACCGAGGGACGGTAGGCCTGTACGTCCGCTCAGTCCCACGAGTCCCGACGATCGCTCAGGCTGCTCGGAGGCGTTCGCCAGGTCCGGTCGGCACCCCACCCCGGCGCGTGCGCCGCGTCGAACCGCACCAGCTCGGGGAAGCAGCCGGATGTGCACCGGATCGGGTCGGTCGGGCACGCGGTGGACCGGTGTGTACCCCGGCCCCGCGGTCAGTCGGCGGCGGTCGCCGCGAGGTCGCTGTAGGTGGCCGCGTACCAGCCGACGGTCGAGTCCCCGGACGTCGGACCGATGGTGACGTACTCGCTCCGGGTGCGCAGGTACAGGTCCTCGTCGTGTCCGCACCGGATCTCGCCCGAGGCGAGCCGCTTGCCGCTCTCGGCCCCGTCCACGATCCGGCCGGCCCACACCGCCATGTGGACGGTGCCGTCGCCCTGGCACGTGATCGACACCCTCACCCGGGCAGGTGCCCCGTCCTCGCCGGTGCCGAGGGACAGTCGGCTCGACGAGTCGTTCGAGCCGGTGCCGCTGCCGAGTTCGCCCGGCTGTCCCGCCCAGCGGTCCTGCACGCCCTTCGCCCAGTCCGGGAACGCATCGTCGAGGCCCACGGGCTCGGCTCGGTGCGAGCACCCGGAGACGGCGGTCGCGGTGATCAGCGCCAGGCCGACCACGAGGGTCGCGCGTCGGGGCCGGAGGGGGCGGTGGTCGGGTGCAGCGGGCATGTCCCGGTCAGTCTGGCGGACCCAGGACCCCGCCACAGCGTCCCCGTTCGCGGGGCCGGTGCCGAGGCGACCACAGGACGGACGGGAGGCGCGGTGCGGGCCCGCACCGCGCCTCCCGGCCCTCAGGACGTCGCGATGCGACCCGCGGCCACCCAGCCGAGCCGCCGCAGCGTCTCGCGGTTGCGGATCCAGATCATCGGCTGCATCAGGAGGTCCGGCACCCAGGCGCCCGGCCCCGCCACGGCGTTCTCCACGATGGTGACCTTGCAGCCGCGGCGGTGCTCCTCGACGACGAGCTCGACCCGGGCCTCGCCGAGGGGCCACCCCTTCGGCTGGATGACCATGCGGTGCGGGGCGTCCCACTCGAGGACCGTCGTCACGTCGTCGATCACGAGCGGCCAGACGCCGAACGAGTGGTGCAGGCGGGTGCCGACCGCTGGCCAGCCCGGGTCCTGCCCGCGCATCCGCGAGGCGCCGACGACCCACGTCGTGAAGAGCCAGCCGTCCGCGAGCACGTCGAAGACGTCCTCCGGGCGGCAGTGCAGGATGCGGACGTTCTTCGCCATGGTCAGTCCTCCGGTGTGAGATCGACGTGCTCGGGCAGCCCGAACGTGTGTCGCAGGGCGCTCCGGGCCGCGTGCCAGCCGGCCATGCCGTGCACACCGGGGCCGGGGGCGGACGCCTCGGAGCAGAGGTACATGCCGCCGCCCATGCGCCACGGGTCGGACGACAGCACCGGGCGCTTGACCAGCTGCCAGAAGCTCGCGGCACCCGCGGCGATGTCACCGCCGACGTAGTTCGGGTTGTACGCGCCCATCTCGACCGCGGTGCGGCTGCTCGACTGCAGGACGGTGTCTCGGAAGCCGGGCGCGAACCGCTCGATCTGCCGCGTGATCGCCTCGGTCTGGTCGACGTCCGACCCGGCGGGGACGTGCGCGTACGCCCAGAAGACGTGCTTGCCCGCGGGCGCGCGGCTCGGGTCGACCACGGTGGGCTCCGAGCCGAGCACGTACGGACGCTCGGCGTGCTGGCCGCGTGCGACCGCGCCCTCGGCGGCCGCGATCTCGGCGCGGGTCCCGCCGATGTGCACCGTGCCGGCACGGCGGAGCGCCTCGTTCGTCCACGGGACCGGGTCGGAGAGCGCGAAGTCGACCTTCGCGGCGGCGTTGCCGAACCGGAAGCGCCGGAGGGCGCCCCGTCGCGGCGTCGGGATCTGCTTCCCGGCGATCCGCAGCATCCCGGGGACGCTCGTGTCGAACAGCACCGCCTTGGCCGGGGTGAGGTCGGCGAGCGAGCGGACCTCGCGCCCGGTCTCGATCCGGCCGCCGTGCGCGACGAGGTCGGCGGCGAGCGCGTCGACGATCGCCTGGCTGCCGCCGATCGGGACGGGCCAGCCCCGCGCGTGCGCGTAGGCGCCGAGGGACAGCGCGGCGGCGGCCGTGGCGAGGGACGGCATGTGCTGGATCGAGTGGGCCGCGACGCCGGAGACCATGGCGGGGGCGACCTCGTCGCGGAAACGGAGGTTCCACGCACTCGTGCCCTGCTCCAGCGCCCGCAACCCGAACCGGAGGACGCTCAGCGGGTGCCCCGGGACGTGCAGCAGGGCGCCGGTGGCGAAGTCGGCGACCTGGTCGGCGTTGTCGGACAGGGGGGCCATGAGCTGCCGGAACGCCGGGCCGTCGATGCCGAGCGACTCCGCGGTGCGCGCGAGGTCCTGGTACGCGATCCCGGCACGGCCGCCGTCGAGCGGGTGCCCGTACTGGACCTCGGGCAGGCGGAGTTCGATGCGGTCCTCGAGGCGGAAGCGCCGGAAGAACTCGGACTGCAGCGCCATCGGGTGCACGGCGGAGCACACGTCGTGCAGGAACCCGGGCAGCGTGAGTTCGGCGGTCCGCGCACCACCGCCGATCGTGTCGGCGCGTTCGACGACCTCGACCGACAGCCCGGCACGCGCGAGCGTCACCGCCGCCGCGAGTCCGTTCGGTCCGGCTCCGACGACCACCGCATCCACCATGCCCCCGAGCCTAGGGACCGCTGCTGCGCGCCGTCTCGGGCAGCGCGCCCGCTTCCCCCTCACGGCGAGCGGTGATCGAGGCGCGCTCCGCACCGTTCGGTGCCCCGGAGGCGCGGGTCTGCGACGCCCCCCGCGTGCAGCCCGTCATCGCGTCCGTTCCAGGGCCGTTCCCGGTTCTGCAGATGACCGTTCCGGTTCGCGAACCCCGTGATCCGCGAACCGGAACGGTCACGGCGCGGACGACTTCAGCAGATCCGCTCCGAGCCGCAGCGCGTGGACCGAGGTGCCGGGCATCAGGCGCAAGCCGGTTGCCGGCGACGGGCCGCAACGCCGTCGAGATCGCTGCGCTCCGACGGCCGGTCCGGTCAGACGCGCGCCGCGTCCGGGTCCGCCGGGTCCGACCCGTCGTCGCCCGCGTCCGCTGCGTCGGGCTCGTCGGCGTCCACCGGGGTCGATCCCACCGGGTGCTCCGCCAGCAGCGCCGCGAAGTCCTCGTCGAGCATCTGCTGCAGCCGGTCGTCCCGCCCGACCTCGTAGTCGTCCGCCGGACGCTGCGCCCACCCGAGCCGCCCGACGACGGTCGTGCCGATGTCGTCCCAGGCGCGGGCACGGGCGGCGAGGACGATGCCGTCGACGAAGCCCTGGTCGTCCCGGCGCTTGTCGAGCATCGTCGCGAGCTGCTCGTACGTCGCCTCACGCGTGCGGAGCTTGAGGTCGTCACCGCGGCGGTAGTCGTGCTGGTGCCGCGAACGGCCCTTCTGCTTGCTCGACCTCGAGCGGATCTCGCGCATCCGGGCAGCGTCACCGCGCTGTTCCTCGGCCATGCGGTGGAGTTCCTCGCGCGCGGCGTCGGCGATGACGGCGTGGTCGAAGTACCCCTCGTCGCGGAGGGCGTTCGTGATGATCCGGTTGCCCACGGCGATGGTGACCGCGGCCTTCGCGATGAGGAAGCCCTCGTCGACGGCGCGCTTCAGTTCGACCTGACTGACGGGTCGGTCGCGCACGTCGTGCTTGCTGCGTCGTCCGAACAAGGCCATGCAGTCGACGATACCGGCGTCCGGTGACCATCCGTCCGCAGGTGGACCCGGATCAGGCCCTGGAGGGACGACCCGCCTCCCACGGACCCGTAGCGTCGGGTGCATGGTCACGTACTCGGAATCCCCCCGCACCGGGCTCGGCACGGCGAGTCTCGTCCTCGGCGTCTGCTCGTTGCTCGCCGGCTGGACGTTCGTCGCGCCGATCGTCGGGCTGTGCCTCGGCATCGCCTCGCGGAGCCGCGAACCGTTCGCCCGCGGGCGTGCCGGGTGGGGGATCTTCCTGAACCTCGTCGCACTGGCGGTGTGGATCCTGCTGCTCGTGCTGCTCGTGGTGGGCGGCGCGTTCGCCGTGTGGTCGGGCGCGACGCAGGGCCGCTGACCCGGTCGGCCCTGGGCCCCGGGGCTGCCCGCTCAGAACACGAGGCCGTACACGGCGACGTCCACCCGCACCGACCCCAGCGGCATCGCGCTCCGTAGGGTGCCCTCGTGCGTGAAGCCGAGCCGCTCGGCGAGGCCCCGGCTGCGCACGTTGTCGACCGCCGTCCGGATCTCGGCACGCGCGGCGCCCCGCGCCCGGGCCACCCCGACGAGGACGGTGGCGGCACGCCGGGCGACACCCCGTCCCTCCTGGCCCGCGTCCACCCAGTAGCCGAGCGATGCCTGCCCCAGGTACGGGTCGAAGGCGAGCGAGGCGGCACCCACGACCCGGTCGTCCTGCCGGATGACGCAGGGCAGCGCGCGGTCCATCGCGTACTGGCCGAGCAGGTGTTCAGTGTGCAGGCCGATCGTCTCGACGGTCTGCTCCTGCCACGCCCACGGCTCCGCGGCACGGAGCCGGTCGGCGTTCGCGACGACGAGCTCGTGCAGCGGCCGGACGGTGGTGAGGTCGCGCAGCGTCAGCGTGTACCCGTCCCCGAGGTCCCGTCCGAACGCCGCCACCCCTCAGAGACTAGGCACGCGTGCGCCTACTCGTACCGGAGCGCCTCGATCGGGTTCTGCCGGGCCGCCCGACGCGCCGGCAGCGTGCCCGCGAGGAAGGCGATGAACATCACCACGAGGATGATCGTGATCACCGAGGACGGCGCGAACTGCATGATCTGCAGCCCGGGCAGGTCCTTGAGGACGGTCCCGGCGAGGACGTTCGAGATCCCCGTCCCGAGCAGGATCGCCACGCCCGCACCGATCGCACTGCCGAGGAACCCGATGAACACGGCCTCGAGCGAGAACAGCGTGTAGACCTTCCCGCCGCCCATGCCCATCGCCTTCATCAGGCCGATCTCACGCGTGCGCTCCTGCACGCTCATGAGCAGCGTGTTGATGATGCCGAACCCGGCCGCGACGAGCGCGATCACGGCGAAGGCGTTGAGCACGCCGACGATGCCGTTGATGACCGTCTGGAACTGGCCGAGCTGGTCCTGGATGGTCTGCCCGGTGTAGCCGTCCTTCGACAGGGCGCTCTTCACGCTGCTGGCCGACGCACCGCTGTCGAGCGTGGCGGTGGCGCTGGCGTACGAGGTGGCGATCGACGAGGGCTTGCCGGTCTCCTGCGCGGCCTGCATCGCGTCGGTGAGCGCGGCGTTCGCACCGGCGCCGCCGCCGAACAGCGACTCGTTCTGCACCCCCGCGATCGTGGCGGTCAGGGTGTGCTCCTTGCCCTGGTAGTCGTCGACCGCGACGGTCAGCTCCTTGCCCACGGCGGCCTTCGCGCTGCCGAGCCCGAGGTTCTCCAGGTAGTTCGTGGGCAGGAGCACCTGGTTGCCGGCGGAGGACGCGTCGTCGAGCTGCTTCCCGGCGGCGAGGTCGGCGTCGAGCTCCCCGGCGTTGGCGGCGATGTCGACGACGTACTTGCCCTTCCCGTCGTACTCGACCCACTTCGTGCTCAGGGCGACGGCGGGGCGGACGCTCTTCACCCCCGAGACGTCCGTGATCTTCGCGACGTCCGACTGGGACAGGTACGCGAACGAGGCCGGCCCGCGGTCCACGCTCTGGCTCGACTCGTCGGGGTCGTACTTCGCCGGCCCGGAGTCGGTCGACGACTCGACGGCCTTGGTGATCGTCAGCGACCCGGTGTCGCCGATGGAGGCCACCTGGGTGTCGATGTAGTTGCTGACGCCCGTGCCGATGGCCGAGGTCAGGGTGATCGTGAACGCGCCGATGAAGATCGCGATGACCGTCAGCGTCGTGCGCAGCTTCGACCGGAAGGTGTTCGCGACCGCGGTGCGGAAGAGGTCGAGGACGTTCATGCGGAGTGCCTTCCGTGGGTGGCCGGCGCGTCGACGGCGTCGTCGCTCCCGCCCACGATGAGTCCGTCGCGCACGTTGACGCGCCGGTCGCAGCGTTCGGCGAGTTCCTCGTCGTGGGTGACGACCACGAGGGTGATGCCCCGGTCGCGCTGCAGCCCGAAGAGCATGTCCTCGACCACCTGCCCGGTGTTCGTGTCGAGGTTGCCGGTCGGCTCGTCCGCGAAGATGACGCTCGGCTCCCCGACCAGTGCACGCGCGATGACCACGCGCTGCTTCTGCCCGCCGGACAGGTCGTTGGCGTCGTTCTTCGCCTTGTCGGCCAGGCCGAGGGCGTCGAGTGCGGCCATGCCCCGGCGCTTCCGCTCGGCACCGGAGACGCCGGCGATCTTCAACGGGAGCACGACGTTCTCGAGCACCGAGGTCTTCGGCGTGAGGAAGAACTGCTGGAAGACGAACCCGAAGGTGCTGTTCCGCGTGCGGTTCACCTGCCGGGCGCTGAGCGTCGCGGCGTCGGTGCCGTCGAGGAGCACCTGACCCGCCGACGGCTTGTCGAGCAGCGCGAGGAGGTGCATGAGCGTGGACTTCCCGGAGCCGGACTTGCCGACGATCGCGAGGCTCTCGCCCTGGTTCACCTGCAGCGACACCCCCTTGAGCGCGTCGAACCGCGTCGCGCCGCGGCCGTAGGTCCTGGCGAGGCCACGGGCCTCGAGCACGGGAGTGGTCATGCGCCCACCGTACTGTCCGCTGCACGACTGCAAGTTTGCGTTTGCTGTAAACGATGTGACGTTCCGGTTACAGTCGGGCCATGCCCGACACCGCGCCCGCCTCCGAGATGGGCCTCCGCGACCGCAAACGCCTCGAGACCCGGCACCGGATCGCCGAGGCGGCACGCTCCCTCGCACTCGAACAGGACATCGACCGCACCACGATCGAGCAGATCGCCGCGCGCGCCGAGGTCTCCCCGCGCACGTTCTTCAACTACTTCGAGAGCAAGGAGGACGCGGTCCTCGGGCACACCGAGCTCGACCTCGCGCCCGAGACGCTCGACGCCCACCTGGCCGCCGTCGCGGGGGAGCCCGCGGCGCAGGCCGTGGTGGACCTGGCGTTCCTGGTGTTCGGGGAGTCCTTCGGTGACGAGCACGAGCGGCTCGCCCGGAAGGAGGTGATCGTGCGCTTCCCGCAGCTCATGCGCCGCCAGGTCTCCCGGATGACCACGGTCGCCGAGGCGATGACGGGCGCGGTCCGGACGATCCTCGAGCGGGACCCGGCCTGGGGTCCGGACGCGGCCACGCCCCAGGCGGCCGAGATGCTGCTCGGCATGTGCATGACCGGGCTGCGGAGTTCGGCGCGCCACGAGGGGTCGGACCCGGAGGAGGTCCGCGCGCGGGTGGTCGCCACGATCCGCGACACCGCGGCCCGCATCACGGGCCAGTAGCGGACGGGAGGCGCGGGGCGGGGCCGCCACGCGCCTCCCGTCCGTCGCATCACGCGCCTCCCGTCCGTCGCATGGTGAGCAGAAATGGTCGGGTGCCGCTCGGGGACCCGACCATTTCTGCTCACGATGCGAGCGCGGCGCGCCTCGCCCGCATCACGGCTTCGTGATGAAGCCCTCCTTGACCATCCAGTCGAAGGCGACGTCGGCGGGCTCCCGACCCTCGACGTCGACCTGCCGGTTCAGCTCCTGCAGCACGGCGTCCGTGAGCTTCGGCGAGATCTGGTCGTAGACGTCCTCGAGCTGCGGGTACTCCTTCAGCGTCGCCGAGTCGAGCACGGGCGCGACGTTGTACGCCGGGAAGAAGCCCTTGTCGTCCTCGAGCACGGTGAGCCCGAGCGACTTGATGCGGCCGTCGGTGGTGAAGACCTCGCCGAAGTTGCACTTGCCACGATCGGTCGCGGTGTAGACCGTGCCGGTGTCGAGGATGCTGACGTTCTTCGTCGGGATGCCGTTGTCGCCCGAGCCGCCGAGCTCGAGCCCGTACTTCTTCAGCATCGGCTTGAAGCCGTCGGCACGGGAGTTGAACTCGGACTCGACGCAGAACGTGCGATCGCTGACGGGGAGCTTCGTGATGTCGGAGAGCGTCTTGATGTCGCCGAGCTCCGACACGGCCTCGTCGCGGACGGCGAAGGCGTACGTGTTGTTCATCGGCGCCGGCTCGAGCCAGGTGAGGCCGTTGCCGGCGTCCTCCTTCTTGACCGCTTCCCACTGCTCGGTCTTGTCCGGGATGCCCTCGCTGTGGCCCATGAAGGTCAGCCAGGCCGTGCCCGTGTACTCGTAGGTGAAGTCGGCGCCGTGCGAGGTCATCAGCTCGCGGACGGCGACGCTGCCCGGCACGTTCGTCTCGTCGGTGACGTCGAACCCGGCGGCCTTCGCGGCGAGCACGGCGATCTTGCCGAGCACCAGCTGCTCGGTGAAGTTCTTCGAGGTCACGGTGATGTGCGCGCCGTCCGGCAGGTCGTCGATGCGCTGGATCGAACCGGGGTCCGCGGCGGGGACGAAGGACGTCGCCGGCTGCAGGCCGCAGCCGGTCAGCACGAGGGCGGCCGCGCCCGCCACGGCGGTGGCGGTCGCGACCCGGCGACGGACGGTCGGACGGGAGGCGCGGCGTGCGCCCCGCAGATCGGCGCGCGGCACGTCGTGGGTCGCGTTCGGGGCGTCGTGGGTCATCGGAGTCCCTTCGGTCGTGCGACCGTCTCGACCACGCGGCCGATCCAGTCGATGGACAGGGCGAGGAGCGCCACCAGGAGCGCCCCGGAGACGAGGACCTTCGGCAGGAACAGGTTCACGCCCGTGGTGATGAGCAGCCCGAGGCCACCGGCGCCGACGAACGTCGCCAGGCTCGCGGTGCCGACGAGCAGCACCAGCGCGGTGCGGATGCCGGAGAGCATGACCGGCACGGCCAGCGGCAGCTCGACCTTCACGAGCACGCTGAACGCGCTCATGCCCATGCCCCGCCCGGCCTCGACCAACCGCGAGTCGACGCTCTGGATGCCGATCATGGTGTTCCGGAGCACCGGCAGGATCGCGTAGAGCACGAGAGCGACGACGGCCGACCACGAGTTCAGGCCGAGCCACGCGGCGAGCAGCACGATGAGCCCGACGGCCGGTGCCGCCTGCCCGAAGTTGGCGACGGCGAGCACGTACACGCTCGCCCGGCGGAGCGGCCCGCGGGTGAGCAGGACGCCGAGCGGGATGCCGATCACGAGCACGAGCACGGTCGACTCGAGGGTCAGCACGAGGTGCTGCCCGGTGAGCGCGAGGATGTCCGCCGGGTTGAGCGTGGTGCGCTCGGTCGGCGTGAGGTCCGCCGTCGCGAGCCAGACCGCGAACCCGGCGAGCACCACGAGGATGGCGATCGGCTGCACGAGCAGCCCCTTCCACCCGGTGCGGCTGCCCGTCCCCGCCCCGGCGGCGACCGCGCTCACAGGTCCTCCCCGCTGGTCGCCACCACGGGCGACGACGGCATGGTCTCGATCGGGTTCGTGTTCGTCCCGACCGGCGTGTAGGCCTGCTCCTGGGCGGCGGCGGCGCGCGACCGGGTGATCGCGTCCATGACCGTCTCGACGGTGATGACGCCCTGGAACGCCTCGCCGCGGCCGGTCACGAGTGCGGCGCCGGCGCTCGACACGAGCATGGTGTCGAGCGCGTCGTTCAGGGTGGCGGCCCCGCCCACGACGGGCAGGTCGGGCTCGATGCCCTCCGGGATCCGGTCGAGCCGCTCGAGCTGACGACGCGTCGGCCACCCGATCGGACGCTGTCGGCGGTCGACGACGACGGCGTGCCCGTGGCCACCGGCCTCCTGCATGCGCTGCAGCACGGCCTTCGCCTCCTCGCCCGGCGAGCAGGTCACCGCGGGGGCGAGCTCGACGTCGCGGACCCGGTTCAGCGTGAGCTGCTTGAGCCCGGCGCCGGACCCGATGAAGTTCTCGACGAACTCGTTCGCTGGCTCCGCGAGGATCCGCTCCGGGGTGTCGTACTGCACGATGTGGGCGCCCTCGGTGAAGATCACGATCCAGTCGCCGAGCTTCACGGCCTCGTCGAAGTCGTGGCTCACGATGACGATCGTCTTGTGCAGCTCCTCCTGGATGCGGAGGAGCTCGTCCTGCAGGCGCTGGCGGGTGATCGGGTCGACCGCGCCGAACGGCTCGTCCATGAGCAGGACGGGCGGGTCCGCGGCGAGCGCCCGGGCGACGCCGACGCGCTGCTGCTGGCCGCCGGAGAGCTCGCGGGGGAACCGGTCGCGGTAGGTGTCGGGGTCGAGCGAGACGAGGTCGAGGAGCTCGTCGACGCGGGCGGCGATCTTCTCCTTCGACCACCCGAGCATCTTCGGGACGATCGCGATGTTCGCCGCCACGGTCATGTGCGGGAAGAGCCCGCCGGCCTGGATCACGTAGCCCATGCGGCGACGGAGCTCGTCCGCGTCGATCCCCGTGACGTCGTCCTCACCGACGACGATGCGTCCCTCGGTCGGTTCGATCAGGCGGTTGATCATCTTGAGCGTGGTCGTCTTGCCGCAGCCGGACGGGCCGACGAGCATGACGATCTTGCCGGCCGGGATCTCGAGCGTGATGCCGTCGACCGCGGGCTTCGTCTGACCGGGGTACCGCTTCGTGACCTCGTCGAGCAGGATGCGGCGGCCGGTGACGTCGCCGGCGGGAGCGGTGGTGGTGGCGGAGTCAGTGCTGGACACGGATACCTCTCGAGATGGTCAGACGGCCGAGGCCGAGGAGGAGCAGGTCGAGGACGAGGGCGAGCAGGACGACCCCCACCACCCCGACCGTCACGGAGAAGAGGGCGTTCGCACCGCCGAGGCGGGACAACCCGGAGAAGATGAAGCCGCCGAGCCCGGGGCCGAGCGCGTAGGCGGCGATCGCGGCGATGCCCATCACCATCTGCGCGGACACCCGCACACCGCTGAGGATGATCGGCCACGCCATCGGCAGCTCGACCTGGAGCAGGGTCCGGAACCGGCTCATGCCGATGCCCCGCGCCGACTCGACGACCGTCGGCGGGATCTCGGCGAGGCCGACGACGGCGTTGCGCAGGATCGGCAGCGTCGCGAAGAAGACGACCGTCACCACGGACGGTACGACGCCGAAGCCGAGCGGCACGATGAGCAGGCCGATGACCGCGAAGGACGGGAGCGTCAGCCCGATCGCCGAGACCCCGTTCGCGACGGAGGTGAGCCGTTCGCTGCGGTAGACGAGTGTGGCGAGGACCACGGCGATGAGCGTCGCGAGCACCGTGCACTGGACGACCAGTGAGAAGTGCTGCCACGACGCGAACCAGATCTGGTCCCACCGCTCCCCGATGTACTGGAACACGCGCAGAACGCTCCCCTCCGGTCGGCCGAACTGCCCACGGGTCGGGGCACAAGTGGGTTCGAACCTACGCAGGGGGCAGGGTCACCGCACAACCGGGGACGGGCGCCGGAGCGACTCCCTGCGGATCCGCGAAGCCGGAAACACCCGGTCAGGACCGGTGCAGCGCCCTGACCCTGGGAGAACGGTAACGATCCCGAGCACTCGTCGGCTATGCGCCGAGGTCGCGGAGTCCCGACCGCTCGGCGACGTCGACGAGGTGCTCGCGCCAGAGGACCCACTCGTCCGGGGTCTTCTCGGCGAGGTTGCCGTCCCCGTCACCCGCGAGCCCGTCGAGCATCTCGCGCACGATGTCGGCGTGCCCCGCGTGCCGGGCCGTCTCCTACCCCATGTGCACGAGGATCCGGTGCAGGGTCACCCGCCGGCGGTCCTCCGGCCACCAGGGAACGACCCCGCGGGCGTCGAGGTCGAGCGCCTCGATCGTGGCGTCCGCGTGCGCGGCACTGCGGTGGTGGAACGCGACGACGTCGTCCAGGGTCTCGTCGAGCGTCGCGTACATGTCGTCGCCGTCCTCGGACTCGAGCCAGGCGGGCGGGTCCGGCAGCGGGCGCCCGAAGACCTCGCCGAAGTACATGGCCTGCACGCCCGCGACGTGCTTCACGAGACCGAGCACGTTCGTCCCGGTCGGCGTGACCGGCCACCGCGCCTGCCGTTCGGCGAGCCCGTCGAGCTTGGCGACCAGTGCCGCGCGGTGCTTCTGCAGGTACCGGTGCAGCGTCCGCTTGAGGACCTCGGCGTCGATGCCGGTCGTCGACCCCTCGTCCGACAGCATCGAGCCGCCGCTCGAGGCGATGGTCGGTGCTGCCGGTGCGGGGTGGACCTCGGGGACCGGGTCGGCGCTCGTCATGCCCTCGATCGTGCCACCGAACGCTCGCGCACGCGCTCCGACTCCTGCACGGCGACCCGTTCGGCGGTGAGCAGGAGCCCGGCGACCTCGCCGGAGTTCCGCGCCGGGGCGTCGTTCCAGCTGGTCAGGTCGCGGACCCGTCCCATCCGGACGTCCGGCGCCGGGCACCAGAGGACCGGCTGTCCCTCGTCGACGGCGAGGGCGTGCCACACCAGGTCGAGGGCGCGCTGGACCTGCTGCGAGTGCACGGCGTGCGGGCCACCGGCAGCGGAGACCACGGAGCCGACCAGGCACGCGGCGACGAGGGGGCGACCCTGCACGTCCATCGCCGCGGCGCTGGAGGCCTTCCGCATCCGACCGTGTTCGTCGACGTACGCGAACCACGCGTGCTGGATCCACCCCCGTTCGATGACGCCGCGCGCCCCGGAGAGCAGCCGGGCGAGGTCGTCCAGCTCGTGCAACCGGGCCTCGACGCGACGGTCGCGCGCAGCGGAACGGCGTGCGGAGAACCGGTCGAGGAGCCCGCGGAAGCCGGTGCGGGTCGGGGTGGACGGGACGGGAGAGGCGTCGGTGGCGACGTCGTGCTGGACGCGGAACTCGAGGGTCATGACGGCCCCTCCGATCTTCACGTGCACGGATTGGTGCGGTCACGATAGCCCCGCGCGGACTCAGTCGTCCAGCACTTCTCCGATCACCCGGCGTGCGACGGCGCGGAACGCGCGGTCGTCGGACAGGTGGAGTGCCGAACCGATCGAGACGGCCCAGGCACGCGCCCGTTCCCAGGTGTCGTCGTCGGCCGCGACGCGCGCGCGGAAGGTGCGCCGCGCCTCCCGGTCGAGCGTGAGCCACGCGGTGGCGAGGTCGACGGCCGGGTCGCCCGCCGTCACGTCGCCGAAGTCGACGACCGCCGACAGGCGGGTCCCGCCGTCCGGCGCGGTGTCGACGAGCACGTTGAAGGGGTGCAGGTCGCCGTGCACCCAGACGGGAGGCCCGGCGTACGCGGGCAGCGCCGCCGCGGTCCGCCAGACTGCCGCGAGTTCACGGGCCCGGGGCACGTCCGCCGTCGCGAGTCGCGTCAGGACGCTGTCGCTGCGCGTGGCGAGCGGCACCGCGCGGACGGGGTTCACGGGAGCGTCCGGCGGCGCGGGGACGTGCAGCAGCTCGACGAACGCGGCGAGCGCCTCGGCCACCTGCACGCCGCCGGCGCGTTCGCCCGCCGGGGTACCGGGCAGCCAGCGGACGACGCTCCACGACCACGGGTACCCGAGGGCCGGGCGTCCGGTGCGGACCGGATCGGGGACGGGCACGATCGCCGCCACCCGGTGCGCGATCTCCGGCAACCACCGCTGCTCGTGCTCGATGAGCGCCGCGGCGGCCGCCCGGCGGGGGAGCCGTACGGCGAGCAGCTCGCCGAGCCGGACCACGACGTTGTCCCAGCCGCTCGCCACGATCGCGAGCGGGAGGTCCGCGAGGTCCGGGTGCTGGTCGCGGAGCAGGGCGGCGACGAGCGGGACGTCGACGTCGACCTCGGCGGCGGGGGTGGCCATCGGGTCAGGGTAGCCGGGGGCGCGCACACCCGTGAACTGGGGAGAGCCGGGCGGGATGGGCGCTCGGTAGCCTCGAGGGACCAGCGACGTGGGTGTCCATGGGGGGACCCGCGTCGCGTGGCGGTCGGGTCAGGCGTCGTCGGGCAGCGGGGCGATGAGCGCGACGAGCCGGGGGATCTCGGGGCGCACCCGGTCGGAGACGATCGCCGCGAGCAGGACCGTCCAGAGCTCACGGAGCCGGACGTACAGGTCCGCACGGTCGGCGAGGACGTCCGAGACGGTCTGCACCCCCGTGTACGCGGGGATGACGACGCGGCCGACGAGTTCCGGGTCCCACGCGGGGTCGACCTCGCCGGCGTCGATGCCCTGTCGGACGAGGTCGGTCACCACGGCGATCCAGTCGGCGTACGGGTCCTGCCGGGCCACGTCCGCCGTCGCGGCCTCGGTGGACAGACGGATGCCGGCGCTCACGACGGTCTCGTGGATCATCTGCGACGCGAGGCCCTGGGACATCCACATGAGCACCTCGAGCGGGGTCGTCCCGCGGGCGGCCGCCGCCTCGCCGTACCGCCGGGAGACCTCGTGCTGCCGGGCGATCACCGCGCCGGCGAGGTCGGCCTTCGACGTGAAGTGGAAGTACAGCGCACCCTTGGTGAGGCCGGCCCGCTCGGCGACGGCGTCCATCGAGGTGCCGAGGTACCCGCGCTCGTCGAACTCGCCCGCCGCCGCGTCGAGGATCGCGGCACGGGTGGCGACCGCCCGCTGCTGCCGCGTGCCACCGTCCTGCGCCATGATCCTGCAAGCGTACCGATGCGGCCGTCCCAGGCGGTGTCCGGGTGATGTCCGGGAACCTCCCCGGTCGGCTGTCGTACGGTTCCCGGCATGGACGGATGGCGGAACCCGGTGCGCTGGGCACGGACGGGTCGGTGGCTGCTGCTGCCGATCGCCGTGCTCGACTGGGTCGCGCTGGCGCCGCAGACCGTCGTCGTGCTGGCGTTCGCGATCGCCGTGGTCGGGCTGGCCGGCATCGCCGCGGCGCTCGTCGCCCGGATGCTCCGAGGGTCGCGGGGCGCGATGGCGGCGCTCGGGGTGGTGCTCCTGCTCGGCGGGCTCGTCGTGTTCGGCCTCGATCCGTTCCCGGGGTCGTTCCCGCTCATCGACGGGTGGTGGCCGGAGTCGATCACGCAGCCGCAGGTCGTGGGGAGCGCCTACTGGCAGCTCGCCGGCCTCGGGATCGAGCTCGCCGGGTTCGGCATGCTCGCGACGCTGCTGGTCGTGTCCCTGACCGCGAAGCCCGCGCAGCGCTGACGACCGCGGGCGCTGTCGGTCCGTCGCGGGCGCGGGCGGTCGGTCGCGCTCAGTCGCGCCTGAGGACGAGGAGCGTGCCGGCCGTGGCGACACCCCGGACCCGGTCGACCAGGCTCGCGGTGTCGTCGGCGCCTCGCACCCATCCGATCAGCGTGTCGAGGTCCCCGACCGCGGCCAGCAGTCCGTCGGTGCACAGCACGACACGGTCTCCCGACACGAGGTCGAGCGCACCGGGGGTCCGCGGCGTCCCGTCCGGTTGCAGGCCGATCGGCAGGTCGTGCGACCGGAGCACCGCGGCACCGCCGTCCGCGCGCACCACGGCCGCGAGGCCGTGCCCGGCGTCCCCGTACACGACGTGACCCGACGCGGGGTCGAGCCGCAGGTGGAAGAGCGACCCGACGGTGTCCGCAGCCGACAGGTCGGCGGCGACCTGCGCCTCCAGGCCGACGATCGCGGTCTCCATGTCGACGTCGGTCCGCGCGATCACGGCTGCCCGGACCGCTGCTGCCAGCAGTGCCGAGGCGCGACCGGCCGCCGGGACGGCTCCGACGGTGCAGTGCAGACGGCCGTCGGCGGCGACCCGCCAGTCCGCGACGTCACCGGAGTCCTCGCGGGGGAGCGTCAGCACCTCCAGCGAGTACCCCGGGACCTCGACGGGTCCGGGGACCAGGCCCTCCACGACCCGCCGGACCCGGTCGCGCTCGATCGTGTGCCCGAGCTCCCGCTCCGCCCAGCGCGCGAGGTCGCGGAGCAGGTCGATGTCCTCGGCCGTCAGCGTGCGCGGCGTCGCGTCCATGATGCAGAGCGTGCCGACGCGCGTGCCGTCGAGCATCGACAGCGGCGCGCCCGCGTAGAACCGGATGCCCTGCTCGGTGACCGCGGCGAGGTGGGCGAACCGCGGGTCGAGCGTCGCGTCGGGCACCACCATCGGCTCGTCGGTCAGGACCGTCGTCGAGCAGAACACCTGCTCCGCCGGAGCGCTGCCGCCCTGACGCCAGCCCTGCGTGGACTGCGCCGTGACGAGCCCGTCGTGCACGAGGTTGAGGAAGGACAGCGGGACCCCGAAGGCCTCCTGCGTCATGCGGGTGATGCGGTCGAAGCGCTCCTCGGGGCCGCTGCCGAGGACGCCGAGCGCCTCGACCACGGCCGACCGGTGCGCTGCGGCGTCGAGGTGGGTCACCCGTCCTGTCTACCCGCACCCTCGCCCAGGAACCAGTCCCGCGGGTGGGGGTCGGCGGTCAGTTCGCGTCGCTCGGACACCGGCGCCGCCCACGCGGCCGCGTTCGACAGCACCCGCTGGATGTCCGGGTGGTGGTACACCGGGTACTCCTGGTCACCGGGGGAGAAGTAGAAGACCCTCCCGAGGCCCCGGCGGTACGCGACGCCCGAGCGGAAGACCTCGCCGCCGGCGAACGTCGACAGGAAGACCTCCTCGTCGGGGCGCGGGATGTCGAAGTACTCGCCGTACATCTCCTGGCGGTCGATGACGATCGGGTGCGGGACGCCCGCGGCGATCGGGTGCTCGGGCGCCACGGTCCAGACGAGCTCGCGCTCCCCGTCGTTGCGCCACTTCAGGGAGCAGGTCGTGCCCATCAGGCGCTTGAACGGCTTCGAGTAGTGCCCGGAGTGCAGCACCACGAGGCCCATGCCCGCGTGCACGGCATCGACCACGAGGTCGACGACGGCGTCGCTGACCTCGTCGTGGGCGGCGTGGCCCCACCAGAACAGGACGTCGGTGGTGGCCAGGCGCTCGGCGGTGATGCCGTGGTCGGGCTCCTGCAGGGTGGCCGTGCTCACGGTCGCGTCGGGGTGGTGCTCGCGGAGCGCGGCGGCGATCACGGTGTGCATGCCGTCGGGGTAGTGCCCGACGACGGTCTCGTCACCCCGGCTCTCGTGCACGTTCTCGTTCCAGACGACGATGTTCAGGGGACGGGATTCGGTCGGCGTCGACATGGCTCCCACGCTAGTCCGCCTGGTCGTCGAATCGATACGACCACCGGAGTGTCGGGGCTTTCCCGGGAGGCGTCCGCGACGATGTCCGCATGACTCCCCGCTCCCTGTTCCGCGCCGCCGCGGTCGCCGAACTCGTGACCTGGACCATGCTCATCGCCGGGATGGTGCTCAAGTACGGCCTCGGTGCCGGCGACTGGGGCGTCCGGATCGGGGGCGGGGTGCACGGGTTCGTGTTCCTGGCGTACCTCGTCGTGACGACCGTCGTCGCGGTGAACCAGCGGTGGTCTGCCGGAGCGCTCGTGCTCGGGTGGGCGAGTGCCGTCGTGCCGTACGCGACGGTGCCGTTCGAGGTCGCCGTGGCCCGGCGCGGGATGCTCGAGGGCCCGTGGCGCCGCGGTGCCGAGGGGCGCGTCGGCTTCTGGGACCGCCTGCTGTTCTTCGTGGTGCGGCACCCCGCGGTGTCGATCCTCATCGGCGTCGTGGCCGTCGCCCTGGTGTTCGTGGCGCTGCTGGCCGCCGGCCCGCCCGTCCCGTCCCGGAGCTGACGCGCTGCCTTCGTGAGCAGGAACGGTCGGGTTCGTGATGCGGACCCGACCGTTCCTGCTCACGAAGCGCGGCCCGGGTCGCGACCACACGACGGACGGGAGGCGCGGTGCCAGCCGGCACCGCGCCTCCTGTTCGTGCGTCCCGCGTCTACAGCGCGGCGAGGATCCCGTTCAACGTGGCGGACGGGCGCATCACGGCGCTCGTCTTGGCGTCGTCCGGACGGTAGTACCCGCCGATGTCCGCCGGGTGCCCCTGCACGCTGTTCAGCTCCTCGACGATCGTCGACTCCTGCTCGTCGAGCGTCGCCGCGATCTCGGCGAACGCCGAGGCGAGCTGGGCGTCGGTCGTCTGCGCCGCGAGCTCCTGGGCCCAGTACTTCGCCAGGTAGAAGTGGCTGCCGCGGTTGTCGATCGACCCGAGCTTGCGCCCAGGCGACTTGTCCTCGTCGAGGAACGTGCCGGTCGCACGGTCGAGCGTCTCGCCGAGGATCTTCGCCCGCTCGTTGCCCGTCACACCGGCGAGGTGCTCGAGGCTGACCGCGAGGGCGAGGAACTCGCCGAGGCTGTCCCAGCGCAGGTAGTTCTGCTCGACGAGCTGCTGCACGTGCTTCGGCGCCGAACCACCGGCACCGGTCTCGAACAGGCCGCCGCCGCCGAGGAGCGGGACGACGGAGAGCATCTTCGCCGAGGTGCCGAGCTCCATGATCGGGAACAGGTCGGTGAGGTAGTCGCGGAGGACGTTGCCCGTGACGGAGATGGTGTCCTCGCCGCGGCGGATGCGCTCGAGCGAGAAGCGCATCGCGTCCTCGGGGGAGAGGATCTCGATCTGCAGCCCGTCGGTGTCCTGCTCGGCGAGGTAGGTCCGCACCAGGCCGATGAGGTTCGCGTCGTGCGCACGGGTCTCGTCGAGCCAGAACACCGCGGGGGAGCCGGTCGCACGGGCACGCGTCACGGCGAGCTTCACCCAGTCGCGGATCGCGACGTCCTTGGTCTGGCAGGCGCGCCAGATGTCACCGGCCTCGACCTCGTGCTCGATGACCGTCTCGCCGCCGCTCGTGACCACGCGGACGCGGCCGGCTGCCGGGACCTCGAACGTCTTGTCGTGCGAGCCGTACTCCTCGGCCTTCTGCGCCATCAGGCCGACGTTCGGCACCGAGCCCATGGTGGCCGGGTCGAACGCACCGTTGGCGCGGCAGTCCTCGATCGTGGCCTGGTAGATGCCGGCGTAGCTCGAGTCCGGGATGACCGCGAGGGTGTCGTGCTCCTCGCCGTCCGGACCCCACATGTGGCCGGAGGTGCGGATCATCGCGGGCATCGAGGCGTCCACGATGACGTCGCTCGGGACGTGCAGGTTCGTGATGCCCTTGTCGGAGTCGACCATCGCGAGCTCGGGGCCCGTGTCGATGCCGTCCGCGAACGCCTGCTTGATCTCCGCACCGTTCGGCACGGCGTCGAGCCCGGCGAGGATCGAGCCGAGGCCGTCGTTCGGGTTGAGCCCGGCGGCGGCGAGGTCGGCACCGAAGCGCTCGAAGACGCTCGGGAAGAACGCCCGGATGACGTGGCCGAAGATGATCGGGTCGGAGACCTTCATCATCGTGGCCTTGAGGTGCACCGAGAACAGGACGCCCTGCTCGTGCGCCGCGCGGATCTGGTCCTGCAGGAAGGCCTCGAGCGCGCGGACGTGCAGCACGGTGCCGTCGACGACCTCGCCCGCGAGGACGGGGATCGACTGCTTGAGGACCGTGGTCGCACCGTCGGCACCGACGAACTCGATCGTCAGGACGTCGTCGGCGGGGGCGATCCAGGACTGCTCGTTCGAGCGGAAGTCGTCCGTGCCCATCGTCACGACGTTCGTCTTCGAGTCGTGGCTCCAGGCGCCCATGCGGTGCGGGTGCTTGCGGGCGTAGTTCTTGACGGAGAGCGGTGCGCGGCGGTCGGAGTTGCCCTCGCGCAGGACCGGGTTCACAGCGCTGCCCTTGGTGCGGTCGTAGCGGGCGCGGGCGTCGCGCTCGTCGTCGGTCGTCGGCTCGTCGGGGTAGTCCGGCAGGTCGTAGCCCTGCGCCTGGAGCTCCTTGATCGCGGCCTTGAGCTGCGGGATCGACGCCGAGATGTTCGGCAGCTTGATGATGTTCGCCTCGGGGGTCTTCGCGAGGTCCCCGAGCTCGGCGAGGGCGTCGTCCAGGCGCTGCTCGGCGGTGAGCCGCTCCGGGAACTGGGCGATGATCCGGCCCGAGAGCGAGATGTCGCGGGTCTCGACGTCGACACCTGCGGTGCCGGCGAAGGCCTGGATGACCGGGAGGAAGGAGTGGGTGGCGAGGAACGGCGCCTCGTCCGTGAGGGTGTAGATGATCTTGGCCATGCTGGCGGGTACTCCCTTGTTCGACCGTCGGTACGTCCACGCTACTCGCGCAACGGGATGTCTCGACATCAAGATACATGGTGCCGCCTGCGTGGAGCAGATGCTCGGATGGCTTCCTGGAGGCGCACTGTCGACTCATAGGAACGTCGAGTGGAGTGGCCTTCCGCACCACACGACCGCAGGAGGCGCGCATGTCGACGACACGGCAGACACCGGAGGACTTCGGGTGGTCCGCGGAGGACCTCCGTTCGGCGTACGCCGTGGACGGCAGCGGGCCGTACCGGTACGCGCCGGACGGGTCCGGGCCGTTCTCGTACGACGAGGACGGCTCCGGGCCGTGGCTGGTCGGTCCGACGCCGCGTCGTGGGCTCGCCCGCTTCGCGCCGCGGGACTGTGGGTCGGGCTCGCGGCTGCGGCGGATCGGGACCGCCGTGACCGCGGGCACGCTCGCGCTCGTCCTGGCCGCCGGCAGTGTCGCGGTCGTCGCCCACGTCGTTCCTCCACACCACGTCGTCAACGCCTCGGCTGTCCACAGCGCGGAGCCGGACCGGGACTGATCGCCCGGAACGGTGCCACGCTGGGGGAGTGAACGAACTCCTCGTCATCGGTGTGGTCGCCCTGGTCGCCATCGCGGGTGCTGCCGTGCTCGGCCCGCGCATCGGGGTCGCCGCGCCGCTCGTCCTCGTCGCGGTGGGGGTCGCCGCGAGCCTCGTGCCGTGGATCCCGCACGCCCGGGTCGAACCGGAGTGGATCCTCGCGGGGGTGCTGCCGCCGTTGCTGTACTCGGCGGCGGTGTCGATGCCGTCGATGAACTTCCGGCGGGAGTTCGGCGCGATCAGCGGCCTGTCGGTCCTGCTCGTCGTCGCGTCGAGCCTGGTGCTCGGGCTCTTCTTCGCGTGGGTCGTCCCGGGGCTGGGCTTCTGGTGGGGCATCGCGCTCGGAGCGATCGTCAGCCCCACCGACGCCGTCGCGACCTCGATCGTCAAGCAGACCTCGGTGTCACGGCGGGCGATCTCGATCCTCGACGGCGAGTCGCTGCTCAACGACGCGACCGCGCTCGTGCTGCTCCGCACTGCGATCTTCGCCGCGGGCGCGTCGTTCTCGTTCTGGGGCGCGCTCGGCGACTTCGCCCGGGCGGTCGCGATCGCCGTCGTCATCGGCTGGTTCGTCGGCTGGCTCAACGTCTGGGTGCGGTCCCGGGTGCCGAACGCCGCGGTGAACACGGCACTGTCCTTCGCGGTGCCGTTCGTCGCCGCGATCCCGACCGAGCACTTCGAGGGGTCCGGCCTGGTCGCGGCCGTCGTCGCGGGGCTGTTCACGGGCATCGTCGGCCCGCGCAGGCTCCCCCCGGGGCACCGGCTGTCGGACGCCCAGAACTGGCAGACGATCGAGCTCGTGCTCGAGGGTGCCGTGTTCCTGACGATGGGGCTGCAGCTCGCGTCGATCCTCGGCGACGTGCAGGACCAGCACGCCGGGATCGGGCCGGCGCTCCTCATCGCCGTCGGCGCCCTCGTGCTCACCGTCCTCGTCCGGGCCGCCTACGTCGTGCCGCTGCTGCTCGCCCTGTCCGCCAGCGCCAAGCGGGGCGAACGGATGCAGACGCGCTTCGCGGAGATGCACGCGCAGGACCGCGACGCCATGAGCGAGGTGATCCGCGAACACCGACCGGGCAACCGGGCGCCGTCCGAACGGGAACTCGACCGGTTCGCGGTGCGGGTCCGTCGCACCCTGGCGGACATCGCGTACTACACGAAGGCGCCGCTCGGCTGGCGGGAGGGCACCGCGGTGGTCTGGGCGGGGATGCGCGGCGCGGTGACCGTCGCGGCGGCCCAGACGCTCCCCGACGGCACGCCCCAGCGGTCGCTGCTCGTCTTCGTCGCGTTCGCCGTGGCCCTGCTGTCGCTCGTGGTCCAGGGCGGGACGATCGGGCCGCTCCTGCGTCGCATCGCCGCACCGACGACGGACACCGCCGCGCAGGACACCGAGGAACGCAAGCGGCTCCTCGAGCTCATGCGGGCAGCGGCGGAGCAGGTCCCCGGGACGAGCGAGGCCGGACCCCGCGCGCGGGAAGAGCTCGAGGCCGCCGACCCCGCCGAACTCCGGGCGTGGATGGGGCGCGAGAAGGCCCGGCGCCTGGCGGTGCTCGAAGCGCAGCGCGCCGCGATCCTCGACGCCCGCGACGACGGCAGTTTCGACGCCGAGGTGCTCGAGTCGATGCTGCAGAACCTCGACGCCGAGCAGATCGCCCTCGAGCTCAGGGGCGCTCCCGCACGGTGACGGTCACTCGCCGATGCGCACCCGGAAGACCCGGACGCCGGCGGTCTTTAGGGCCGCGAGCCCCACGCGCATCCGGAAGTTCCGGAACGGCCGCTCGAACCCGGACGGTGCCGACGCCGCGCCGATCTGGTGGAGCACCTCGGACGTCAGCGTCCGCTCGACCTTCGGCGCGAGCCGGGTCAGCCCCGAGACCGTCACGACGATCCGGACCGCGTGCGGCGCGAGCAGCGGGTCGATCAGCTCCGCGGCCTCGTGCGCACGGTGGAACGCCGGGTCGTCACCGGGCCGACGGATCGCGATGACCGCGAGTTCGGCGTCCCAGGTCTCCTCGGGATCGGGCAGGTCGTCCACCCCGACCACGCGCATCCGGGCAGCGTCGACCCCGGCCCGGACGGCAGCGGTCCGGAGCACCGGCAGGAGCTCCTGCGTCCCGGCGAGCACGACGTGCGCCGACGCCAGGTCGACCGGTTCGTGCCGCTCGCGCGGTGTTCGGGCCATGTGGAGGGTCCTTTCCGCTCGCTCACTGCGGACACTACTGATCGGGCGGCATCCGGGGCCGGGGCGGGCTGTGGGATCAGCAGCCTCCCAGCACTTCGGTAACGATGACATCACGAAAGGACCTGTACAAAGCGACAGAGTCGTGCAGAATGGTGGGCGGCCATGACGACTGCACGCGAACTCGACCAGCACCCGGACACCCCGGTGGTGCACCTGTCCCGTCGCGCCGCCCTCGAGGCCGAGCGCGCCGCAGCCCGCAAGCCGGCCCGCCGTGAGCGGACGCCGAAGCCCGAGCGCGCACCGAAGGCCGAGCGCACGCCCGCGCCGCCTCGCGCGCCGAAGCCCGAGCGCACCGGTCGCCGAGCGGCCGCCGCGCTTGCGACGACCGAGCACGTCGACGCCCGCATCCAGCGCGTCGTCCGTCGCCCCGCACCCAGCGTGCCCGCCGTCGCCCGGGCGACCCGCGCCTCCAGGTCCCGCCGCGCCAGCCGCGTGACGCTCACGAGCGCCCTCGCCGCCCTCGCGATGTTCGCCGCGTCCGCGATGCCCGCGCACGCCAGTGCCGGCACCTCGATGGCGACCGCGACCCTCGCACCCTCTGTCCGCACGCAGGACTACGCCGTGACGCAGGCGATCTCCGCCTCCGCCCTCGACCGCGACGGCTTCACGGTCGGCGGCGGTTCGGCCGGGGCCCCGGGCACGTCGGTGTCCTACGGCGGCGAGGTCCGGTCGCCGTTCCCCGGGCCGGTACGGATGAGCTCGGGCTTCGGCTACCGCTCGGCTCCGTGCGGCGCCTGCTCGTCGCTCCACCAGGGCCTCGACTTCAACCCGGGCATGGGCGCGCCGATCGGTGCCGTGGCCGCGGGGACCGTCCGGGTCTCCGGCACGTACTTCTCGTACGGCACCGCGGTGATCATCGACCACGTGATCGACGGGCGCGAGGTCTCGACGCTCTACGGCCACATGATCCCCGGCTCCTCGCCACTGAAGGTCGGCGACACCGTCGAGGCCGGACAGTTCATCGGCAAGGTCGGCTCCTCCGGGGTCTCGACCGGGGCGCACCTCCACCTCGAGGTCCTGATGGACGGCGAGACCCCGATCGACCCGGAAGCCTGGCTCGAAGCGCGCATCGGGCGTTCCCTCACCGCCTGATCAGGTTCCCTGTGCATGCTCACAGGCATGGACGACTGTCACAGACCGCCCGCCCGTCGCCGATCTGAGCCGGCAGCCCGCTGATGGGACCCGACACCTGGATCGCCTTCGGGCTCGTGGTCCTCTTCGTGCTCGTCGGTGGCGTGTTCGCCGCAGCCGAGATCGCCCTCGTCTCCCTCCGTGAGTCGCAGCTGCAGCAGCTCGAGCGCCGCGGGTCCCGGGGGATGCGGGTCGCCGAGCTCGGCCGCGACCCGAACCGCTTCCTCTCCGCCGTGCAGATCGGCGTGACCGTCGCCGGGTTCTTCTCGGCCGCGTACGGCGCATCGTCGATCGCTCCGGACGTCGCCCCGCTGTTCACGGGCCTCGGGCTCGAGCAGGGTGCTGCCGAGACGGTGGCACTGGTGCTGATGACCCTCGTGATCGCCTACCTGTCGCTGGTCTTCGGCGAGCTCGTGCCGAAGCGGCTCGCCCTGCAGCGCGCCGAGGGCTTCTCGATGGCCGTGGCCCCGACGCTCGACCGGTTCGCCACGCTCATGCGCCCGGTGATCTGGCTGCTCTCGAAGTCGACCGACACCGTCGTGCGGCTGCTCGGCGGGGACCCGAACGCCCGGAGCGAGTCGATGAGCACCGAGGAACTCCGCGGTCTCGTCGAGGACCACGACGCCATCGACGCCCAGGGACGCCGGATCGCCCGGAGCGCCCTCGACGCGGGCGACCGGATCCTCCGCGAGTCGATGCGGCCCTGGTACGACGTGTCGACGATCGACGCGGGCACCTCGATCGCCGCGGCCACCGACCACGCCATCGACCTCGGGCACACCCGGTACCTCGTCACCGACGGCACGCGGGACCACGTCGACGGGTTCGTCCACCTGCGGGACCTGCTGCGCCCGGAGGACCCCACCGCACCGGTGTCGACCCTCGTGCGTCCGGTGCTCGCGCTGCCCGAGACGAAGTCGCTGTCGAGTGCGATCGCGGACATGCGCACCGAGGGACACCAGATCGCCCTGGTCGTCGACGAGTACGGCGGCAGCGCGGGCATGGTGACGCTCGAGGCGCTGCTCGAGGACCTCGTCGGACGCATCCGCGACGAGTACGACGAGCCCGCGGCCGAGCACGACGGCGTCGACGGGGCGACCGTGCTCGAGGACCTCGTGGCCGACGGCGGCCCGGCCCTCCCCGACGGCGACTACGAGACGGTGGGCGGCCTGGTGCAGGTGGCGCTGGACCGCGTGCCCGAGGTCGGGGACGTCGTCGAGGTCGGCGGCCACCGGCTCGAGGTGACCGCCATGGACGGTCACCGCGTGGCGCGCGTGCGCATCACGGCCGACGTCACCGCCTGACGCGGGCGCGCCCCGCTCGGCGGCAACGCGGAGCGTTGCGCGGGGCGCGCCGACCGAGCCTGCGAGGGAGGACGGTGCGGACCCGCCCCGCGCCTCCCGTCCGTCCCGTCCCGGGTACGGGCAGGGCCTGCCGCGGTACCAGCCACGGGACGTACGCTCGTCGCATGGGTATCGACGTGCGCAACGAGATCCGCGACTTCCTGTCCTCGAGGCGGGCGCGGCTCACTCCCGAGCAGGTCGGCATGCCGTCGTTCGGCGGCGGTGTCCGACGGGTACCGGGACTGCGTCGGCACGAGGTCGCCATGCTCGCCGGCGTCAGCGTGGACTACTACACGCGGCTCGAGCGGGGTTCGCTCAAGGGCGTCTCGGACAGCGTGCTCGAGGGGCTCGCCGGTGCGCTGCAGCTCGATGAGGACGAGCGCGTGCACCTGTGGGACCTCGCCCGCCTGGCGAACGCCGGCGTGAAGGTCATGCACCGCAACGTCCCGACCCGCGTGCGACCCGGTGTGCAGCGGCTGCTCGACTCGATCACGGGAGCGCCCGCCTGGGTGCGGAACGAGCGCGGTGACGTGGTCGCGACGAACGAGCTCGGTCGCGCGCTGTACGCGCCGATGTTCGCGGGCCCCGGTCGTCCGGTGAACACCGCGCGCTTCACGTTCCTCGACCCCGCGGCGAAGGAGTTCTTCGCGGACTGGGCGCAGACCGCTCGGGACGCGGTGGCGATCCTCCGTGCGGCCGCGGTCTCGAACCCGTGCGAGCCCGGACTCGTGACCCTCGTCGGCGAGCTGTCGACCCGGAGCGAGGAGTTCCGCACGTGGTGGGCCGTCCACGACGTCCGGATGCACCGCACCGGCAAGAAGCGGCTCGTGCACCCGATCGTCGGTGAGCTCCGGCTCGACTACGAGGCGCTGGAACTCGTCGCGGACCCGGGCCTGGTGATGTTCTCGTACTCGGCCGAACCCGGCAGCGAGTCCGAGCGGTCCCTGGCGCTCCTCGGGTCGTGGGCTGCGACCGAGCGTGCCGAGCACTACGCGGCGCTGCGGGAGTCGGAGACCGAGTCGGTCGACTGACCCCCCGCCCGACGGGCGTCAGACGGTGGGGGTCGTGGAACCGGTCTCGTCCGGGCCGGCACCGTGGTCGTCGATGCCGTCGACGACGGCGTCGTACCGCAGCCGCTCGATGCGCAGCTGCCGCTCCGTCGCGGACAGCCGCAGCACGCGGATCGCGGCGAACACGAGCACGATGAGCGCGACCGTCAGTACAGCGAGCGCCACGACGAACGCGATGTACAGGACACTGACGACGGCGAATCCCCCGGAGACCATGGCCCGACCGTAACAGGCCCGGTCCGTAGGCTGGGGCCGTGACGAGGACGACGGACGGTTCAGCGGGGGACGCCGACTCCGCCCGCATCGGTCAGGACCACCGGAAGTACCGTCGGCCGGAGCCGTCCTTCGCCCGGGCGATCGCGAAGGCCCTCGGTGACGCCCGGACGGTCCTCGACGTGGGCGCCGGCGCCGGGTCCTACGAGCCCACCGACCGCGAGGTGACCTCGATCGACGCCACCGCCGAGGACCTGCCGTTCGCCGACGACACGTTCGACGCCGCGATGACGACCTTCTCCGTGCACGAGTGGGGCGACCTCGAGCGTGGGCTGGCCGAGCTGCGCCGGGTGACGCGGGGCCCGATCGTGATCCTGACGTGCGACCCCGACCGTGTCGAGGACTTCTGGCTCGCCGAGTACGCCCCCGAGGTCATGGCGACCGAGGCCCGGCGGTACCCCGCGCTCGCCCGGATCGCGGCGGCCCTCGCCGACGACGCGGTCACGACCAGGCGCCTGCCGATCCCGTTCACGTGCGTCGACGGGTTCTCCGAGGCGTACTACGCGCGGCCGGAACGCCTCCTCGACCCGGGCGCACGACGGGCGGACTCGGCGTGGAGCTCCGTCGACGAGATGACCGCACGGCGATCCGTCGCCGCGCTCCGCACGGCCCTCGAGTCCGGCGAGTGGGACCGAGCCCACGGCGCCCTCCGCACGCAGCCGACGTTCGAGGGCTCGCTCGTCCTCCTCACCGCGCAGCCGCGCCCGGCTTGACACGTCGACGTAGGCTGGTCTGGTGAGCTTCCAGGAGGTGGTCGGCGCCCGTTTCGCCGACATCAGGGCGTGATGCCCCGGGTCGCACCGTTCGGTGCGGCCGCCGTCATCGAACCCTGAACCCTCCGCCCGGTGCGGCATGCGTCCGCGTGCCCCGGGCCCGTCCGAGAGCGAACCACCATGCTGCCCATCAGCGAGAAGACCATCCGCACGTCCTTCGTCAACGCCTCCCGCAAGGAGACCGGCGACCTCACGCTGCCCGCCGACTTCGAGACCGTCGACTGGGACGCACTCGACTACCTCGGCTGGCGCGACCCGAAGCTCGCCCGGCGCGCGTACGCCGTCGTGCCGACCCTCGAGGGCGACCTCGTCGGCATCCTCTTCCGGCAGGCCGAGGCCTCACCCCGTGCCCGGGCGCAGTGCTCGTGGTGCCAGGACGTGAAGCTCCCGAACGACGTCGTGTTCTACAGCGCGAAACGCTCCGGCAAGGCGGGTCGCAACGGCAACACCGTCGGCACGCTCGTCTGCCAGGACTTCCAGTGCTCGCGCAACGTCCGGCGGACGCCGCCGCTCGCGTACGAGGGCTACGACGTCGAGGCCGCACGGCTGCAGCGGATCGAGGACCTGCAGCTCCGCGCGGCGTCCTTCGCCGCGGAGGTCTAGTCGCGACTGCGCACGCGGACGACGAGTGCGCAGCGTGCAGCGCGCGCAGACGTCGTCGAGGTGCGCACCTGCGGTTCGGGAGGCGCGGTGCGGGCCCGACCCGCGCCTCCCGTCCCACAGCGGCGACCGTTCCGGGACCGTCGGCCACCTCGCGCGGGTAACCACGGCGTAACCCCCGTGAAACGGGCGTTCCGTAGCGTGGCGGCATGGACATCGGCGATCTCGACGACGCGACCGTCTCCGACGCGGTCGCCACGGCCACCGGGTGGGCGGCCGTCCCGGCGTGGGCCGACGCACTCGCCGCCGGACGACCGTACGGCTCCGTCGCCGCGCTCCTGGCGCGTGCCGCCGCCGAGGCCCGGGGGTGGGGCGCCGCCGAGCTCGACGCCGCCCTCGCGCAGCACCCGCGGATCGGTGAGCGGGGCAGTGATGCCTCGTCAGCCCGGGAGCAGTCGGCCATGCGCACCGCGGACGACGACGTCGCCCGGGCGATCGCCGCGGGGAACGCCGACTACGAGCGGCGGTTCGGCCGGGTGTTCCTCGTGCGCGCGGCCGGCCGGACGCCCGAGGACCTCCTCGCCGAACTCCGACGGCGGCTCGGCAACGATCCCGACGTCGAGGTCGCCGAGGCCGCCGGCGCCCTCGCGGACATCGCACTGCACCGCATCCGCGCGACCTTCGCCGTCGCCCAGCTGACCACGCACGTCCTCGACGCGACCCGGGGCACACCCGCCGCGGGGGTGGGCCTCGTGCTGAGCACCGTCGACGGCGACGTCCTCGCGACCGGCACGACCGACACCGACGGACGCGCTGCCCTCGGGCCGGACGTCCTGCCACGAGGCGACCTGCAGCTCCGCTTCGACACCGGCGCGTACCACCGCGCCGCCGGCGTAGCGACGTTCCACCCGTTCGTCGTCGTGGCCTTCACCGTGGGCGGGACGGAGCACCTCCACGTGCCACTCCTGCTCAGCCCGTTCGCCTACAGCACCTACCGCGGAAGCTGATCCCATGCCGCGCGGGGCATGTGTCCCGCCCCGCAGCGCGCGAGCGGTCGAAATGTGCGCGGCTCCCATGGCGAACCGCGCATGTTCCGCCCGCTCGCGGAGCCGGGCTGTCGGGCGTGGGTCGCGTCCGTCACCGGACCGAGGCCCGGAACGCACGCCGAGACGGCCTGGAGGCGCGGTGCCAGCCGGCACCGCGCCTCCAGGCCGTCATCCGGTCGCGTCTACCGACCGATGGTCGACATGTCGGGGTAGCGGTCACCCGTCGGCACCGGCAGCGCCGACAGGCGCGCGATCTGGTCCGCGGTCAGGGTGAGGTCGGCTGCGCCGACGTTCTCCTCGAGTCGCGCGACCCGCTTCGTGCCGGGGATCGGCACGACGTCGTCGCCCTGCGCGAGCAGCCACGCCAGCGCCACCTGGGCCGGGGTCCCGCCGACCTCGGTCGCGATCTCCTTGACGGCGTCGACGATGCGCATGTTCTCGGCGAAGGCCTCCTCCTGGAAGCGCGGGTTCGCCAGGCGGAAGTCGTCGGCGTCCAGGTCGGACGGCTTCGTGATCGCTCCCGTCAGGAACCCGCGGCCGAGCGGCGAGTACGGCACGAGGCCGATGCCGAGCTCGCGGAGGGTGTCGAGCACGTCGCCCTCGGGATCCCGGGTCCAGAGCGAGTACTCGCTCTGGAGCGCCGTGATCGGGTGGACCGCGTGGGCCTTCCGGATCGTCGCGGCGCTCGCCTCGGAGAGCCCGATGTGACGGATCTTGCCCTCCTGCACGAAGCCGGCGAGCTGCCCGATGACGTCCTCGATCGGGACGGCCGGGTCGACGCGGTGCTGGTAGTACAGGTCGATGTGGTCGGTGCCGAGGCGGCGGAGCGAGCCCTCGAGCGCCTCGCGCACGGACTCCGGTGCGGAGCTGATGCCGCGGCCCGTGGCGGGCGTCTCCTCGCCGGCGGTGTGCGTGATGAGGCCGAACTTCGTCGCGATGACGACGTCGTCGCGGCGGTCTCCGAGGGCCCGGCGGAGCAGGTCCTCGTTCGTGTAGGGGCCGTACGCCTCGGCGGTGTCGAACAGGGTGACGCCGAGGTCGATCGCGCGGTGGATGGTGCGGATCGACTCGTCGTCGTCGGTGCCGGCGCCCGTGTAGAAGGCGCTCATGCCCATGGTGCCGAGGCCGACGGGGCCGACCTCGAGGTCTGCGAGCTTGCGTGTCTGCATGGGTGCAGGTCTACTCCGGGTCCCTCGGTTGGAGGGAGGCACTGACCGGACCCGTCAGCCGGGAATGCCGGTTCGTGCGGTTCCTCCAAGGTTCCGCGCGTTCGTGGCCCGACCCTGGTGTGATCGGGGCGTGAACCTGTACTTCCGGCTGTTCCTGCTCCAGTTGCGCGTCCGGCTCCGCCCCGCGATCGGCGGACGGCGACCGACGCTCTGGGACGAGGTCCGCACGCCGTTCCGGGTGACCCTGACCGACCTCGACCCGCTGCGGCACGTGAACAACGGGAAGTACCTGTCGATGCTCGACCTCGGGCGGCTCGACCTCATGCTGCGCTCGGGGTTCTGGGGTGCGATCGCCGAGCGCGGCTGGTACCCGGTCGTGTCGGCACAGACGATCACCTACAAGCGGTCGTTGACGCTCGGCCAGCGGTTCGAGCTCGTGACCCGGGTGCTCGGGATGGACGACCGCGCGGCCTACCTGGAGCAGACGTTCGTCCGCCGCGGGGCAGTGGTGGCACGGGCCGTGGTGCAGGCACGGTTCCTGCTGCGCACCGGCGGGACGGTGTCCCCGTCGGAACTGCTCGAGGCCGCGGGCGCGACCGACCGGGACCTGTCGGTGCCGGAGTGGGTGCACGAGTGGGCCGGGGCCACCCGGATCAGCAGCTCGGGTACGCTCGCGGGCACGGGGTCCGAGACCCCGTGACGAGAGGGGACGTCATGACCATCGTGTGGATCGTGATCGGCGTCGCGGTGCTGATCGCCGCCGTCATCACCGTGCTCGAGGTGCAGAACCACCGACGAGCGAAGCGCCTCGCGCACCTCGGACCGGCCGACCCGCGGCTCGGGGCACAGGCGCGAGCGGACGCCGAGGCCGCGCACTCGGTGACCGAGGGGCTGTCGAAGGCCGCGCACCCGGGCATCACCGGCGCCGGCGGCGGGGTCTCCGGACCGTGACCCGTCCCGCCACCAGGCGTGCGGTGCTCGCCGGGGGAGTCGGACTCGGGATCGCCGGGGTGCTCGCCGCGTGCAGTCGACCGGCGCCGTCCCCGTCCCCGTCGGCCACGAGGACGCCCGAGCCCACGGGGACCCCGACCGCGTCACCGACACCGGGCGGCCCCGACTCGTGGGACGCCCTCGCCGCCGCGGTCTCCGGACGGCTGCTGCGCTCGGGGTCGAACGGGTGGAACAGCGCCCGGCTCGTCGAGAACCCCCGGTACGACGACGCCGACCCGCAGGGCATCCTGCGCGCGGCCGGCACCGCGGACGTCCAGGCCGGGCTGGCCTTCGCCCGGAACACGAACACGCCGGTGGCGCTCCGGTCCGGCGGGCACTCCTACACGGGCTGGTCGGCGGGCGGCGCGAGCGGCACCGACGTCCCGCGGTCGCTGGTGATCAGCACGCAGGACCTCGACGGCATCGACCTGCACGACGACGGCACCGTGACGATCGGTCCCGGTGCGCAGCTCGGCGACGTCTACGCCACGCTCGCCGCCGCCGGACGGGCGATCGGCGCCGGGTCCTGCCCCACGGTCGGGATCGGCGGCCTGACGCTCGGCGGCGGGGTCGGTGTGCTCGTCCGCTCCTTCGGGCTGACGTGCGACCAGCTCACCGGTGCGACCGTCGTCACGCCGGACGGCAGCGTGCACGAGGTCTCCGCGACCGCCGAGCCCGACCTGTTCTGGGCCTGCCGCGGCGGGGGCGGTGGAACCGTCGGCGTCGTCACCGCACTGACGTACCGGACGCAGGCCGCGCCCGGCGTCCTGCTCTTCTCGATCACCTTCGCGTGGTCGGCCGCCGCGGCGGTCGTGCGCGCCTGGCAGGACTGGGCGCCCACCGCCGACCCGGAGCTGTGGTCGACGCTCAAGCTGCTGAACGGGAGCCGGCACACCGCCCCGACGGTCACCGTGACGGGTGTGTGGACGGGTTCGAAGACCGGCGCTGACACCACCGTCGACGGTTTCATCGCCGCCACCGGAGCGAAGCCGCTCGCCCACACCGCGCGACAGCTCACCTACGGTGCCGCGATGTCCGCGCTGGCGGGGAAGCCACAGCGGGTGTCCGAGGCGGCGACGTCCTCGATCGGATCGGTGAAACTGTCCGACGAACAGATCGACGTGCTCGTCGCCCACGCCGAGGCCGCCGGTGACGTGGCGGGGAACCTCGAGGGCGGGGTCGCGCTCGACGCCCTCGGCGGTGTCGTCTCCGACGTCGGACGGACCGACACCGCGTTCCCGTGGCGGTCGGCGCTCATGACCGTGCAGTACACCGCCGTGTTCGCGGACGGATCGGACCCGGCACCCTTCGACGCCTACGTCCGGGGGTTCCGGAAGGCGATGCGGCCGGCGTGGGGTGACGCGGCGTACGCGAACTACTGCGACGCGGCGATCACGGACCCGGCGGACTACTTCGACGTGAACACCTCGCGGCTGCACCGGATCGCCGAGCAGGTGGACCCGGACGGGGTGCTGGCGCAGCCGAACTGGGTGTGAGCGGTGGCCCTCCGGACGCCGGTGGGCCGCCCTACGATGACCGCATGGACGCGGACGACCTGGTACTCCCCGACGCCGCTGCCTGGCGCGCCTGGCTCGACGCGCACGAGGACGACCCCGACGGCGTGTGGCTCGTCCTCGCGAAGAAGGGCACCACGGAGCCGACGACGCTGACCTACGACCAGGCGCTCGACGAAGCGCTCTGCTCCGGCTGGATCGACGGGCAGAAGCGCGGGCGGGACACCGCGACCTTCCGCCAGCGGTTCACCCCGCGGCGCAAGGCGTCGATCTGGTCGCAGCGGAACATCGGACTCGTCGGCACCCTCGAGTCCGCGGGGCGCATGCGCGACCGGGGCCGGGCCGAGGTCGAGCGCGCCAAGGGCGACGGCCGGTGGGATCGCGCCTACGCCGGTGCCGCGACGGCCACCGTGCCCGACGACCTGCGGGCAGCGCTCGACGCCGCTCCCGCGGCCGCAGCGCTGTTCGCCGAACTCGACGCCACGAACCGGTACGCCGTGCTCCACCGGATCACGACCGCGCCGAGTGCGACGGCGCGGGCGAACAGGCTCGCGAAGCTCGTCGGCGGGCTCGAGCGGGGCGAGACCCCGTACCCGCGGAAGGCCTGACGGCCGGGTCGAACCACGAAGACGACGTCGAACCAGGCGCGCGGGCTGGTTCGACGTCGGAAACGTGGTTCGACGCACCGGCGACCGCGAACGCACCGACGCCCGCCGTCAGCGCCGCAGGCCGACGAGCACGCCCCGGTGGTCGCTGCCGTTCGCGGGCAGGACCTCGGTCGACGTCGCCCCGAGCCCCCGGGTGAACACGTGGTCGATCCGCACGACGGGCAACTGCGCCGGCCAGGTCGCCCCGAACCCGCCGCCCTCGTCGAGCATCCGGGTCAGCGGGAGCATCTCCGGGTCGGCCGCACCGCCGTTGAAGTCCCCCGCGACGACGAGCCGCTCCGACTCGTCGTCGCGGACCGCCTCGGTGAGCGACGCCAGCATCCGCGGCCGACCGTCCTCGCCGCCAGGTCGCAGTGAGTCCATGTGCACGACGTACAACCGGACGTCGCCGACCCCGGTGTCCACCGTCACACGGAGCGCCCGGGCCCAGCCCAGACCGAGCGTGAGGGGTTCGCCGTCGCGCAGGGTCGTCCGGCTCCACACCCCGATCGACCCGACGCGGTAGTGGTGCGGGTACCGCTCGTCGAGGACGCCCGCGACCGCCGTGCCCGAGGTCTGGGTGAGCTCCTCGAGCGCGATGACGTCCGGGTCACGCGCCGCGATCGACCTCGCGGTGGCGGCCGGGTCGGGGTTGGCGGCCTCGATGTTCTCGGTGACGACCGTCAACTGCGGCGACCCCGACGTGCCGGGAGCGAGCACGCCGGGCAGGACCGCGACGGCCCACGCGGCGGCGAAGGCGAGGGACAGCACGGCGAGCCGCTTCGACCGGGTGCCGAGTGCCGCACCGGCGACGGGGACGAGCAGGAGCGCGAGCCACGGCAGCAGCGAGCCGATCACGGACCCCGAGCTCCCGAGGACGCCCAGGACGGCGGGGACGAGGAGGACGACGATCCCGGCGAGCAACGCGATCCCGACGACACCGATGACGAACGAGCGGCCGGGACTCCGTCTGCGGGAGCGGAGGGGCACGCCGAGGAGGATAGGAACCGCTTCTGACAGATCCCGGGGGACACCGGTTCACCAGACCTGCAACGACGCAGGCGTAGACCGGGGACATGACCACTGGCACCGACACCACGAACCGTCCGGCCGCCGCCTCCGGCACCTTCCGCATCGGTGGTGACCTCGAGGTCCACCGCCTCGGCTACGGCACCATGCAGCTCACCGGCCCCGGCGTCTGGGGACCCCCGAAGGACCACGACGAGGCGATCCGCGTCCTCAAGCGCGCCGTCGAGCTCGGCGTGGACTTCTTCGACACCGCCGACTCCTACGGCCCCTACGTCGCCGAGGACCTGCTCCGCGAGGCGCTGCACCCCTACGGCGACGACATCGTCATCGCGACGAAGGCCGGTCTCACCCGCACCGGGCCGAACGAGTGGCCGCCGGTCGGCCGCCCGGAGTACCTGCGCCAGGAGGCCGAGATGAGCCTCCGCCGCCTCGGCCTCGAGCGCATCGACCTGTTCCAGCTCCACCGCATCGACCCGAAGGTCCCGCTCGAGGACCAGGTGGGCGAGCTGAAGAAGCTGCAGGACGAGGGCAAGATCCGCCACATCGGCCTGTCCGAGGTGTCGGTCGACGAGGTGAAGGCCGCGCAGGAGATCGCCACGATCGTCTCCGTCCAGAACCTGTACAACCTGCAGAAGCGCGACGCCGAGGAACTCCTCGACTGGTCGACCGAGCAGGGCATCGGCTTCATCCCGTGGTTCCCGCTCGCGACCGGCGGTCTCACCGGCAGCGACTCCCCGCTGACCGAGATCGCCGAGCGCAAGGGCGCCACCCCGGCCCAGCTCGCCCTGGCCTGGCTGCTCAAGCGCTCGCCCGTGGTGCTGCCGATCCCCGGCACGTCGAGCGTCGCCCACCTCGAGGACAACCTCGCGGGCGCGACGGTCGAGCTGACCGACGACGAGTTCGAGGAGCTGTCGAAGCTGGGTCACTGACGCGACACGGTGACGGACTGGAGGCGGGGGGGGGGCGGGGGCCCCCCCCCCCCGGCCGGGGGGGGGGGGGGGGGGGGGCCCCGGGGCCCCCCCGCCTCCAGTCCGTCACGGGGTTGCGTTCACATACGCGGTATGTGCATACTCGGTATGTCCAAGGCGGACGGAACGAGGGGGAAGACGTCATGAGCGTACGGATGGGCGTACTCGCGCTGCTGGTGGCCGGGCCCGGCTACGGGTACCAGCTCCGGGGGGAGTTCGAGCACCGGACCGGGGGCAGCTGGCCGCTGAACATCGGCCAGGTCTACACGACGCTCGACCGCCTGGAACGCGACGGCCTCGTGGCCCGCGGTGACGCCGACGACGACGGACACGTCGTCTACACGGCGACCGACGCGGGTCACGAGGAGGTCGCACGCTGGTTCAGCGAGCCGGTCCCGCCGAAGCGCGGCCGTGACGAGCTCGCGATCAAGTTCGCCCTCGCGGTGACGGTGCCCGGCGTCGACGTGCCGCGCCTCGTGCAGGTCCAGCGCGCCGCCGCCGTGCGGAACCTGCAGGACCTGACCCGGCTGAAGCGCTCCTCGGACCCGGCGGACGACCTCGCCTGGTCGCTCGTGCTCGAGTCGATGCTCTTCCAGGCCGAGGCCGACGTCCGCTGGCTCGACCACGTGGAGTCGAGCGTCGCGCGCTACCGGCCGTCCCCGACTCCCGACTCGACGGCCGCTGCCGAGTCGTCCGACGCCACCGTGCGGAGCGCCCGGTGAACGCCGTCGCCCCGCTCCTCGAGCTCGACGCCGTGAGCGTGCAGTACGGCTCCGGCGCGAAGGCCGTCACCGCCCTCGCCGGCATCGACCTGCGCATCGCCCGCGGCGAGATGGTCGCCGTGATGGGCACCTCGGGCTCGGGCAAGTCGACGCTGCTCGCCTGCGCGGGCACGCTCCTGCCGCCGACCAGCGGCGAGGTCGTCATCGACGGCGACTTCGTGTCCGACCGGCCGGCAAAGGACCTCGCCGCCCTGCGTCGGCGTCTCGTCGGGTTCGTGTTCCAGGACTTCAACCTCATCCCCTCGCTGACCGCGGTCGAGAACGTGGCGCTGCCGCTCGAGCTCGACGGCTGGAAGGCGAGCCGTGCCCGCCGCGCAGCCGAACTCGCGCTCGAGAACGTCGAGCTGGGGCACCGCGCCGACGCCTTCCCGGACGACCTGTCCGGTGGCCAGCAGCAGCGGGTCGCGATCGCGCGCGGGGTCGTCGGCGAGCGCCGGCTGGTCCTCGCCGACGAGCCGACCGGTGCCCTCGACTCGCAGACCGGCGAGGTCGTGCTCCGCATGCTGCGCCGGCACGTCGACTCCGGGGCGGGCGCGCTGCTCGTGACCCACGACGCCCGGCACGCGGCGTGGGCGGACCGGATCGTGTTCCTCCGCGACGGCCGCGTCGTGGACGAGACCGTGTACTCGGGCGTCGAGATGGCGCTCACGGACCGGACCGCCTCGTGAACGGGCGTCGGCGACGCGCCGACGCCGGAGCCCGCTCGGGGCGTGACCGCCGCACGCCCTTCGCGCTGCGACCGGCGCTCCGGCTGGGCCGCCGGCTGGCGTTCGCGAAGGCCGGCCGGGCGGCGCTGATCGTCGCCCTCATCGGCATCCCGACCGCCGGGTTCGCCGCGGTGTCGGTCGTCGTGCAGTCGACGCAGCCGACCCAGGCGGAGAGCCTGCGGTACGACCTCGGGCACGCGGCAGCGCAGATGCAGGTCGTCGGCCCGGACCTCCCGGGCATGCGGCAGGACCCCGTGCAGTGGCAGTACACCGAGTCCGCGAAGGACAGCCCGGTCGCGGAGTCCGACGGCGAGGCCCGGTTCGCCGACGTCCTCGACCACGTGCCCGCCGGTGCCGTGTCGATCCCGGTCACCTCGGCGCAGATCGTGCTGACCGGGCCGAAGGGGCCGATCGGGATCCAGGCGGTCGAGGGAGCGGTCTGGTCGCGGGTCCTCGACGGGCACTGGCACGTGCTCGACGGCGCCGCACCGACCAGCCGTGACGAGCTCATGGTCACCCCGGCGACGCTCGAGCGACTCGGCGCGTCGATCGGCGACACGGTCGACCTGACCGACCCGGTGACGAAGCGCTTCACGATCACGGGCACCATGCGCGACGCCGCGTCCGACCCGGGTGCGCAGGGCGTCTTCGTGCCGTGGGGCACCACGCAGCCGACGACCGGCACGGCCGCGGCGCCGTTCGACGTGACCGTGTACCTGGCCTCGGACGCCCCGACGTGGTCGGAGATCCGCGCGCTCAACGCCCACGGGATCACGGTGCAGTCGCGTCCCGTCGTGCTCGACCCGCCCGACGAGCGGTTGCACGGCGCCGGGCTCAGCAGCCCGATCGGCTGGTTCCTCGGGGCGATGGCGCTGCTCGGCGTCTTCGCGATGTTCGAGGTCGCCCTGCTCGCCGGTGCCGCGTTCCTCGTCGGGACCCGGGCGGACATCCGCTCGTACGCGATCGTCACGAGCGTCGGCGGGGACCGACGCTTCGTCCGGTCGATCGTCGCCGGCTCCGGGCTGGTGCTCGGGCTCACCGGCGCCGTCCTCGGGGTCGCGCTCGGCACCGGGGTCGGCGTGCTCGCGTTCCACCTGGCCGACGACGGCAACGTGGGCTCGTGGCCCGGGCTGCACGTCCCGGTCGGCCTGGTCCTGTCGATCGGTGCCGCCGCCGTCCTCGCGGGGCTCGTGTCGGCGCTCGTCGCGGCCCGTGCGGCCACGCGGGTGAACGTCCTCGCCGCGCTGCGCGGCTCGCTCCGGCCCGCGGCGGTGAACCCGCGCGCCGAGCGCCGCCGCCGGATCTGGGCACCGGTGCTCGTCGTCGCGGGCACCGTGATGACGCTGGCGTGCGGTGCGGGCGTGCTGCTCCTCAACGACCGTCCGGTGCAGCAGGACCACCTCGCCTGGATCGTCGGCGCCGGCGTCGCGATCGGCCCGTGCCTCATGCAGCTCGGGGTCGCGATGTCGTCGCCGTGGCTGCTCGCCCTCGTCTCCCGGACCGCGACGCGGCTCGGGCTCTCCGCCCGCATCGCCGCCCGCGACGCCCGGCGCAACCCGGTGCGGACCGTGCCGGTGCTCGCGAGCGTGATGAGCGTCGTGTTCGTGGCCTCGGTGGCGATCACGTGGAGTGCGTCCGAGCACGCGCAGTTCGTCCGCGACTACGAGTACCGCACCGCCGTGGGCGTCGCGACGGCCGACGTCTGGCTCTCGAACGAGGACGGCAGCGACGGCGGCTACGACGCCTCCGTCACGGCGAAGGCGGCGAAGATCGTCTCCGGTGTCCTCGACCACGACCGGGTGCGCGTCCTCGGCGTCGTGGACGGCGTGCCGACCGACGAGCCGTCGACGGTCTCGCTCCTGCACGACTGGGGACGCACGGACTGCCGCGCGAACGACACCACGTCGTGCTCGCGCTACCTGGAGTCGCAGGACAGCTCCGCGCCGAAGATCTGGACCGGCACGGTGGACGACTACGCGGTCCTCACCGGACACCGTCCGTCCGCCACCGTGCGCGACGCCCTCACCTCGGGCCGCGCCGTCGCCCTGTGGCCGGAGTACGCGCACGACGGCCAGGTCCGGCTCGACCAGTTCCGCGACCAGACCACGGACGGGCCAGGGATCACGGACCGGACGCGGCCGGACGCCACGACGTCGATCCCCGCGGTGCTCGACGTGCAGACCCCCCGCATCCAGGTCGGCGTCTTCATGACCCGCGAGACCGCCGAGCGGTACCGGGTCCCGGCGGTGGACGGCATGCTCGTCACGGAGCAGTCCGCGGACCTGACCCCGGCACAGTCCGACGAGCTGACCTCGGCGTGGCAGAGCCTCGGCGGCGCGGACCGCGAACGGTGGGGCGGCCCGTACTTCCAGTACGAGGCCGGTCCGGTCGACGCGCAGGGCATCGTCAAGGCGATCGTCCTCGCCCTCGCCGCGGCGGTGACGATCGGCGCGACCGCCGTCGCCATCGGGCTGGCCCGCTCGGACGGCCGACGCGACGACGAGGTCCTCGACGCGGTCGGTGCGGCACCCGTGCTCCGTCGCCGGGTGTCCGCGTGGCAGGCCGCGATCCTGACGACCGTCGGTGCGGTGATCGGCACGCTGCTCGGGCTGCTGCCCATCCGGGCACTCACCCTCCGCTTCTCGGCGGGACCAGCCGGCACCACGCACCTGCCGTTCGTGGCGGACTGGCCCGTGCTCGCCCTCCTCGGGCTCGGGCTGCCGCTGCTCGTCACCGCGGGGACGTGGGTCTTCGCGGGCCGCCGCCACCGCGTGGCACTGCGGCGCACACCGTGACCGGACGTGGCGGGTCCCGGACCCGACCGGGGCGGCCGGCTGGGAACGGCCGCGAAGACCCACAGCCAGCGGCGCGGTTCCCCAGGTCTGGGGACTGGTACGGCAGGCCGATCCGGGGGATACCTGATGTCGTGTCCCGCACCCGTCGTCTCGCCCTCGTCGCGAGCATCGTCACCGCCGTCTGCCTCGTCGCCGGCGGATCCCTCGTCGTCGGCACGGCCGTCGTGTCGGCGAGCACCGCCGCAGCCGAGCGCGCCCCGTCCGTCGGTCGCGCCTCCGCCGCGCCGGTCGAACGTGCGGACACCCGAGCCGCGGCCGGCGGAACAGCTGTCCGTGCCGCCACACCGGACGACGCCGTGACCGGGGCGCTCGGCTCCAGCGACCGGTCCGGCGCGGTCACCTTCGCGTACGCGGGCGACTCCATCACGGCACGGCCGGACTCCTGGCTTCACGACCTCGTGCCGGACACCCGGTTCCACGCCGTCGGCGGCTACGCGCACAGCGGGTACCGGTCCGACGAGGTCCTCCACGAGATCGGCCCCGTGCCGGACGCGGACGTCCTCGTCGTCGAGCTCGGCACGAACGACGTGAACCAGGCGATCCCGACCGCGACGACGATCGCGAACGTGGACGCCGTCGTCCGGAAGGTCGGTGCGCGGCACGTCCTCGTCGTCTCCGGCCCGCCGTCGAACTGGACCTGGAGCCAGTGGGGCGCCGACCGCCGCGCGGGACAGCTCGTCCTGAGCCGGGCGCTGGAGCGCGACGCGGCGGAGCACGGCTGGTCGTACGTCGACCCGTTCGCCGGGTTCCGGCAGGCGGACGGCGCGTGGGTCCGGGGCGCGTCGGCGGACGGCATCCACGGCGACGCGGCGACGAACGTCGTCGTCGCGCGCGTGATGGCGACGGCGATCACGCGAGCCGCGCGCTGATCGAGACGCGACCAGGGGCGGGCGGGAGGGGCGGGGCGGCACTCCTCCCTCGCAGGCTCGGTCGGCGCGCCCCGCGCAACGCTTCGCGTTGCCGCTGAGCGGGGCGCGCTCCCGTCCGTCAGTCGGTCACTCGGGCAGCGGCTCGGCGTACGTCCGGAACGCACCGCGCTCGGTGTGGATCGCCCAGAGGCGGTCCGCGATCGACGCACCGGAGTGCTCGGGCTGCCCGTCGTCGATGCCGAACGGGATGATGAGCTGGCCGACGTGGACGTCCTCGTCACGGACCGCGTCGTGCAGCAGCTGCGCGTAGGCGCTCTCGCCCGCGAACGCCACGGACGTGCCGGTGACCCGAGCACCCGGGCGCACCGCGCTGCCTCCGTTCACGAACAGGATCGTGCCGTGCCCGATCGCGCGCATGCCGGGCAGCACCTGGCGGACGGCGTTGACCGAGCCGTAGACCGAGAACTCGATCGGGCCGACCAGGTCCTCCGCCGTGGTCTCGAGCACCGGGCGCATGTACTCCTTGGCGGGCAGCGGGCTGTACTGCAGCACCTCGATCGGCCCGAGCTGCTCGGTCGCACGCTCGAGGGCGCCGCGGAGGGAGTCCCCGTCGCGGACGTTCGCGGCGAAGCCGGCGGCGGTGTACCCGTGCTCCCGGAGGCCGGCGGCGAGGGAGTCCAGGCGGTCCTGGTTGCGGGAGAGCAGGGCGATCGAGAAGCCCTCGCGGGCGAAGCGCTCGGCGACGGCGAGGCCGAGGCCCTTGCCGGCTCCGACGATGGCGATGGTGGTCATGAGGTGGTCCTTCCGGTGGTGTGGGGTCGTGCGAGGACGAGCAGTCCCCAGAGCGACACGAGCGCGCCACCGAGGACGAGGACGGCCATCGGGACGGCGGTGTCCGAGCCGCCGAGTCCCGCGATCGGAGCGGTCACGCCGGCCGTCGTCCACTGAACCAGACCGAGCACGGCTGAGCTCGTCCCGGGGTGTGCGGGGACGGCGGACGATGCGAGGGCCCCACCGTTCGTGACGACCAGCCCGTTGCCGATCATGAGCACGAAGAAGCCGATCAGGGCCACGATCAGCGGCATCCCGAACCAGATCGCGCCGATGAGCATGCCCGCACCGGCGACGCCCATGCAGGCCTGCCCGACGAGGATGATGCGTCTCGTGGACACCCGGCCGGCGAGTCGGGCGGCCACGAGGGACGCGACCGTCATCGCGCCCGCGTTCGCCGCGAAGTCGATCGCGTACGCCGTCGGCGACAGTCCGTTCATGGTCTGCAGCACGAACGGCGAGGTCGCGACGTACGCGAACACCCCGACGAACGCAGCGCACGCGGTGACGACGTAGCCGACGAACCGTCGATCACCGAGGACCTGCCGCGCCGCGAGCCGGAACGTGCGCAGGCCACCGGCGTGCCGTCGGTCCCGTGGGAGGGACTCGGGGACGACGACGGCCGCGGTCACGCACATGAGCATCCCGAGGCCGGCGAGGACCCAGAACGTGGTCCGCCAGTCACCGAACCCCAGGATCGCGGCGCCGAACAGCGGCCCGAGCACGGGTGCGATCCCGCCGATGCCCATCACGACGTTGAGGACCCGGACGAGCTGGGCGCCGTGGGCGAGGTCGACGACCACCGACCGGGCGATCACCATCACCCAACCGCCCGCGAACCCCTGCACGAGGCGCGCCGCCGTGAGCACGCCGATCGACGGGGCGAGCGCGCACACGACCGACGCCGCGACGACGAGCAGCGTGCCGGCGAGCAGCGGCAGGCGGCGCCCGCGCTGGTCGGAGAACGGTCCGCCGACGAGCTGCCCGAGGCCCATGCCCGCGAAGAACGTCGTGAGGGTCAGCTGCACGGCGGAGGCGCTCGTGCGGAACTCGGCCTCGACGGTCGGGAACGCGGTGACGTACATGTCGGTCGCGAGCGGCGCGACCGCGGTGAGGAACACGACGGCGGCGACGAGGGCCGTGGGCACGGCGCGGGCGGTCGGGGGAGCGGGCGGGGTCACGGTGGCGGGCACGGACCCATCGAACGGCTGGTCGGTGCGCTGGTGGGAGTCCCTGCCGACAGGGGTTCCACCGCAACCCCCGTCACCCAGGGGATTCCCGACCGCCGCGTGTGCAATCGACCCACGACCCGGGAGGACCACCGTGCACACCACCGCTCGCACCCGCCGCACCCTGTCCGCCCTCGGCGCGTTCGCCGCCGCGGCCCTCGTCCTCGCGGCCTGCACCGACGACGACGCCCGCACGCTCGAGGGTCGGGCGACCGCCACGAGCAGCCCCTCGTCGAGCGCCACCACCCCCGCGGCGAGCGCCGCCGGACAGCTCGAGCCCGGGGGCGAGACGACCGACATCGCCACCGGACTGGACGCCCCGTGGTCGGTGGTCCGCACCGGTGACGACGGCGACGCCCTGATCAGCGAGCGGGACTCGGCGACGGTGCTCGAACTGACCGGCGCCGGGAAGACACGCGAGGTCGGCACGATCGCGGGCGTCCGGCACGGCGGTGAGGGCGGTCTGCTCGGACTCGCGCTGCACGAGGGCGACCTGTTCGTGTACTCGACGGGCGACGACGGCAACCGCATCCAGCGCTACGAGCTGTCCGGGAGCGCCGGGTCCTACGCGCTCGGGGACGCCACGACCGTGATCGACGGGCTGCCGTCGAACAGCTTCCACAACGGCGGGCGGATCGCGTTCGGCCCGGACGGCATGCTCTACGCGAGCGTCGGCGACGCCGGTACCGGTTCGGACGCGCAGGACCGGGACTCGCTCGCGGGGAAGATCCTGCGGCTGACCCCGGACGGCCAGGTCCCCGGCGGCAACCCGTTCCCCGGGTCCCCGGTGTGGAGCCTCGGCCACCGGAACGTGCAGGGCATGGGGTGGACGGCCGACGGCACGATGTTCGCGTCGGAGTTCGGGCAGGACACCTGGGACGAGCTCAACGTCATCGAGAAGGGCCGGGACTACGGCTGGCCGGAGGTCGAGGGCACCGGCGGCACGAGCAAGGGCTTCGTCGACCCCGTGCAGCAGTGGGCCACCGACGACGCCTCACCGAGCGGCCTGGCGGTGATCGACGACACCGTGTTCATCGCGAACCTCCAGGGCGAGGTCGTCAGGGCGGTGCCGGCCGACGCCCCCTCGACGTCGACCGAGTACTTCGCAGAGGACTTCGGCCGCATCCGCACGGTGCTCGAGGGTCCCGAGGGTGCCCTGTGGTTCGTCACGAACAACACCGACGGGCGTGGCGACCCGACGGACGGCGACGACCGGATCGTGTCGGTGCCGCTCGCGACGAGCTGAGCCCGACCGACGGACCCCGACCAGCACGAGGACCCAGCACGGGGGTTCCGGCAGCACCTCGCTCGCCCCCGCCCAGCCGAAGTACCGTGACCGGCATGGACCACCGCGACGAAGCCCGCGACTTCCTCTCCGGTCGCCGCGCCCGCATCACACCGGAGCAGGCCGGCGTCGAGACGTTCGGCACCCGCCGCCGCGTCACCGGGCTGCGCCGCGAGGAGGTCGCCCGGCTGGCCGGCGTGAGCATCGACTACTACACCCGGCTCGAGCGCGGGAACCTGCAGGGCGTCTCGGACAGCGTGCTCGACGCCATCGCGGGCGCGCTCCACCTCGACCCGGCCGAGCACGAGCACCTGCGCGACCTCGCCCGCCACCAGAACGCCACGCCCCGCCGTGCCGCCGCGGTCACACCGGTGGCGGCGGTGCGCCCGGAGCTGCAGTACCTGCTCGACGCCATCGCCGACGCCCCCGCGATGATCGTCAACAACCGACAGGACATCGTCGCCGCGAACACGCTCGGCTGGGCGATGCACTCGGACCTCGTCGCGGCGAGCGCACGGCCCTGCAACTTCTCGCGGTTCATCTTCCTCGACCCGCAGGCACGGAACTTCTACCTCGACTGGCAGCGCGCGGCGCACACGAACGTCGCGATCCTCCGGCGCGAGGCCGGGCGGACGCCGAACGACCCCGGGCTCGCGGCGCTGATCGGCGAGCTCTCGATGCGGAGCGACGACTTCCGCGCGCTCTGGGCGGCGCACGACGTCCGGCGGCACTACGCGGGGGTGAAGTCGTTCCGGCACGCGGTGGTCGGTCCGCTCGAGCTGCACTTCCAGACGCTCGAGCTCACCGAGGACCCGGGGCTCGCGCTGACGATCTACCCGGCGACGCCCGGGAGCCCGACGGCGGACGCGCTGCGGCTGCTCGCCTCATGGGCGGCGACGGAGCGCATCGTGGAGCGTGCGCGCGAGCGCGTCTGACGCGGTGGTCGCGACCGCCTGCGGGACTGGAGGCACGGTGCCGGCCCGCACCGCGCCTCCAGGCCCCACCGGGTCGCGTCAGGCCTCCGGGATCACCCGTTCGAAGCGGCTCGTGTCGGTCCCGTCCGGGTCCGGCCCGCCGCGACGACCGGTGTCGAGGGCGTCGAGCGCTGCGAGCTCGTCGTCGGAGAGCACGAAGTCGAACACGTCGAAGTTCTCGGCGATGCGCCCGGGGTTCGTCGACTTCGGGATCGCGTTCCGGCCCTGCTGCACGTGCCACCGGAGCATCACCTGCGCCGGGGTCTTGCCGTGCGCCTCGCCGATGGCCCGGATCGTCGGGTCGTCGAGCACGCTGACCCGCTCGTCGCCCCAGCCCGGGTAGAAGGTGATGCCGCCGATCGGCGACCACGCCTGGTCGAGGATGCCGTGCTCGGCGTCGGCGCGCTGCACGTCCGGCTGCGTGAAGTACGGGTGCAGCTCGACCTGGTTGAGCGCCGGGATCACGTCCGTGGCGTCCAGCAGCGACCGGAGGTGGTGCGGCATGAAGTTGCTCACGCCGATCGCGCCGACACGGCCCTCGGCGTACAGCCGCTCGAGCGCTCGGTACGCCGCGATGGTCCGCTCGAAGCGGTCGGGTGCGGGCTGGTGCAGGATCAGGACGTCGACGTGGTCGAAGCCGAGCTTGCCGGTCGCCTTGTCGAACGCGTGCAGGGTCTCGTCGAGGCCGTAGTCGGAGACCCAGATCTTCGTCTCGACGACGATCTCGTCGCGGTCGACACCCGAGGCGCGGATGCCCTCGCCGACCTCGCGCTCGTTGCCGTACGCGGCGGCGGTGTCGATGTGGCGGTACCCGGTCTCGAGCGCGGTGCGCACGGCGTCGACCGTCTCGGCCGGCGCGCTCTGGAAGACGCCGAACCCGATCGCGGGGATCACGAGTCCGTTGTTGAGGGTGAGTGTGTCCATGTCCACGACGCTACGACCGCCCGGACCGGCCTGACGGGTACCAGCAGCCCCTGCTCCGACCCGTCGATCGGACCTACCGTGGAGGACATGGACACGAGAGACGAAGTCCGCGACTTCCTCCGCACCCGCCGCGAGCGCGTCACGCCGCAGCAGGTCGGGCTGCCCGACTTCGGCGGCGCGCGACGGGTGAAGGGCCTTCGCCGCGAGGAACTCGCCCTCATCGCGGGCATGAGCGTCGACTACTACATCCGCCTCGAGCGGGGGAACCTCACCGGGGTGTCCGAGAGCGTCCTCGGATCGTTGTCCCGGGCGCTCCGGCTCGACGACGCCGAGCACGCGCACCTGTTCGACCTCGCCCGTGCGCAGAACGCCTCGGCGACGACGCGTCGGAAGACCCCGACGTCGAAGGTCCGGCCGAACGTGCAGCGAGTACTCGACTCGATGACCGCTCCCGCATGGGTGCGGAACGGCCGGTCGGACTTCCTGGCCGGCAACGCCCTCGCCCGTGCGGTCTACGCACCGCTCTTCCTCGACCCGTCCGGTACCCCGAACACCGCGCGCTTCGCCTTCCTCGACCCCCGTGGACGCGAGTTCTGGCGCGACTGGGACAGCGTGACCGGGGACATGGTCGCCGTGCTCCGTGCCGAAGCGGCCCGGTCCCCGTACGACCGCGGGCTGACGGACCTCATCGGGGAACTGTCCACCCGCAGCGAGGAGTTCCGTCAGCGCTGGGCCGCGCACGACGTGATGCGGCACCGGTCCGGCATCAAGCACGTGCACCACCCCGAGGTCGGCGACCTCGACCTGACGTACGAGACGATGGAGCTCGTCACGGACACCGGGCTGACGCTCATCGTCTACGGCGCGGAGCCCGGCTCGCCGTCCGAGGAGCGCCTGCAGCTCCTCGCCAACCTCGCGGCGACCACCGTCGCCGCCGTCCCGGAGACGGAGGACGCATGAGCGAGACCGACTCGATCCGGACCACCCGGCCCGCGGAGCCGCTGACGTTCCTCGAGCGGGTCCGGTTCCGCCTGCGTGCCGAACGCGAGATCGAGGAACTCACGCGCGACCGCGCGCGCGAGGACCGCATCCGCGCCGAAGCGGCCGTCCGACTCGCACCGGGGCCGTGGCACCTCGCGGAGCTCTTCCGGCGGCGTCCGTGACCGCCGGTGCGGGGATGACGCCCGCGCGCACGCTGCTGTTCGCGGTGGCCGGGGGCGCGGCCGTCGGCAACCTCTACTGGGCGCAGCCGCTCCTCGACGACATCGCGTCCTCGCTCGGGACGTCCGCCGCGGTCGCCGGGCTGCTCGTCACGCTCACCCAGGTCGGGTACGCGCTGGGCATCCTGCTCGTGGTGCCGCTCGGCGACGTGCTCGACCGACGACGCCTGATCCCCGGGGTGCTCGTCGCGTCCGCGGTCGCGCTGCTGTTCGCCGCCGTGGCCCCGTCGTTCGCCGTGCTGCTGGTGGCGCTCGCGCTCGTCGGCCTCACCACCGTCGCCGGGCAGCTGCTCATCCCGCTGGCCGGGGACCTCGCCGATCCCTCGTCCCGCGGGCGGGTCGTGGGCACGATCGCCTCCGGGGTCCTCACCGGCATCCTCGTGTCTCGGACGGTCAGCGGGGTCGTCGCGGACGCGTTCGGCTGGCGCGCGATCTACGTGGTCGCCGCCGTCGCGGCCCTGCTGTTCGCCGTGCTGCTCCGGCGGGCGATCCCCGAGCTCGACCGGCGCGACCGGGTGCGGTACCCGACGCTCATCGCCTCGGTGTTCCGTGCCGTCGCCGCGCACCGGGCCGTGCGGGTGACCCTCGTCATCAGCTCCGCGATGTTCGCCGTCTTCACGATGTTCTGGACCGCGCTGACGTTCCTGCTCAGCGCCGAGCCGTTCGGGTACTCCACGAGCGCGATCGGGCTCGTCGGTCTGGCCGGGCTCGCCGGGGCGGTCGCCGCGCAGCGGGTCGGTCGGCTGCACGACCGCGGGGTTTCCGTGCCGGTGACCGGTGCGGCGATCGCCGTCGTGCTCGTCTCACTCGTGGTCGCGGGCCTCGGAGCGCGGTCGATCGTGGTCGTCCTCGTCGCGGTCGTCCTGCTGGACGTCGGTGTGCAGGCGACGAACGTCCTCAACCAGACCCGGCTCTTCGCGATCGACCCGGCGGCGCGCAGCCGACTCAACACCGCGTTCGTCACCGCGAACTTCATCGGCGGGGCGATCGGCTCGGCACTCGCCTCGGTGCTCTGGAACGCCGGCGGGTGGACCGCGGTCACCGTGGGCGGAGCGGTCCTGGTCGGGTTCGCCCTGACGGTCTGGGCGGTCCACCGCCGCCGCGGGCTGGTGGTCACCGCCCGCGCCTGACCTCAGACGACGAGGGGGCGCGCGACGTCCACCTCACCGTGCTCCACGAGCCAGCGGAACGCGTCGAGGACCGTCGCCTCGGCCGTCCAGGCGGGCTCGTAGCCGAGCAGCCGCCGAGGCTTCTCGGTGCTGAACACCTGGCTGCGCGACAGGTGCTCCCAGCTCGCACCGGCGTGCTCCGGAGCCGTGGTCTCGCGGAACCGGTCCCACGAGACGGGCTCGAGCCGCGCCTCCTGGCCGAACCACGACGCGACCAGGTGCGCGTACCCGCGTGCCGTGAGCGCCGTCGGAGCCGTGACGAAGAAGTCCTCGCCGGCCGCGGCGTCCCGGTGCTCGACCGCGAGCTGGAAGGCCTGCGCGACGTCGTCGGCGTGCACGTGCGCCATCGTCTCGGCACCGAGGCCGGGGACCTCGACGGGCTCGCCGGCGGACAGCTTCGTCCACACCGTCGGGTCGAGGTTGCCGAGCGGACCGATGGGCATCCACCCCGGGCCGCTGATGTGACCGGGGTGCAACGAGGTCGTCACCAAACCCCTTTCGGCAGTTTCACGCTTGAGCTTCCGGGCGATCGCGTCCTTCTGCACGCCGTAGTCGCCGAACGGCTCGGTCGCGTTCTCCTCGGTGACGGGCAGCACGTGCGAGACCCCGGCACGCCAGATCGACCCGCAGTGCACGAGGTGCGTACCGCTCCCGCGGAGAGCCGTGACGAGGGCCTCGGCCGACGACGTCGTGAAGCAGACGAGGTCGACGACGGTGTCGGCGCGGAGTGCGGCGATCCGGTCGCCGAACGTGCCGTCGCGGTCCTCCTGCTCGCGGTCGGCGGTGATCCGTTCGACCTGCTGCCACTCGGGGGAGTCGGCGTACGGGGTGCTGCTGCCGCGGGTGACGGTCACGACGTCGTGACCGGCGCGGACGAGACGGGGGACGAGGAACGTGCCGATGTGGCCGGTGGCTCCGATGACGACGATGCGCATGCCGGTCACGCTAGGCGCACGCGACTGGGCGTGGCAGGCCCGGACGGAACCCCTGTGACGGACGGGAGGGACGGTGCGGGCTGGCACCGCGCCTCCCGTCCGTCAGCGGGTCGGCTCCAGGGCCGGGAGCGGCTGGTCCGAGTCCGCCGTGTGCGTCAGTCGCGCCATCAGGGGCGCCACCGGGCGCGAGGTCAGGACGTGGTGCGCGGCGCGCTGCGCCGCGAGTCCGAGCTTCGTCTGCGGGTACGCGAAGTGCTTGATCCCGGACGGCATGGTCTGGATCCGGTCGACGAGCGGCCGCATCCAGGCCTCGAACGCCCCGAGTGCCGCGGTGGTGTCGGACTCGTCGGCGAGGGACGCGGCGAGGACGTACCCGCCGGTGAGCGCCAGCGAACTCCCGCCGCCGCCCATCGGTGTCACGCACCAGGCCGCGTCGCCGAGCAGCACGACGGAACCCCGGTGCCAGCTCGGGGCGTGGATCTGCGTGAGGTCGTCGACGTAGACGTCGTCCGACTGCTCGAACCCGTCGAGCACCCGGTCGGTCTGCCATCCGGCGCCGGCGTAGCGGTCGCGCCGGTCGGGGACCTCGCCGTCGTCGTTGGTGTACGCGAGCATCGCCCTCGTCGTGCCGTGGTTGTCGGGCCGCAGGTGCACCTGTCGACCCTCGACGGCGTTGTACCAGCGCCAGGTGTCGTCGTCGGACGGGATCCGTGGGATCGTCCCGAACTCCATCGTGATGCCGAGCCGCCGGGGCTCGACGGTGAAGAGCAGGTCGCGTGTGCTCGAGCGGACACCCTCGGCGACGACGAGGAGCTCGGCCTGGAGCGTCGCGCCACTCCGGATACGGACCGTGACGGGTCGTCCGTCCGAGCCGTCCTCGTCCACCGCGACCACGGCGTCGTCGAAGACCAGGCGCACGCGGTCCGGCAGCGCCTGCCGGATCGCGTCCGCGAAGTCGCCGCGCAGGACCTCGAGCTCCGCCGTCGCCCCCTCACCGGAGTCGTCGTCGGGCAGCCGGACGATGGTGTCCCCCTGCTCGTCGACGATCACCGTGCCGGTCTCGCCCGTGTTGGCCGAGCGGATCGCCTCGGTCAGCCCCATGCGGTCGAGGACCTCGCGGGCGACGCCCCGGACGTCGACGTTCTGGCCGCCGGTGCGGAAGCCCGCCGAGCGCTCGAGGACGGTGACGTCCCAGCCCGTCCGGTCCAACCAGTAGGCGGCGGAGAGCCCGGCGATGCTGCCGCCGGTGACGAGGGCCCGACGCGGTGCCGTCACGAGGTGGTGATCACCTTGACGGAGCCGGCGACGGTCGCGGCGTCCTCGGCGAGCGCGACGACCGGGTCGGGCAGGCGCGTCGTGGCGCCGACGAGCTTGCGCGCACCCCAGCCGACGAAGCTGCCGACGATCGCGCCGACGCCGCCGAGGATCGCGCCCTCGATGCGCAGGTCGCGCCTGCCCGTCGTGCCGAGCGCGGCCCCGACGAGCGCTCCGGACGCCACGCGCCCGGCGAGCCCGGCCGGGGAGATCCGGTTCGGCGTCCCCGGCAGCTTGTCGCCGATGAGCTCGCCGACGGCCGATGCGACGAGGACGCCACGGCCGAGGGGCGTGCTGAAGACCTTCCAGTCTTGCCACGAGCCCTTCAGCGAGGAGCGGTCGTGGTTCAGTGCCATGACGGCGAGCGGGGTGGCGCTCCGTCCGCCGCTGAGGATGCCCAGGACCAGGGTGCGGACCAGGGTGTGCTGCTCGTTCTTCGTGCTCATCGGTGCTCCTGTCGTGTCGGTTCGGAAACTACTCTTGCGCTCCTGGTACTCAGCGTTACTATGTACCAGTAGTCAGCGTCACTGAGTACAGCGCACCACGACACACGCACCGACCGCAGGAGGCACGCATGCCCAAGCAGGAGACCGAGATGCTCAAGGGCATCCTCGAGGGGATCGTCCTCGCCGTGCTCGCCGGCCGCCCGGCCCACGGGTACGACATCACCGCCTCGCTCCGGGAGCAGGGGTTCACCGACATCGCCGAGGGCACCGTCTACGCCCTGCTCGTCCGCATCGAGCAGCGCGGCCTCGTCGACGTCGAGAAGGTCCCGTCGGAGAAGGGGCCGCCCCGCAAGGTGTTCACGCTGAACGCCCGCGGGCAGGAGCAGCTCGACGACTTCTGGCGGGCGTGGACCTTCCTCGCCGAGCGGCTCGACCACCTCCGGCACACCACCAGCAGCACGAACGGACAGGACTGATCATGGGGATCTCGATCTCGGACATCACGACCAAGCTCATCGGCGACAAGAAGCGCTGGAAGCAGTACAAGGCCCGCACGGCAGCGCTGCCGACGAGCCACCGCACCGCCGTCGACGGCATCGAGCGGTACCTCATGTACACCGGCCCGAGCGACGGCGAGCAGCTCATGCGCATGCTCGACGACCTCGCGGACCTGTTCGAGCAGAGCGCCGCCGACGGAACGAGCGTCCGCGCGGTGGTCGGCGACGACCCGATCGCCTTCGCCGAGGACTTCAAGGCGAACTACGGCCTCGGGTCGTGGCTCAGCAAGGAGCAGCAGCGCCTCGTCGACGCGATCGCGGCGGCCGATGCGGACGGGGAGCCGTCGTGACCGCGGCGATCCGGGTCCGGGGGCTCGAGAAGTCCTTCGGCGACCTGCGCGTCCTCCGTGGGGTCGACCTCGACGTCGAGGCCGGCTCCGTGGTCGCCCTGCTCGGGTCGAACGGCGCGGGCAAGACGACCGCGATCCGCATCCTCGCGACCCTGACGACGGCCACCGCCGGCACCGCGTCGGTCGCGGGGCACGACGTGGCCGCCGATCCGGGCGCGGTCCGCGAGGCGATCAGCCTCACCGGGCAGTTCGCCGCCGTGGACGAGGTGCTGACCGGCCGCGAGAACCTCGTCCTCGTCGCACGGCTCCGGCACCTCCGGCACGCCGGGCGCATCGCCGACGAGCTGCTCGACCGGTTCTCGCTCACGGATGCCGGGTCCCGCCGCGCGGGGACGTACTCGGGCGGGATGCGCCGACGGCTCGACATCGCGATGAGCCTGATCGGCGACCCGTCGGTGGTCTTCCTCGACGAGCCGACGACCGGCCTCGACCCCGAGGCCCGCATCGAGGTCTGGGACGCCGTCCGCGCCCTCGCCGCGAGCGGCACCACGGTCCTGCTCACGACGCAGTACCTGGACGAGGCCGAGCAGCTCGCCGACCGGATCGCCATCCTGCACGAGGGCCGCATCATCGCCGACGGCACCCTCGCCGAACTCCAGCGACTGCTCCCGCCCGCGACGGTCGAGTACGTCGAGAAGCGCCCCACGCTCGAGGACGTCTTCCTCGCCGTCATCGGACACCGTCCCGACGCCGACACCACGAAGGCCGACACCACGAAGGAGGTGGCCTGATGTCCGCCCACCCGATCCACGACACCGCCGTCCTGACCGGGCGCTCGCTGCGACACGTGCTCCGCAGCCCGGACACGATCATCACCACCGCCGTGATGCCCATCGCCTTCCTGCTGCTGTTCGTGTACGTCTTCGGCGGCGCGATCGACACCGGGAGCACGCCGTACATCGACTACCTGCTGCCGGGGATCCTCCTCATCACGGTGGCGTCCGGGGTGGCGTACACCTCGTACCGGCTGTTCCTCGACCTGCAGGCGGGGATCGACGAGCGCTTCCGGTCGATGCCGATCGTGCGCGCGGCGTCGCTGTGGGCGCACGTGCTCACGTCCCTCGTCGCCAACACCGTGTCGGTGACCGTGGTCGTCGGGGTCGCCCTGCTCATGGGGTTCCGCAGCAGCGCGGGCATCGGAGCGTGGCTCGCGGTGCTCGGGTTCCTGGTGCTCTTCACGCTGGCGCTCACCTGGATCGCGGTCGTCGCCGGGCTCTCGGCGAAGTCGGTGGACGGCGCGAGTGCGTTCTCCTACCCGCTGATCTTCCTGCCCTTCATCAGCTCGGCGTTCGTGCCGACCGACTCCATGCCCGGGCCGGTCCGGTGGTTCGCAGAGCACCAGCCGGTGACGTCGATCGTGGACTCGATCCGTGCGCTGTTCGCCGGGCAGCCGCTCGACGCGGACCTGTGGGTGGCCCTCGCGTGGTGCGTCGGCATCCTGCTGGCCGCCTTCGGCGTCGCGACCCTCGTGCAGCGCCGGCGGGTCGGCTGACGCGACCGGCTGACGGACGGGAGGGACGGTGCCGGCCCGCACCGTCCCTCCCGTCCGCTGGTGCGCACCTCGCGCACCTCGCGCACCTCGCGCGCTGAGCCGCCGCGAGTAGCGTCCGACGCATGAGCAACGTCATCGTCCTCGGCGGCCACGGCAAGGTCGCACTCCTCGCCACCCGCATCCTCACCGACCGCGGCCACACCGTCACCTCGGTCATCCGCGACCCCGACCAGGCCGACGAGATCCGCGCCCACGGCGGGCAGCCGCACGTCGCCGACATCCAGCAGCAGACCCTCACCGACTTCGCCGAGCTCATCCACGGACACGACGCCGTGGTCTGGTCGGCCGGTGCCGGCGGCGGATCGGCCGACCGCACCTGGGCGATCGACCGCGACGCGGCGATCCTGTCCGTGCAGGGTGCCGCGAAGGCCGGTGTCGACCGCTACGTCATGGTCTCCTGGTCCGGCTCGCTCCTCGACCACGGGGTGCCGCAGGACGACGACTTCTTCGCGTACGCGCAGTCGAAGATGATCGCCGACGCCGTCCTCCGCGACTCGGGGCTCCGCTGGACGGTCGTGGCGCCGAGCACCCTCACCGACGACGAGCCCACGGGTTCGGTCGACTGGGACGGCTCCTCGACGCAGGTCCCGCGCGGCGACGTCGCGCACGTGGTGGCCGACGCGGTCGAGGGCGACGAGACGATCGGCCGGACGATCCGGTTCAACACCGGTTCCACCCCGATCGCCGACTTCCTCCGCACGGCGGGCTGAGCCGTGGCGCGGAACCCCGAACCGTTCCGGGGCCGACTGGCCCTCGTGACCGGTGCGAGCGGCGGCATCGGCGAGTCGCTGGCGGAGGGCCTCGCCGCGGGTGGCGCCGACCTCGTCCTGGTCGCCCGGTCCGCCGACAAGCTCGACGCCGTCGCCTCGGGCATCCACGCACGCCACGGTGTGCGCGTGCGGGTGCTCCCGGCCGACCTGGCGACGGCCGACGGCGTCGACGAGGTGATCACGGCGCTCGACGGCACCCGCGTCGACGTCCTGATCGCGAACTCCGGGGTCGGGTGGCACGGCACCTTCGCCGAGCAGCCCGAGGACGGCATCGTGCAGCAGATCGCGCTCAACGAGACCGCGCTGGTCCGGCTGACGCGGGCATTCCTGCCCGGCATGCTCGCCCGCGGCGTCGGCGGCGTGATGACCGTGGCCTCGACCGCCGCGTTCCAGCCCACCCCGCACATGGCGCTCTACGGCGCGACGAAGGCGTTCGTCCTGTCCTTCACCGAGGCCCTCTGGCAGGAGACGCGCGGGCAGGGCGTCCGGGTGCTCGCCCTGTGCCCCGGACCGACCGCGACGGGCTTCTTCGACGCCGCCGGCGGCGGGTCGTTCCTCGAGGGCGGTCGGCAGTCGGCGGAGGAGGTCGCACGCGTCGGTCTGCGGGCGTTCGCCCGTGCCGGCGGACCCACGGTCGTCTCCGGCGCGCGCAACGCCGTGCTGGCGAGTGCGCACCGCTTCGTCCCCCGCGGCCTGATGACACGCATGTCCGCGTTGGTGATGGAGTGACGAGCCCGACGGTCCTCTTCGTGCACGGCGCCCTCGTCCGTGACGGCGACTGGTGGTGGGCTCCGACCGGCGACCTGCTGCGCGAACGGACCGGGATCGCCAGCCGCGCCGTGGCCCTGCCGTCGTGCGGGGAGACCGACACCGGCGGCGGCCTGCAGGAGGACGCCGCCGCACTGCGCCGCGCCCTCGACGAGGTCCCCGACGCCATCGTCGTCGGACACTCCTACGGCGGGACCGTGATCGCCGAGGCGGGCCCGCACCCCGCGGTCCGGCACCTGCTGCTCGTGTCGAGCTACCTGCCGCCCGTCGGGGCGTCGCAGGGGTCGATCATGTCCGGCGAGCCGGACCCCGTCGCGGTGCGTCCGGACGCCGACGGGCGGATCGTCGTCGACGGGTACGACGAGCGGTCGTTCGGTGCCCGGTTCCTGCAGGACGCCGACGCCGCGACGCAGCGGGCGGCGTGGGACCGGGTCACCTCGCAGGACGTCCGCGCGTTCGGCACGCCGACGAGCGCCGAGGGGTGGGCCGGCGTGGACTCCACCGCGGTGGTGTGCGCCGAGGACCGCTCGACGACCGTCGCACTCCAGCGGGAGCACGCGGCGCGGGCCACCCGGTCGGTCGAACTCCCGACGGGGCACCACCCGTTCATCACCCGACCGGACCTCGTGGCCCGGCAGCTCGAGGCGTTCCTGCGCGACTGACCCGGGACCGCGGGCCGCTCGGCAGGTCGTCCCAGACGTCGGCCCAGATCGACTCGAAGTCCACCGGTCGGATCGCACCGGCACGGAGCGCCCGCTCCGGCACGGTCAACGCGTCGAGCGAGGCGCCGAGCAACCGGACGTCCCCGTGCACCTCGGGTCGCCCGGTGCCGTGGAAGGTCGTCACCGTCAGCGTCCGGACACCGGGACGGAGTCGACGTGCGGCCCGCCCGAGCACCAGGAAGCCGCCCGCGTACACCCCGACGGCGGCGACGGTCCCGAGGGCGGCGCGGGGAGCGAGCGCGGCCATCACGGCGATCGCCAGCAGTGCCCCCACGGCCGGCCACGCCGACCACGCGCGGAGCACCGCACGCTCGCGTCGGGTCGTACCAGGCGGGTAGACGACGAGGGTCCTCGTGCTCCACATCGTCCGGTCGACGGGACGCACGGAGTACCGGCCCCACACGTGCGGGCCGTCGACCACGCGTGCGCGCAAGTCGGAGACGGCGCTCACCGGACGACCTCGGCGCGGACCGGCACCACGACGTCGCGGTGCCGGATCGCGGCCACGCAGGGGAAGCAGAGCAGGTCGCCCTCGCGGACGTCCGCGGGCAACGGGGCCGGGAGCCGGTGGAAGGGACCGTCCTCCGCGCCGGCGCACGGGGTGAGGACGTACGTCCCGGTCGGGGCCGCCGTGCTCACCCGGCCGATGAGCCGCACCTGGTCGAGGACGGCGAACCGGGGGAGCACCGCGTCGAGCTCGAGCAGGACGACACCGGTCCGGGGGCGCCGCACGCGCAGGACCGACGCCACGGCGACGCTCACCTCGCCCGGCGTCCACGTGGGGGGTCGGTAGCGGGGCGGTGCCTGCTCGGCGGTGTGCACGCACGGGGTGCCGGCGAGTTCGGCCAGCCGGACCATCGACACGGCGGCGACCAGGACGTCGCCGGTCGTGGGTTCGGTGTGGGCGGGCCAGAGGGTCGGGTCCACGGGGTCGGGGAGGGACGCGCGGAGCGTCGGGAGGATCGCGGTCAGGGTCACCACTCCACGATCCGGCGGGGGCGGCCGTGCGGACAGCGTCCTGACGGATCGCTGACGCCGTCGGTCCGATCCCGTGCGCGGTCCTGACGCGGCGAGCGCGGAGGACGCGACGAGCGCGCGGAACGTGCGGAGCGGCGGGCGGGGGGCGCGGGGGGGGGCCCCCCCCGCCCCCCCCCCCCCCCCCCCCCCCCCCCGCCCCCCCCACCCCCCCCCCCCCGGCGCGCCCCCCCCGGGGCGGGGGGGGGGGGGGCGCGGGGGGGGCGGGCGGGGGGGGGGGGGGGGGGGGGGGGGGGGGGGGGCCCCCCCCCGCCCCCCCCGCCCGCCCCCGGGTCACGCTGGCCGCATCACGCGAACTGCGCGTAGAACCGCTCGGGCGCCTCGGCGAGCGACGCCTTGACCCCGGCGCTCCAGTCGTCCACGACGACCTCCGCCGCGCCCCGCTCCACACCGTCGAGGGAGAGCCGCGCGACCTCGGCCGGGTCGACCTTCGGCCCCTCGTACCCGGCCATCATGTCGGTGTCGGCGGCTCCGAGGTGCAGCCCCTGGACGGTGACGCCCCGGCCGGTCAGCTCGAGGCGGACGGCGTTCGTCATGTTCCACTCCGCGGCCTTGGCGGCGGCGTACCCGCCCGAGCCCGGGTACGCGAACCAGGACAGCGCCGACAGGACGTTCACGATCGCGCCCCCGCCGTTGCGTTCGATCACCGGCGCGAACGACCGGACCATCCCGAGGTTGCCCCAGAAGTGCGTGTCCATCTCCCGCCGCACGTCGGTCAGGTCGTCCGTGAGCAGCGAGCCCTGCGTGGTGATCCCGGCGTTGTTCACGAGCAGGGTCACGTCGGACGCCGCAGCCGCTGCCGCCGCGACGGACGCCTGGTCGGTGATGTCGAGCGGGAGCACCTCGACCCCCTCGATGTCGACCAGTTCGGGGCGCCGGGCCGTGGCGTAGACCTTGGCGGCGCCGCGCTCGAGCAGCTGCTGCACGAACCGTCGTCCGATGCCCCGGTTCGAGCCCGTGACGAGTGCGACCGATCCAGCGATGTCCATGGTGTTCCTCCTGCCGAGCGGGCACCTCCCGCAGCGGCTCGGCTACGCTAAGACCTCACATCGATGTCAGGTGCAAGGAGGAGATCGTGCGCATCGGAGACCTCGCTGCGGCGACCGGCGTGAGCGTGCGGTCGCTCCGGTACTACGAGGAGCAGGGCCTGCTGCCGGCCGGACGGACGGCGAGCGGCCAGCGTTCCTACGCCGTGCCCGCCGTCGAGCGGGTCCAGCTCATCCAGCAGCTCTTCGCCGCCGGGCTGCCGAGCCGCACCATCGTGCAGCTGCTGCCCTGCGTGGACGCGGGGGTGGCGACGCCGGAGTCGTTCGCGCTCCTCGTCGCCGAGCGGGACCGGATCACGGCGCAGCTCGCCGAGCTCGAGGCCGCTCGGGACCGGCTCGACGAGGTCATCGCGATCACCGAGCACCCGACGCCGGAGCACTGCCCGGCGCTGCGGGACCAGCCGCTGGCGGCCTGACCGGCGCGGCGCGCTGTTCAGCGGCGGCGCGCTGATCAGCGGCGGCGCGCGGCCTGCCAGGTCTCCCGCGGGAGCACCCCGAACTCGTCGCGGTAGCTGCCGGCGAACCGTCCGAGGTGCGCGAAGCCCGAGTCCCGCGCCACGTCCCCGACGCTCCGGTCGTCCCCGGACTCCAGGCCCTCACGGGCGAGCAGCAGTCGGATGCGCCGGAGGTAGGTCGTCGGCGTGATGCCGTGGTGGCGCCGGAACGCGTCCTGCAGCCCGCGGATGCTCAGGCCCGCGGCCGCGGCGACGTCCTCGACGGTGATCTGCTCGGTCGCGTGCTCGAGCAGGTACGCCTCGGCCCGGGCGAACCGTGCCGCCGCTGCCGTGCGGGGCTGGTCCTGCCCGACCGGCCAGTGCGGGATCGCCGTGAGCAGGCCGCCCGCCGCGAAGCGGGTCAGTTCGCGCTCGTGCTCCTCGGTGACGTCCTCCGGACCGCGCAGCACGTCGGCAGCCACCGCGCGCACCATCAACCACCAGGCGGCGAGCGTCGGGCCCTCGGGGATGTGGTGCGGCTGGAACTCGATGGGCCCGGGCTGCCAGGCGCCGCGTTCGGCAGCGACCTGCTCCACCGTGGTCCGGTCGATGCGGATGAGATCGAGCTGGAACCCGTCCCACCGGACGTGCTGGGGGTCGTGGCGGAACAGGACCGGACGGCCGGTGGGCACCCCGTCGCCGTCGACCGCACCGCTGCCGGACTTCAGCCAGAACAGGACCATCGCGGACTCGGCCTCGACCGTTCCCTCGACGACGCCGGTGCTCGCCATCGACACGAGCGACAGCAGCTCGGAGCCACGTCGCCGTTCCTCGAACGAGAACCCCGAGGGCGCGCCCTCGACCGTGGCCCGTCGGACGTCGGGGATCCGCGTGACGAGCTCTGCCGCGTCCGCCGGCTCTGACGTCACGACCGACCACTGCGACCGCTGCACGAAGGCGCTCACCGTGCGACCTGCAGCACCGCGTCGGCGATGTTCCGTGCCACCTGCTCGGGCGGGGTGTCCGTCGTGTCGACGACCTCGGCCGCGGCGTGCAGCCAGGTGCGTGCCGCCTCGGCGTAGGGATCGACGCGGCTGGACCGGAACGTGGACGGCCCCACCACGGCGTCGTTCTGGATCCGGTCCCGCAGGGTCTCCTCTTCCGCGTGCAGCACGAAGTGTCGGACCGGGATCCCGTGCGCCGCGAACCCGTCCGCGATCTCCCGCCAGTACCGCTCGACGAGGACCGTCTGCGGCATGACGAGCGTGCCGCCCGCGAAGGCCAGGACCTGCCGCGCGGTCTCGACGACGAGCGGTCGCCAGGGGTCCCAGTGCTGGAAGTCGCCGGAGTCGGGCAGCGGGGGCCGGACGTCCATGAGGGTTTCGCCGACCTTCTCCGGATCGAGCACGCGAGCGTCCGGCAGGAGCGGCTGCACCAGCCTGCTGGTGGTCGTCTTGCCGACGCCGTGCGTCCCGTTGATCCAGACGATCATGATCGGACCGTAGCGCACATCGCTGCGGGACGGGAGGACGGGACGGACGGGAGGCGCGTGGCGGGCTCGCACCGCGCCTCCCGTCCGCCACCGGCTCACTCGAGGTGCGCGTACTCCGGCAGGTCGATCGCCTCGGCCGGTGGGGTGGCGAAGCGGGCGCCGAGGCGCCCGCCGAGGGGCAACGCCGCCACGCGGACGGCGGTGCCGAAGGCCGCGATCCCGAGCCGGGACCTCGGGTTCGCGATCCGCGGCGTGCCCGGCGGCAGCTGCTGCGCCTTCGCGACGTACGGGCGCATGATGCGCTCGTACGCGCGCAGGGCGTCGCGGTGGTGGACGTGGGCGGCGAGCTCCCCGGCGAGGACGTAGGCACCGGTGAGCGAGAGGCTCGTGCCCATGCCGCTCACCGGCGAGGCGCAGTACGCGGCGTCCCCGAGGAGCACCACCCGACCGTCCGACCAGCGCGAGGCGTGGACCTGTCCGATCGCCTCGGAGTAGAGGTCCTCGGAGCGGTCGAACCCCGCGAGGACCCGCTCGGCCTCCCACCCGGCGTCGCCGAACACCGCGTGCAGGCGGCGGCGCACCGCATCGAGGTCGCCGCGCTCGGAGCCGGCTCGCTCCCGCTTCCGGTCCGTCACGACCGACATCGCCGCGCGGATGGTCCCGTGCTGGTCGGGACGGAGGGTGATCGACCGGCCACCCGGTGCGTTGTACCAGCGCCACCAGTCGTCGTCCGCCGCGGTCCGGGGGATCGTGCCGTACGTCGTCTCGAGCCCGAGCGACCGGATCTCCGGCTCGTCGCCGAACACCAGGCGACGGGTGCTCGATCCGATGCCGTCCGCCGCGACCACCAGGTCGAACCGGTCGTCCGGGCCGTGCTCGAACCCCACGGTCACGCCGTCGTCGTCCTGGTCGATGCGGGTGATCCGGTCGCCGTAGCGGTACTCGGTGGCGTCGGACGTCCCGTCGACGAGGAGGCGCGCGAGGTCACCGCGCAGGACCTCGAGCTCGGCGGTGGCCCCGCCGGAGTCCGAGGTCCCCGCCGGGAACGCCGCGATCGTCCGGCCGCTCGGACCGATGAACCGGGTGCCGACCTCGCCCGTCGTGGCAGCGCGGATGTCGTCCTCGATGCCCATCCGGCGCGCGACCTCACGCCCGGCTCCGCGCACGTCGACGTTCTGCCCGCCGGTGCGGAGGGACGGCGCCCGCTCGACGACGACCGTCTCGAACGAGAAGCGGTGGAGCCAGTGGGCGAGCGCCGGGCCGGCGATGCTCGCGCCGGAGATGAGCACGCGTCCGCGGGTGTGATCGGTCATGGTCCCTCACGTCGTTGATTACCAATGAGATTGGCAATGTACACGACTACCATGGTGGACGTGCCGAACGACGACCAGCACCCAGCGACCGACCGCCCCGACGACCGGCAGGACCGCCACGACCGGGCGACGGCGCGACGCGACGGGCGATCGCTCCCCGACGACGACATCCGGTCCCGCGTGCAGCAGGTCAGTGTCCGGCAGCAGCGCTTCGAGCGGCACCTCGCCGCGGCACTGTCGGTCGACGCGGCGGGACTCGAGGCGATGGACCACCTCATCGCGACCGGGCCGGCCACCCCGACCGAGCTCGCCCGTCGGCTCGAGATCTCGACCGCCGCGATGACGCTCGTCCTGAACCGGCTCGAGGGCGCCGGGCACGTCCGACGGGAACGGCACCCGAGCGACGGACGCAAGCTCGTCGTCACGGCGGCAGAGCAGTCTTCGGACCGTGCGTACGACCTCGTGCTTCCGCTCATCGAGGGCATCGAGGGCATCGTCGACGACTTGGACCCCGCGGAGCGTGCGACGGTGCAGACCTTCCTCGACCGGCTGATCGGGGTCTACGACGACGCGATGGACTGAGCCGTCGCGGAGTCCGTCGTCCGGGCCGACCTCCTGTGCGTCCGGTCAGGATCGGCGACAATGGATCGTGCCCTTCCGTGCCCTCCTCGCCACCGCCGCGTCGGCCGTCGCCCTGGCGTTCGTCCTCGTCACGGCGGCCCCCGCGTCCGCCCACGACGTCCTCGCCTCGACCGCACCCGCTGCGGACACGACGGTCGGGGGTGACCTCGACCAGGTCACACTCACGTTCTCCGAGCCGCCGCTGGCCGGGCTCGAGTCCGGGATCGTCGTCAGCGTGACCGGCCCGGACGGCGCCGAGGTCGGCGCGGGGAGTGTCGACGTCGACGGCAGCACGCTGCGCACGGCCGCCGACCTCACGGCGGCCGGCTCGTACACGGTGACCTGGAGGAGCGTCTCGGTGGACGGACACCCGATCTCGGGGAGCTACCGGTTCACGTCGACCGGAGCGCCGACCCCGACCCCGACCCCGACGGCGACGGGACCGACGCAGACCCCGAGCGCGGGCACCCCGACGCCGAGCGTCACAGCCGGTGCCGGTGCCGGTGCGACCAGCGCCACGGCCGGATCGACCGGGCCCGGGGCGACGCCGTGGGTCCTCGGCGGGATCGCGATCGTGGTCGCCGCCGCGCTCGTCGCCGTCCTGCTGGTCGCCCGTCGCCGGACCACCCCCGACGACGAGTGACACGAGCCGCGCCGCCGGGTCAGCGACCGGCGTACCGCCCACGGTGGTGCCGCCGGTCCCAGACCGCGACGGCGATCCGGCCGACGCCGAGCGCGATCCAGACCGCACCGATGATCCACCGCCACGCGTCGTCGCCGCCCTCGATCGCGGCGAACACGAGCCACACCACGCCCAGAGCGGTCCACGCCACGGCCATCCAGAGCGCTGGCCGCCCGACGATCGACCGCCACAGCTGCTCGTCCCCGGCGTCATCGCTCATGGCGACACCGTAGACCGTCCGGTCCGCCCGTGCCAGGGCGTCAGGCGCGGTCGTGCAGCGTCACCTGGTACCCGTCCGGGTCGGCGAAGGTGAAGGTCCGACCGAACGGGCCGTCGATCGGCGCGGACACGATCCGGTGGCCGTCGGCGACCAAGGCGTCGTGGATCGCCTGGACGTCGGTCGCGCGCAGCCAGATCGCCGCGCCGATGCCCGGCTGTGCCACGGCGTCGAGGTCGGTGCCGGGCACGAGGTCGCGCAGGGCGAACGCGATCGGCGTGGTCTCGAAGACCACCGCGTGCGGCGGACCCGCCTGCGACCGGACGAGGCCGAGGTACTGCTCGTAGAACGCCTGGGATGCATCGAGATCGCGGGTCTGCAGCGAGATGAAGTCGGGGCCGGTGACGGGCATGGGGTCTCCTTCGTTGGTGTCAGTTATCTGACACGAAAGAACCTATGTCAGACTACTGACATGCGTCAAGACGGACACGGCATCGACCTGGACACGTCCCTCGGGTACCTGCTCAAGGAGGCCGCGAGCGCGCTCCGCACCGCGATGGAGTCGGTCCTGCGCCCACTCGGCATGACCGTCACGCACTACTCGTGTCTCGAGCTGCTCGCGCAGCGTCCGGGGTCGTCGAACTCCGACCTCGCTCGCGGGGCGTTCGTGACGCGGCAGTCGATGAACGTCCTGCTGCAGGCGCTCGAACGGGACGGCTCGGTGTCGCGCGCGTCGGAGGCACCGGTGGGCAAGGCGCTGCCGGTCCAGCTCACCCCGCTCGGGCGGGAGCGTCTCGCCGAGGCCTCGGCAGCCGTCCGCGGGGTCGAGGTCCGGATGCTCAGCGGGATGTCGGCCGACGAGCAGGGCGCGGCGCTCCGAGCACTGCGGAGCATGGTGCGGTCACTGCGCGACGACGCGTGAGTCGCGCTACGGCGCGACCGGTCGACGCCCGGTGGACGACTGGAAGCGCAGCAGGTAGCCGTCGGGATCGGTGACCAGGAACTGGCGCACCCCGGCTTCCTCGTCGCCCACGCGGTACCAGCGCGTCTCCGGCGGCATGAAGAGCTCGACACCGCCGGCACGGAGCGACGCCGCGACGACGTCCGCGTCCGGGACACCGATCTGCAGGTTGATCCCGCGGCCGAGTGGTCGATCGAGCGGCCCGGTGAGCCAGTTCCGACCGACCCCGGCCTGCTCGAGCATGACGTGCGCCGACCCGAGCGTCAGGTAGGCGAACCGTTCCTCGGGACGCGCGTAGGCCACGGTGAACCCGCACAGGCCGGACCAGAAGGCGATGCTCGCGTCCACGTCGGTGACGAGGAGCTCGGGGACGAGGGCGGGGTCCGGATCGGTCGTCACCAGGCCATGCTGCCAGCCGGCGTACCGGACCCGCACCGCGCCTCCTGAAGGTGTGGACAAGATCCGTGCTCGCCGGACCAGCGCCTCCGCTGCGGCCTAGCGTGAGAGCGTCATGGCACCCGAACACCGACTCCCCGCCGAGCCCGACGCGGCTCCCACCGTCGCGCACCACGATGCGCACCACGCGGCCACCGCCGCGACCCCCGAGCGATCCGAGCACTCCGACGCCGGATCCGGCGACCAGCCGGACCCGAACCGGTGGAAGGCCCTCGTCATCTGCCTGCTCGGCGGCGGCATCGTCCTGCTCGACGTGTCGATCGTCAACGTCGCGCTGCAGTCGATCTCGTCCGGACTCCCCGGGGCCACCCCGGAGGCCGTGCAGTGGATCCTGTCCGGCTACGCACTGTCGTTCGGGCTCCTGCTCGTCCCCGGCGGTCGACTGGGCGACGCCTCCGGCCGCCGGCGCATGTTCGTCATCGGGGTCGGCCTGTTCACCCTCGCGAGCGCGCTCTGCGGCTTCGCCCCGAACGGGATCGTGCTGGTCGTCGCTCGGCTGGTGCAGGGCCTCGCCGGTGGTCTGCTCACACCCCAGGTGACGGCGCTCATCCAGCAGCTGTTCCGCGGGAAGGAGCGCGGCACCGCCTTCGGGCTGTTCGGCGCCACGGTCGGCATCGCCACGGCGATCGGCCCCCTCGTCGGTGGTCTGCTCATCACGGCCTTCGGCACCGAGAACGGCTGGCGGTTCGTCTTCTTCGTGAACCTGCCCGTGGGACTCGTCACGATCCTCCTGGCCTTCCGCTACCTGCCGGCGGCGAGCCGGGTGGAACGCGGCCGGAAGCACGACTTCGACCCGGTCGGGATCGTCCTGCTCGGCGCCGCGGTGGTCGCCCTGCTGCTGCCGTTCGTGCAGTCGCAGGAGTGGAAGGGCACGGCGAAGTGGTGGCTCGTGGTCGCCGCCGTCGTGCTCGGCGCGCTGTTCGCGCTGTGGGAGCGGCGGTACGCGCGGTCGAAGGAGCCCGTCATCGACCTCGGGCTGTTCCGCCGCCGGTCGTTCTCGCTCGGTGTCGGGCTCGCGACGCTGTACTTCGCCGGGTTCACGCCGCTGTTCTTCGTCCTGACGCTGGCCCTGCAGTCGGGCCTCCGGTACTCCGCGCTGCTCGCCGGCCTGTCGTCCGTGCCGTTCGCGATCGGGTCCGGGGTCGCGTCGACCATCGGCGGTCGCGTCGTCTCGCGGTTCGGCCGACAGCTCATCGTCGTCGGGACCGTACTGGTCCTGATCGGCCTCGGTGGGGTCATCTGGGTCGTCGCGAACCACTACGGGTCCGACCTCGGGTGGTGGCTCGTCGTACCGCTCCTCGTCGCCGGTGTCGGCTCCGGACTGACGATCTCGCCGAACCAGACGCTCACGCTGTCCGAGGTGCCGGTGGAGCAGGGTGGCTCGGCCGGTGGGCTCATCCAGGTCGGTGCGCGCGTCGGGTCCGCGATCGGGATCGCCGCCGTCGGCAGCGTCTTCTACTCGGCGCTCGCGAGCTCGAAGGGCGACTACGCGCAGGGGTTGCCGCTCGGACTGGGCGTGGCGCTCGGGTTCGTCGCGGCGGCGTTGCTCGCGGGGATCGTCGACGTCGTCGTCGGGCGGATCCGGGGGACCGAGGCGACGGTGTGATCCGGGTCCTGCTGTACGTCGCGACGATCGTCGTCGCGACGGCGCTGTCCCTCGGTGGCGGGCTGCTCGTGGCGCTCGAGCTCGGGAGCGCGGCGCACGGGTGGCTCGTCGCCGCGGCCGTCTGCACGCCGCTCGTCGTCATGGGACCGGTCCTCGTCGGGGCCTTCGCCGGCTACTACGACCACCGCTCGTCCCCCGAGAGCCAGCGCTCCCAGTTCCGGGTCTCGGCGGTCGTCGCCGCCGTCGACGTCGTGGCCGCCGTGGTCTTCGTGCTCGCGGCGCTGTCGGCGCAGGCGCCCGTCTGGGTGCCGGTGCTGCTCGTCGTCGGGGCCGGGGTGCTCCTCGCCGTCGCCCGCCCGCTCGGTGCGCTGTTCCGCCGCACCGAGGCGCCCATCAGCGACCTGAGCGACGACGTCCCCGGCGTCGGGCTGGTCCGACGCGCGATCCGCTCGATCGCGACGACCTTCGTCATCGCTGCGGTGGTCTGCACGATCGGGGTGACGCTCCTTGCGGCCTTCTCGGACCGGGGCGGCGCGCTCCTCCAGGTCGTCCTGCTCGGGGGCCAGTTGACCTTCACCGCGACGGCGATGGCCGCGATCGTCGTGGCGCTCCCGCTGAACCGCGCGCTCCGAGACAGCGGTGGGCGGGACCTCGGCCGCCTGCAGCGGTACGCGAAGGTGGTGCTGCGGGGCAAGGAGCTCCCCCTCGACGAGGCCGACCGCGCGGGAGCGGTCCGGTACGCCCGGATCGTCCCGCTCGCCCTGCAGTTCCAGCTGGTGTTCACGGGCCTGCTGTACGTCGCCATCGCGTTCCAGTTCGTGTCGTCCGCGGTCCGCGGCGACCTGGGGCTGCTGCCCGTGGTCTTCCTGGTCGCGATGGTCGTCGTGCTCGCCTGGGCGATCCCGCTCTCGGTCCGGCGGATCGGTCGTGCGCGTCGGTACGCGGAGCAGCACCGACCGACCTGATCGGCGTGGGTGGGCGCCCGTCGAGGATGCGCTATCGTCGGGCGCAGAGGGAAAAGGCCCGCGCCCCATCGGCTGCCGGGTACTCACACGCGGCTCACGGGGGTCGCCACTTCTTCATCGAAGGAGTGCACCCGTGTCCGAAGTCACCACCCGCCCGCCGTTCGACCCCGAACTCGTGCCGTTCCTCGACGCCCTCGCAGCGCGCGGTCCCGTCACCATCACGCCCGAGGTGTTGCCGCACATGCGGCAGCTCGACGTCACCGAGGCCGAACTCGATGCACGGCTGCACGCCCGCGGGTACGAGCGGCGACGCATCACCGTGCCCGGTCACCGCGGCGACCCGATCGACCTCGCGGTGATCCAGCGCATCGGTCGCACCGGCGCGACCACGGGCGTGTACACGATCCACGGGGGCGGCATGGTGTTCGGCCACCACCTCGGGAACCTCGACTCCTACGACGACTGGCTGCTCGTCCACGACGTCGTGCTCGTCAGCGTGGACTACCGCCTCGCGCCCGAGTACCCGGACCCGTTCCCGGTCGAGGACTGTTACGCCGGGCTCGTGTGGGTGTCCGAGCACGCCGAGGTGCTCGGCATCGACCCGGACCGCATCGTCATCGCCGGGCAGAGCGCCGGGGGTGGCCTCGCAGCGGGCACGGCCCTGCTCGCCCGCGATCGACGCGGGCCGTCGCTGCTGGCCCAGATCCTCGTGTCGCCGATGCTCGACGACCGCGACGAGACCGTCTCCACCGTGCAGATCGACGGTGTCGGCGTCGCCGACCGCCAGCTGACCCGGTTCGGCTGGGACGCCTACCTCGGCAGCCGACGCGCCACCGACGACGTGTCCGTGTACGCCGCTCCCGCGCGGGCGACGGACCTCGCCGGACTCCCGCGCACCTACGTCGACTGCGGCAGCGCCGAGGTCTTCCGCGACGAGACCGTGGCCTTCGCGAGCGGACTCTGGGCGGCGGGCGTCGACGCCGAGCTGCACGTGTGGCCGGGAGCCTTCCACGGCTTCACGAGCATGCTCCCCGACGCCACGATCTCGAGGACGGCGACCGCCGCGCTGGCGGGGTGGACGAGCCGGACGCTCGGTGTCGACCACGGTTGAATGGGTCCATGCGGGCACTGGTGCTGGGTGGGACCGGATGGCTCGGACGTGCGATCGTCCGGGACCTCCTCGAGGACGGCGTCGAGGTCACCTGCCTCGCACGCGGTGCGACGGGTGACGTCCCGCACGGCGCCCGACTCGTCCGCACCGATCGTCGTGCGGACGGTGCCTACGAACCCGTGCGTGGCGCGTGGGACGAGGTGGTCGAACTCTCGTCCGATCCGGACCTCGTCCGTCCCGCGCTCGACGCGCTCGCGGACTCCGCCGCGCACTGGACGCTCGTCTCGACCACCTCGGTCTACGCCCGGAACGACGAACCGGGCGCGGACGAGACCGCCGAGGTCGTCGAACCCGTCGACCTGACGCAGTACGCGGACGCCAAGGTCGCCGCCGAGCGGAGCAGCGCCGACCGACTCGGGTCGCGGCTCCTGGTCGCCCGACCCGGCCTCATCGTCGGCCCGGGCGACCCGAGCGACCGGTTCGGGTACTGGCCCGCCCGACTCAGTCGACCCGGAGCTGTGCTGGTCCCCACGTCGGAAGGGCGCTCCGTGCAGGTCATCGACGTCGCGGACCTGGCCGCGTGGGTCGGACGTGCTTGGCGGACGGGTCACACCGGCATCGTGAACGCCGTCGGCGAGGTCGTGCCGATGCGGGACTTCTTCCGCCTGGTCGTCGGGGCCACGGGGTTCGACGGCGAGCTCGTCGAGGTCGAGGACGACGTGCTGCTCACCCACGACGTGCAGTACTGGGCGGGGCCGAGGTCGCTGCCGCTCTGGCTCCCGCACTCCGATGCGGCGCTGATGCACCGGTCTGCGCGGGCGTTCCGCGATGCCGGGGGTCGGAGTCGTCCGCTGACGGAGACCCTCGCCGGGGTGCTCGACGACGAGCGGGCGCGTGGGGTGGAGCGGCCGCGGCGGGCCGGGCTCGGGGTGGACGAGGAGGCGGCGGTGCTCGCAGCGGTGCGCTGACCTCGATCGCGGTGCTCAGTCCAGCTTGCGTCGGCGCAGTCGCTCGAACCAGCCCGCCGTCGCGATCGACTGCCCGACGTCGCCGTTGCCGGCCATCGTTCCGGCAGCCAGCCCGAGGAAGGTCGTCCCGCACGCCACGCACAGCGTCCGGGTGGCCGTCCGGACCGGTTCGCCTTGGATGGGCAGTCGGCACTGGTCACAGCGTTGTTGCACGGTCCCCCGATCGTCAGCGGTGCCGCTCCAGCGTGCCCGAGGAACACTGCTGCGGCTGTGGCGGAGACCCTATACGCAATGCTCCGGGGATTGCAGTCCACAGAACAGCGGACTGTCGACCGCATCTCGCCGGTGTTAGCGTCCGAACGGGATCCCGAAGGCATTTCGGGGAATCCCCGAGCGGAAGTGAATGAGGCAACATGAACATCACCAGCCAAATCTCCCGAGAAACGACGTCAACCTTTACCGGTCGAAAGCGATTCGGCGCTCTCCTGCTGGTCGCCGTGGCCTTCGTCACCGCCACCCTGTTCACCGGGGGTCCGGCACACGCCGAGAAGATCGGGTCACTCCTGACCATCGGGTGCGGGAGCAAGACCGCCCAGTTGAACTGGACGAGCACGGGTGAAGTCCACATCTTCGGTTCACCAGACCGCAATTCGGCCGGAACGAACCTGATCCGCGTGGTCACGAAGAGCGGTTCGTACAGCTACAACTCCGGGTACCACACGTACACGTTCCAGATCGGTGCTTCGACGGGCCACGTCACGAGCGTCAAGCAGGTCTGCGTCGCACAGTCGTAAGAGCCACGGTCAACAGGAGCGACCCCGCTGGCAGCGGGGTCGCTCCTGTTCCGTTTCGTGGTCGAATGCGCGCCATCGCGGCTCCCAGGCACCGGTGACGGTTCTGTCGAACCTGTGTGAGCGCCACGTCAGCGTGGTGTGAGCGGCACGGACGAGGCTGCGGTCCGTGAACGTGATCCTGGTCGTGCAGCTCGTCCTCGTCGGTCTCCTCGCCGCCGAGGAGTTCATCGTGCGATGGGGCGTCCATCCGGCGATGGCCTCCCTGCCCGACGATGCCCACCTCCGCACGCGGATCGCGCTCGTCAAGTCGCTCAAGGTCGTCGTGCCGATGCTGATGGTGCCGGCGGTGCTCGCCACCCTCTCGGTCCTGGTCGTCGCCGGCGCGGGCGACGGTCTCAGGTGCCGAGTGGCAGCCGCAGCGGCGCTCGGGGTGTTCGTCCTCGCGTCGTTCCTCGGTACGGTCCCGATCAACATCGGGGTCAACGACTGGGATCCGCTCGACCCGCCGGCGGACTGGAAGCGGGTCGTGGTGCGGTGGGAGCGGATCGACGTCCTCCGGTCGAGCGCGGCGATCGTGGCGTTCGTGCTGTCCGCGATCGGAGTCGTGCAGATGGGGGCGTGACGGAGGGCCGGTCGATCAGCGGCCGGACGGGGCGAGGGGGTCAGCCAGCGGCCCGCTCTCGGAGGAGATGCCGGACGGCCGCGTCCAAGACGTGTGCCGGCATCGCGTGTCCGCCGTCGAACACCTCGGCGGTCAGGATGCCTGGACGGAACGCTTCGAGGACCTGCTGCACGCCGTGGAGCGGGAAGAGGCCGTCGTCACGTCCGGCGGCGACGAAGACCGGCTGATCGACGGCGGAGGCGACCAGCGGAACGTCGCCGGCCGCGGTGAGCTCCGGAACGAACCACGCGGGATTGTGGCGAATGCGTTCCGACTCGAACGAGGCCAGCGTCCCGATGCCGCAGCTCACGACGCCCCCCGTCAGGCGGGGGTCGACTGCGAGGGAGAACAGCGCGACCTGACCGCCGAGTGAGTGCCCGATGATCCCGAGGTCGGTGCCGACCGCACCCGTGTCCTGCATCCAGCTCGTCACCGTGGCGATGTCGCGCGTGTGCTTCGCCTGCAGGCCGCTGCCGTTCGACACCCGGAACAACGCGTCGAGCCGTTCGTCCGCGGCGGGGTCGTCGGTCCAGTCGCGTCGTCGCTCCTCGAACCCGACGAGGTCCGGCAGGATCACCCGCGCTCCGGCAGTCGCGAGCGCTGCACCGTAGGCGAGTGCCGGGTCGCCCGTCAGCCCCGCCGGCTCGCTCTTGCCGACAGTGAACGCCCCCGCGTGTTGGTGAACGGCGATGACGTCCACGCCGGCGGGATCATCCGGCGTGAGGAGGAGGCACGGGATCGTGTCGCCGTCGAGGGTGTCGAGCTCGATGCGCTCGCTCCACACCGAGCCCTCGTGGCAGAGCGGCGAACGGCGGACCGCCGTCGGGTGGATCGACTCCGGCGCCGGGATCGCGAGCAGCTCGCGGATCTTCGATCGAGCCGGACCGCCGATCGCTTGCGCCATCTCTGGACGCTACCAGCGCTCAGAGGCCGATCGGACGTCGTGACGCCTGCCGGACCGAGGTGGTGGATGCTGAACTGAGATCATGCGTATTCGATCAGCCGCAGTCGTCGTGCTCGATGAGCAGGTGCTGGTGATCAAGAGACGCAAGGACGGTCGGAGCTACTGCGTGCTCCCGGAGGCGGCGTCGAAGAGGGCGAGAACCTGCGCGAGGCCTGCTTCCGTGAACTCCGCGAAGAGACCGGGCTCGAAGGCGACGTGGGCGATCTGCTCGACGTTCCCGTGGACGGCGACGTGCCCGCCGCCTACTTTGCGGTGCGAGTGACCTCCACGGAGGTGTCGCTCGGAGGACCTGAGCTGCGCCGTGCGTCGGCAGGTAACGAGTACGACCCGAGCTGGATCGCCGCAACGTCACTCGACGAGGAACGGCTTGTTCCTGACGAAGCGCGACAGGCAGTACACCTCGTCTTGAGCGCGCAAAAGCCGCCCCGATCCGTCTCGTGAGCCGATCGGCCGTCGAGACGGCCAAGGACCGCTGCAGCGGGCGGATCTCATATGCTCCGAGCATGGGGATGAACAAGGACCAGCAGCTCACGGTCATCGTCGGAGCCCTTGTGGCAGTGTTCGCCGGCGTGGGCGTGATCGTCGCGTGGGCGACGGAGTTCATCAGCCTCTAGTCGCTCGCTGAGCGATCGGCTACCGAACGTCATGCTGCGCCGGTAGCGTTCGAGTGGTGACGTCCTACCGGGCTGAGCCACTCGGGCCCGGTGGTTCGTTGAGTCACCGGCTACGGCGGCGTGCTCGGCGTAATCAGTCCGACCAGCGCGATCCGCTAAGCGTCAGTTGTGACGCCTTCTATTGGCTGCGGTCGCTGTGGCGTAACCAGAGAGGACCAACGCCACGAACACGATGATGATCAGCCCTACGGCAATGTCCAGGCCCGTATCTTGCGAGAGCGTTATCCATATTCGGGCAACTGCGACCACGACCGCGACGGCCGCGCCGAGGAACAAGACGAGTGCGATGACGAGCAGACTCAGTGCGACGCCACGCCATGGCGCAGCCTGACCCTTGTTGGGCGGCGCTGGACGGCGGTCTCCGTACGGCGAGGAGGAGTCGGACACCATCTGAATCTAGTCGGAGACCGCGACGAACCAAGCGGCCGGCAGAGGATGTTTGCATCTCGTGCCGATCGCCCAGCACTTCGTCGCGGCGCAGCGACGTCGACAAGCCCCGGTGTGAGCAGCTTCGCTCGTGTCGTGATCGCGTTCCGGAAACCGATCGACTACCGGACACCGGCACCAGCGCTGCTGTAGTTGCCGAGGACGCCGTCCGCTTCGCACTCGGGTGCCGCGTCTGCCCTGTCTTACAACTGTCCACCATGACGCGTGAGCCACCGAGCTCCTACGAGGCGTGGCAAGGTGACCCCATGAACACAGGAGCCGATCGGTGGGGTGTCCCAGACACGATGTTCGGCGGCCCCATCCCCGACGAGTTCGCCGCAGCGATCGCCCGCGTCGCGCTCCTGTCCGCACTCGTGGAGAGCAAACTTCACGGGCTGCTCTCGACCGTCGGAACCGACCCGCAGAGTACGTGGGCCGGACGTCCCGCTGGCGCTGTCCTCGACGAGCTCGACCAGATCGCACGAGCGGGCATACCCGCTCGACGGTCAGCACCTCCGAAGCTCATTCACGCTCTCCGATCAGAGGTCGCAGCCGCCCGTACGGACGCTCACACCCGCAACGAACTCCTCCACGCCGTCTGGCCTCTCCCCCTCGTCGATGGCGGTGTGGGGTGGAAACCACTCCCCCCCTAAACAACGGGAGAACCCCGCCGCCTGGACCCGGTCCGTGACGGGCGAGTTCAAACCCCTCATCACCCGGCTCGTCAACCACGTCAGCACCATCGAGACGCTCCGAGCCAGGGTCGAGGAACTCCCTCGAAACCAGAATCCCCCAACCCAGTAGTGAGTGCCGAGTCAGCTATGGGGCAATGATGCGTCGGTACGGGATCTGGATGGCGTGAACCATCGGCTCGCGTACGGCGGCCCTGATCGTGCTGGCGGTCCTGGCGGCATCCACGCGCTCATGCCTTGGCCACCGCTGCTCGCTGCGACCGCCGTCGCCGTCGCCGTCGCCGTTGCCGTTGCCGTTGCCGTTGCCGTTGCCGTTGCCGTTGCCCGAACGATTCTGATCACGCTGGGGCCGCGCGTCGCCCGTCAGCAGAAACGGGAGCGCCGTGAGGAGCAGAACCAACGTGTCCGTCAACCGATCCTTCCGGACCCACGGCGCTGGACACATCTACGGAAGCGGCTGCCGTCGGATCCAGACGGTGACGCTCACATGAGCGAGCCCGCTCCCAGCAGCACAGATCATTGCCCATCCGATGAGGCTGCGTCCCGTGGCGATGAAGCCGATCCCGAACGCGAAGACGAGCGCGACTAGGAGTGCACCGAGAACGAGCATCACCAGGCTGATCACGGGACTGGCGTTCTGAGTGAGCCGTGCGTCACGCACCCACGTTGGATTCCGCACACGCCATAGGAAGAGCGCGACGGTCCCCACCAGGATCACGACGCTCGCCGCGAGGAGGATCGCTTCAGCCACGACGAGATGCTAGCTCGCCCTCAGTCCCACGTAGGCGACGTCCAAAATCGCCAGACTGCTTGCCCCGCGAACCGATCGGCTATCGGACACTTCTAGGCTCGGGACATGGGGATGAATAAGGGTGAACGGTTGGCCGCGGTCGTCGGGGGCGCGGTGGCGGTACTCGCCGGGTGTGGTCTGGCAGTCGCAGCCTCTCTTGGTCTGTTCGGCACGTAGTCGAACTACGTCACCGACCGATCCGCGTGTGCGACGGTTGTCGAGCTAGGTTCTCCGTGTGAGCACGAGCGCAGCACAGGCACAAGCGTTCTTTGACGAACTCGGAAGCGAAGGCCCGGTCTGGGTGATCGAGGACGATGGCGGTGTCGCCGCTCCGATGGGATCGAGCGGCCGACGAGTGATGCCCTTCTGGTCGCGACGATCGCGTGCCGAGCGCATCATCCGTACTGTTCGCGCGTACGAGGGATTCCGGCCGTTGGAGATCTCGCGCGAGCACTTTGCGTCTCGTTGGCTTCCGGGGCTGCAACGGGACGGCCTCCTTGCCGGCGTCAACTGGTCTGGAGCGGGTGCGACCGGTTATGACCTGACCCCCGATGAGGTCGCTGTCCGACTGTCCGCCTGACGATCCTCTGCAGCAGTCCCGATTGCTCGTAGCCCATGCGGCTGCCACTGTCTGGCCAGTGCAGCACCCTATTCATCTCCACAGATTTGGGGGGCTTTGCTGTGCGCGCGCACAATTACAGCCGCGTAACGATCGCCCGGAGTATCCGCTCGCCCGTCAGCGACGCGCTTACGCCACGGTCGGAGCGGGCCGCTGACCTGGGATTTCAAGGTGGTCATCGAACTGGAGGCGGTGTGAGCCGGATTCGGTGGCACGACCAGATGCAATCTCGCCACGATTCCTGAATGTTGCGTAGTGCACCAGTCCTCTTTTTGGCCGACTCCCGCGACAGCCTGAGCGGAAGCCAAGGTCGTTCCATCGACAACTTCGGTCGATCGAACAAGGGGGCAGTTTGCTAGTACCAATCAGGCATCGGGTCGGGCTGGGTGTCGTTGCGGCGGTCGCTGTCGCCGCGCCACTTATCTTCGGAACCACGATGAGCGCGACCGCGTCTGCAGGGGAACCCGCGACGCTCGAGGAGTTCTTCACCGACAACGGCGTCAGCACCGCCACCGCCGAGGCCCTTCAGCAGAAGTACGACGGCGGAACGCTCTTGGACTCCATGCGTGGAGCAAGCCCGGTCGGTTCGCGGGAGGTGGGCACGGCGAACGAGCTGAAGACGATCACAACGTTCCCAGACGGCTCAATCTCCGTCACCACGGTCGAGCGGCCGACGACTTCGACCTCCGGTGGGTTCTCGACCAAGGCGGTCGGGAACTGCGCGAAGAAGACCACGTCGCACTACAGCACGACCTACCACGACTGCGCCGCGGAGGCCTCCGACGGTGTTCTGACGGTCGGGATGCACCTCACCTACACGCTGGTCTCCGGGACCGGCGACACCATCAACGAGATCACGACGCCGTATCAGTTCGCTCGTGGTGGTCAGGCGGCGACGCCGAAGATTTCCATCCAGCGCAAGACCGAGACTTCTGCTGGGCCTGCGTACGCGCGCGGCTCGACTCAGTTCAGCGGATCCGCGGGCAGTTACACGGGGACGATGTACGTCAAGGTCGGCGGCGACAAGGCATGGACGACGGGCTGGTGAGCTCGATGACGAAGGAGACCACAATCATGAACAGCACCCGAACCCGCCGAGTCGCAACATTCGCAACTGCTGTCGCAGCCGCAGCATGCCTCAGTGTGACCCTCGCCGTTCCTGCTCACGCGGCCACCAGCGACGATGAGGCGTACACACGGAGCTTCCTGACCGAGTACGGCGTCCCCACCACGACCCAGGACGCCCTCGTCGACAAGCTCTCGCACGGTCAGACTCTCGACTCTGCGAAGTCCGGAGCGATCCCGGTGTCGTCGCGCACCATCACGACTGCTACCGCAGATGAGGTCGTTTCGACCTTCGCTGATGGCTCGATCAGCGTTTCCGGGACCGAGCAAGCGGCGCCGGCGGCATCGGGATCGATCGCGCCGCGCGCCATCAAGGGTTGCAAGGAGTCGAACGGCGGCGGCTACGTGGTGATGTCTGGTTGCACCGTTTACCTCCAGACCGCAAGCTACGAGCTATCCTTCAAGGCCACGTACGAGCGCTATACCGGCGGCGCGCAGATCGACTCGGCACCGAGCAGCTCGCTCTACGTCAACGCGTTCTGGGGGTCCGTCGACAGCAAGTCCCTCGCCATCAAGCGTAAGAAGCAGGACGGCTCAAAGGATGCGGTGGCGACCGCCCACGCGCACTATGTCGGGAACACCGGGCATCAGTCGGAGGATCTCTACATGTCGCTCCACGTGAACTCCTCGAAGGCGTTCACGACGAACTACTGAGACTGATCAGGGGGCGATGAGTCGCTGTCGCCCCCTGATCCGCCAGTAGCATTTCCACACACCTATCGCCGACAAAGGAACCCCGATGGCCGTCACCGACGCTCAGACCACAACACCGACGCATCCGATCCGCCCGCTGATCGGTGCGGCGGTTATTGCCGTGTTCCTGGCGTACTTCGAGCTCGCCACGCGCGCCTCCGACGTGGTCATCGTGGCGTTCCTCATCCTCACCATCAGCGCCGTCATCTCGACCATCGCGAACATTCGAAACGCGACCCGTCTCCGTCACCAGGCACACGGCAACATCGCCGTTGCTGTCTGGGCAGCCGCCGTCGCCGTGGTCGCTGTAGGGCTCGGTTGGTTGGGCGGAGCAGTCCTGCTCAACGGCAACGCACAAGGCATCGTTGCGATCCTGGTCGCGATCGCCTTCTTGATCGTCAGCGTCTTCACCGCCATCGCCGCCAGCAAAGCCACCGACTAGAACAACAGTCACTCGGATCGAATTGCATCGCCCGACCAGCCCGGCAGCGGATCCTCTTCAGGACAAGATCGTGAGGAGCCGGTTCCCGAAGAGTGCTGCGTAGCGTCCCTGCCTCCTCAGAATGTGCTGCACATCGTCGGCTATCCGTGGGAGTCGCTGAGTGAAACGCTCGAAGCCGGAGAGGATCAGGACGAGGCCTGTCTCGGTCGCATCCCACCCGTAGTCCGCCTCGGCTACGTCTGACATGCAGTCGTTGAGCGCGTCCAGGTTCTTCCCGAAGTGGCTGGGGAACTGAAGGGCCGTCGCGAAGGCGATGTGCATCTGCTTGCCTTCTTGCCAAGCCCCGGCGTCCAGCTCGATGACCCGATAGCCCTCGCGCCGAAGCCACGTCTCGGCATTGCGCAACGCAGCATCGTCTCGCAGCCTGCGGACGAATCCGTCGCGGGCAATCTCAAAGTCCAGCCTGTTGCCGAGGATGTCGTCGGTGGAGAACGCGGGCACGTTCAAACCGTAGTACGCGAGGAGGTCAGAGTACGGCCGCGACCGATCTCGCAAGAGCCGTCGCTACCCATCAGCGTCTCTGATAGGGATCGGCCAGCGGACAGTCGATGAATCAGCGGTCCGCGGTCAGCGGTCCGACCGGCCAGCTCGCCCGGAGACGATCAGCACCGCGCACGCCACGACGATGAGTACTGCCCCGAGAATTCTTTGTTGGCACCCCCGGGGGCACTACGAAGAGGCCAACTCCGCAAGCCGCGAGAACGATCAGAAGCGTGAGCGTCCTAGGCCGGATGTGCATGCGTCCGATCGGCTACCGAGACGGTGCGGGCGGCGCTGGCGGTGATAGACAGAGACATCCGACCCACGAAAGCGACGCCAAGCTCGGAAGCTGACAGACCCTGAGCAGCGAGCCGTGACGTAGGCAATCGAGCGACTCAATCGCGATCTCGTGATCGGCCGATCAGCGCGTCGGCCCACAGGCCCACGCCGCCGATTAGAAGGACGATGCCGATGATCCAGGTCGGGAACCCGTGCGTCGTAGTCACAGTCCGTACCGGCGTCAGTACGCAAATCAAACCCAGCACAAGGGAGGCCGTTGCAACGCTCGCCCGTCGCCAGAAATTCGACCTCTTCATGAGACGAACTTAGCCAGCGCCAGGAAGCGAGATCGCACAATCATCCTGTCCGCTAGCCGGTCGTCGACCGGACTCGGCGACGCCGAGGATGCGGAGGTACTTGCCGTAGGCGAGGGCGGTTCGTTGCTGAGGTGCCTGCTAGCGCGACCTGTCGGGAGCTCTTGTCTCAGATAGGTGGTCCGCGATCCTTCTCGGCGGAGGTGCGTCATGCGGACGCTTCGCGCGCGCTCCCGGGTCCCGGGGTGAGCGACGGACCGTCGCCCCCGCCCGCGCGCATGGCGACAAGTTGTGTGCGGAGGACACAAGTTGTAAGCGCAGCGACAAGAAGGCCCTACTGCGGCATGTCCACGAACCTCGAGAACATCCCGTGGAACGCCACCGTGATCGTGTCAGTCGGCCCGTTGCGGTGCTTCGCCACGATGAGGTCCGCCTCACCCTGCCGCGGGTTGTCCTTCTCGTACGCCGACTCACGGTGCAGCAGGATGACCATGTCGGCGTCCTGCTCGATCGACCCGGACTCACGCAGGTCGGAGATCTGGGGCTTCTTGTCGGCACGCTGCTCGGGACCACGGTTCAGCTGCGACAGCGCGACGACGGGGACCTGGAGCTCCTTCGCCATGAGCTTCAGCGCACGCGAGAACTCGGAGACCTCTTGCTGGCGGGACTCGACCTTCTTGCCGGAGGTCATGAGCTGCAGGTAGTCGATGACGACCATGCGGAGGTTGTGCTGCTGCTTGAGACGCCGGCACTTCGCCCGGATCTCCACGAGCGTCATGTTGGGGGAGTCGTCGATGAAGAACGGCGCGTCGTTGATCCGCCCACGGGTCTGCGCGATCGTCGTCCAGTCGCGGGAGTCGACGGTGCCCTTGCGCATGTTCTGCAGCGGCACGCTGGACTCGGCGGAGAGGAGACGCATCGCGATCTCGGCGCGACCCATCTCGAGCGAGAAGAAGGCGGCGGTCTCGTTGTGCTTGATGGCGGCCGCGCGGCAGAGGTCGAGCGCGAGCGTCGACTTCCCGAGCGCCGGGCGGGCGGCGATGATGATGAGCTGGCCGGGGTGGAAGCCGTTGGTGAGGCCGTCGAGCTGGGCGAAGCCGGTCGGGACACCGGTCATCTGCCCGTCGCGCCCCTTCGCGGCCTCGATCTCGTCGAGGGCGGCGGAGATGGCGTCGGTGAGGGGGACGTAGTCCTCGGTCTGGACACCACCGGCGACGTTGTAGACCTCGGCCTGGGCGCTGTTCACGAGGTCGGTGACCTCACCCTCGGACGCGTAGCCCATCTGCACGATGCGGGTGCCCGCGTCGACCAGGCGGCGCAGGACGGCCTTCTCCGCCACGATCGCCGCGTAGTACCCGGCGTTCGCCGCGGTGGGCACCATGCTCGTGACGCTGTGCAGGTACTCGGCGCCGCCGGCGCGGGACAGCAGACCCGTCTTCGTCAGCTCGTCGGTGACGGCGATGACGTCGGTCGGCTCACCGTGCGAGTAGAGCGACAGGATCGCGTCGAAGATGACCTCGTGCTTGGGGATGTAGAAGTCCACGCCACGGGCGGTCTCGATGACGTCGGCCACGGCGTCCTTCGACAGGAGCATGCCGCCGATCGTCGACTGCTCGGCGAGCATGTCGTGCGGGGGAGTGCGTTCCGCGCCACCACGATCCGCGTAGTCCTGCGGCGCGGGTTCGAGATGCGCGATCGACACACTTGCTCCTCTTGTTCAGTGACGGCTCGTCCAGTGGCCGCGACGGGTCCGCCGACGGCGGCCGTGACGAACCGACCGTCCCTGTTCTACCCCGGGCGACCGACATCGCCGAGTCGCTGGGCCAAGCTACGGGGACAGAGTTATCCCCAGCAAACGGCCCTGTGGATAACTCTGTGGAGAGCCTGCGGAACACGCCGGGATGCTGTGTGGACAACTGTGGACAGGGGTGTGGACAAGTGGTCTGGGGAACACACTTTCGACCGCCTGACCTGGGTTTTCGTGTTCCACACCATGTGTGGAGAAGTGGGGTTCAAGTACGCATTGAAGGTTGCCGATCCGACCGTTTCGCCTGTGTAAAAACAGTTGACAAACAGAAACCTGAGGACAACTTTCCCAAGCCGTTCCCAGCAAGCGCGACCCTGTCTGAGAAGTAACCGGTCAGCGCGGGACGAGCCGCGCCTCCTGGGTCGGAACCGCCACCGACGATCCCGGAACGCGACGACGGGCGGGCCTCCCGGAGGAGACCCGCCCGTCGTGAGCGGAAGACCGCAGCCAGTGTTACTTGGCGGCGACGACCTGGAGCGAGATCACGGCAGTGATGTCCTCGCGCAGACGCACGGTGGCCTCGTGGTCACCGACGGTCTTGATGGTCGCGGGGACCTCGACCTTGCGCTTGTCGAGCGAGCCGACGCCCTGCGCCTGGACGGCGTCAGCGACGTCGCCCGGACGGACGGAGCCGAACAGACGACCGTCCTTGCCGGCCTTGACGGTCAGCTTGATGGTCGCGTTCTCGAGCTTCATCTTGAGGTCCTGTGCCTCTTCGATGGTGGCGAGCTCGCGAGCGGCACGTGCCGCACGGATCGACTCGACCTGCTTCTCGCCGCCCTTGGACCACGCGACAGCGAAGCCCTGCGGGATCAGGTAGTTGCGGGCGTAGCCGTTCTTGACGTCGACGACGTCACCGGCGGAACCGAGGCCGGAGACCTCGTGGGTGAGGATGAGCTTCGACATGTGTCGACCTCCGATCAGCGGCCGGAGCCGGCGTAGGGGAGGAGCGCCATCTCACGGGCGTTCTTCACGGCACGGGCGATGAGGCGCTGCTCCTGGACGGAGACGCCGGTGATGCGACGGGCGCGGATCTTGCCACGCTCCGAGATGAACTTGCGAAGGGTCGCGACGTCCTTGTAGTCGATGACGCCGACCTTGATCGACTTCGCGGGAGCGGCGTTCTTGCCGCCCTTACCGCGAGGCTTCCGGCGATCGCCGGTGCTCTTTCCAGCCATTGTTTGTCCTTAAGAAGTGGAAGTTGTGTCCGTTGAACCGCGGAGGATCAGAACGGGGTCTCGTCGTCGTACGTGCCGCCCGGGGTGCTCCACACGTCGTTCGACTGTGCGTTGCCGCCCTGCTGGCCACCCTGGGGGGACCAGGGCGCGTCCGACTGACCGCCGCCGTTGTTGTTCCAGCCGCCGCCGTTGCCGCCGTTGCCCGCCGGGGCGTTGCCGCCACCGACCTGGCCACGACCGCCGCCGGAGCCACCCGCAGCACGGGTGATCTGCGCGGTCGCGTAGCGGAGCGACGGGCCGATCTCGTCGACCTCGAGCTCGATGCTCGTGCGCTGCTGGCCCTCACGGTCCTGGTACGAGCGCTGACGGAGACGACCCTGCGCGATGACGCGCGAGCCCTTCGTCAGCGAGCCCGCCACGTGCTCGGCGAACTCGCGCCAGACGCTCGCACGGAGGAACAGCGCGTCGCCGTCCTTCCACTCGTTCGCCTGACGGTCGAACGTGCGAGGAGTCGACGCGATGGTGAAGTTCGCCACGGCGAGCCCGTTCTGCGTGTACCGCAGCTCCGGGTCCGCGGTGAGGTTGCCCACCACCGTGATGACGGTTTCGCCGGCCACGGGTTACTCGGCGCTCGCGGTCGCGGTTGCGTTGGCGGCCTTGCGGGCCGCGCGGGCCTCGTCGCGCTGCTTCTGGGCGGCGACCTGCGCGATGCCCTCTTCGGCGCGGAGGACCTTCGTGCGGAGCACGGCCTCGGAGAGGCCGAGCTGACGGTCCAGCTCCTTGGCGGCCTCGGGGGTGGACGTGAAGTCCACGACGGCGTAGATGCCCTCGGACTTCTTCGCGATCTCGTAGGCGAGACGACGACGGCCCCAGACGTCCACGTTGTCGACGGTGCCACCGTCGTTGCGGATCACAGCGAGGAACTTGTCCAGGCTGGGAGCGACGGTGCGCTCGTCGATCTCGGGGTCGAGGATCGCCATCAGTTCGTACTGGTGCATGCGGAACCCACCTCCTCTGGTCTCAGCGGCCCCGAGCAGTTCTCGGGGCAGGAGGGTTGATGCATGTGTCCTGCCACGCAGAGTGCGTGCGGACAACCCGGCAAGCTTAGCGGACGGCCTGGAGGCGCGCCACCGGCTGTGCAGAACCGATCGCGTCCGTCAGGCGGTCGCGTCGCGGGCGGCCCACCAGTCGCGCAGGCGCGCTTCGGCATCGTCGGACCCGAGGGGGCCCTCGTCCATCCGCACCTCGAGGAGGAAGCGGTAGGCCTCGCCCACGGCACGCCCCGGCGGGATGTCGAGGATGCGCATGATGTCGTCACCGGAGAGGTCCGGCCGGATCGAGTCGAGCTTCTCCTGCTCGGAGAGTTCCCGGATCCGGTCCTCGAGGTCGTCGTACGCGAAGGCGAGCCGGTCGGCCTTGCGGCGGTTCCGGGTGGTGACGTCGGAGCGGGTGAGCTCGTGCAGGCGTTCGAGCTGGTCGCCGGCGTCCCGGACGTAGCGACGGACGGCGGAGTCGGTCCACGCGCCGTCCGTGTAGCCGAAGAAGCGGAGGTGCAGCTCGATCAGGCGGCTGACGGCGGCGATGGTGTCGTTGTCGAAGCGCAGGGCACGGAGCCGCTTCTTCGCGAGCTTCGAGCCGACGAGGTCGTGGTGGTGGAAGCTCACGGCGCCGCCGGGCTCGAGCTTGCGGGTCGCCGGCTTCCCGATGTCGTGCAGGAGCGCGGCGAGTCGGAGCACGGTGTCGGGGGCGTCGCCGGGGTGCCGCTCGGCCTCGTAGCCGATCGCCTGCGTCAGGACCGTGAGGGAGTGCTCGTAGACGTCCTTGTGGTGGTGGTGCTCGTCGATCTCGAGCCGCATCGCCGGCAGTTCGGGGAGGAACCGCTCGGCCAGCCCGGTGTCGACGAGCAGACGCACGCCGTCCACCGGTTCGTCCGTGTTCAGGAGCTTGACCAGTTCGTCGCGGACCCGCTCGGCGGAGACGATGTCGATCGAGTCGACCAGGTCCGTCATGGCCTCGCGCACCTCGTCCGAGACCGTGAAGCCGAGCTGCGCGGTGAACCGGGCGGCGCGCATCATCCGCAGGGGGTCGTCGCGGAAGGAGACCCGGGCGGCCTGGGGCGTGTGCAGGCGCTCGGCGAGGAGGTCCTCGACGCCGCCGTGCACGTCGACGAGCTCTCGTGCGGGCAACCGGAGCGCCATCGCGTTGACGGTGAAGTCGCGGCGGAGCAGGTCGTCCTCGATGGTGTCGCCGAACGCGACCTCGGGCTTGCGGGTCTCGCCGTCGTAGACGTCGCTGCGGTAGGTGGTGATCTCGACCTGCTCGCCGGCCACCCGCGCGGCGATGGTGCCGAACTGCCGACCGACGTCCCAGGTGTTGCTCGCGATCGGTCCGACGATCCGCAGGATGTCGTCCGGACGGGCGTCGGTGGTGAAGTCGAGGTCGGTGACCGCTCGCCCGAGGAAGGCGTCGCGGACGGGCCCGCCGACGAGGGCCAGTTCGTGTCCGGCGTCGGCGAAGGCCCGAGCGAGGATGGCGACGGGCTCGGTGGCGGCGAGTGCGTCGAGTCGCTCGACGGCCTGGGCAACGGACTGCATGACGGTCCTCATCCTCCCAGATCGCAGGCCTGAGTTCTCCACAACGTGCGCGCGCACGGGAGCGTTCATGGTCGGGCCTCATACACTCGTGGACGGCCCGAACCGACCCCGTGGCCCCTCCCGCATGCAGATCTTCCGCACCACGCTCGCCGCCGCCGCGTCGGCCCTCGTCGCGCTCGGCCTCGTCGTCGCGCCCGCTGCGGCCGACGGTGCTCTCGCCACGACGGCCTCCACAACCACGACGCACACTGCACACCCCGCGGCTGCCGAGCAGGGCCGGACGACGATCACGATCGCTCCGGCGAACCGCGGGATCGTCCAGCGCGACGAGGACCTCGAGCTCTCCGTCACGGTCACGAACGACACCGACGCGGACGTCCCCGCCGGCACCGCGGAGCTCGACATCTTCCGCTCCGTGAGCACACGCGACGTCCTCTCCGACTGGCTCGCCGACACCAGCACGACCGGTTACCTCGGCGCCCCGATGGACTCCGTGGACGTCCCGGCGGTCCCGGCACACCGATCCGTCACGCTCGGCTCGGTGAAGATCGTCTCGGGCAACGTCGCCCTCGGCGGGTACTCGTCGTTCGGCGCGCGACGCATCGCCGCCGAGTACACGGCGGGTGACACCTACGCCGTGGCGCGGTCGGCGATCACCTGGTACCCCGAGACGGACCAGACCCCGGTGAGCGTCTCGGTCGCGATGCCCATCACCGTCCCGGCGACGAACCAGGGCGTCCTGACGGCCGGGGTCCTGGCGTCCGCGACCGCCGTCGACGGCACGCTCACCCAGCAGCTCGACGCGGCCGAGGACCACAACGTCGCCGTCGCGATCGACCCGCGGATCATCGCGTCCATCCGGATCCTCGGTGAGAACGCACCGTCGTCGGCGACCGCGTGGCTGGACCGGCTCGAGTCACTCCGCAACGAGACCTTCGCGCTCCCGTACGCCGACGCCGACGTCACCGGCCTCCGACAAGCGGGGGCCGACGGGGTCCTCTCGCCGATCTCCCTCGACCAGGAGATCAAGCAGCAGAACTTCCCCGGCGCGTCCACCCCGACCCCGACCCCGACGTCGGATCCGCAGAGCCCGACGGCCGACCCCTCCGCCTCGACGTCACCGACCGACGACGCCACCGCCGACCCCGGGACGGACGACGAGGCACCCGCTACGCTGCCCACCACCGATTCCCTGCTCGACTTCCCCTACTCGATGGACGGGATCGCCTGGCCGTCGGACGGCACCGTCACCGCGGCGGACCTGCCGGCGCTCGCGAAGGCCGGCTCGAAGACGACGATCGTGTCGAGCGGCAACACGTCGGCCGGCGCGGACACGACGATCGCCGCGTCCGAGCAGATCGCCGGGCAACACGTCCTCGTGTCCGACCAGTCGATGTCCGCCCTGCTCCGCACCGCCGCGACCGCGTCGAGCCAGCAGGAGTGGTCGACGGCCATGTCCGAGCTCACCGCGACGCTCGCCACCTCCGCCCGGGCGGGCACGGCCGAGGCGCCGATCCTGCTGACCCTCGGTCGCGACTGGCCGACGAACTCCGCACGGCTGAGCCAGGCCCTCGACGCGCTCGAGGACACCGCCTGGGTCGCCCCGGCGGACCTCTCCACCGCGGCGTCCGCCACGGCCGGCTCCCTCACGCTGTCCGCCGGGACGAACGGCGACGCCCGCATCGACCAGCTGCAGCGACTGGTGGACGGCGAACAGGACCTCGCCGGGTTCGCGTCCGCGCTGGACACCCCGACCGACCTGACCGCGCCCGCCCGACTCCGGCTGCTCGCCCTGGCGTCGAACGCCTGGCGGACCGACACGGACGGCCTCGCGACCGCCGTCGACGCCCAGGTCGCGAACTGGGCGGGCAAGACCTCGCAGATCAGCATCCCCGACTCGAGCAGCCTCACCCTGCTCGGCGACCGGTCCTCGCTGCCGATCTCCATCCGGAACCGCTCCGACTTCCCGGTCACGGTGCTGTTGTCCGTGCAGCCGTCCAACTCCGCGCTGCGGGTGGTGCGGAACGACATCGAGGTGAAGATCCAGCCGGACTCCTCCACCCGCACGACGGTGCCGGTCCAGTCGGTCGCGAACGGCAAGGTCAACCTGACCCTCTCCCTCACGAGTCCGACCGGGGTGAAGATCGCGACCCCGGCCACCGTGGAGCTGAACGTCCAGGCGCAGTGGGAGACCGTGATCACCGCGGCCGCGGCGGTGGCGCTCGTCGCGATCTTCGGGTTCGGCATCTTCCGGAGCATCCGGAAGCGTCGCCGTCGCCGGAACGGCGACGTCGACGAGGACGAAGACGAGGACCCGAACCGGCTGCTCGAGGTCCAGCCGGTGGTCGGTGGGGACCCCGTGCCCGCCGCATCGCCGCACGACGGGCGGGCACCGTTCCTCCAGTCCGACACCGCGGTGCGCGACGCACCGACAGCCGACCCCGAGGAGCCGACCATCAGCGCCACCCAGCCCGAGCCGTCCGTCGACGCGGAGCCGGCCTCCGAGCGCAGTCTCGGCCGTGCCAGTGCGATGCTCGCTGCCGGCACCATGCTGTCGCGCATCCTCGGCTTCGCGAAGACCTTCGTCCTCGCCTTCGCGATCGGCAACACCGGCTCCGACGCCGCGAACGCCTTCGGCATCTCGAACCAGCTGCCGAACAACATCTACGCGCTCATCGCCGGCGGCCTGCTGTCCGCCGTGCTCATCCCGCAGATCGTCCGCTCGATGAAGCAGCACACCGACGGCGGCGTGGCCTACGTCAACAAGATCGTGACGCTCGGCGCGTCGGTGTTCATCGTCATCGCGATCGTCGCGACGCTCCTCGCACCGTTCCTCGTCTCCGTGTACAGCCAGCAGGCGTCCGGCGACAGCAAGGGCTTCACCGACGCGCAGACGGACCTGGCCGTCGCCTTCGCGTTCTGGTGCCTGCCGCAGATCCTCTTCTACGCGATGTACTCGCTCCTCGGCGAGGTCCTCAACGCGAAGCAGGTGTTCGGGCCCTTCACCTGGGCGCCGCTGCTCAACAACGTCATCGCCATCGCTGGACTGATCGTCTTCATCGCGCTGTTCGGCGGTCGCGACGTCAACTCCTCCACAGAGGGGTGGACGGCGATCAAGATCGCCGTCCTCGCCGGCAGCGCGTCGCTGGGCGTGTTCGCGCAGGCCGCTTTCCTGCCGTTCTTCTGGCGGCGTGCCGGACTGACCTTCCGACCGGACTTCCGCTGGCGCGGGGTGGGGCTGCGCTCCACCGGGACGGCCGCCGGATGGCTCTTCGCGATGATCCTCGTGACGCAGCTCGCCGGCATCGTGCAGTCGCGCGTCGCATCGCTCGCCGGGGGCGCCGGCATCGCCACCCTCGGCACGACGTGGCTGCTGTTCATGCTCCCGCACTCGATCATCGCGGTCTCCATCGCGACGGCGTACTTCACGCGGATGAGCCACGACGCCGAACGCGGCGACCTCGGAGCAGTGCGCCGGAACCTCTCGCTCTCGCTGCGGATCGTCGGCCTGTTCACCGTGTTCGCGAGCGTCGCGCTCATCGTGCTCGCGATGCCGTTCGCTCGGATCTGGGAGAACCGGTTCGACCACACCCAGGCGATGGCCGAGGTCCTGTGGGCCTACATGCCGGGTCTCGTGCTGTTCAGCATGCTCTTCATCATCCAGCGGGTGTTCTGGGCCCTGCACGACCACCGGACGCCGTTCCTGATGCAGTGCGTCCAGTCGGTGCTCTTCGTCATCGGCGCCCTCGCCGTCGCGACCTTCCCCGGCAACGTGATCGGCGTCTCGATCGCGGTGTGCACGACCGTCGCGGGGACCGTGCAGACGATCATCGCGCTCGTCCTCGTCCGCAAGCGTCTGAACGGCATCGAGGGGCCGATCGTCACCCGGTCGCACGTGCAGTTCGTCATCGCCGCGCTCATCTCCGGCGTCGTGGGGCTCGTCGTCGTCAACTTCTTCGGCGGCTTCTCGGCCGACGGGTTCGCGATGTCCGACGTCTCCGGCGCACTGATCACCATCGCCCTCACCGGCGCCGTGATGGTGCTCGTCTACTTCGGAGCGCTCGTCGTCGCGAAGAACGGCGAGATCAGGGGCGCCGTCGACATCCTGCGGAAGCGGCTCGGTCGCTGACGCTCCCGGGTGATGCGGAATGCCACGCCGGTAGCATGTGTTGACCCGGTCAGCTATCTACGGAAGGGCAGCGAGGCATGCGCCAGCTCATCATCATCGGTTCCGGCCCGGCCGGGTTCACCGCCGGCATCTACGCGGCACGCGCGGAGCTCAAGCCCCTGATCGTCGCCTCCAGCGTCGAGACCGGCGGCGAGCTCACGAAGACGACCGAGGTCGAGAACTTCCCGGGCTTCCCCGAGGGGATCCAGGGCCCGGACCTCATGATCAAGATGCAGGAACAGGCCGAGAAGTTCGGCGCCGAGGTCCTGTACGACGACGCCGTGTCGGTCGACCTCACCGGTGACGTCAAGAAGGTCACGGTCGGCTCCGGGGAGACGTACGAGGCCCTCGCGGTCATCTACGCGACCGGTTCGGCGTACCGCCACCTCGGCCTCGCCGACGAAGAGCGGCTGTCCGGCCACGGCGTCAGCTGGTGCGCGACCTGCGACGGCTTCTTCTTCCGCCAGAAGAACATCGCCGTCGTCGGCGGTGGCGACTCCGCGATGGAAGAGGCGACGTTCCTCACCCGCTTCGCCGACAAGGTGACGGTCATCCACCGCAAGGACACCCTGCGCGCGTCGAAGATCATGCAGGACCGGGCGATGAACGACCCGAAGATCGAGTTCGCGTGGAACAAGGAGGTCACCGGCATCACGGGTGACTCCGCGGTGACCGGCGTCACGCTGCGCGACACGGTGGACGGCACCGAGAGCGAGCTGGCCCTCGACGGCCTCTTCATCGCGATCGGCAACGACCCGCGCACGCACCTGATCCACGGCCAGATCGACATCGCTCCCGAGGGCACGATCGCGGTCCAGGGTCGCTCCTCGAAGACGAACCTGCCCGGCGTGTTCGCCGCCGGTGACGTCATCGACCCGACCTACCGCCAGGCGATCACGGCTGCCGGCTCCGGCACCGTCGCGGCGCTCGACGCGGAGAAGTACCTCGCCGAGCTCGACGACGCGCTGACCGGCCCCGCCGAGGGCGTCACCCCGGAGTCGCCCGTCACGGTCGACGTCGAAGCCGCCCACGCCTGATCCACGGAATACCGCAGCGCCCCGGGCGTTGCACCCACTGATCGACTTCTCGAAGGAGCACACATGTCCAACGCCAAGGCAGTCACCGACGCCACCTTCTCGGACGAGGTCCTCAAGTCCGACAAGACGATCCTCGTCGACTTCTGGGCCGAGTGGTGCGGCCCGTGTCGCGCGGTCTCGCCGATCCTCGACCAGATCGCCGAAGAGCACGCCGGCAAGATCGAGATCGTGAAGCTCAACGTGGACGACAACCCCCAGTCGGCCATGAACTACCAGATCACCTCGATCCCGGCGATGAAGGTCTTCAAGGGCGGCGAGGTCGTCAAGACCGTCATCGGCGCGAAGCCGAAGCCGGCGCTCGAGGCCGACCTCGCAGAGTTCCTCGCGTAGGCACCTGCGCCACCGAGCGGCCCCGCACCCCACCGGGTGCGGGGCCGCTCGCGTCCCCCGGGCCACTGGTTCAGGATCGGCCCCGTCGCGGGGCCCGGGTTTCCGGGGTCGATGTCGTAGTGTGGCGGGAATGTGAGTGGCGGGCAGGTCCCGCTGGAACGGAGCCAAGATGACGAACGGCAACAGCCTCGACCCCTGGTACGACTCCTACGCCCAGCGCACCGCCGGGCTGAGCGCCTCCGAGGTCCGAGCCCTGTTCGCCGTCGCGTCGCGGCCCGAGGTGGTCTCGCTCGCCGGCGGCATGCCGTACGTCTCCGCGCTGCCGCGTGAGCTCGTCACGGGCTCCCTCGACCGTGTGATGGCCGAGGACGCCGCCATGGCGCTCCAGTACGGCGGGGGACAGGGCCTGCGGTCCCTGCGCGAGCACATCGTCGACGTGATGAGCCTCGAGGGCATCCGGGCCAGCGCCGAGGACGTCGTCGTCACCACCGGTTCGCAGCACGCGCTGGACCTCGTCACCCGACTCTTCATCGACCCGGGTGACGTCGTGCTCGCCGAGTCGCCGTCCTACGTCGGCGCGATCGGGGTCTTCCGGTCGTACCAGGCCGAGACCGTGCACGTCACCACCGACGAGAACGGTCTCGTCCCCGAAGCGCTGCGCGAAGCGATCGCGAACCTGCGGACCCAGGGCAAGCGGATCAAGTTCCTCTACACGATCCCGAACTTCCACAACCCCGCCGGTGTGACCCTCAGCCGTGAGCGTCGCATCGAGATCCTCGACATCTGCCGGTCGAACAACATCCTCGTGCTCGAGGACAACCCCTACGGCCTCCTCTGGTTCGACGAGCCGTCGCCGCAGGCGATCCGGTCGATCGACGAAGAGGGCGTGGTATACCTCGGCTCGTTCTCCAAGACGCTCGCGCCAGGCTTCCGCGTCGGCTGGGCGCTCGCACCCCACGCCATCCGCGAGAAGCTCGTCCTCGCCAACGAGTCGGCCGTCCTCTCGCCGAACTCCTTCGGCCAGTACGTCGTGAACGCCTACCTCGACGCCGCGGACTGGAAGGGTCAGGTCGACACCTTCCGGGGCCTCTACGCCGAGCGTCGTGACGCCATGCTGTCCGCGCTGGGGGAGTTCCTGCCGGACCTGTCCTGGACGAAGCCGAACGGTGGGTTCTTCGTCTGGCTGACCCTGCCCGAGTCGCTCGACTCCAAGGGGATGCTGCCGCGGGCGGTCAAGGAGCTCGTCGCCTACACCCCGGGGACGGCCTTCTACGCCGACGGTCGCGGCGGCGGTCACATCCGCCTGTCGTTCTGCTACCCGACGCCGGAGCAGATCCGCGTCGGCGTGAAGCGGCTCGCGAACGTCGTCAACGACGAGCTCGAGCTGGTCGAGACCTTCGGGTCCGCGACGCGGCCCAACGCGGTCGTCCGACCGGCATCGTCGGTGAGCGCTCCGCCGCCGAACATCTCCTGATCAGCACTTTTCACCGTTCCACCCGCAGTACCGGAGGTCCATCCGCATGGCCGAGCTCACCCGCCGTCACGTCGTCGTCGTCGCGGGAGGGATCTCGCACGAGCGTGACGTCTCCCTGCGGTCCGGTCGCCGTGTGGCCGACTCGCTGACCGGGTACGGCTGGCAGGTGGACCTCCGCGACGCAGACGCTTCGTTGCTGCCGACCCTGCGGGAGAGCCGCCCGGACGTCGTGTGGCCGGCTCTGCACGGCGCGTCCGGTGAGGACGGCGCCCTGCGGGGCATCCTGGAGGCGCTGGACATCCCGTTCGTCGGCTCACGTTCGACGTCAGCCCGGCTGGCATGGGACAAGCCCACCGCTTCGGCGCTGGTCGCGCGGGCGGGCGTCCGGACCCCGCGCTCGGTCACGCTCTCGCACGACGTCTTCCGGGAGCTCGGCGCGGTCGGCGTCCTCGAGAGCATCGCTGTCGAGCACCCGGTCCCACTCGCCGTCAAACCTGCCCGAGGTGGGAGCGCCCAGGGCGTCACACTCGTCGACGACGTGAACGACCTGCCGCGCGCGATGGTCACCGCGTACACGTACTGCGACGACGTCGTGGTCGAGCAGCTCATCCGTGGGACCGAGGTCGCGGTCGGCATCATCGACACCGGCGACGGTCCGGTGGCGCTCTCCGCCGTCGAGATCGTCCCGCGCAGCGGCATCTACGGGTTCGAGGCTCGGTACAACGCCGGCGAGACCACCTTCTACACGCCGGCCCGCCTGTCCGAGGAGTTCGCGGCGGCTGCGTCCGCCGCCGCCGTGGCAGCCCACGAGGCCCTCGGTCTGCGACACATCTCGCGCGTCGACCTCATCGTCGACGCCGCTGGGACGCCCTGGTTCCTCGAGGCGAACGTCCTTCCCGGGCTCACCGAGACCTCTCTCGTGCCGCAGGCCCTCTCCGCGTCGGGCTTCGACCTGGGGTGGACCTACGCCGAGCTCGCGGAGCAGGCGATCCGCGACCACCGGGCCTGACGCCGCGGTCGTGGGATGCCGACACGTTCCACGTGGAACATCCCTCGCCGCCGTCCTGGCGGCCGTGGGCCTCGTGACGCTGGCCGCAGGCGAAGCCGTGCACTGCCGGGCCGCACGTCGGGCTGGACAGCTTCCACGGCCGACGGAGGGTTCCGCGGGGCTCGTCGTCGTCCTGGGGTTCGGCAATCGGGGTCGTCGCATCAACGTCGTGAATCGGTGGCGGGCTCGGATCGCTGTCCGCACAGCACGCTCGGCTCGCGCAGCCGGCGCTCCCGCTCGGATCCTCTGCAGTGGGGGAGCCGTGCGCGGGACGGTCGCGGAGGCAGTGCTTCTGCGGGACTACATCGAGAGGTTCCTCGGGTGGGATGGCCCGGTATCGATCGAGCTGGACAGTCGTTCGACGTGGGAGAACGTCCGGAACGCATTCCCGTGGATTGAGTCGGCGGAATGGGTCGCCTTCGCGTCGAACGGGCTCCACGCTGAGAAGTCGCGTGTCTACCTCGGGCGTCAGCGACCGGAGCTCGTTGGGCGGCTCGCGGCTGCCGACGACTACCGGTTCGGAGAGATGATCCTGCTGAAGCCGGTGTTCGCTGCCGTCGGGCTGTGGAAGCTTCGTGCCGTGTTCCACGTGAAACCTCCGGCCTGATCCACCCGTTCCACGTGGAACATTCGCCCAAGCCCGCGCGCAAGACGCCGGTCTCGACCTGTCCGCGGTCCACACTCGCCGCCGGAGGGCCGCACACAGAGCGAGCCGGTTCGGAGCCGCAGCCCTCACTTCCATGCATCCCGGGACGGGTGCGGGATCCCTGCGTGGGGCCGTGACGCAGGATCTCGACGGAGCCATCAGTTGGCCCGCGCCCATCTCATCGCACTCGAGCAGGAGCTCTTCGCAGCGGCTCGCAGACCGAGGGATCCATGCCAAGCGCCGAGGAGATCATTCGCAGCTCATCGTCCAACGGGGGAGCGGCCCGGCCCCAGCGCCCGCCCGTCGCGGCTCGCACCGTTGCCGCGAAGGAACCCCGGGGATCAACTTCGCCTCATGACGTGCGGGTCATCCGACATCCCGCCTCATGTTCCGCCACCCATACGCGTGCGAACGTGCAGATCGGCTCACGGCCGGATTCGACAGGCGCCGCAGCCGCTCAACTGCCCCACCGCGAGTACATGAACCGGATGACCGCACGGCGGGGAGACGCGAGCCGCTGGTTTCGACGGCTGGCCGCTTCTGCCTGCGCCGTGCAGGGGTGAGAGCGCTCGATCTGACGGCTCCGGTGGGCGCGAACACGGCGCCACGATCGGACAGAACGGCGTCTGCTGGCCCACACGAACCACCCTCGGCGCTTCGACTCGATGTTCCACGTGAAACGCTGCCTGCACGATCAGGTCACGAACAACGGGGTACACGAGAGGCCACAGCAGGCTCACTCAGGGCCCAGTAGACCCGCCGTCAGGACCGCGGACCCGGCGACGCCGTCGAGCCGGCAGCCGGCCGCACAGCGCCGTACAGAGACCTCCGCGGCAGGAGACGGCCGAACGTCAGCCCGCGATGTCCTCGATACCGAGCTCCCCGAGGATCCGCTTGAGGTCATCCCCGTTCGCGAAGTCGATCGTCACCGAGCTCTTCCGCGCCCCGACAGCGATCTTGACCCGCGTGTTCAAGCGATCCCCGAGCCGCTCCGCGAGGTCGTTGAAGTGCACCTGCCGCTTGGACGGCTCCGCCTTGGGCTTCACCGGAGTCTTCGCCGCGAGCTGCTGCGCGATCGACTCGGCGGCCCGGACGGACAGGTCCTCGTTGACGATCTTCTCGGCGAGGTACTCCATGGCCTCGGCATCAGGCGCAGCGAGGATCGCACGTGCGTGTCCAGCCGAAAGCACGCCCGCTGCCACACGCCGCTGAACGGGGGAGGGGAGGCGCAGCAGTCGGATCGTGTTGGTGATCTGCGGACGCGAACGGCCGATCCGCTGGGCGAGCTGCTCCTGCGTGATCCCGAAGTCCGCCAGGAGCTGCTGGTACGCCGAAGCCTCTTCGAGCGGGTTGAGGTTCGAACGGTGGAGGTTCTCGAGCAGGGCATCGCGGAGCATCGCATCGTCGGGAGTGTCCTTGACGATGGCCGGGATGGTGCTCAGCCCGAGCTCCTTGGTGGCCCGGAGTCGGCGCTCACCCATGATCAGCTCGTACTGCGGCTCGGTCCCAGCGGCGCCGGCGATCGGGCGCACGACGATCGGCTGCAGGACACCGATCTCGCGGATCGAGTGGACGAGTTCCTGCAGTTCCTCTTCGCGGAACTCCTTGCGCGGCTGCTGCGCGTTCGGCACGACGTCGAGGGGGTTCAGGTTCGCCAGGCGCGCGCCGGGAACCGCGACGAGCTCCTCCGCGGTCGCACCGTCAACGAGCGGCGCGGACGCCGGCGATCCGCCGGTCGGGAAGAACACGTCGACGGGACGGTCCTGCTGCTCCGACGCCGTCGGGATGAGGGCGCCGATGCCCCGTCCGAGTCCAGTTCGCTTCGGTGCCATCAGTGCTGCGCTCCTCGTGCTGCGATCTCGGCTGCCGCCTCCAGGTAGGAGAGCGAGCCGGTTGAGTTGACGTCGTACGCAACGACGCTCTGCCCGTAGCTCGGGGCTTCGCTGACGCGGACGGATCGGGGGATCACGGCCTCGAGTACCTGTTCGCCGAAGTGCTCCCGCACGTCTGCTGCGACCTGGTTGGAGAGGTTCGTCCGGCTGTCGTACATCGTCAAGAGGATGGTCGACACGGCGAGGTTCGGGTTCAGGTGCCGCTCGATGAGCTCGATGTTCCGGAGCAGCTGAGTCAACCCTTCGAGCGCGTAGTACTCGCACTGGATCGGGATGAGGACCTCGCGCGCTGCGACGAACGCGTTGATCGTGAGCAGTCCGAGCGACGGCGGGCAGTCGATGAAGACGTAGTGGTACGGCTCGTCCAGCGACTCGAGGTACTGGTCCAGCGCAGTCCGCAGGCGCTGTTCGCGGGCAACGAGCGACACCAGTTCGATCTCGGCGCCGGCGAGGTGGATCGTCGCCGGTACGCACCAGAGTGTGTCCGACTCGGGGGAGCGCTGGACCGTGTCGGCAATCGGTGCCTCGTCGACGATGACGTCGTAGATGCTCGGGACCTCGGCCTGGTGGTTGACACCGAGGGCCGTGGACGCGTTGCCCTGTGGGTCGAGGTCGATCACCAGCACGCGCGCTCCACCGTGCGCCAACGCAGCGGCGAGGTTGACCGTGGTGGTGGTCTTGCCGACGCCACCCTTCTGGTTCGACACCGTGAAGACACGCGTCTTCGGCGGCAGCGGGAACTGCTGCGTCGCGATCGCACGGCGACGACGGTTCAGATCAGCGATCTCACGGGCGAGCGGTGTCGACGCGTCGTAATCGGTCGATGAACTCAACGAGTGCCTCTTCCCCGGTTCGGTGTTTCACGTGGAACGCGGAGCCACTGGTGGCCGGTCGAACCGGCCCGAGCCGCAGCGTCAGTCAACTGTAGCCCGGAAGACGCGCGTGGTCTCCTCGACCACACCGACTCCGAGCTCGAGCACCTCGACATCGGCCAGACGCTTCCGGAGGATGACCTTTCGGGCCTTCTCCATCTCGTCCTCGACGCGGGCGCCCTTCATGAGGATGAGCTGGCCACCGGATCGAACCAGGGGCACGGTCAGGGGGATCAGCTTCGTCAATGCGCTGACGGCCCGCGCAGTCACCTGGTCGACAACGATGTCGTCGGCGACGTCCTCAGCACGGGCACGGACGACCTCGACGTTGTCGAGGCCGAGGCGCGAGGCCTCTGACGTCAACCAATCCACTCGCCGTTCCATCGGTTCGATGAGCGTGAGGTGCACGTCCGGCCGGGCGATCGCGAGCACCAGGCCGGGGAGTCCAGCACCGGAACCGACGTCGGCGACCCGGCCCCGTTCCTCCAGGAGTGGAGCGAGCACCGCAGAATTGAGGATATGTCGCGTCCACAAGCGCGGCAGTTCGAGCGGGCCGATCAGGCCGAGCTCCTCACCGCGTCGAGCAAGCTCGTTCGTGAAGGAGCGCGCCAGGTCGAGGCTATCGCCGAAGAGCGTCGCAGCGGCCGCCGGCTCCGTCTCGAGGACGGGAGGCGCGGTCTCGGTCATCGGGTGACGACCGTGTGGCGGTCCCGACCCTCACCCTCGGACTCCGAGTGGAAGCCCTTCTCGGCAACCAGGTCGTGGACCAGCTTGCGCTCGTACGACGACATCGCGGGGAGTGCAGCCGTGGTCGAGCCCGCCTCGATGCGCTCGATGGCGGTGTCGACGAGCCGCTGCAGTTCGGACGCACGGGCATCGCGCGAGCCGCCGACGTCGAGGATCAGCCTGCTGAACTCGCCGGTCTCGGCCTGGACGGCGATGCGCGTGAGCTCCTGCAGGGCCGAGACGGTGTCCGGCTTCGACAGCACGCGGAGCGCGTCGCCCTCGTCCGTGACGGACAGGTACACGCGGCCCGCACGCTCCTCGATCTCGATGTCACCGTCGAGGTCGCAGATGTCGAGGAGTTCCTCGATGTAGTCCGCCGCGATGTCGGCTTCGTCGCGGGCGTCGTCGTCGACGGTCGCGGTCGAGGTGTCGACGGTGGTGTCCACGGCGTCCGCGGTGTCCTGCTCGGTCACTTACTTCTTCCCGTTCTTCTTGGCACGGTTCTTGCCGACCGGCTGCTGCCGCTGGGTCGTCACACGGACGGCCTCGATCTCGGCGGCACCGGCCCCGGCGCCGGCCTCGGCGAGGACCGGGGTGGCCGCACCGCGACGCTGCGCCTTCTTCGCGAGACGTGCCTCACGAGCGAGTGCGGCCTCGGAGCCGGGGGTCGGCATGCTGCGGATGACGAAGTACTGCTGCGCCATCGTCCAGACGTTCGAGGCGAGCCAGTAGAACATGACGCCGAGGGGGAACGACAGACCGGAGATGACGAAGACCAGCGGGAGGATGTACAGCATCATCTTCTGCTGGCGGTACATCGGAGACTCCTTGGTCTCCGGCGACATGTTCTTCGCGACGAGCTGCAGCTGGGTGATGAACTGCGAGGCGGTCATCACGACGATCATGACGCCGGCGATGACCCGGACCTCCCAGCCGGAGGCGTTCGTGAACGTCTCGTGCAGGGGAGCGCCGAAGAGCGATGCGTTGCCGAACGACGCGGCGAGGTCGTTCGTGAGCAGGCCGATGCCCGTCTTGTTGATCTGCGCCTCGTGCAGCACCGAGTACAGCGAGAAGAAGATCGGCATCTGGATCAGCAGCGGCAGGCAGGAGCTCAGCGGGTTCGTCCCGGTCTCCTTGTACAGCGCCATGGTCTCGCGGCTCATGGCCTCACGCGAGAACTGGTCCTTCTTGCCCTTGTACTTCTCTTGGATCTTCTTGAGCTGCGGCGCCACCTCGAGCATGCGGCGCTGCGACTTGATCTGGCGCACGAAGATCGGGATGAGCGCGGCGCGCACCACGAAGGTCAGGAAGATGATGGAGAGCACCCAGGTGATGCCGGCTCCGGGGTCCATGCCGATGCTCTCGAAGATCCAGTGGAAGCCCACGAGGATGGCCGAGACCACCCACTTGAGCGGCCAGAGGATCGTTCCGATGAATCCGAGGTCCATGGGGACTGTCACGCCTTTCGAGTGCGCTGGGGGAGCAGGACCGGCAGGGTGGAACCACCCGTGGGCTGCGGCTGCGGCTGGGTCGGTGCGAGCACGAACCCGAACCGGTTGACGTCGTAGGGGCGACGCCGTGCACGGACGTCGTCGATGCCCCCGGCTGCCCAGGGGTTGCACCGTGCGATGCGCCATGCACCCATGGCGGATCCGCGGACGACGCCGTACTGCTGGATCGCCTCGAGCGCGTACCGGGAGCACGAGGGGTGGTACCGACAGACGTTGCCGTAGAGCGGTGAGATCACGGCACGGTAGGCGCGCAGCACGATGACGCACACGTTGCGCGGGAGCAACGCGACGGCCCAGGCGAGCCGGGTCCACAGGTTGCGGTTCATGCTGCCTTCTCCACACCACGCGCACAGGAGCGCGAGACGTCTTCGAGCAGGGTAGGCCATCCGGCCTGCGCAGCGGCTGGCAGTGCGCGGACCACCACGTCGTAGCCGACGGGGATGTCGGCGAGCAGTCCGTGCGCGATCGCCTTGAGGCGACGCCTGACCAGGTTCCGGGTCACGGCGTTGCCCACCGTCTTCGCGACGATGAACCCGAACCGGGTCGGACCGGTACCGCTCGACGGGTCGTCCGAGGTGCGACGGACCACCGATACGACGGCGTGCGCCGTGGCGCTTCTGCGACCACGACGCACGACGGACCGGTAGTCGTCACCTCGGACGATCCGGTTGGCGCGGGCCAACACGAGTCGGTACCGGAGGACGAGATCAGGCGGGGAGCCTGATCAGGCGCTGAGCTCGGTGCGGCCCTTGGCGCGACGTGCGGCCAGGATGGCGCGGCCGGCACGGGTGCGCATGCGGGCGCGGAAGCCGTGCTTCTTGGCGCGGCGGCGGTTGTTCGGCTGGAAGGTGCGCTTGCTCATGATGTTCTCCACACGGCTGCTCGCGGCGAGCCGTCACGTATGTGTAGTCGCTCGGTGCCGAACGACGCAGATGGGCGCGACCGAACGGCCGCAGTCAACTGGTTAACGGTACGTGACAGGGGCGAGCAGGTCAAACGCCGTCGTCGACCCGACCGCGGGAGCGGTGCGCACGTTCATTATCCACATTGGGGAAAACGTGCGTTCGGTACGACGCGCTCGAGTCCTTTACAGTGGGGTGATCGACCGGCCAGCGGCCCGGTACGACGGGGGATTCCCCTCGTCGTGCGGCTCGCGCCGATCGTGGACAAGACTGTGGACAACCCTGTGGACCACCATGCGGGACGACACGTGTCCGGGACGTCGACGATGCCACCCGGACTCACGACGACTCGCCAGGAACGATCCGGCGGTCGACGCTGCGCCGGTCCGTCCGGCGGCGGTGGACACCCAGTGCAGACGAGCACCAGCGACGAGCACGACACGACATCAGGAGACGAGCGCGACATGACGATGCCGGCCGACCCCGTCGAGGACCTCTGGTCATCCGTCCTCGGACTCCTCTCGGAGGACGACCGCATCACCCCGCAGCTGCACGGCTTCCTCAACCTGGTCGAGCCGAAGGGCGTGCTCGCCGGCACCCTCTACCTCGAGGTGCCGAACGACCTCACCCGCGGCATGCTCGAGCAGCGGATCCGCATCCCGATCACCGAGGCCGTCTCCCGCATCGGTGACGACACGGTCGCGAACTTCGCCATCACGGTGAACCCGGACATGGCGTCCGAGCCGCGGGTCGACACGCAGGTCACGAGCAACGTCCCCGAGTACGCCGAGCCGGTGCAGGAAGCCGTCGAGCAGAGTGCGGCCCCCCGCCAGTACATCGAGGCGCCGTTCGTCCCGAGCCAGATCGACTCCCCGGGGACCAGCGGTCGCCCCGAGTCTCGGCTCAACCCCAAGTACAACTTCGACAACTTCGTCATCGGCTCGTCGAACCGCTTCGCCCACGCGGCGGCGGTCGCGGTGGCCGAGGCGCCGGCGAAGGCCTACAACCCGCTCTTCATCTACGGCGACTCGGGCCTCGGCAAGACCCACCTCCTGCACGCGATCGGCCACTACGCCGAGAGCCTCTACCCGGGGATCCGGGTGCGGTACGTGTCCAGCGAGGAGTTCACGAACGACTTCATCAACTCGATCGCGAACAACCGGTCGAACCAGTTCCAGCAGCGGTACCGCGACATCGACATCCTGCTGATCGACGACATCCAGTTCCTGCAGGGCAAGGACTCCACGCAAGAGGCGTTCTTCCACACCTTCAACACGCTGCACGACCACAACAAGCAGGTCGTCATCACGTCGGACGTCGCGCCGAAGCACCTGACCGGGTTCGAGGACCGGATGCGCTCCCGCTTCGAGTGGGGCCTCATCACCGACGTCCAGGCGCCGGACCTCGAGACCCGCATCGCGATCCTCCGCAAGAAGGCGCAGTCCGACCACCTGCAGGTGCCCGACGACATCCTCGAGTTCATCGCGTCGAAGGTGTCGAGCAACATCCGCGAACTCGAGGGCACCCTGATCCGCGTCACGGCGTTCGCGAGCCTCAACCGGACGGCCGTCGACATGGCCCTGGTGCAGACGGTCCTCAAGGACCTCATCACGCTCGACGACGACAACGTGATCGCGCCGACGGACATCATCAACCACACCGCGGAGTACTTCAAGCTCTCCGTCGACGACCTCTACGGGTCCTCCCGCTCGCAGGCGATCGCCACGGCACGGCAGATCGCGATGTACCTCTGCCGTGAGATGACGAGCCTGTCGCTGCCGAAGATCGGACAGCTCTTCGGCAACCGGGACCACACCACGGTGATGTACGCCAACAAGAAGATCGCGGAGCTCATGAAGGAGCGTCGCTCGATCTACAACCAGGTCACGGAGCTGACCAGCCGCATCAAGCAGGACCGCCGCTACCGCTGACGCACGTCGCGTTGCGTCGCGCTGCGCACATCTGGTACGGCCCTGGAGGCGCGGCTGACGACCGTCAGATCGGCCTGCTTCCGCGCGCATCCACCATCTGAGACGGTTCCATGCGCCGGACTTCACACAGTGTGGAAAGCCTGTGGATAACTGTGGAGGACACGCCGGTCGGTTGTTCACAGCGGAGGGGCCACCTGTGGAGACTGGGGATGGAAGTGGATAGATGAGATTCATTCATCCAGACGCCGCCCACACACCACTCACAACTCACACGTGTGTAGTTCCCTGTGGACAAGCGGTGTTAACAGGGTTATCCACAGTGTGCACAGGCGTTAACACCATTACTCCTGGTTAACGATTGATCTCAGCGGGCCAACCTTGTGGACGGCGGGATGACAAGAAATCCGGGCCTCGCCGGGCTGTGCCACAATGGGGCGGCCGGACAGTCCAACCGATCGACAGGGGTTCCAGCTGTGAAGTTCGAGGTCAACCGGGACGTCTTCTCCGAAGCCGTCTCCTTCGCGGTGAAGCTCCTCCCACAGCGCACGACCCTCCCGATCCTCTCGGGCGTCCTCATCCACGCCGACGGCGATCGACTCACGCTCTCGTCGTTCGACTACGAGGTCTCGGCGCAGACGTCCATCGCCGCGCAGATAGACGACCCCGGCACGGTGCTCGTCTCCGGCCGGCTCCTCAACGACATCGCGAGCCGCCTGCCGAACGCCCCGGTCACCTTCACCACCGAGGACTCGAAGATCTCGGTCACCTGCGGTTCGGCGCACTTCACGCTGCTGTCCATGCCGGTCGAGGAGTACCCGACGCTCCCCGAGATCGGCGAGCAGACCGGCGTGATCCCCGGGGACGCCTTCTCCGAAGCCGTGTCCCAGGTCGCCGTCGCCGCCAGCCGCGACGACGTCACCCCGGTGATCACCGGTGTCCAGCTCGAGGTCGGCGACAACGACCTCTCGCTGATCGCGACGGACCGCTACCGCGTCGCCGTCCGCACCATCGCGTGGGACTCCGGCCGCGTCGGGTCCGAGCCGCTACACGCGCTCGTCCCGGCCCGCACCCTGCAAGAGGTGGGCCGCACGTTCGGCTCGGCGTCCACCGTCTCGGTGTCGATCAGCGGCTCGTCCGACCGCGAGCTCATCGCGTTCCACGCGGACGACAAGACCGTCACCTCGCTGCTCATCAAGGGCAACTACCCGCCGGTGCGCCGGCTCTTCCCCGAGACCGTCCAGGACCACGCGGTGATCAACACCGCGGAACTGGTCGAGGCGGTCCGACGGGTCTCCCTCGTCCTGGAGCGCGAAGCCGCTCTCCGGTTCTCCTTCACGGTCGACGGGCTCACGCTCGAAGCGATCGGTTCCGAACAAGCGCAGGCGTCAGAGTCGATCAGTGCGTTGCTGACCGGTGAGGAAACGGTGGTCTCGCTGAAGCCCGCCTTCCTCCTGGACGGGTTGAACGCGGTGCACTCCGAGTTCGTCCGGATCTCCTTCACCAAGACGGAGAACCCCAACAAGCCGGGCCCGGTGCTCATCACCGGCCAGACCTCGCAAGAGGCCCCGGCCGCGGACGGATACCGGTACCTGCTGCAGCCCAATCTCCTGCTGCGGTAAGCGCAACAGCCGAACACTGCGCTGACGCGCCACCCCTGCATCAGCGCGACGACGAACAGAAGAGGAAATCATGCACATCGGTCTTGTCGGCCTCGGTCGCATGGGCAACAACATGCGTGCCCGTCTCCGCAACGCAGGCATCGAGGTCACCGGCTACGACGCGAACCCCGCCGTCTCGGACGTCGCCGACCTCGGCGCACTCGCCGCGGCGCTCCCCGAGGGCAAGAAGCTCGTGTGGGTCATGGTCCCGCACGGCAAGATCACCGACGACGTGATCACCGACCTGTCGAACGTCCTGAGCGAGGGCGACCTCGTGATCGACGGCGGCAACTCGAAGTGGCTCGACGACGAGGTGCACGCCAAGCAGCTCGACGCGAAGGGCATCCGCTACATGGACGCCGGCGTCTCCGGCGGTGTCTGGGGCAAGGAGAACGGCTACGGCCTCATGGTGGGCGGCGCCCCCGAGGACGTCGAGTTCGCCATGCCGGTCTTCGACGCGCTCCGTCCCGAGGGCCCGCGCGAAGAGGGCTTCTCGCACGCCGGCGGCGTCGGCGCTGGTCACTACGCGAAGATGGTCCACAACGGCATCGAGTACGCGATCATGCAGGCCTACGGCGAGGGCTACGAGCTCCTCGAGGCGAAGGACATCGTCCACGACGTCCCGGCGGTCTTCGCCGGATGGCAGCGCGGCACGGTCGTCCGCTCCTGGCTGCTCGACCTCCTCGTCCTCGCGATCAACGAGGACCCGAAGCTCGACGAGCTCGAGGGCTACGTCGACGACTCGGGCGAGGGTCGTTGGACCCTCGAAGAGGCGATCGAGCTCGCGGTGCCGATGCCCGCGCTCTCCGCGGCGATGTTCGCCCGCTTCGTCTCGCGTCAGGGCAGCGAGTCCCCGACGATGAAGGCCGTCGCGGCGCTCCGCAACCAGTTCGGCGGCCACGCCGTCAAGAAGGCGTAGTCCAACCGGGGCAACCCGGCCACGGCCCGCGTGCACGTCGACCACCTGCAACTCACGGACTTCCGGAACTACCGGGAGGCCGAGGTCGACCTCGCACGCGGGCCGAACCTGTTCGTCGGCCGGAACGGACAGGGCAAGACCAACCTCGTCGAGGCGATCGGCTACCTCTCCACCCTCGGATCGCACCGGGTCCCGACGGACGCGGCACTCGTGCGGCAGGGCTGCGACGCGGCGATCGTCCGCGCTCGGCTCGCGCACGAGGACCGCAGCATCCTCGCCGAGGTCCAGATCAACCGCACCGGCTCGAACCGGGCGCAGGTGAACCGCTCGGCCATCAAGCCCCGCGAGCTCCCGCGCTACTGCACGAGCGTCCTCTTCGCTCCCGAGGACCTCGCGCTGGTCCGGGGCGAACCGGCCGGCCGACGCCGGATGCTCGACGAGCTCCTCGGGCAGATCGCCCCGCGCATGCAGGGCGTCCTCGCCGACTACGACCGGACGCTCCGGCAGCGCAACACCTTGTTGAAGTCGGCCCGGGCGACCGGTGCGAAGGCGGGTTCGCTCGCGACGCTCGACGTCTGGGACGAGCGTCTCGTGGCGTTCGGCGCCGAGATCATCGCCGCCCGTGACCACCTCACCCGGCGGCTCGCCCCGTTCGTGGCCGAGGCCTACGCGACCGTCGCCGGCGAACGGCACGAGGCGTCGATCACCGGAGTCCTGAGCGTCCGCGGCGGCGACCCGGAGGACGCGGCCGCAACGGATCCCGTCCTCGGGACACCCGACGAGCCGGTCACCGTCACCGCGGCTGCCGATGCGTTCCGAGCAGCACTCGAACGGCGTCGACGCGACGAGCTCGACCGCGGCCTGACGCTCGTCGGTCCGCACCGCGACGACGTCCTCTTCCAGCTGAACGGGTTACCGGCCCGCGGCTACGCCAGTCACGGAGAGTCGTGGTCGTTCGCGCTCGCCGTGCAGCTGGCCAGTGCGTCGATCCTCCGCGCGGAGTCGAGCCTGGGCGATCCGATCATCATCCTCGACGACGTGTTCGCCGAGCTCGACGAGTCCCGCCGGGAACGCCTGGCCGGGGCGGTCGCCGACTACGAGCAGGTGCTCATCACCGCGGCGGTGTTCGGTGACGTGCCCGAGCAGCTTGCCGCGCACACGGTCCGGATCGAAGCGGGCACGATCGTGACCGACGAGGCGGAGCCGAGCCGCGCCTCCAGTCCGACCGAGAACCCGGGAGCCCACCCGGCGGAGGCCGACGTCTGATGCCGAAACCGTCGAGACCCACCGAGCCCTCGCGGGTCTACCGGCACCTCCGCGCCGTCTTCGGCGACCCCTCGAAGCGCGGCGTCGACGCGCGCCGGCGCCGCATGAAGGGACTCGACCCCGACTCCGTGCCCTACGGTCGCGGTCGCGAGCCCGCCGGACTCGGCGACGTCGTCGGCTCGCTCGCGCAGGAACTGGGCTGGACCGAGCCCCTCGCCCGGTCCGAGCTCTTCGTGGACTGGCCCGCCGTGGTGGGCGAGGAACTCGCGAAGCACTCCCGACCCATGACGATCGACGACGGTGCACTCGTCATCCGCTGCGACTCGACGGCCTGGGCGACCCAGCTCCGACTGATGCGCAGCACCGTCACGACGACCATCGCCGAGCGGCACCCCGAGGCGGGGGTGCAGTCGATCCGGGTTTCGGGCCCCGACGCCCCCACCTGGAAACGCGGTCCCAGGACGGTTCAGGGGCGCGGTCCCCGCGACACTTACGGGTAGGGCGACGAAATCGTCCGGGAGGACGAAAAAAGGCCGTCCACGGCCGGAATCCGCCCTCGGAGGAGGGGGTCCTGCGGTAGACTGAGAGGTGCAGTGCGCGGGTGTTCCGCGCGCAGGCAGGAGCACCTTCGAATGACATCCGGATCTGACGACGACCGACAGAACTCGTCCGGCGAGGCGACCCCGCAGAGCGATCCAGCGTACGGCGCAGACCAGATCCAGGTGCTCGAGGGACTCGAAGCCGTCCGGAAGCGTCCGGGCATGTACATCGGGTCGACGGGTCCCCGCGGTCTGCACCACCTCGTGCAGGAGATCGTCGACAACTCCGTCGACGAAGCACTCGCGGGCTACTGCGACACGATCAACGTCACCATCCGCGAAGACGGCGGCGTCCGTGTGGTCGACAACGGCCGTGGCATCCCCGTCGGGATCCACGCTGCCGAGGGCGTCTCGACCGTCCAGGTCGTGCTCACCGTCCTGCACGCCGGCGGCAAGTTCGGCGGCGGCGCGTACGCGGTGTCCGGTGGTCTGCACGGCGTCGGTTCGTCGGTCGTCAACGCGCTGAGCTCAGAGCTGGACGTCGAGGTCCGCCAGCAGGGCCACGTCTGGCGCCAGAGCTACACCGACGGCGTCCCGGTCGCGCCCCTGTCGAAGGACGAGGAAGACGACGGCCACGGCACCACGATCACCTTCTGGCCGAACGCCGACATCTTCGAGACCGTCGTCTTCGACTACGAGACCCTGCGCACGCGCTTCCAGCAGATGGCCTTCCTCAACAAGGGCCTGCGGATCACCCTGACCGACGAGCGCACCCCGGCCGAGGGTGAAGAGGCACGGCACGACTCCTTCCTCTACGAGCGCGGGCTCGCCGACTACGTCGAGTACCTCAACGCCCAGAAGAAGGCCGACCTGGTGCACCCGGACGTCATCGGCTTCGAGGCCGAGGACCCGGAGCGCAAGATCGCGCTCGAGGTCGCGATGCAGTGGAACACCTCCTACCAGGAGAGCGTCCACACCTTCGCGAACACGATCAACACGCACGAGGGCGGCACCCACGAAGAGGGCTTCCGCGCGGCGCTGACGTACCTGGTCAACAAGTACGCGCGCGAGGCGAAGATCATCAAGGAGAAGGACGACAACCTCACGGGTGACGACATCCGCGAAGGACTGACGGCCGTCATCTCCGTGAAGCTCGGCGAACCGCAGTTCGAGGGGCAGACGAAGACCAAGCTCGGCAACACCGAGGCGAAGGGCTTCGTCCAGCGCGTCGTCGGCACCGAGCTCACCCACTGGTTCGAGAGCAACCCGACGCAGGCCCGCGACGTCGTGCGCAAGGCGATCCAGGCCTCGCAGGCCCGTCTCGCCGCACGCAAGGCACGCGAGACCACCCGACGCAAGGGCCTCCTCGAGTCGGGCGGCATGCCCGGCAAGCTCAAGGACTGCCAGTCGAAGGACCCGACGGTCTCCGAGATCTTCATGGTCGAGGGTGACTCGGCCGGTGGTTCCGCCGTGCAGGGTCGCAACCCGATGACGCAGGCGATCCTGCCGCTCCGCGGCAAGATCCTCAACGTCGAGAAGGCCCGCCTCGACCGTGCCCTGGCCAACCAGGAGATCCAGTCGATGATCACGGCGTTCGGCGCCGGCATCGGCGAGGACTTCGACCCGGACAAGGCCCGGTACCACAAGATCGTGCTGATGGCCGATGCCGACGTCGACGGCCAGCACATCACGACCCTGCTCCTCACCCTGCTGTTCCGCTACATGCGGCCGCTCATCGAGCGCGGCTACGTGTACCTCGCGCAGCCGCCGCTCTACCGCCTGAAGTGGTCGAACTCGGCGCACGAGTACGTGTTCAGCGACCGGGAGCGCGACGCCCTGATGCAGGCCGGCCTCGCCGCCGGCAAGCGCATCCCGAAGGACAACGGGATCCAGCGCTACAAGGGTCTCGGCGAGATGGACTACAAGGAGCTGTGGGACACCACGATGAACCCGGACACCCGGACGCTCCTGCAGGTCACGCTCGAGGACGCCGCCGCGGTGGACAGCGTCTTCGCGACGCTGATGGGTGAGGACGTCGAGTCCCGTCGCCAGTTCATCCAGCAGAACGCGAAGGACGTCCGGTTCTTGGACATCTGATCCTGGCCCGGAGGCGCGGCGTGAGTCGCGCGGACCAGTCCTGACCACCTGTGGTCGCGCCCGGCGCGACTGACGGAACCACAGCCTCCAGGCTGTCCAGAAAGGGAACGAAGCCACATGGCTGACGACAACGAGAACGGCGCCGACGAGCAGCCCGAGATCGTCCACGGCGACAGCGGGGACATCGTCGTCTCCGGTGACCGCATCTCGCAGGTCGACCTGCAGCTCGAGATGCAGCGCTCGTACCTCGACTACGCGATGAGCGTCATCGTCGGTCGTGCCCTGCCCGAGGTCCGTGACGGACTGAAGCCGGTGCACCGCCGCGTGATCTACGCGATGTTCGACGGCGGCTACCGTCCCGACCGGGCCTTCTCGAAGTGCTCGCGCGTCGTCGGCGACGTCATGGGGCAGTTCCACCCGCACGGCGACAGCGCGATCTACGACGCCCTCGTCCGCCTGGTGCAGCCGTGGTCGCTCCGGTACCCGCTCGCGCTCGGCCAGGGCAACTTCGGGTCCCCGGGCAACGACGGTGCCGCTGCCCCGCGGTACACCGAGACCAAGATGGCACCGCTCGCCATGGAGATGGTCCGGGACATCGACGAGGACACCGTCGACTTCCAGGACAACTACGACGGTCGCACGCAGGAGCCCGCGATCCTGCCGGCACGCTTCCCGAACCTGCTGGTCAACGGGTCCGTCGGCATCGCGGTCGGCATGGCGACGAACATCCCGCCGCACAACCTGCGCGAGGTCGCTGCGGGCGCCAAGTGGGCGCTCGAGCACCCCGACGCCACGCGTGAAGAGCTCCTCGGCGCGCTCATGCAGCGGATCAAGGGCCCGGACTTCCCGACCGGGGCGCAGATCCTCGGCACGAAGGGCATCCAGGACGCCTACCGCACCGGTCGTGGCTCGATCACGATGCGTGCGGTCGTCAACGTCGAGGAGATCCAGGGTCGCACCTGCCTCGTCGTCACCGAGCTCCCGTACCAGGTGAACCCCGACAACCTCGCGATCCGCATCGCCGAGGGTGTGAAGGACGGCAAGCTCGCCGGCATCGCGGACATCCGCGACGAGACCTCGGGTCGTACCGGTCAGCGTCTCGTCATCGTGCTCAAGCGCGACGCCGTCGCCAAGGTCGTCCTCAACAACCTGTACAAGCACACGCAGCTGCAGGAGAACTTCGGCGCGAACATGCTCGCGATCGTCGACGGCGTGCCCCGCACCCTCGCGCTCGACGGGTTCATCTCGGCGTGGGTCGACCACCAGATCGACGTCATCGTCCGCCGCACCCAGTTCCGGCTGCGCGAGGCCGAGAAGCGCGCCCACATCCTCCGTGGTTACTTGGCCGCGCTCGACGCCCTCGACGAGGTCATCGCGCTCATCCGCCGGTCGCCCGACGTCGAAGAGGCCCGCACCGGCCTGATGGACCTGCTGTCCGTCGACGAGATCCAGGCGCGCGCGATCCTCGAGCTCCAGCTCCGTCGTCTCGCCGCCCTCGAGCGGCAGAAGATCCACGACGAGGCCGAGGAGCTCGAGCGCAAGATCGCCGACTTCCAGGACATCCTGGCGTCGGAGACCCGTCAGCGCACGATCATCGGCGACGAGCTCGAGGAGATCGTCGAGCGGTTCGGCGACGACCGCCGCAGCGAGATCCTGCTCGGCTTCGACGGCGACATGTCCATCGAGGACCTCATCCCCGAAGAGGAGATGGTCGTCACCATCACCCGCGGCGGGTACGTCAAGCGGACGCGCAGCGACAACTACCGGTCGCAGCACCGCGGCGGCCGTGGGGTCAAGGGTGCGCAGCTGCGCGCCGACGACATCGTCGAGCACTTCTTCGTGACGACGACGCACCACTGGCTCCTCTTCCTCACAGACAAGGGGCGGGTCTACCGCGCCAAGGCCTACGAGCTGCAGGAGGCCAGCCGCGACGCCAAGGGTCAGCACGTCGCGAACCTGCTCGCCATGCAGCCGGACGAGCAGATCCAGCAGGTGCTCGACATCCGCGACTACGAGGCGGCGCAGTACCTCGTGCTCGCCACGGCGCACGGTCTCGTGAAGAAGACCCCGCTCACCGAGTACGACACGAACCGCACCGGTGGCATCATCGCGATCAACCTGCGCGACGGCGACACCCTGGTGCAGGCACTCCTCGTCGACGAGCACGACGACCTCCTGCTCGTGTCGAAGCACGGCATGTCGCTGCGCTTCACCGCGACGAACGACACCCTGCGCCCGATGGGTCGATCGACCTCCGGCGTGAAGGGCATGTCCTTCCGCGACGACGACTCGCTGCTCGCAGCCCGGGTCGTCTCGGACGACGGCTACGTGTGGGTCATGACCGAGGGCGGCTACGCCAAGCGCACGTCGGTCGACCAGTACCGCGTGCAGGGCCGTGGCGGTCTCGGCATCAAGGTGGCCAAGCTGGCCGCTGACCGGGGCGACCTTGTGGGTGCTCTCATCGTGGGCGAGGACGACGAGGTGCTCGTCGTGCTGCAATCGGGCAAGGTGGTAAGGTCTGCCGTGGCCGAGGTGCCCGCCAAGGGTCGCGACACGATGGGTGTGGTCTTCGCGAGGTTCGCGGAGAACGACCGGATCATCGCGGTGGCCCGGAACACAGAGCGGAACCTGGACGACCAGGACGACGCCGAGATCGAGCCTGCGGGCCCGGTGGAGACGGTCAGCCCGGACGAAGCGGCCGCCGACCCCGCCGACACAGTGCCCACGGACACCGTGGCCGGAGAGGACCAGTCAAGCAATGAGTAGTGTCGCCGAGAAGCTCCAGAAGAAGGCGAAGCGGCCCGTCGGCACCCGTCAGGTGCGGCTGCGGCTCGTGTACGTCGACTTCTGGTCGATGGTGAAGCTCAGCTTCCTCATCGCCCTGGCCGGCTCGATCGTGATCGTCGTCGCCACCGCGCTGGTGTGGGTCATCCTGAACCAGACCGGTGTCTTCACCCAGATCGACGCCCTGCTGAAGGACGTCACCGGGCAGAACAACTACTCGATCATGGACCAGTTCTCGCTGGGCCAGGTGCTCGGGTTCTCCATCGTCGTGGGCATCCTCAACGTGGTCGTCGGCACCGTGCTCGGCGCCATCGTGAGTGTCCTCTACAACCTCAGTGTGCGGATCACCGGCGGCTTGCTCGTCGGCTTCACGAACAACTGACACTCCCGGGCCGGATGGGCCGACCGCCTCGATTTCGTTCTGCGAGATCCGTACGGTAGGCTTTCATCCGGTCTGAGGGGCTATAGCTCAGGCGGTTAGAGCGCTTCGCTGATAACGAAGAGGTCCAAGGTTCAAGTCCTTGTAGCCCCACCACTTCCTCCGACACTCCGTACGATGGGTGTCACGGGGCCTTAGCTCAGTTGGTAGAGCGCCTGCTTTGCAAGCAGGATGTCGGGAGTTCGATTCTCCCAGGCTCCACTCCCTCGGCGTGAGCGATGCTCCGCTCGTTCCTCGCTTCGCCTCGCTCGGTCGTCGTGTTCGTCGGCGCCTTCGGCGCGCCGCTCCGCGATCGGTTCCGTTGCGCGACGTTCTCGCGTCGTGGGACCGGTCGGTTTCGGGCTCGAGGTGTGCCGATTGTGGCATCTCGCGCCGGCTTGGCGGCCGTTTGCGGGACCTCGGTGGACGTGAGCGGCGCGTCGTGCGACCGCGACACGGCTCCGGGTGGACCCCGGTGGACGTGCGTGGCGGGTCGTGCGACCTCGCCGCGTGGCGGGGTGGGCCGAACGCGACGGCGGACGGGAGGCGCGGGGCGGGGCCGACCCGCGCCTCCCGTCCATCGCCGGGCCGACGCCGGGCCGGCGAGTGGGCACGACATGCCGTGCGTCGGGCGTCGAGCGGGCACGAACGGCCGCTTCGGCGCGGTGAACGGGACGTATTCTGCCCGCTCGCCGCTCCGGCCAAGCCCTCGAGCCGCTGGCCCACGGACGACGAAGGGCCCCGGCGCGTGCCGGGGCCCTTCGTGCGAACCGGGAGGTCAGACGGCAGGCTTCTCCGCCGTGTCAGCGTCGTCGGCGACCCACAGGTCGTCGTCCGCGCGGAGCGTCTGGTACGCGGCGTAGGCGGCGCCCGCCACGGCCACGACACCGACCACGATCAGCGCGACACCGCCGAAGCCGATGCCCTTCTTCTGGTGCGGCACGTACTTCTCCGCAGCCTTCTTGGCCTTCTTGCCCTTCTTCTGGGCGTTCTTCACGATCTTCTTGACGCGGGGGTCCTTCGCGAGGTCACCCACGCTGAGGACCGAGCCCGCCGTCGCGACGAGTCCGGGGACGACCTCGGACTGGAAGCGGTGCGAAGCATTCTGCGCTGCACTCGTGGCAGCGTGCACCCCCGTGGCGACAGCCGGACGGATGCCGTTGTCGATCGCGTTCTGCACTCGCGGAGCGATGTCCTTGCGAGCGGTGTCCACGGCGTGGGACCGCGCCTCCGCAAGGATCGCGTTCGCGTGCTCGAGGACCTTGCGCTGCTCGCCGAGGAGCGAGGCGGTCTGGCCCTTGAGCTTCTTGATCTGCTTCCGGCGCTTGCGCGGGATCTCGATCGTCGTCATCTGGTACCTCCATCGGAACGGCGTGACCCCATCCTGCCACCGCAGTGCCTGACAGGTCACGGAGCCTCACCTGTGTGATCCGTCTGACCGTCAGCAGTACATGCGAGAATCGGAACATGTCTCTGCACACCGCTGTCGCAACGATCCACACGAACAAGGGCGACATCCGCGTCAACCTGTTCGGCAACCACGCTCCGAAGACCGTCAAGAACTTCGTCGACCTCGCGACGGGCAAGCAGGAGTGGACCCACCCCGGCACCGGCAAGGTCTCGACCGACAAGCTGTACGACGGTGTCGTCTTCCACCGCATCATCAAGGACTTCATGATCCAGGGCGGCGACCCGCTCGGTCAGGGCATCGGCGGACCGGGCTACCGCTTCGACGACGAGATCCACCCGGAGCTCACCTTCCAGAACCCGTACATCTTCGCCATGGCGAACGCCGGCATCCAGGGCGGCCGCGGCACCAACGGCTCGCAGTTCTTCATCACCACGGTGGCGACGCCGTGGCTGCAGGGCAAGCACACCATCTTCGGCGAGGTCGCGGACGACGAGTCCCGCGCGGTCGTCGACGCGATCGAGGGTGTGGCGACCGACGGCCGTGACAAGCCGCTCGAGGACGTCGTCATCCAGAGCATCGACGTCGAGGACGTCTGAGCCACCACGTGACCGATCAGGCGTACAACCCGAACAACACCTGCTACCGGCATCCGGACCGGCAGAGCTTCGTGCTCTGCCAGCGCTGCGGGCGGACGATCTGCCCGGAGTGCCAGACGCCGGCGGCGGTCGGGGTGCACTGCCCTGAGTGCGTGCGCGAGCAGCGTGCGCAGTTCCAGGCGAACCGTCGGGCGTCCGGAGGCCCCAGCGGGCTGACGGTCGCCCGGAGGCGCTTCGCCATGCTTGACCAGAAGGCGACGGTCGTGATCGTCGCCGTCTCGGTCGCGATCTGGTTGCTCGACCAGGTCTCGGGCGGGTTCTTCACGAACCTGTTCGCCTACAACTCGCTGCTCCTGCCCTCGCAGCCGTGGCGAGCGGTGACGGTGCTCTTCGTGCACTCGGGCCTCTTCCACATCCTGTTCAACATGTGGGCGCTGTGGATCTTCGGCCGGATGCTCGAGAACATGCTCGGGGCGTGGCGGTTCCTGGCGCTCTACTTCATCACCGGGATCTTCGGGTCGATGCTCGTGACGTTCCTGGCCCCCGGCACGTGGGTGGTCGGAGCGTCCGGCGCGATCTTCGGGCTGTTCGCGGCGTTCTTCGTCCTGCAGCGCAGTCTCGGCAACAACGCCGTGCAGCTGCTGGTCATCATGGGACTCAACCTCGTCGTGGGGTTCCTGCCGGGCACGAACATCTCGTGGCAGGCGCACGTCGGCGGGATCATCGGCGGCTTCGTGGTCGGTTTCGTGTTCGCACGGACCCGCAACATCCGCCAGCGTCCGCTGCAGATCGCACTGCTCGTGGCCGCCGCGGTCGTGGGCATCGCCTTGACCGCCGTCGGGTACGCGGTGACGATCGGCTGACAGCCGCACAGCCGCACAGCAGCACCACCGGACGCCCCGTCGCTCAGCGGCGGGGCGTTCGTGCGTCCCCGGGGGCTTTTCCACACGTGCACGACTGAGTTGTCCACAGCTGTGGAGAACGCGGTGAGTTACACGCATGTGATTATCCCCACTGTGGAGTCCGCTGTGGATAACTCCGGGACGGGGGTGTGGATGGGTGTGTGGAGAGTGTGGAGAACTGTGGAGAACGCGCGCGGAGGTGGGGACAAGGGCCACGGCGGGGCGAGTTCACTGTGGACAACGGCACGAACGACGACGCCCGCCGCACCAGCAGGTGCGACGGGCGTCGAGAGGTGTGTGGCCGGGGTGCTACCGCCAGCGCGTGGTCATCAGGAAGCCGACGAACATGATGCCGAAGCCGATGAGGATGTTCCACGAACCGAGGGACGGCACCGGCAGGGTCGTGTTCGAGATGTAGAAGACGATCACCCAGGCGAGGCCGATGAGCATGAAACCGAACATGACCGGCTTGAACCACACGGGGTTCGGCTGGTCCCCCGCGGTGTCGACCGAGTCGGCTCGGGTCGTCCGGGCGGGCTTGGTGCGGTCCTTGTCCTTGGCCATGGCCGGTATCCTACCGTGACCGCGGGTGTGGGAAGCCTCTCAGCCCGCCTCACACATCCCCCACGAGTACGGTGAACCGACCATGACCAAGATCCTCGTCGTCGACAACTACGACAGCTTCGTCTACACGCTGAACGGCTACGTGCAGCAGCTCGGGGCGGAGACCGACGTGGTCCGGAACGACGCCTTCCCCGCGTCCGAGATCGCCGACCGCATCGCCGAGTACGACGGTGTGCTCCTGTCTCCCGGCCCCGGGACGCCCGCGGACGCCGGCGTCTCCGTCGAGACCGTGCACGCCGCCATCGCCGCGGACAAGCCCCTGCTCGGTGTGTGCCTCGGCCACCAGGCCATCGCCGAGGCGCTCGGTGCGACGGTCACCCACGCCGAGGAACTCATGCACGGCAAGACCTCGCAGGTCGACCACGACGACAGCCCCCTCTTCGCGGGCGTCCCGCATCCCTTCACGGCGACGCGGTACCACTCGCTCGCGATCGTCGACGGCACGGTCCCCGACGAGCTCACCGTGACGGCCCGGACCGGTGGCGGCGTCATCATGGGCGTGCAGCACCGCGAGCACCCCGTGTACGGCGTGCAGTTCCACCCGGAGTCGGTCCTCACCGAGGGCGGCTACCGGATGGTCGGCAACTGGCTCGAGACGACCGGCCTCGCCGGTGCAGCGGAACGCGCTGCGGGCCTGAACCCGCTCATCGCGGCTCACCGGGCCTGACAGCGGCGGGCCACTGACGCGACCGCCCTGCGGGACGGTCGGGACGTGGCGGGGTCGAGCCGCGCCTCCGGGAAGGCAGGCCGGCACGACGCCGGACGGGAGGCGCGGCGCACCCCCGCCGCGGAGCATCCGTCAGGACGCGGACAAGTCACTGACCGTCGTCGCCGCCGTCTTTACCACCGTCGGCGGGTGCATCCGTCGCTGGCGGCTGCGAGGGCTGCGCCGAGCCGGCGCAGTACGTGAGCGTCACGGTGCTGCCCTGCGCGATGTCGCCGGCGGGGGCGCTCTGCTGCGTCACGGTACCGCCGATGCACGAGTAGGACGGCGCCGGCGTGACCTTCAGCCCCAGCTGGGCGAGGGTCGCGTTCGCCGTGGAGAACGGCTGCTGGGTGACGTTCGGCAACTCGACCTTGCCGTTCGACACCGTCAGGTTCACCACCGTGCCCTTGGTGTGCTGCGACGAGGCGGCCGGATCGGTGCTCATGACCGTCCCCTCGGGCACGTCGGGCGAGTAGTCGGAGTTGATCGCACCGACGGCGAAGCCCGCCTGCTCGAGGGTCTTCTGCGCTGCGTCCTGCGCCTGCCCCGCGAGGTCCGGGACGGCGACCTGTTCGGGGCCGAGCGAGACGATCACGCGGACGTTCTGCTTGCGCGCGACGTTCGTGCCGGAGCCGGGCTCGGTGCGGATGACCGATCCCCGGTCGACGTCGTCGGAGTTCTCCTCGACCTTGACGGGGACGAGGTCCTTCTTGCCGAGCGCGGAGGCCGCGGAGTCGTAGGTCGCACCGACGACGTTCGGCACGCTGACCGAGGACGTGACGGGAGGCTTGCCCGGACCGAGGTTCGCGACGAAGAACACGACCGCCACGATGACCGCCGCGGTCAGGATGATGCCGACCCAGATCCAGGCGACGGGCGGCCGGTTCTGGGTGCGCTGCGGGCGGTGCTCGGCGGTGTCGTCGTCGAGCTCGCGGAAGGCCACCGCGGGGTTCGAGGTCGTCCGGGGGTTCACCCCGAACAGCACGGTCGAGGCGTCGTGGGCGGCCTGCTGCTGCAGCTTGCGGGTCGACGCGGGGACCTTGCCCGCCGCGGCCTGCTGCAGTTCCGTCCGGAACTCCGCCGCGTTCTGGTAGCGGCGCGTGCGGTCCTTCACCAGGGCGTGCAGCGTGACCGCGTCGAGCGCCGGCGAGACCTCGGGCGTGAGGGACGACGGCGCGACGGGCTGTTCGCTGACGTGCTGGTACGCGACGGCGACGGGGGTGTCGCCGAGGAACGGCGGGCGGCCGGTGAGCAGCTCGAAGAACACGACACCGGTGGAGTAGACGTCGGTACGGGCGTCGACGGTCTCGCCGCGGGCCTGTTCCGGGGAGAAGTACGACGCGGTACCGAGGATCGAGGTCGTCTGGGCGACCGTCGCGGAGGTGTCGGTGATGGCGCGGGCGATGCCGAAGTCCATGACCTTCACCTGGCCGGAGTGCGTCACCATGACGTTCGCGGGCTTGATGTCGCGGTGCACGACGCCGGCACGGTGGGAGTACTCGAGCGCGGTGAGGATGCCCTCGGTGATGCGCACGGCTTCGTCCGGGGCGACCGGGCCCTCGCCGATGATGTCGGAGAGCGGACGGCCCTCGACGTACTCCATGACGATGAAGGGCACCTGCACCTCGGCACCGGAGGTCTCGGTGACGGTCTCTTCGCCGGCGTCGTAGACGCGGACGATGGTGGGGTGGGCCACGCGGGCGGCCGCCTGGGCTTCCTGGCGGAAGCGCGTGCGGAACGCCGGGTCGTTGGCGAGGCTGGGCTTCAGCAGCTTCACTGCCACCTTGCGTCCGAGCCGGGTGTCGTTGCCCAGATGCACAGTGGCCATGCCGCCCCGACCGATGACGTCACCGATCTCGTAGCGGTTGGCGAGGAGGGTGATCCCCGCGGTCACACCTTCTGGCACGTACTCCTCCGAATGTCCGTCCGGGCAAGTGTACGGCAGGCTTCGCTGGTGAGAGGCTGGTGACGGGGGGCTCGACCGAACCGTTACGCAACGGTGTCGCGAGCCCCCGTCCGGGGGTCGGTCAGTTGCCGTCCTGCGGGCCAGCGCTCGGGTTGTTGCCGTCGGTCGGGTCGGTCGTCGGCTCGTCCGTGGCCTGCCAGGCGTCACTCGACGCGGCCTCGGACGCAGCCGACGCCGCGAGGTTGCCGCACGTCACGGTGTAGCTCAGCGAGGCCGAGGTGTCGATCTTGTCGATCTGCACGGTGACCGATCGGTGGTCGGCGTCGAGGGTGCCCGAGGTCTGGCTCGAGGCGTCCTTGCCGCCGGTGATCGTGTACGCGTACGACGACACGGTGTACCCGGTCGGGCACGTCGCCGCCGCCCAGCTGAAGGTCACCACGCCGTCGGCGGACACCGCACCCGGGGACGCCGAGTTCGGCTGGTTGACCGTCGGCTGCGCCGTGTACTGCTGCAGCACGACGAGCGAGCCGGGCGCCAGGCTGCCGGTGGGGCTGATCGACTGGACGGTGTTCGCCTGCTCGGGCTTCGGGGCGGGGTCGCCGTCCTCGACGCGGGAGGTGAGGTTCAGCGCCTCGAGCTTGGCCTGCGCGTCGGCGACCGACAGCCCGACGAAGTCCGCCGAGTTCACGGTCACGCGCGTCTCGGTCGGAGACGGCGTCGGGGTGTTGGACGGCTTCGGCGTCGCGCTGCGCGTCGTCGCGGACTTGGTCGGCTCCGGCTGACCGTTGCTGTTCAGGGCGAACGCGCCGACGACACCGGCGATGATGAGCACCGCGACGATGCCCACGACCCACCAGATCCAGGCGCGCTTCTTCTTCGGTTCCTCGTCCTCGCCGTCGACCGGCGAGCCCGGGGTGCCCGGACCGCCCGCGACCGCACCGGCCTGGGTGCCGATGAGCGCCGTCGCGGCGTCGTTCCCCGGCGTCTGCGGCGGGTTGAACGCCACCGTGCCGCCGGCGGCGATGGCCGGGACGGCGACGGTGGCGGCCGCGACGTCCCCACGGCGGAGCGCCTGCGCCGCACGGGCCAGGTTCGCCGCCGTCGCCGGACGGTCGGCCGGCTTCTTGGCGATGCACGACATCACGAGGGCGGACACCGGCTCCGGGATGTCCCCGGGGAGCGCCGGCGGCTGCTCGTTGATGTGCGCCATGGCGATCGCGACCTGCGACTCGCCCGTGAACGGGCGACGGCCCGCCAGGCACTCGTACGCGACGATGCCGAGCGAGTAGATGTCGGTCGACGGCGACGCCGGGTGCCCACTCGCCTGCTCCGGCGAGAGGTACTGGACGGTGCCCATGACCTGTCCGGTCGCGGTGAGCGGCACCTGGTCGGCGATGCGCGCGATGCCGAAGTCGGTGATCTTGACGCGGCCGTCCGGCGTGATGAGCAGGTTGCCCGGCTTGATGTCGCGGTGCACGAGCCCGACGGCGTGCGCGGCCTGCAGGGCGTTCGCGGTCTGCGCGACGATGTCGAGGACCTTGTCGACCGGCAGCGTGTGCTCCCGCTCGATCATGGTCGAGAGCGCCTCGCCGGGGACGAGCTCCATCACGAGGTAGGCGCTGCCGTCCTCCTCGCCGTAGTCGAACACGTTGGCGATGCCCTCGTGGTTGACGAGCGCAGCGTGACGGGCCTCGGCGCGGAAGCGCTCGAGGAAGCCCGGGTCGCCGAGGTACTCGTCCTTGAGGATCTTGAGTGCGACGGTCCGGCCGATGACGAGGTCGGTGGCCTGCCACACCTCTCCCATGCCGCCGATGGCGACGCGGGACGAGAGTTGGTACCGCCCACCGAAGGTGAGTCCGCTGGTGGGTCTCATTTGTTCAGCACCGCCTCCATGACTTTCTTCGCGACCGGGGCCGCGACCGTGTTGCCGACTCCGGACTGCCCGAGTCCGCCGCCGTTCCCGACGACGACCGCGACGGCCACCTCCGGGTCCTTCGCCGGGGCGAAGCCCGTGAACCAGAGTGTGTAGGGATCGCCCGTGCCACCTTCGGCCGTGCCCGTCTTCCCTGCGACGTCGACACCGTCGATCTTGGCATTGGTGCCGGTCCCCGAGCTGACGACGCTCTGCATGGCCTCGGTGAGGTCACTCGATTCGGAGGCCGAGAGCGGGTCGCTGTACTGCTTCGGGGAGAAGGACTCGACGGTCTTCAGGTCGCTCGTCGTGATCGAGTCGACGAGCGAGGGCTGCATGACCTTGCCGCCGTTCGCGATGCCGGCGGAGACCATGGCCATCTGCAGCGGGGACACGCGGACGCTGGCCTGGCCGAACGAGCTCAGCATGAGCTGCGCGGTGTCGTCGCTGACGTCGGGGTACTGGCTGGCGGTGGCGCGCATCGGGACCTCGATCGCGTCGCCGAAGCCGTACTTGTCGGCCATGCTCTTGATCGCGTCGTAGCCGAGCTTCTGGCCGAGCTCCGCGAAGGGGATGTTGCACGAGTACTGGATCGCGGTGCGCAGCTTGACCTTGTCGCCGCCGCCGCACGAGCCGCCCTCGGCGTTGTTGATGTACGTGCTCGTCCCGGGCAGCTGCAGCCGCGACGGGTTCGGGAACTCGGAGTCGAGGTTGTACTTGCCGCCCTCGAGCGCCGCGGACGCCACGACGAGCTTGAAGACCGAGCCGGGCGTGTACAGGTCGCCGCCGATGGCCCGGTTCTGCAGGGGCTTCGCGGCGTTCGACTCGAGCGCCTTGTACTGGTCGATGACGTTCTGCGTGTCGTGCGACGTCAGCGTGTTCGGGTCGTAGCTCTGCTTCGACACCATCGCGAGGATCTTGCCGGTCTTCGGCTGGATCGCGACGACGGCGCCGGTGTTGTCGCCCAGTGCGTCGTACGCGGCCTTCTGGACGTCGGGGTCGATCGTCAGGTTGACGTTGTCGCCCTGGACGTCCTGGCCGGTCAGGATCGCGTTGAGGTTCTGGAAGAACGAGGCGTCGGAGTTGCCGGAGAGCACGGTGTTCTCGGCGCCCTCGATGCCGGAGTTGCCCTGGCCGATCGTGAAGTACCCGGTGACGGCCGAGTACAGGTCGCCGTTCGTGTACTTCCGCTGGTACTGGTACTGGTCGTCCACCGGGGTCGACTCGGCGATGGGACTGCCGTTGACGAGGATCGCGCCGCGCTTCGTGGAGTAGCTGGCGAGGATCGTCCGGGAGTTCCGCGAGTCCGCGCGGAGGGAGTCGGCCGAGAAGAACTGGATGGAGGTCGTCGACACGAAGAGTGCGACGAACATGAGCACGATGACGGTCGAGACACCGCGGAGCTGTCGGTTCACCGGCTGCGCTCCTTCCTGGTCGTCCCGCGACCACGAGCAGCCGGGATCGCACCCTGCTGCACGCGCTGTTCGGCGGGGATTGCATCGGTCAGGCGCAGCAGCATCGCGGCGATGATCCAGTTGGCGACGAGGGACGAACCACCGGCCGCCATGAACGGCGTCGTGAGGCCGGTGACCGGGATGACCCGGGTGATGCCGCCGACGACGACGAACACCTGCAGCGCGATGATGAAGCCGAAGCCCACTCCGAGCAGCTTGCCGAAGTCGTCCTGCGCCATGAACCCGACGCGGAGGCCTCGGGACGCCAGGATGATGAACAGGGCGAGGATCGCGAAGACGCCGATCAGGCCGAGTTCCTCACCCAGGGAGGCGATGATGTAGTCCGCGTTGGCGACCGGGGTGATGTACGGACGCCCCTGGCCGAGACCGGTGCCCGTGATCCCGCCGTTCGCGAAGCCGAACAGGCCCTGCACGAGCTGGTAGCTGCCCTGGGTCTGCCTGGTGAAGATCTCCTGGTTGAACGGGTCGAGCCACTGCTCGAACCGGCCGTGCACGTAGACGAGCACGGACTGCGCGACGAGCGCGCCGCCGACGAACAGCACCAGCCCGATGAGGACCCAGCTCAGCCGCGCCGTCGCGACGTAGATCATCACGAGGAACAGGCCGAAGTAGAGCAGTGCGGTGCCGAGGTCGCGCTGGAAGACCAGGACGCCCATGGCCGCGGCCCACATCACGAGGATCGGCCCGAGGTCGCGCGCCCGCGGGAACGTCATGCCGAGGAACTTCCGGCCGACGATCGACAGCGAGTCCCGTGCGGTGACGAGGTAGCCGGCGAAGAACAGCGCCATCGTGATCTTGGCGAGCTCGCCCGGCTGGAAGGTGAACGAGCCGAGCTTGATCCAGACCCGCGCGCCGTTCACGTTGAGTCCGATGCCCGGCAGCATCGGCAGCAGCAGCAGCGCGATCGTCAGGAACATGAAGATGTAGCGGTACCGCTGCAGGAACCGGTGGTTCCGGACGACGGAGACCGTGATGATCGCCAGGACCATCGCGAGCATCGTCCAGACGATCTGCTTCACGCCGATCGCGCCCCAGCCGGTCAGGCCGTTGTGGACGTCGATGCGGTAGATCTCGGCGATCCCGATGCCGTTCAGCACGAGTGCGACCGGCAGGATGAACGGGTCGGCGTTCTTCGCGACGATGCGCAGCACGACGTGCATCACGAGCGCGAGCCCGAGGATGCCGGCGCCGACCCAGAGCACCGAGGTGTCGAACAGCTTGCCCTTCGTGCCGAGCTGCACGAGGACCATCGCGCCGGCGCAGATGCCGCACGCGATGACGAGCAGCACGAGCTCGAGGTTGCGGGCGCGGGCGGGTTCTCGCAGCTTGATCGTGATCGCCTGCGTGAAGGACTGGGCGGTGGCGCTGCTCATCGCTTCGCCCCTGGTGACGGTGACGGCGACTTCGTCGGGGACGAGGAGGGCGTCGGGGACGGCGATCCGCCGTCTCCGCCGGTGCCCGCCTGGTCCTGCCCGGTCTCGGCGGCCTTCCGCAGCCGGTCGACGATGTCACGGGCGTCGTCGAGCGACTGCGCGTTGATCGTCGAGCGGACGTTCTCGCGGGTGTACTCCGGCAACCCGGACACCGAGATGTCGGTGTCCTCGTAGACGTCGGACAGCGCGATCGGCCCGATCGACTGCTGCACGCCCTTGTAGATCGCGACGGTGCCGCGGTCGGTCCCCACGTAGTAGTGGTCCTGGATGATCCGCCAGCCGAGGAAGACGGCGCCGACGAGTGCAGCGACGGCCACGATGAGCGCGATGGTCCACGAGACACGACGGCGGATCCGGCGACGGCGGTCCTCGGCGATGAGCTCGGCGAAGAACTGGTCGGACTCGGGCTCGAAGTGCGAGTCCTCGGGGGCGGTCGTGACCTTGAGCGGGTGGAGCAGGATCGTGGGGAGGCGGATCGGCTTGCGGCCGGTCGACGCCTCGAACGTGAGCGGTGCCGCCGCGGAGCCGACCGTGGTGGCCGCATCGTCGTCGTCATCGGGCTCGGTGTCGGTGACGTCCATCACGACGACCGTCACGTTGTCGGGAGCGCCGTGGTCGAGCGTCTCCTTCACGAGGCGCTGCGTGACCTGGTTCGCGTCCATGTTCGACGCGAGCGCGTGCCGGATGCGCTCTTCGGCCAGGTACGACGAGAGTCCGTCGGAGCAGAGCAGCCAGCGGTCGCCCGGCTGGATGTCCATGATGGCGGTGTCGACCTCCGGCGCGGCGTCGACGTCGCCGAGCACCCGCATGAGGACGGAGCGTCGCGGGTGCACCGCGGCCTCTTCAGGCGTGATCCGGCCGCTGTCCACGAGCCGCTGCACGAAGGTGTGGTCGGACGTGATCTGCTGGAGCTCGCCGTCGCGGTGCCGGTAGATGCGCGAGTCGCCGATGTGCGCGATGGCGATCTGTTCGCCGACCCGGATCATCGCGGACACCGTGGTGCCCATGCCGGTGAGCTCCTGGTGCTCGAACACCGTCTCGGTGATGAGCTGGTTCGCCGCGATCAGCGCCGACTGCAGTGCGAACTCGGCGTCGTGCGCCGACGGGAACTCGCGGTCGACCTCCCGGATGCGGCGGATCGCGATCGCCGAGGCGACGTCACCGCCCGCGTGTCCGCCCATGCCGTCGGCCACCGCGAACAGGTGCTGTCCGGCGTAGCCGGAGTCCTGGTTGTTCGCGCGGATGCGTCCGACGTGGGACACAGCGGCGCTCAGCGTGCGAGCGGTCATCCCGGGTTACCGCCGCAGCTCGAACGTCGTCGTCCCGATCGTGATCGGCGTCCGCTCCGCGATGATCACGGGAACGGTCACCTTCTGACCGTTGACGAACGTGCCGTTCGTGGACTCGAGGTCGGTGAGGAGCCAGCCGTCGGCCCGGAGGTCGAGGCGGGCGTGGTTGGTGGACGTGTAGTCGTCGCGGATGACGACGTTGGACTCGCTCGACCGGCCGATCGTGATCGGGCCGCCACCGAGCGGCATCTCCATGCCCTCGCGCGAGCCCTCGGTGATCACGAGGCGGGTCGCAGCCGGCGTGGCGGACTGCTGCGCCCCCGTCGCTTGACCGATGAGGTCCGTGAAGGCACCGGCCGACGCGGCGGCCGGGGCCGCTGCTGCCGGCACCGCGGGGGTCGTCGGACCCGACGCACCGGCCTTCGGATCGGTGGGGATCGTGCGCACGCGTTGGCCGAACAGATCGCTCCGCAGGGCGAAGACGATCACGAACACGAACAGCCAGAGCACCGCGAGGAACGCGAAGCGCAGGACGAGCAGGGTCAGCCCTGTGGTCACCTGGTACCTCCGTCGTTCTCGGGTATCACCCGGAACACCATACGGGTACGACCGATCTCGATCGTGGAATCCGGCTCCACGATGGCCTGCTGGAAGCGCTCACCGTTCAGTTTCGAGCCGTTCGTCGACCCGAGGTCGTTGGCCTGGGCGTGCTTGCCGTCCCAGATGACCTCGACGTGCTTGCGGCTCGTGCCGGTGTCGGCGACGGTGATGTCGGCGTCCGTCCCGCGACCGATCACGGTGCGACCACGCTGCAGCTTGTGCCGCTGCGAACCGATGTCGAGCACCGCGACCCAGGCGACGTCGCGCTGCACCGTCGTCGAGTCGATCTGCAGGATCCCGGTGGAGAGGGTGCCGTCCTGCTGCAGGCGGATCGTGACCGGTCCGGAGAAGGAGTAGTTCTGCGCGACCGCGTGCTGCTGCACCATCTGCGAGAGCTCGTCGACGAGCGGCCGACCGATGTCGTTCATGCGCGTGTAGTCCGGCGGCGCGAGTCGCACCGTGAACTCGTTCGGCACGAGGATGCGTTCGCGGGAGACGACGGCTGCCTTGGTGTCGAGCTCGCGGCGGAGGGCGCTCGAGATCTCGACGGGCTGCACGCCGGAGCGGAAGGTCTTCGCGAACGCGCCGTTCACGGCGCGCTCCAGCCCTCGCTCGAAGCTGTCCAACAGGCCCATGGGTCTCCAGTGTTCTCGGTCGTCGACCTCTGCATGGTAGTGGTTGGCGTCTGGCAGCGTCTGTGCGTGGTAGTGTTCTCGGGCTGGCGCGAGTGGCGGAATTGGTAGACGCGCACGGTTCAGGTCCGTGTGCTGGAAACGGCGTGGGGGTTCAAGTCCCCCCTCGCGCACCAGGCAACGCAAGAGGCCCCCGGAGAGATCCGGGGGCCTCTTCGCATTCCGCAGCGGCGTCAGTTCCGAGGGTGGTCGGGATCCGTCGGCCTGGAGGCGCGGCTCGGCTCGACACCGTCGGCGCGCCGGAAGAACGGGCGTGCGCTGGGCAGGAAGAGCAGCACCGCGGCGACGACCGAGACCAGGATCAGGACGGTGGACAGGCCACCGTCGGTGATGCTCAGGACGGCACGGAGCGCTGCGATCGCCACGAGCACGATCCGGGCCACCGCGGACCCGCGGAGCACCAGGATCGTCGCAGCGGCGACGGCGGCCCAGACGACGAACGACAGCACGAGTGCGAGGACGCCGCCGACCCCGGTCAGTCCCGATCCGGACACCGAGACGACGACGGTGGAGACGACGCCGACGACCAGCCAGACGGCCCAGAGGACGACCGCCGTCCGGACGACCGGAGGCGGGGTCGGTCGGGAACGTCGCAGATCGTCCGTCGTCGTCATGTGCTCCCCGTCCCCGCCGCTCCCTGGTGCGGCGTGACGATCGTACCGGCGGCCTGCCCGCGCCGGCGGGACGCTAGCGTGACGACGTGGACGACGCGCGCACGACCGACCCCCGACCCGGTACCACCGTCCCGGACGCCCGTGGTCGCACCGGGCTCGACGCCGTCGGCCGCGACCTCGACCGCAACCCGGACGTGGTCGTCCGTGACGTCGAGGTCGTCTCGGACGGCTGGCACGTGCTCCGCCGGACGACCCTCGACGTCCGGCGCCGTGACGGTCGTTGGGACCGGCAGCAGCGCGAGACCTACGACCGTGGCAACGGTGCTGCCGTGCTGCCCCACGACCCCGAGCGCGACACCGTGCTGCTCACCCGGCAGTTCCGCTGGCCCGCCTACGTCAACGGCCACCCGGACGGGATGCTCGTCGAGGCGGCGGCGGGGCTCCTCGACGAGGACGACCCGGAGACGGCCGTGCGGCGCGAGGCGGCGGAGGAGCTCGGCATCCGGCTCGGCACCGTCACGAAGGTGTTCGACGCGTTCATGAGCCCCGGGTCCGTGACCGAGCGCGTGCACGGGTACGTCGGTGCCTACACGCCCGCCGACCTCGTGCACGCCGGCGGCGGGCTGGAGGACGAGGGCGAGGACATCGAGGTGCTCGAGCTCCCGTCGGACGAGGCCCTGGCGATGGTCGCGGACGGGCGCATCGCCGACGGCAAGACGATCATGCTCCTGCAGTGGGTGGCCCTGCAGCGCTGAGGGCAGCGGCGTCCAGCCCGACGGCGTGCGCGATCGTCGTGCGGACGAGGCCCTCGCGCGTCGGCCGGTCGAGGTAGTCCACGAGGGCGTACCCGTTCGTGGCGTCCACGAGCGCGAACAGCAGCCGGCCGACCGCGTCCGGCTCGTCGGTGTGCATGACCCCGTCGCGGACGCCGTCGCGGACCACCCCGGTCGCGAGCGCCTGCCAGTCGTCCATGGCGTCACGCGCGGCGGTGGCGAGCGCACCGTTGGTCCGGCCGAGGCTCCACGCGTCGGCCCAGAGCGCGGCGACGTCGTCCCGGGTGGGGTCGGCGATGCAGGCCAGCAGGGTCCCCAGGCGTGCGGTCGGGTCGGACCGTTCGTGCACGATCCGGCGGACCTCGGCCACCTCGGCGCTCGCGACGGTGCGGAAGGTGTCGCCGACGAGGTCCTCCATCACCGGGCGGTAGTGCGCCACGAGCGAGGGCGCCACGCCGATCGCAGCGGCCACACCGCGCAGGGTCACGGCGGCGAGGCCCTCGGCGCGGGCGACGGCGACGGCCGCGTCGGCGATCTGGGCCTCCCGCTCGACCGGGCTGAGGCGCCGGCGGGTCGGAGTGGTCGGCACGACGCCAGCCTAGGCGCGCCTCACGCGCCCTCGACGACGAACGCCGCCCAGAGGTCGGCGCGGGTGGCGAACACCGACAGGTCCCGTTCGAGCAGCCGTCCGGCGTGCTCGACCCGCGCGCGGGCGGTGTGCCGGTGGATGCCGAGTGCCTGGGCGGTGCGGTCGTACTCGCAGTTCTGCTCGAGCCAGGTCCGAACTGTGCGGGTCAGCTCGGTGCCGGCCGTCCGGTCGTGGTCGAGCAGGGGTGCGAGGAACGCGCGGGCGACGGCACCGGCGTCGACGTCCACGTGGGCGAGGTGGGCGAGCACCCCCTCGCGGGCGAGGTCGCCGAACTCGGTGGTGCCGGGTCGCCCCTCGCGACGGCGGTCGAGTGCCTGCACCGCCTCGGTCCGCGCACGGCCGAAGTACCGGTACGAGGCGCCGTCGGAGAGCCCGGCGTGCAGGTCGAAGCGGTCCACGAGTTCCTCGACGATCGCGGTGTCCTCCGCGCCGACGCAGAGGAACAGTTCGTCGTCCGCCGCGAAGAAGAGCCGGCCGGGGCGGTCCTGCACCCACAGCTCGAGCCAGTCGACCACGGTGTCGAGGTCCTGGTCGGGGACGTCGACGGCGGCGATCCGGACGGGTTCGGCCGGCAGCGGTCCCCACACCTCGCGCGAGGTCGTGTCCACGACGGCGGGGTCGCCCACCGACAGCATGGTGAGGAGCCCGGTGCGGAGGAGCCCGCGCGCACGGGCGAGTTCGCGGTTCTGCTGCAGTGCGAGTCCGGCCAGGGCGATCACGGCGGTGACGACCTCGCGGCCGGCCCGGTCGAGCGCGCCGCCGTTCGCGATGGCGAGCACGCCGCTGAGGTGGCCGCCGCTGCCGAGGGTCTGCAGCGAGAACCCGGTGCGGTGCTCGGTCGTCACGGGCAGGCTCGCCCGCTGGCCGGCTCGGAGGAGCCGGAGCGCCTCGGTCCGGAGCACCTCGAGGTCCTCAACGGGGACACCGTCGGCCGGGTGACCGCGGTCGAGCCGTCCGGAGACGTCGAAGAGGCCGACCCACCCGTCGAGCTGCCGGGACAGCTCGGCGATGGTCGCCCCGAGGCCGTCGGGGCGCATGGCCGCGAGCGAGATGGCCCGCTGCGCGGCGAGGGCCCAGGCGTTGCGGGCGTTGGCGTCACGGGCGACGGCGTCCGCGTTCGCCTGCGCGACGGCGATGAAGGAGGTCTCGTACGGGACCTCGAAGAGTGCGAGTCCCTGCTGGGTGCAGGCGTCGACGAGCTGCGGCGGGGTGCCGGTGCGCACGACCTCGTCCCCGAAGCCGAGCGCGACGACGCCCCGGCGCAGCAGTCGGGCGACGTAGGCGTCCGCGACCGCCGCCGTGACCTCGGTGTCGTCGCCGAACTGCGTGCCGGTGGTGAGCAGCCCCTGCCCGTCAGCGAGGAACGGCGTCGGGTCCTCGAGGTCGGAGCTGTGCAACCAGGACAGCGGCGCATCGAGGGCTGCGTCGGTGGCCGTCAGGAGCCGGAGCCGCAGGTCGGCGCGGTGGAGCAGGGAGCGCAGGGTCGCGGGCATGGGTGCACCCTATCCGCTGCGTCGATCGAGGTGGCCGCCGGTGTACGCGGTGGACAGCGGCACCGCAGGGGAGTGGCTCCTACGATCGCGGCATGTCCTCCACCGTCGCACCCTCGACCAGCGCCGCCGCGGGCGGCCCCTCGCTGCCCCAGGAACGGCGGCTCGTCACGGAGGTGCCGGGCCCCCGCTCCCGAGCGCTCTTCGAACGCAAGGCCGCCGCCGTGGCGTCCGGCGTCGGGGTCGCGGTGCCGATCGCCGTCGTCGCGGCCGGCGGGGGCGTGGTCGTCGACGCGGACGGCAACTCGTTCGTCGACCTGGGCTCCGGGATCGCCGTGACGAGCGTCGGCAACGCCCACCCGGGCGTGGTCGACGCCGTGCAGCAGCAGGTCCAGGCGTTCACGCACACCTGCTTCACCATCGCCGCCTACGACGGGTACGTCGAGGTCGCCGAGGCGCTCAACCGGCTCACCCCCGGCGACCACGAGAAGCGGAGCGCGCTCTTCAACTCCGGTGCCGAGGCGGTCGAGAACGCGGTGAAGATCGCCCGCAAGCACACCGGTCGGCAGGCGATCGTGGTGTTCGACCACGCCTACCACGGGCGGACGAACCTCACGATGGCGCTCACCGCGAAGAACCAGCCGTACAAGAACGGCTTCGGTCCCTTCGCGCCCGAGGTCTACCGCGTCCCGATGTCGTACCCGTTCCGCGACGGCGGACTGTCCGGTGCCGAGGCGGCGAAGCGCGCGATCAGCCAGATCGAGAAGCAGGTCGGCGCGGAGAACACCGCCGCGGTGCTCGTCGAGCCGATCCAGGGCGAGGGCGGCTTCGTCGTCCCGGCACCCGGGTTCCTCGCCGCGCTGTCGGAGTGGACCACCGCGAACGACGTCGTGTTCATCGCCGACGAGGTGCAGACCGGGTTCGCCCGCACCGGCGCCATGTTCGCGAGCGAGCACGAGGGCATCGTCCCCGACATCGTCACCACCGCCAAGGGCATGGCCGGCGGGATGCCGCTCTCCGCCGTCACCGGGCGCGCCGAGATCATGGACTCCGCCCACGTCGGCGGACTCGGCGGCACGTACGGCGGCAACCCCGTCGCCTGCGCCGCAGCACTCGCCGCGATCCACGCCTTCGAGCACGAGGGCCTGGTCGAACGCGCTGCCGAGATCGGCGACGTGCTGCTCGGACGACTCCGCGCCGCGCAGGCGACCGACCCCCGCATCGGCGACGTCCGCGGCCGCGGCGCCATGATCGCGATCGAACTCGTCGACCCGGCGACCGGGGAACCCGACGCCGCGCTCACCGGACGGGTCGTACGGTACGCGTACGAGCACGGCGTGATCGCCCTCACCGCGGGGACGTACGGCAACGTCCTCCGCTTCCTCCCCCCGCTCGCGATCGACGACGACCTGCTCCACGAGGGGCTCGACATCGTCCTGGAAGGACTCGCAGCAGCATGACCGACACCCAGCAGACCAGCCAGCAGGCCACCCAGCGCACCGACGCCGAACGCGAGCTGCTCGCGAAGGTCCCCACGGGCCTCCTGGTCGACGGCACCTGGCGACCGGCAGCCGACGGCGGCACGTTCGGCGTCGTCGACCCCGCCACCGGTGAGACGCTCCTCGAGATCGCCGACGCAACCCCCGAAGACGGTGTCGCGGCACTCGACGCCGCCGAAGCGGCGAAGCACGGCTGGGCGACGACCCCGCCGCGCGAGCGAGCCGAGGTGCTGCGCCGCGCCTTCGACCTGCTCCAGGAGCGCCGCGCCGACTTCGCCCTCCTCATGACGCTCGAGATGGGGAAGCCGCTCGCCGAGGCGAACGGCGAGGTCACCTACGGCGGTGAGTTCCTCCGCTGGTTCTCCGAGGAGGCCGTCCGCATCGGCGGGTCCTACGGCACCAACCCCGAGGGCACCGGCCGTGCGATCGTCAGCCACAAGCCCGTCGGCCCGGCGTTCCTCATCACCCCGTGGAACTTCCCCCTCGCGATGGCCACCCGCAAGATCGCCCCCGCGCTCGCCGCCGGGTGCACGGTCGTCGTGAAGCCCGCCGAGCTCACCCCGCTCACCACCCTGCTGTTCGCCGACCTGCTGGTCGAGGCGGGCGTGCCGGCCGGGGTCGTCAACGTCGTGCCGACCACGCGCGCCGGTGCGCTTTCCGAGCCGATCATCGCCGACCCGCGACTCCGGAAGCTGTCGTTCACGGGATCGACGCCGGTCGGCCGGACGCTCCTCGCCCAGGCGGCGCAGAACGTGCTGCGGACGAGCATGGAGCTCGGCGGCAACGCCCCGTTCCTCGTGTTCGCCGACGCGGACCTCGACCTCGCGGTCGAGGGAGCGCTCGCCGCGAAGTTCCGGAACACCGGGCAGGCGTGCACCGCGGCCAACCGGTTCCTCGTGCACGAGGACGTCGCCGAGGAGTTCGCCGGCCGGCTCACCGACCGCGTCGCGGCCATGTCCGTCGGCCGTGGGACCGAGGACGGCGTCGCCATCGGCCCGCTCATCGACCAGCGCGCCGTCGACAAGGCGCACCGGCTCGTCACCGACGCCCTCGAGCGCGGTGCGACCCTCCGGACCGGCGGCCACCCCGTCGACGGCCCCGGCACGTTCTACGCGCCCACCGTCATCACCGACGTGCAGCCCGGCAGCGACCTGCTCCGCGACGAGATCTTCGGACCCGTCCTGGCGATCCGGACGTTCTCGACCGAGGACGAGGCCGTCGCGGCGGCGAACGACACCGAGTACGGGCTCGTCGGCTACGCGTTCACCGAGGACCCCGCGCGCGGACAGCGCCTCACGGAACGGCTCGAGACGGGCATGCTGGGGCTCAACACCGGTGTCGTCTCGAACGCCTCGGCACCGTTCGGCGGGGTCAAGCAGTCCGGCCTCGGACGCGAGGGCGGCGGCGAGGGCATCGCCGAGTACCTCGAGACCATGTACACGTTGACGCCCGACCCGTTCGGGCGCCCGAAGGGAGCGCAGCGATGACCATCGAGAAGGACGTCGTCGTCATCGGCGCCGGGGTCACCGGCCTCATCGCCGCGACCCGCCTCGTCGCCGAGGGGAAGCGCGTGGCCGTGCTCGAGGCCCGCGACCGCGTCGGTGGCCGCACGTGGACGAACGACATCGAGGGCGTCACCCTCGAGATCGGCGGCCAGTGGGTCTCCCCGGACCAGACCGCCCTGCTCGAGACCCTCGACGAACTCGGACTCGAGACGTACGACCGCTACCGCGAGGGCTCCAGCGTCTACATCGACGAGCACGGCACCCGCACCGAGTACACCGGCGACATCTTCCCGCTGCCGGAGGCCACCGCCGCCGAGATCGAGCGGCTCGTCGCCGTCGTCGACGAGTACGTGGCGACGGTCGACCCGGCGCGCCCCTGGGAAGCGCCCCACGCCGCCGCGCTCGACGAGACCTCGTTCCGCGCCTGGCTGCACACGCTGAGCGACGACCGGGTCGCGACCGACAACGTCGAGCTCTTCATCGCCGGCGCCATGCTGACCAAGCCCGCGCACGCCTTCTCGGCGTTGCAGGCCCTGCTCATGGCCGCCTCGGCCGGGAGCTTCTCGAACCTCGTCGACGCCGACTTCATCCTCGACAAGCGCGTCGTCGGCGGCATGCAGCAGGTGTCCGAGCGGCTCGCCGCCCGGCTCGGTGCGGACGTCCACCTGAACGCCCCGGTGCGCACCCTGCGCTGGGACGACGAGGGCGTCACAGCGCTCGCCGACGGCGGCATCGAGGTCCGTGCCCGCCAGGCACTCGTGGCCGTCCCGCCGCCCCTGTACTCCCGCATCTCGTACGAGCCGCCGCTGCCGCGTCGCCAGCACCAGCTGCACCAGCACCTGTCGATGGGGTTCGTCATCAAGGTGCACGCCGTCTACGACCGGCCGTTCTGGCGCGGCGCCGGGCTGTCCGGCACCGCGTTCAGCCCGTACGAGCTCGTGCACGAGGCGTACGACAACACCTCGTACGGGCAGGAGCAGGGCACGCTCGTCGGGTTCGTGTCCGACCAGCACGCCGACGACGTCTTCGCCCTCTCCGCCGAGGAGCGCAAGGCCCGCGTGCTCGACTCGCTCGCGCACTACTACGGCGACGAGGCGCGCCGACCGGTCGTCTACTACGAGAGCGACTGGGGCACCGAGGAGTGGACCCGTGGCGCCTACGCGGCGAGCTTCGACCTGGGCGGGCTCGTCCGGTACGGCGCCGACCAGCGCGCTGCCGTCGGCCCGATCCGGTTCGCGTCGAGCGACCTCGCCGGGCACGGGTACCAGCACGTGGACGGGGCGGTGCGGATGGGCCGCGAAGCGGCGGCCGAGATCCTCGCCTCGTTGCCGCAGCCGGCGGTGCAGTAGACCGACGCCGAGACGGACGGGAGGCGCGGTGCGGGCTGGCACCGCGCCTCCCGTCCGTCATCGGTGTGGGTTCGGCCGGTACGGTCGTCCCATGGGAGACCCGCACGACGAGGCCGTGGTGATCCGCCCGGCGACGACCGCCGACGCCGAGGGCATCGCCAGGGTGCACACCACATCGTGGCGCGAGACCTACGGCCGGTTCGTGGACGACCCGGACACCGACCCGTGGTTCGACCTCGGCCGGCGACTCGACATGTGGCGCGCGAACCTCGCCCAGGGGACGTTCGCGGCCGTGGTGGCCGACGGCGCTGACGGGATCGTCGGCTTCGCCGCGGTGGAGGCGTCGACCGAGCCCGACGCCGTCCGACCCGAGGAACTCACGATGCTGTACGTGCTCGGGCGCGCCCACGGCGACGGCAGCGGTCAAGCGCTCCTCGACGCGGTCCTCGGTGACCGTCCGGCATCGCTGTGGGTCGCCGAGGACAACCCGCGTGCGCACGCCTTCTACCGACGGAACGGATTCGTGCCGGACGGCGCAACGTCGAGCTTCGGCCCGATCGGCTCCACCGTGCGGCTCGTCCGCTGACCGACGCCCGTCCTGGACGGACACTGGACGCAGCGCGCGTACGGTCCGGGACATGAGCGACACCAGCGGAACCAGCGACCCCACCGACGCCGAGCGGCAGTACACCGAGGACCTGCCGGACGGCTCGCCCTCGGGCGACGCCACGAAGGACCCGGAGCAGGACAGCGACCACGACTCGGGCGGCGAGCCGGCCGACCCGCAGTAGTCCGCCCTGGTCGTCCCGCGCGGCGTCGGCGGCCCCTGCGATGATCGTGGCATGGACGAGATGACCGCTGCGGCGATCAGTGCGGTGGCCGCGACGGTGAGTGTCCCGGTGGCGGTCGCGTCCGCCGTCGTCGCATGGCGGGCGGGTCGGGCGGCCGAGCGCGCGGCGGATCAGCAGAACCAGCTCGGGCACGCCGCGTGGGTCGGCTCCTGGCAACCGACCGTCGACATGGTGCTCGACGCGGTCACGTACCGGTGGGCGACCGACACGGAGGTCTGGGAGCCCGGCGCCCAGACGGACCCCGGCCTCGTTCCGGGCGAGGGCGTCTCGCCGCGACGAGCACGTGACGAGCGCCTGCACGTCGAGGTGGTGGTATCGGGACGCCTCGTCAACCACTCATCGCGTGAGGTGCTGGCGACCGCACACGCACTTCGTCGTCGGCGGGTGCGGTTCCCGTTGCGGAACCAGGGGGTGTTCCTGGTGGACGGCGTCGACCGCCACCAGGCCGTGGTCGCTGCGAACTCGACCATCGCCTTCCGGTGGATCGACCGGCTCCCGGTGGACGATTGGCTGCGGCACCTCGCGGCCTCGGACCGGTGGCCGGCCTTCGACGTGCCGATCGGGCTCCGGCGTCGTGGGCGGACGGATTCGCTGCAGTCCGGAGGCTTCCGCGTGGTGTTGGACAGTCGGGCCGCCGAGCGGGTCTCCGAAGTCTGGACGGCGATCCTCGAGCGCCCAGCGGTCCGGCCGTGCGGTCGGGACGACCGGGACGAGCTGCTGTGGGCTCCGGCCGAGTCTGCTTCCGCCCCCATCGACGACGACGTCATCCGGTACCGGTGCGCTGCCGACAGCACGCTGGCACAGCTCCGGCCGCCGCGGCTGCGTCTCGTGCCGGGTCGACTCTGACCCCGGGTGCTGTCCAGCGGATCCCGCCCGGTCAGGCGCCGACGAGCCGTTCGGCGGCCGCCCGCGCCGCCGCCGCCCAGGGCCGCGACGGATCAGCCTGCGCGCTCGCCATCGCACCGTCGTAGAGCAGGCAGAGCTGCAGCGCCGTGCCGTCCGGATCGGCCGCGTCGGCCTCCGCGAGCAGTGACGTGAAGAGTCCCCGGACCCACGTGCGGTGCTCGAGCGTCACCTCGTGCGTGGGGTGCCCGGCGCCGTACTCCGCCTCGACGTTGATGAACGGGCAGCCCCGGTAGCCCGGAGCCGCGAACCACTCCCCGAGCAGGTCGAACACCGCCAGGACGCGGTCGCGTGGCGTGCTCCCGCGCCCGGGGAGCTCGGCGGCGACGTGCTCCTGCCACGACCGGCTCCGTCCCTGCAGGTAGCCGAGCACGAGGTCGTCCTTCGTCCGGAAGTGCGTGTAGAGGCTCGCCTTCGAGATGTCCGCCTCGGCAGCGACCTGGTCCACCCCGACCGCGTGGATCCCCTGCTCGTAGAAGAGCCGGTCGGCCGTGGCGACCGCGCGCTCGTACGCGGGTCGGCGGCGGGTTCGGGGGGTCGACGTGTCGGACATGGTTTGACTTTACTGCACTGATCTGTACAGTTACCAGCAGTTCAACCAAACCGATCTGTTCAGTTAGGACATCGACCATGACCACCACCGCCCTCGTCACCGGATCCACCAGCGGCATCGGCCGCGCCACCGCCGAACGCCTCGCCGCGGAGGGGATGCACGTCGTCGTCTCCGGCCGGAACGCCGAGCGGGGTGATGAGGTCGTACGGGGGATCCGTGCGGCCGGGGGCACGGCCGACTTCGTCCGGGCGGACTTGCGTGACGCCGCCAGCGCGAAGGAGCTCGCCGAGGCGGCACTCGCGATCGGAGGCGGCCAGGTCGACGTGCTCGTCAACAGCGCGGGCATCTTCCCCTTCGGCGCGACGGCTGACACCACCTCGGAGGGTTTCGACGAAGTCTACGACGTCAACGTGAAGGCGCCGTACTTCCTGGTCGCTGCTCTCGCTCCGGGCATGGCGGAGCGCGGTGCGGGCGCGATCGTGAACGTCACGACGATGGTCGCCGAGTTCGGTGCGGCCGGCATGGGGCTGTACGGCTCGACGAAGGCGGCGCTCGTCCTGCTGACGAAGTCGTGGGCGGCGGAGTTCGGCCCCGCCGGGGTCCGCGTCAACGCCGTGAGCCCCGGCCCGACCCGCACCGAGGGCACCGCGGCCATGGGGGAGAGCCTCGACCAGCTCGCCGCTGCCGGTCCGGCCGGCCGGCCGGGCACGGCCAGGGAGATCGCCGAGGCGATCGTCTTCCTCGCCACCGACTCGGCCTCGTTCGTGCACGGCGCGGTCGTGCCGGTGGACGGTGGTCGGATCGCGGTCTGACGCGACCCGCTGACGGACAGGAGGCGCGGTGTCAGCTCGCACCGCGCCTCCAGTCCTCCTGCGCTTCGTCCAGTTGCCACGAAGGACCGGGAGCAGGACAGCGTCGGTCCGCGCCCTCGTCAGTCGGCGGCGCGGATGGGCTCGCCGGTGTCCGGGTCCCAACCGACCACCCGCGGCTGCGCGACCCGGGCAGCAGGGCGCTGGCGTGGCGGGAAGTACCCGCGAGCAGCGGGCAGGTACGGCAGGAACGCGGCGACGGCACCCAGTACGCCGTTCGCGGTGGTGAGTCCGTACGGCGGCAGGAGGGCGCCGATGGCTCCGACCACACCGAGCACCGCCATCCAGAACCGCGCGCGTCCGGAGCCGCGGCCGACGCGCAGTGCACCGAACACGAACCAGCCGAGGATCGCCAGGCCGATGGCGACCGGCACGAGGGCCCAGGGGCCACCGGACGACACCGTTCCGGGCAGGTCCACGAGTCGTGTGACCAGGTCGCACGCGAACAGCACGAGCCACAGCACGACGGCAGCGGTCACGAGGACGGGGCGGGAGCGCGGGACACCGGTGGTCACGTGGCGATCCTAGGACCGGAGTTGCGCTGCGCACCACGCTCGGCGACGGGGTACGTCGGCGAGCCGGGGACACAGTCGCCGACCGGTAGAACGACGACATGACCACTTCTTCCCGCACCCCGCTCGGCGTGACACTCGTCGACGGCGGCGCGAACGTCGCTCTCTTCTCCAGCACCGCCGAGCGCGTCGAGTTCTGCCGGTTCGACGAGGACGGCACCGAACACCGCACCGAGCTCACGAACCGCACCGGCTACACCTTCCACGACGTCGTCCCGGACGTGACCGTGGGGACCCGCTACGGCTTCCGCGTCCACGGCGCATGGGACCCGGCGAAGGGCCTCCGCCACAACCCGGCGAAGCTGCTGCTCGACCCGTACGCCACTGCCGTCGACGGCACGTACCAGTGGGGCCAGGCACTGTTCGGCCACGACATGCAGGACCCTGAGCGGATCGACGAGACCGACTCGGCCGCTGCGATGCCGAAGTCCGTCGTCGCCGACCGCGACTTCGACTGGGGCGACGACGCGCGACCCCGCACGGCCCTCGCCGACACGGTCGTGTACGAGGTCCACGTCAAGGGCTTCACGAAGCAGCACCCGGACGTGCCCGAGGAGATCCGCGGCACGTACGCCGGACTCGCGCACCCGGCGGCGATCAAGCACCTCACCGACCTCGGGGTGACCGCCGTCGAGCTCCTGCCGACGCACCAGTTCGTGCAGGACTCGACCCTCGCCGACAAGGGCCTCCGCAACTACTGGGGCTACAACAGCATCGGGTTCTTCGCCCCCCACGACGAGTACTCCTCGTCCGGCACCGCCGGCCAGCAGGTCGCCGAGTTCAAGGCGATGGTGCAGGCCCTGCACGCCGCCGGCCTCGAGGTCATCATGGACGTCGTCTACAACCACACGGCCGAGGGCAACCACATGGGCCCGACGCTCTCGTTCAAGGGCATCGACAACGAGTCGTACTACCGCCTGGTCGAGGGCGACGAGGCGAACTACTTCGACACGACCGGCACGGGCAACAGCCTCAACGTGTCGCACCCCGCGGCGCTCGGCCTCGTCATGGACTCGCTCCGGTACTGGGTCGAGGAGATGCACGTCGACGGCTTCCGCTTCGATCTCGCGACGACGCTGACCCGTCAGGGCGGCGAGGCGGAGAAGCACTCGGCGTTCCTCGACATCATCCACCAGGACCCGGTGCTCCGCGAGGTGAAGATGATCGCCGAGCCGTGGGACACCGCCGGCTACCAGGTCGGCGGCTTCCCGGCGGACTGGTCGGAGTGGAACGGCAAGTACCGCGACGACCTGCGCGCGTTCTGGCGCGGCGATGCGGGCACCCTCGGTGACGCCGTGCAGCGGGTGCTCGGCAGCCCGGACGTCTACGAGGGGTCACGGCGCTCGCCGCTGTGCTCGGTCGACTTCGTCACCGCCCACGACGGTTTCACCCTGGCGGACCTGACGATGTACGCCGAGAAGCACAACGAGGCGAACGGCGAGGACAACAATGACGGCGAGAGCGACAACACCTCGTTCAACGGCGGCGTCGAGGGTCCGACCGAGGACGGCGTGGTGAACGACTACCGGAACCGGCAGCGCCGCAACTTCCTCGGCACGCTGCTGCTGTCGGCGGGCGTGCCGATGATCCTCGGCGGCGACGAGATCGCCCGGTCGCAGGGCGGCAACAACAACGCCTACTGCCAGGACGACGAGATCTCGTGGTTCGACTGGGCCGCGGCCGACCGGGACCTGCTGGCCTTCACGACCGAGGCGATCGCATTCCGCCGCGACCACGTGTCCCTGCGTCCCGAGTGGTACCGAACGGCCCCGGGCGACTCGGCGTCCACGGTGGACGTGCTCCGTGCCGACGCGAAGGGGTTCGACGACGCCGACTGGGCGGACGGCGGCAACCGGGCGGTCATGCTCGTCCTGCAGCAGGGCGACGACACGGTGGCGGTGCTGCTCAACGCGTCGGAGACCACCGTCGAGTTCACCCTGCCGGAGAAGCCGGGTGGCGGGCGCTGGTCCCTCGGGCTGTCGAGCGACCCGGACCAGGCCGTCGGCGACGACGCGTCGACCGTGCTGGTGCGCGACGCGTCGTTCACGGCGCTGGTCTAGACCATCTGACGGACGGGAGGCGCGGTGCCAGCCGGCACCGCGCCTCCCGTCCGCCCGTGGGCCGGGTCGCGGGCGTCAGCCGCCGATGCGGATCAGCTTCTTGTTGACGAACTCGTCGGCCCCGAGCGGGCCGAGCTCGCGGCCGAAGCCGCTCGCCTTGACGCCGCCGAAGGGGAGCTCCGGGCTGTCCGCGCCGACGATGTTCACGTAGACCATCCCGGCCTCGATGCGGTCGGCGACGCGCAGCGCCTGCTCGGCGTCGGTCGTGAAGAGGTACGAGCCGAGGCCGTACGGGGTGTCGTTCGCGATCGTGATCGCGGCATCCTCGTCCTCGACCCGGTAGACGGCGGCGACGGGGCCGAAGAACTCCTCGCGGTACGCGTCGTTGTCGGGCGTGACGCCGGTCAGGACCGTCGGGGTGAAGGCGTTCCCCTGACGCTGGCCGCCGGTGACGACGGTGGCGCCCTGGGCGGTCGCGGCCGCGAGCTGCTCCTGCAGCCGGTCGGCAGCGGCGGGGGAGGACAGCGGACCGAGTTCGGCACCGGGCGTGGTCGGGTCGGTGGGTGAGACCGCGGCCATCGCGTCGGTGAACTTGGCCAGGAAGTCGTCATACAGGTGGTCGGCGACGAGGAAGCGCTTCGCGGCGTTGCAGACCTGGCCGTTGCCCTCGAGGCGGGTGGCGACGGCTGATCCGACCACGGCGTCGAGGTCGTCGGTCGACAGCAGGACGAACGGGTCCGAGCCGCCGAGCTCGAGGACGACCTTCGTGAGGTTGCGGCCGGCGATCTCCGCGACGGCGGCACCGGCGCGTGCGGAGCCGGTGAGGGAGACGCCCTGGACGCGCGGGTCGGCGATGACGTCGGCTGCCTGGTCGTTCGTGGCGAAGACGTTCGTGTACGCGCCCTCGGGGAAGCCCGCGTCGTGGAAGACCTGCTCGATCGCGAGTGCGGACTCCGGGCACTGCGGGGCGTGCTTGAGCAGGACGGTGTTGCCGATGACGAGGTTCGGACCGGCGAACCGGGCGATCTGGTACGCGGGGAAGTTCCACGGCATGATGCCGAGCAGGACGCCGATCGAGGACTTCCGGATGAACGCGCTGCCCTCGCTGCCGTCCGCCAGGGTGATCGGCTGGTCGGCGAGGAACTCCTCGGCGTGGTCCGCGTAGTAGTCGTAGATGTCGGCGCAGAAGTCGACCTCGCCCACGGCCTGGTCGATCGGCTTCGCCATCTCGCGGACGATCGTCGCGGCGAGGTCGTCCCGACGCTCCCGGTACAGCTCGGCGACGCGGTGCAGCAGCGCGGCGCGGTCGGCGACGGTGCTCGTGCGCGACCACTGGGCGTGCGTGCGGTCGGCGGTGTCGATCGCCGCGCGGAGCTCGTCGTCGGTGATCGTCGGGAACGTGGCGAGGGTCTGGCCGGTGGCCGGGTCGGTGACCGCGTAGACGGTGGCCGTGTCGTTCATCGTGTCTCCTGTGTGGTTCAGACCTGGTCGGTCAGCTGCTTGTTGACGCCGGTGACGGGCTGGTTCTCGTCGAAGCCCTTCGGCTGGATCCGGAACCCCTTCGTGATCACCAGCAGGTACACGAAGCCGATCGCGGCCCAGACGCCGCCGGCGATGAGGGCGTCGGCGTGCAGCTGAGACCAGAGAACACCGGTCAGCAGCATCGCGACCCCGGGGAGGACGATGAAGGCGAACCGGTCGCGTGCGGTGTGCCGGCGGCCCTCGCGCCAGGCGAAGTGCACGATGACCGTCAGGTTGACGAACGTGAACGCGATGAGGGCGCCGAAGTTGATGTACGCCGAGATGGTGTCGAGCGAGAACGTCATCGCGAGGAGCGTGACCGCCCCGACGATGACGACGTTCGGGATGGGCGTGCGGGTCCTCGGGCTCACGTAGCCGAAGACCTTCTTCGACAGGACGTTGTTGCGGCCCATCACGAGCAGCATGCGGGCGACGCTGGCGTGCGAGGCCAGGCCCGAGGCGAGCGCGGCGACGAACCCGGCGGCGACGAGGATCGCCTGGAACACCCTGCCGCCGACGAGCAGCCCGATCTGGGGCAGCGGGTCGTCGGTGAACTCGCCAAACGGGGCGTTGGTCGGGAAACGGAGCTGGGCGAAGTACGCCGAGACGAGGAAGATGAGCCCACCGATGAGGACGGTCAGCAGGATCGCCTTCGGCATGATGCGGATGCTCTTCGCCTCCTCCGTGTACATCGTCACCGCGTCGAACCCGATGAACGAGAAGCACACGACGGTCGCCCCGGTGAGGAGCGCCGACATCGTCACGCCGTCGTGCACGAAGGGCTCGGCGCTGACCACCGTGCCGGCACCGGCACCCTCGACGAGTTCGATCACGGCGAAGACGACGAACGCGATCATCGCGAGGATCGCCCCGATGAGCAGGACCATGTTGAGGTTCGACGTCCCGCGCATCGACAGGCAGATCACCGTCGTGACGAACAGCGTGTAGACGACCACCGTCACCCACGCGGGCAGTGCCGGGAAGACCTGCTCGAGGTACAGACGGATGATGAGCGCGTTCACCATCGGCAGCAGCAGGTAGTCGAGCAGGGACGCCCAACCGACCATGAAGCCGGCGTTCGGGTGGATCGACTCCCGCACGTACGTGTAGGCCGAACCCGCGGCCGGGTAGACGCGGACCATCTTCCCGTAGCTGATCGCCGTCAGGAGCATGATCACGAGGGCGATGAGGTACGCACTCGGCACGGCGCCGTTCGTCTCACCGGAGACGATGCCGAAGGTGTCGAACACCACGGTCGGCGTCATGTACCCGAGGCCGAGTCCGACGATCGCCCACAGCCCGAGACTCCGCTTCAGGGACCCACCACGCGCGGTGCCGGGCGGGGCGGTGACGATGGTCGATGACGCCATGGGGAGTTCCTCCTGCTCGCAGCCGGAGCTGCGGGGGCCGGGGTCCGCGCGGCGGTGCGCGGACCTGATCGGGTGGACCGATCCGCTGACGATACCGACGCCGTGGGCAGCGTCGGACCCGCCACGGAGTACACGATGCGAGGCAGGGATGTACGCGGTGTCGCTTGCCGACCGGAGCCTGGGACCGGCCGGGAAGATGCTCAGCCACGGTGCCGGAACCGCGGGCGCACTCCCGGCACGGCTCCCTACGATCGGCTCGGCACGACCGGCACCGGGCCGGACGCCGACGGACGAGGACGACCGATGACACGGACACGAGGGTTGATCGCCGCCGGGCTGGTGGTCGGCCTCGCGCTCGGCGCGGCCGGTGGGTGGGGCATCGCCCACGCGACCGGTGCGGGTGGGACGGGCTCCGCCGCTGCCGGGCGGGCCGTCGCTGCGGAGCCGAGCCGCGCCTCCACGGCCCGCGCGACGACCGTGCCGAGCGCACCCCCCTCCGCGCACGCCCCGATCGCGACCGCGGCCGGCGGGATCCCCGCTGCCGAGGCACCCGGGTCCACTCCCGCGCCGGCGAGCGTCGACCTGGCGAGGACGTGGACCGCACCGGCCGACCTGCCGACGCAGGGACGGCTGCTCCGGGTGACCATCCCGGCCACGCGATCGCACTTCGTCGCACGCCAGGCCCTGCTGTACCTGCCCCCGGCCGCGCTCACCGCCGACCCACCGGCGCTGCCCGTCGACGTGCTCCTGTCCGGCCAGTCCCGCGGAGCCGGTCCCGAGGACGTGCAGACCGGCGGGGCGATCGAGCAGACGATGGACGCGCTCGCGACCGTCGACCGCGGCCTCGCACCGATCGTCGTCGTGCCCGACCAGCTCGGCCCGCGGTCGGCGAACCCGATGTGCGTCGACGGGGCGCTCGGCAACAGCCGGACCTACCTCACCGAGGACGTTCCGGCGTGGGTGACGAGCCACCTGCGGGTGCAGACGGCGGCCTCCGCGTGGACCATCGGCGGGTTCTCGCAGGGTGGGACGTGCGCGATCCAGCTCGGGGCGGGAGACCCCTCGCGGTTCGGCAACCTCATCGACGTCTCCGGCGAGGACGGGCCCACGCTCGGCAGCGAGAGGAAGACCGTCGACGAGGGGTTCGCCGGGAACCGGGCGGCGTGGGCGGCTGCGCAGCCCGCGGCGCTGCTGCGCGCCGGTGCGCCGTTCCGGGACTCGAACGCGTTCTTCGCGGCCGGGGCCCTCGACACCACCTACGGGCCCGTGATGCCCGTGATGGCCGGGCGGGCGCGGGCAGCGGGGATGCACGTCGCCACGTGGGTGGTGCCGGGTGGGCGGCACAGCTGGGTGACGGCGCGGGCGGCGCTCGCCGCGGGGCTCGACTGGTTGCAGCCGCGGGTGGGGCTCGGGGCGCCGGCGGCCTGACGTCTACCGAGCCGCGGGCTCCTGCTGCGTGATGCAGTGCAGCCCACCGCCCCGCGCGAACACCTCGCGCGCATCGATCGTCCGCACCTCCCGCCCCGGGTACACGTCCGCGAGGATCCCCCGCGCCCGCTCGTCCGCCGCCGGCTCCCCGAACCCGCACGCGATCACCGCGCCGTTCACCACCACGTGGTTCACGTAGTTCCAGTCGACGGGTCCGTCGGCGTCGGCGAGCGTCGCGGGTGCGGGCAGCTCGACGATGGTGGCGTCCGTCGCCTCCTCGATCGCCCGTCGGACGACCGGCATCACGAGGTGGTCCGGGTGGCCGGGGTCCGGCTGGGCGTGCAGCAGCACGGTGTCCATCGCGGCGCCGGCGAAGGTCGCCACCATGTCGACGTGCCCCCGGGTGCCGAAGCCGTCGTAGTCGCGGGTCAGGCCACGGGGCAGCCAGACCACGTCGGTCGCGCCGATCGTCCGCGCCAGCTCCTGCTCCACCCGCGCGCGGTCGGCGTAGGGGTTCCGGCGGGGATCGAGCTGGACCGTCTCGGTGACGAGGACGCGTCCGGTCCCGTCGACGTGGATCGCCCCGCCCTCGTTCACGAGCAGTGACGGGATCCGTTCCACGCCGGCGGCCGCGGCGACGGTGGCGGCGACCTCGGCGTCGCGCGTCCACGTCGACCACGGGTTCGCGCCCCAGCCGTTGAAGACCCAGTCCACCGCGCCACGGGCCCCGGTCACGTCGTCGACCACGAACGTCGGACCGATGTCGCGCATCCAGAAGTCGTCGAGGGGCGCCTCGAGCACGTCCACGGCGCCGGACAGGAGGCGTCGGGCGTCGTCGCGGGCGACCGGGTCGACGACCACGGTGACGGCCTGGTACTCGCTGATCGCGTTCGCGGTCGCCGCCCAGACGGCACGCGCCGCCTCGGCGCTCGCCGGGTCGTCGCCGAGCGTCAGCCCGGGCCGCGGGAACGCCATCCAGGTGCGTTCCTGCGGGGCGGTCTCGGGAGGCATGACCCACGTCATGCGCGAACCTCGCGTCCGGTGGGGGTCGCCGCCACGGCGATGGCCGCGTCGATCGCGTCGCGTGCGCCGTACGCGTGGCGTTCCTCGTCGACGGGGGCGACGAGCGTGTCGTACAGGTCCGGACGGCGCGTGACGTAGAAGGGGAAGAGCCGGAGCCACTCCGTGCGGGCGTCGAGGTCGAGGTCCGCGACGAGCACGACACTCGCGTCCCGCGGTGCCTCGACGAGGACGCGGCCGAACGGGTCGGAGATGAACGACGAGCCGTAGAAGGTGATGTCGCCCTCGTCGCCCCAGCGGTTCGGGACCACCATGAACTGCCCCGAGGTGATGCCGTTCGCCACGATGACCTGCCGCCAGATCGGGGCGGTGTCGAACGCGGGGAAGGACGGCTCGGACCCGATCGCCGTCGGGTACGCGAGGACCTCGCTGCCGGCGAGACCGTACGACCGCGCGACCTCGGGGAACCACTCGTCCCAGCAGGTCGGCAGGCCCACGCGGGCGCCGAGTCCGGCCGGCTCGTACACCGGGAAGGCGTCGGCGTCGGAACCCGGGCGGAAGTACGTGTCCTCGTAGTAGCCGGCGCTGATCGGGATGTGCGTCTTGCGCGTCCGACCGACCAGCGTGCCGTCCGGCGCGACGAGGACGGCCGTGTTGTAGCCGCGCGGGTCCTCGGGCCGGTCGTCGGCGGCCGGACGCTCGTACAGCGAGGCGTGCACGAACACCCCGTGCTCCGCCGCCTGGGCGCGAGCGAACGCGACCGTCGGGCCGTCCTCGAGCGACTCGGCCGACTCCTTCGGTGCGCCGGTCGCGGGGGTGTCGCCCGGGTAGCGCGAGAGCGTCAGCTCGGGGAGGAACACCGCGGTGGCGCCGTTCGCCGCTGCCGTCGCGATGCCGTCCGCGAGCTGTGCACGGTGGGCCGCGGGATCCTCGAGCCACCGGGACTGCACGAGGCCGATGCGCACGCGGCGTCGGGGTCGCCCGGTGTCCTCGTGCAGGGGAGACCGCTGCGGTGTGCCGGTGATGACGTCCATGACGCCATTGTTGATCGCACGATCAACGAGCGCAACCCCCTCGAGGTGTTGTGTGGACGCATGAGCGAACCCATCGTCACGCCGCTCGGCTTCTCGCACGTCCGGTTGACGGTCACCGACATCCGACGCAGCAAGGCCTTCTACGAGCGGTTGTTCGGGATGCCACCGGGGAGCGACTTCAGCGACCAGATCGACGACCCGACGATCCACGACGACCCGTGGCGGACCTACGGCGGGTGCTCCTTCACGTTCGGCGGGCAGACGCTGGGCCTGCGGCCGGTCGCGCCGGCGGGGGACCGGTTCGACGCCGACCGGGTCGGCCTCGACCACGTGTCGTTCCGGGTCGCCTCGGTCGACGAGCTGCACGCCGCGGTGGGCCGGCTCGACGCGGCGGGGATCGAGCACGGCGAGGTGACCGACCTGCCGCCGTTCGGGCTCGTGATCCTGTCCGTGCAGGACCCGGACGACGTCAACCTGGAGTTCGCGGCGCCCCGGGCGTGAGTCGGTGTCGCCCGAGGGGCTGTCCGGTCGGCGCGCGCGTCCCCCGGGCGTCGAGGTGACACCCGTGCCCCGGGCGTTGGCTGATCCGGTCAGACAACAGGAGGACACATGAGCAAGACCTGGTTCATCACCGGCGCGTCCAAGGGCTTCGGTCGCGAGTGGACGGAAGCGGCACTCGAGCGCGGGGACTCCGTCGCCGGGACCGCCCGCAACCCCGACGACGTGCACGACCTCGTCGACCAGTACCCGGACACGTTCCTCGCACTGCAGCTCGACGTCACCGACCGTGCAGCCGACATCGCCGCGGTCCAGCGTGCCGCCGAGCACTTCGGCTCCCTCGACGTCGTCGTCAACAACGCCGGCTACGGCCACTTCGGCATGGTCGAGGAGCTCACCGAGGACGAGGTGCGCGCGCAGCTCGAGACGAACCTGTTCGGGGCGCTCTGGGTCACCCAGGCGGCGCTGCCGATCATGCGCGAGCAGGGGTCCGGACACATCATCCAGGTGTCGAGCATCGGCGGGATCAGTGCGTTCCCGACGGTCGGGGCATACCACGCGTCGAAGTGGGCGCTCGAAGGGATCTCGCAGTCGCTGGCCCAGGAGGTCGCGGGCTTCGGCATCCACGTCACCCTCGTCGAGCCCGGCGGGTTCTCGACGGACTGGTCCGGTCCGTCCTCGAAGCACAGCGAGGAGATCGCCGCCTACGCCGACGTGCGCGAGGCCGCGTCCAAGCGCCCGTCCGCTGCCGATCCCGGCAAGCCGGAGGCGACCCGGTCCGCGATCCTGAAGGTCGTCGACGCGGACCAGCCGCCGCTGCGGGTGTTCTTCGGGAAGGCGCCGCTCGGCATCGCGGAGCGTGACTACGAGTCGCGGTTGGCGACCTGGCGCGAGTGGCAGCCGGTGGCCGAGGAGGCGCACGGCGCCTGACGACCTCCGAGGTCAGGCGCGACCGACCGCCGAGCCGACCACGGCGAGCAGCCGGAGTCGCTCGGCGGTCTCGCTGCCGGGTTCGGCAGTGTACACGAGCAGGTTCTGCGAGCTGTCGGGGTCCTGCAGCACCTGGCACTGCAGGGTGAGCAGCCCGACCTCCGGGTGGCGGTAGGTCTTCACGTCACGCGGGCGGATGCCGACCTCGTGGCGCGCCCAGACCTCGCGGAACTCCTCGCTCGTCGCGAGCAGCCGTTCGGCCAGGTGTGCGGCCCGGGAGTCGGGTCCGCGGCGAGCGATGACGGTGCGGAGACCCGAGGCGTACATCCGGGACAGGAAGGGGTGGTCCTCGACCGGGTGGACGTCCCGGGACGCCGGGTCGGCGAACCACCGGTACCCGATGCTCCGGTCGTCGCCGCGTCGGCCGCTGGCGTCACCGGTGAGCTCGGCGGCGAGGGACGTCTGCTGCAGCGTCTCGCCCAGCTCGGTGACGATCTCGGCCGGGCTGTCGGCGAGCCGGTCGAAGATGCGCATCATGCCGGGGCTGACGTGGTCGCCGCCGGACGCCGCGGTCGGGGGCTCGTGTCCGGCGAGTCGGAAGAGGTGGTCGCGCTCCGCGATCGTGAGGCGCAGGCCCTGCGCGATCGACGCGAGCATCTGGTCGGACGGCTGCGGTCCGCGCTCCCGTTCCAGCCGCGCGTAGTAGTCGACGGACATGTTGCTCAGCAGCGCCGCCTCCTCGCGCCGCAGCCCGCTCGTTCGACGGCGCTGGCCCCGGGGCAGGCCGACGTCCTCGGGCTGCAGGGCCGTCCGACGGCTGCGGAGGAAGTCCGCGAGGGACGCTCGGTCGATCATGCGCCCATCCTCTCCCGGGGCGTCGACCGCAGCCACGGATCGTCAGGCCGTGGTTGCGTGTGCACGACGCGGCGACGATCGTCTCGGGTGCCGGATCGGGTGCTCACCACGACGGAAGAGGCGGACCATGGCACGGAACGAACGACTCACCCTCCCGGACCTCGGCGGACGCCGGGTCTTGGTGACCGGAGCGAGCGACGGCATCGGACTGGAGATCGCCGCGCGCTTCGCCGGCGCCGGGGCGGAGGTGGTCGTGCCGGTGCGCAACCGCGACAAGGGAGCGGCGGCCGTCGCCCGGATCACCGCGCAGCACCCGGATGCATCCGTGCTGCTCGAGGACCTGGACCTCTCCTCGCTGGAGTCCGTGTCGACGCTCGGGGAGCGGATGCGGTCCGAGGGCACGCCGATCGACGTCTTCGTGGGGAACGCCGGCGTGATGAACCCGCCGGAGCGGCAGACGACCCGGGACGGCTTCGAGCTGCAGTTCGGCACGAACCACCTCGGGCACGTCGCACTCGTCGGCGCCCTGCTCCCCCTGCTCCGTGCCGCGAACGGTCGGGTCGTGATGCAGTCGAGCGTGGCGGCGCAGCGTGCATCGATCCGGTGGGACGACCTGCAGTCCGAGCGGGACTACGACGTCGCGCGGGCGTACGGGCAGTCGAAGCTCGCGTGCGCGCTCTTCGCCCTCGAGCTCGGTCGGAGGAGCCGGGCCGGTGGGTGGGGGATCACGAGTGCGGTCAGCCACCCCGGTGTCGCACCCACGAGCCTGCTCGCCGCACGCCCGGAGATCGGACGCTCGGGCGACACCGTGGCCGTCCGGCTGATCCGCTGGCTGTCGGCGCGCGGGCTCCTCGTCGGGACACCGGCCTCGGCGGCGGAGCCGGCCCTGCTCGCGGCGACCGACGCGGACCTCGACGGAGGCTTCGTCGGTCCGACCGGACCCGGGCAGCTCGGCGGACCGGCCGGCCGTCGGAAGCCGTGGGCGCCGTTGCTCCGTGACGACGACGCCGCTCGGTTCTGGGACGTGTCGGAGTCGCTCGTCGGGAGTTCGGTCAGCTGATGATGTTCACCGCGCGCGAGATCACGAGCGCCAGCAGGATGAACCCGCCGATCGACTGGTAGGCCATGATCATCTTCGCCCGGATGGTCATCGGCATCGTGTCCGTCGGGCTGAACGCCATCATGTTCGTCAGCGCGACGTAGAGGTAGTCGAGGTACACCGGCCGCCAGGCCGCTGTCTTCGGGTCGGTCTCCTGCGGGAACTGGAAGTCGGCGCGGTCGGTCACCCACAGCCCTGGCTGCCGTCGGGCGACGGGGCCGCCCCGGTCGAGCTCCCAGTACACGAGCCCGAACGCGATGATGCTGCTCACCCAGACCTGCAGGGCGATCAGGAGCACCGCGCCGCCGTCGGGGTGCCCGTGCAGCAGCTCGTCGATCGTACGGACGACGGTCAGCTGGTTCGCGACCGTCAGCAGGACCGCGAGGCCCGTGGACAGCCACCGCGACCAGGTGGTCTCACGGGTCAGCCGCCGAGGGTTGAACACGATGAGCGGGGTGAGGAGCAGCACCCCGAGGAGCGGGACCACCCAGGACGGGAAGAACAGGACCTCGTCGGGCAGGAACAGGCTCAGCGCGAGGTTCACCAGCACGGCGACGGCGACCGGCCCGCGGTGCTCGTGCCGGGGTGTGGTCCGCGTCATCGTCACGGCTCCGAGTGTGGCACTCGAACACCGTTCCGGGCCCGTGCGACCCGTGAGGGTCCGGTCAGTACGACCCCCGTGTCGCTCTCACCGGAACATGGAACATCAGTAGGCTGGTGGCGGGCCGCGTCACCGCCGGAGCGTGGCCCGAGCAAGGATGAAGCCCACCGCTGGGGAAACAGCGATGGGCTTCGATTTGCTCTCCGAGTGGAGAACGAGGGACACGATGCGTCCCGAGCCTGAACTCGGAACCAGTGTAGCCCGATCACCGTCGGGTCGCACGTCCCTCGGCCCCTGCTCTTCGTGTCCGCCGGCGCTGACACGGAAGGTGGTTCGGATGTCCTCCGACGACGAACCGCGTCGACGCCGTCAGGTGCCGTGGTTGGGGATCGCGACGTTGCTCGTGACCCTGGCCCGGTTCCTGCACGACGTGTGGCGCAAGGGTTGAGCCCAGGGTGTCCCGCGCTCTCGCCGGCGCGGGGCACCCGTCGGACCCGCTCACCCGACGCGCGCCGGCACCCGGTCGTCCTCGACCTCCGCCCGGATCACCGCGAGCGCGAACCCGCGCCGGCCGCGGGTCGCCCACACCGCGATGACCGACGTCACCGCGAGCACGAACGCGAGGAACGCGGAGAACGGGACGTCCACGGCGAGCAGTGCCGCCCACCCGCCGGAGCCGAGCGCCCAGCGCACCACGCGCCTCCCGGTCCCCGGTGTCGGGGCCGGACGGAGCCGGACGACGTGCTCACCGAGGGTCCGGCCCGTCGCGAGCACGACCACGAGCTGTGCGAACGGGGCGACCAGGGCACCGGCGGTGATGAGCGTGCCGAGCACCGGGTCCTGGTCGTCCCGCCCGGCGATCGCCCACGCCAGGGCGGTCCCGACGCTCAGCGTGCCGGACAGGAGCCAGATCGCCAGCACGTCCGCGAGCATGCCGGAGAACCGTCGTGCCGCGGTGACCGGGCGTGGGGCGTCCGCGTCGGTGGTCCGCCCGGACCCCGCGAGCAGTCCCACGAGCGGGGCGAGGAGCGTGCCGACCACGGCGCCGGTCGTGTTCGCGAGCAGGTCGTCGACGTCGAAGAGGCGGTACGAGCACGGGTAGAGGAACCAGTCGCCGGTGAGCTGCGTCGTCTCGATGAGCAGGGACACCACGAACCCGGCGCCGAGCCCGACGAGCAGGCCGGCGAACACACGCCTCCGGGCGACCGCGTGCCGGGCGAGTGCGCCGAGGGGCACGAAGAGCAGCACGTTGAACAGGACCTGCGCCGACGCGGGGTTGGACAGCAGCGACCGGGGTCCGGAGATCCCGCCCTCCTTCGCGACGTCCCCGAGGAACGCGAACGGCGTCAGCTGCGGCGAGGCCGTGTTCCGGCACATCGTCGCGACGTCGTCGGGCAGCGGCAGCAGCGTGTAGGTGACGAGCGCGAGGGCGTAGACGAGCGTGCCGAACGCGACGAGCGAGCGTCGGAAGCCGAGCTGCCCGTGACGGCGGTACTCCCACGCCGTCCACGGCACGAGCGCCCCGACGGCGAGGACGACCCCGACGACGAACGCGATCACGCCTGGCAGCACGGTTCCCATGCGGTCGACGGTACTGACCGCGCGGGCGGACGGAGCCGATGTCAACCGCTCGGAGGACCCGGGATCGATCCGTCGTCGCACGGGGTCGCGTCGCCCGGAGGACGATCCGCGGGCGGTCGGTGCGCAGGCTGGTGGCATGTCCGAACGCAACCGTCCCACCGTCCGTCTCCTCGCCGCCGCCGTGGTCGCCGGCTCCGTCGCGGTGCTCGCGACCGGGTGCAGCTTCGTCCAGCAGCAGACGGGCGATGCCTGGTCCGTGACCTACGAGGTCCGCGTCGACCAGCCGAGCGGGGCCGCCCTCACCGACGTGCGGGTCGAGGGTGCCGAGCGGCGCGGCGAAACGCCCGCGGTGCACCGGCTCGACGCGCAGGAGACCGGGTCCTCGGACGGCGAGGGGTCGCGCTGGGAGCACGACGCGATCGTCCTCGCCGAGCAGCGGGCGTCGGTGCGGGCGACGCCGGGCGCCGGGGCCACGGCGACGTGCCGGATCCTGCTCGACGGGAAGCGCGAGATCGCGAGCGAGACGTCGGCGCAGCCGGGCGACGCGGTGCGGTGCTCGGCGGACACCCCGGCCTTCGACTGACGGAGCGTCACGCCCGTCAGCCGGGCAGCGGCCCCGCCAACGACCCGGCCGACACCTCGTGCCCGAGCAACCGCCCCGCCGCCCGCAGCCCGGAGAGCAGCGCCCCGTGCACGGTCGCGGGGTCGTCGCCCCACGTGGCCTCACCGGCGAGCTGCACCCGCCCCGACGGGGTGCCGAGCAGGTCGTGGTCGTCCGGTGACGCCCCCACGTGCAGGTACGAGTACGACCCGCGCGCGAAGGGGTCCGCCGCCCACCGGGTGATCCGCACGCCGTCCGGCTCCGGGACCGTGGGCCCGAACATCCGGCGCAGCGCCTCGACCGCCTCGTCGACGACCAGGGCATCGGGTAGCGACTCGATCCGCCGCGCGCCGGCACCGCCCACGAGCGCCGCGAGCACCGGTTCGCCGGTCACCCGGGACATGTCGTACCAGGAGTGCCAGTCGACTCCGGCCGGCCCCTGCTGGCGGACCACCCACGACTCGCCCCAGAACCGGGACGGGAACCGCAGGAACACCTTGTCGTAGACGCCCATCCCGAGTCGGCCCATCGCGTCGAGCACCGCGGGCTCGAGCGGTGGCTCGAACGTGATCGCGCCGGCCTGCAGCACGCCGAGGGGCGCCGTGACGACGACCTCCGCAGCGGACACGGTCGTCCCGTCGGCGAGCCCGACGACGACGCCCGAGGACGACGAGCGCACGGCGGCGACGACGGAGGACAGGCGGACGTCGAGCCCGGCCGCCAGGGCGTGCGCGTACTGGGCGTAGCCGCCGGGGAACACCACCTCGTCGCCGGCGACGTGCTCCTCGTCGAGCCCGTGCGCGTCGAGCACGGTGACCGGGGCGCCGCAGAGGTCCTCGGAGCGGTGCGCCGTGTACTCGCGGATCCGCGCGGCCCGGTCGCCCTGCCACTGCAGGGACCGCAGCGCGGTGTCGACGGCGGACGCGTAGGTCGCCGGCGGCGGGGCGTCGGCGACCACCGCGGCGAGGGCCGCGTCGACGGTGTGCAGGTCCGCGACGAACGACGCGGCCTCGGGCGCGGTCAACCGCCGTCCGGACGGGGCGTGCCAGCCGATCGGCCGCCCGTCGAACTGGAAGCTGCCGACGGTGAACTCGACGGTCTCGATCCCGAACGCGGACGCCAGGGACCAGAGCGGGTTGCCTTCGATGCCGTGGATCCACGAGGCGCCGAGGTCGACCGGCACCCCGATCTCGTCGTCGGTCCAGGTGCGGCCACCGATGCGGTCGCGGGCCTCGAGCACGACGACGCGCTGCCCGCCCTGCACGAGCGCTCGAGCTGCGGCGAGCCCGGCGACCCCGGCCCCCACGACGACGACGTCGGCATCGAGTGCAGCCATCAGTGTCCTCCGGTCAGCGGTGTCATCAGGCGGGCGGCGAGGCTCGGCCGCCCGGTCAGTGCTTCCTCGCGGTCGGCCAGGTCGGTGGCCACGAGCCCGGCGTTCGCCCCGAGGAACCGCAGCGGCTCCGGCTCCCAGTCCGGCGACCGGTGGTTCACCCACGGCAGCGCGGTCAGCGGCGAGGACACACCCCGCACGAGGTCGGCGAGCGTCCGTCCGGCGAGGTTCGTCGTGGACAGGCCGTCGCCGACGTAGCCGCCGGCGGTCCCGACGTGGCCGTCCCAGGTGACCGAGGCGCACCAGTCACGGGGCACCCCGAGGGGTCCGCCCCACGTGTGGGTGACCGGGGCGTCGGCGACGGCGGGGAACAGCTCGACCAGGGACCGCCGCAGGTGCTCGAACACGCGCGGTACCCGGTCGTAGCCGGGGGTGATCGCGGACCCCCAGTGGTAGCGGGCTCCGCGTCCGCCGAACGCCAGTCGGTCGTCTGCCGTGCGCTGCCCGTACACGAGCAGGTGCCGGTAGTCGGAGAACGTCTGCCCGTGCTCGAGCCCGACGCGGTCCCACACCGCCGCGGGCAACGGTGCCGTCGCGATCATGAGCGAGTACAGCGGCAGGATGCGCCGCTTCGTCTGCTCGAGCTGCGCGCCGTAGCCCTCGACCGCGATGACCACGGCACCGGCCGTGACGGTCCCACGCGACGTGACCACGCGCCCGCGATCCCAGGACGAGGCGGGCGTGTGCTCCGCGATCCGGACGCCCCGCGCCTCCAGGGCCGCCGCCAGGCCGCGCACCAGCGCTGCGGGCTGGACCCGCGCGCAGTCCGGCGTCCACGCGACACCGGCCGATCCGGCGGCATCGCCGGGGCGTGCGTCGCGGTACGTCATGTCGTCGCCCCACGCGGCCGAGGCGGCGACCTCGTCGCGGGCCGCGCGTTCCTGCACGGCGGAGCGCGCGTAGAGGACGGTGCCGCCCTTGACGTAGTCGCAATCGACTCCGGCCTCGGACGCTGCGCGCCCGACCTCGTCGACGGTGTCGCGCATCGCCCGACGCAGGGCGAGGGCCGCGTCGCGGCCGTGCTCGCGGGCGATCGCCTCGGCGGACCGCGGGAACAGTGCGGAGCACCAGCCGCCGTTGCGTCCGGACGCGCCGAAGCCCGCGATCTCGCGTTCCACGACGACGACCTGGAGGCGCGGGTCGGCCTGGTGCAGGTACCACGCGGTCCAGAGACCCGTCAGTCCACCGCCGACGATGCAGACGTCCGCGGTGGTGTCGCCGTCGAGCGGCGGGCGGGGCGTCAGGTCGTCGCGGCCGCTCGTGACGAGCGCGTCGAGCCAGAACGAGACGCCCCGGTAGCCGGTCACGGTCAGATCTTCGTCCAGGCCTCGGACAGGACGCTCCGCAGGATCGAGGTCATCTCGCGGAACTCCGGCTGCCCGATGGTGAGCGGCGGCGCGAGCTGCACGACGGGGTCGCCGCGGTCGTCGGCACGGCAGTACAGCCCGGCGTCGAACAGCGCCTTCGACAGGAACCCGCGGAGCAGGCGCTCTGACTCGGCGTCGTCGAAGGTCGTCTTGGTGGCCTTGTCCTTCACGAGCTCGATGCCGTAGAAGTACCCGTCACCACGGACGTCCCCGACGATGGGCAGGTCGCGCAGCGTGTCGAGCTCGGCCTTGAAGAGCGGGGCGTTCTGCTGGACGTTCTGCAGGAGCCCCTCTTCCTCGAAGATGTCGAGGTTCTCCATCGCGACGGCGGCGGAGACCGGGTGCCCGCCGAACGTGTAGCCGTGGTAGAAGGTCGTGTCGCCCGTGGAGAACGGCTCGAAGAGCTTGTCGCTGATGATCGTCGCGCCGATGGGGGAGTAGCCCGAGGTCATCGCCTTCGCGCACGTGATCATGTCCGGCACGAAGCCGTAGGTGTCGCACGCGAACATGGTGCCGATCCGGCCGAACGCGCAGATCACCTCGTCGGAGACCAGCAGCACGTCGTACTCGTCGCAGATCTCGCGGACCCGCTGGAAGTACCCGGGCGGCGGGGTGAAGCAGCCGCCGGAGTTCTGCACCGGCTCGAGGAAGACCGCGGCGACGGTGTCCGGGCCCTCGAACTCGATCATCTCGCGGATGCGCTCGGCCGCCCAGAAGCCGAACTCCTCCTCGCTCTCGCCGGCGAAGCCCATCTCGGCGGCGCGGTAGTAGTTGGTGTTCGGCACGCGGAAGCCACCCGGCGCGAGCGGCTCGAACATCTGCTTCATCGCCGGGATGCCCGTGATGGCGAGTGCTCCCTGCGGGGTGCCGTGGTACGCGACCGCGCGGGAGATCACCTTGTGCTTCATCGGCTTGCCGCGGAGCTTCCAGTAGTACTTCGCGAGCTTGAACGCGGTCTCGACGGCCTCGCCGCCGCCGGTCGAGAAGAACACCTTGTTGAGGTCGCCGGGGGCGTGGTCGGCCAACCGGTCCGCGAGCTCGATCGCCGCGGGGTGCGCGTACGACCAGATCGGGAAGAACGACAGCGTCTCGGCCTGCTTGGCGGCCATCTCGGCCAGGCGCTTCCGGCCGTGGCCCGCGGCGACGACGAACAGGCCGGAGAGCCCGTCGATGTACTCCTTGCCGTGGCTGTCGTAGACGTGGTGCCCCTCGCCGCGGACCATGATCGGCACGTCGGCACCGGCCTGGTTCGCGCCGTGCCGGGCGAAGTGCATCCACAGGTGGTCGCGCGACTTCTGCTGCAGCGCGGCGTCGTCCACCGGTGCGAACGGTTCGTACGAGCCGAGACGGGTGGTGGGTCGTTCGGAGATGGTCATCGCGTTCCCCAGTCGTAGAGCTGTTTGCGGAGTTGCAGGTAGACGAAGGTCTCGGTGCCGGCGACGCCCGGGATCGCCCGGATCGTGCCGTTCAGGAGTTCGATCAGGTCGTCGTCGTCCTCGCAGACGACCTCGACCATGAGGTCGAAGCTCCCGGCGGTCATGACGAGGTAGTCGACCGCCGGGAGCCGTTCGAGTTCGTCGGCGACGGTTCGGGTGTCGCCGCTGACCCGGATGCCGATCATCGCCTGGCGGTGGAACCCGAGTTGCAGGGGGTCCGTCACCGCGACGATCTGCATGACGCCGGTCTCGGTCAGCTTCTGGACGCGCTGCCGGACCGCCGCTTCGCTGAGACCGACCGCCTTGCCGATCTCGCCGTACGGACGGCGCCCGTCCGCCTGGAGTTGTTCGATGATCCGCTTCGAGGTGTCGTCGATCGGTCCCGGACGTCGTGGTGCTGCCGCCATGCCGGACAGCATTGCAGCGCCATCGCCCAGAAAGCAAGGGAATCCGTTGTGAACACCGTGTTTCACGACGATTTCCGTTGTTACAAGTCTTCCGAACCGGCTTTTTCCGTGCCAGTATCGCCGCCATGCGGGAGACCACGAAGACGAGCGAGGTCCGGAACTTCATCGGGGGCGCGTCCGTCGAGGTCCGTGCCGACGCGGCCTTCAACCTGATCGACCCGACCGACGAGCACGTCTACGGCACGTCGCCGGTGTCCAGTGCCGCCGACGTCGACGCGGCCTTCCGTGCGGCGAGCACCGCGTTCGGGACGTGGGGCCGCACCACACCGGCGGAACGACAGCTCGCGCTCTTCCGGATCGCCGACGCGATGGAGCAGCGGGCGGAGGAGTTCGCCGACCTCGAGTCGCTCGACACCGGGAAGCCCCGCGCCACCCTCGTCGAGGACGAGATCCTGCTCTCCGTCGACCAGATCCGCTTCTTCGCCGGCGCCGCCCGGAACCTCGAGGGGCGGAGCGCCGGCGAGTACATGACCGACCACACGTCGTTCGTCCGGCGCGAGCCGATCGGTGTCGTCGCCCAGGTCACCCCGTGGAACTACCCGCTCAACATGGCGGTGTGGAAGTTCGCGCCGGCGCTCGCCGCGGGGAACACGACCGTGCTCAAGCCGAGCGACACCACCCCGCTGTCGACCCTGCTGCTGGCCGAGGTCGCCGCCGAGTTCCTGCCGCCGGGCGTGCTCAACGTCGTCGTGGGGGACCGGACGACCGGTGCCGCGATGATCGACCACCCCACACCACAGCTCGTGTCGATCACCGGCTCCGTCCGCGCCGGCATCGAGGTCGCCCGCGCCGCCGCCGGTGACCTCAAGCGGACCCACCTCGAACTCGGTGGCAAGGCACCGGTGATCGTGTTCGACGACGCCGACGTCCCCGCCGCCGTGGCCGGCATCGTCGCCGCCGGCTTCTTCAACGCCGGGCAGGACTGCACCGCCGCCACCCGCCTGCTCGTGCAGGACGGCATCCACGACGAGTTCGTGGCGGCGCTCGCCGAGGCGGCGCGGATCGACGCGCAGACCGGCCCGGACGCGCCGACCCCGTACTTCGGCCCGGTGAACAACGCGGCCCAGCTCGCCCAGGTCCGGTCGTTCATCGACACCCTCCCCGACCACGCGTCGATCGAGCTCGGCGGCCACCGCCTGGGCGACCGCGGCTTCCACCACGAGGCGACGATCGTCTCCGGGCTCCGGCAGGACGACCGCGCGGTGCAGCAGGAGATCTTCGGCCCGGTGCAGACCGTCCAGCGTTTCTCGACCGAGCAGCAGGCCCTCGCGTGGGCGAACGGCGTCGAGTACGGCCTGGCGAGCTCGGTGTGGACGACGGACCACGCGCGGGCGATGCGCTTCGCCCGCGACCTCGACTTCGGGTGCGTGTGGATCAACACCCACATCCCGATCGTCGCCGAGATGCCGCACGGCGGCTTCAAGCACTCCGGCTACGGCAAGGACCTGTCCCAGTACGGGTTCGACGACTACACCCGCATCAAGCACGTCATGTCCTACATCGGCTGAGCCCGAACCCGACCCCGAGCAGCACGAGCAGCAGGAGGCACCATGGCAATGACCGGCACCTTCGCCGAATCGGGAGCCGATCTCCGGCTCGACCGGATCACCAAGTCCTTCCCCGGCCACACCGCGGTCGACGCCCTCGACCTCACCGTCCCGGCCGGCTCGTTCTTCGCGCTGCTCGGGCCGTCCGGCTGCGGCAAGACGACGACGCTCCGGCTCGTCGCCGGCCTCGAGGAGCCCACGAGCGGCACGATCACGATCGGCGGACGGGACGTCACCGACACGAAGCCGTACCAGCGGCCGGTCAACACGGTGTTCCAGAACTACGCGCTGTTCCCGCACATGAGCGTGCTCGAGAACGTGGCGTTCGGGTTGAAGCGCCGGCGCATCCCGGACCCGATGACGAAGGCGACCGAGGCGTTGCGGCTCGTCGAGCTCGAGGGTTCGGCGTCGAAGCGTCCGGCGCAGCTGTCCGGCGGCATGCAGCAGCGCGTCGCCCTCGCCCGCGCGATCGTGAACCGCCCGGCCCTGCTCCTGCTCGACGAGCCCCTCGGCGCCCTCGACCTCAAGCTGCGGCACCAGATGCAGCTCGAGCTGAAGACGATCCAGGCCGAGGTCGGTCTCACCTTCCTGCACGTCACGCACGACCAGGAGGAGGCGATGACGATGGCCGACACGGTCGCCGTCATGAACGGCGGCCGCATCGAGCAGATGGGCAGCCCGCAGGACCTGTACGAGCTGCCCCGCACGGCGTTCGTCGCGAACTTCCTCGGGCAGTCGAACCTGCTCGAGGGCGAGGTCCGCGGCACCGACGGCGGACTCCTCGTCGTCGCCACCGCGGCCGGCACGATCGCCGTCCCGACCGACCGGGCCGTCGCGACGACCGGACACGTGGTGGTCGGCGTCCGTCCCGAGAAGCTCAAGATCCGCACCGCCGAGCCGGCACCCGAGGCCGGTCGCAACATCCTCGGCCCCGGCCGTGTGGTCGACGTGTCGTTCTCCGGCGTCAGCACCCAGTACCTCGTCGACGTGCCGGGCGCGGGCCGCGTCTCCGTCTTCGCGCAGAACTCCAAGGGCGGACCGCGCATCGCCACCGGTACCGAGGTCTGGCTCACGTGGGGCGTCGACCACGGTTTCGGCCTGGAGGCGCACCCCGCGTCCGACGCGACCGTCACCGCCGGAGCCGACCCGTGCCTCCAGTCCGCGCCCGCCACCGCGGGGGTCGTCGCGTGAGTCCGCGACCGGACCTGGTGCGCGGACTGACGTCCGCACGCGTCAGCCGTCGCGGGTTCCTCGCGGGCGGCGGGGCCGCCGCGGTCGCCGCCCTGCTCGCCGGCTGCAGCATCAAGGGGTCGGCGGCGTCGCTCGCCGAACACCCGGTGGACTGGGAGCGGTTCTGGGCGGACCAGAAGGCGACGAAGCAGCTCAACTTCGCGAACTGGCCGCTCTACATCGACTCCGACCACGGCAAGTCCGAATCCATCCAGCTGTTCGAGCGGGCCACCGGGATCTCGGTCGACTACCAGGCCGTGATCCAGGACAACGCCACGTTCTACGCGACGGTGTCCCCGATCCTCCGCGCGCAGGGGGCCACCGGCTACGACCTCGTCGTGATGACGAACGGCTTCGAGCTGACGCAGATGATCAAGAACGGGTTCGTGTGCGAGCTCGACCACTCGCGGCTGCCGAACTTCGCGGCGAACGCGGGCGACTCCGTGAAGGACCCGACCTACGACCCCGGGAACAAGCACTCGGTCGTGTGGCAGACCGGGTTCACCGGGATCGCCTACAACCCGAAGTACATCGACCGCGAGATCACGTCGTTCCAGGACCTGCTCGACCCGGCGTTCCGGGGCCGCGTCGGGCTGATGAGCGACAACACCGAGCTCGGGTCCCTCGGGCTGCTCGCGAACGGCATCGCCCCGGAGACCTCGACCCCCGCGGACTGGCGGACGGCCCAGGACTGGCTGCGGAAGCTCCGCCCGAGCGTCACCGGGTTCTACGACCAGAGCTACATCAACAAGCTCGAGAACGGTGACACCTGGATCACCCAGGCGTGGTCCGGCGACGTGTTCCAGGCGCAGCAGTCCGGGTTCGAGCACCTGCGGTTCGTCACGCCCGAGGAAGGCCAGATGATGTGGCACGACAACCTCATGATCCCCCGGCAGGCGGCGAACCCGGTGTCGGCCCTGGAGTGGATGGACTTCTACTACACGCCGAAGATCGCCGGCATCGTCGAGGACTACGTCAACTACGTCTGCCCCGTGCCCGCCGCGGAGGACTACGTCCGGGACGAGCTGGACGACCCCACCGTGGCGGACAGCCCGCTGGTGTTCCCGTCGTCCGAGGTGCTCGACAAGTCGCACGAGTTCCGGGTGTTCGAGAACTACGACGAGTACTCCGAGTGGAACGGCATCTTCAACGCGGTGGTGCAGTCGTGAGCGCCGTCGGGACGGCCGGGACCGCCGGTCTCGGGGCCGGACCGGGACCCGCGCCCGTGCGGCACGGTCGTCGCCTGCGGGTGCCGTTCCTGCTCGCCGTCGTCGGCACCGCGTACCTGGCCGTGTTCTTCGTCATCCCGCTCGTGTCGGGACTCATCGTCTCGCTCATGTCGGGCAACCCGGACGACGGCTACACGTTCACGTGGAACTGGGGGATCTACGGCTCCCTGTTCATCGACCCGCAGGTGCCGTACCTGACGTTCCTCGGCCGGTCGCTCTGGTACGGCGCGGCCGCGACCGTCGTGACGATCATCGTCGGGTACCCGGTGGCGTACTTCATCGCGTTCCGGGTGTCGCCACGGTGGAAGAACCCGCTCCTCATGCTCGTGTTCGTGAGCTTCCTCGTGTCGTTCGTCATCCGCACCGACATGTGGGCGTTCGTGCTCGCCTCGCAGGGGCCGGTCGTCACGGCGCTGCAGGCGATCGGCCTGGCCGGCAAGGACTTCCACATCCTCGGGACCGGTGGCGCGGTGATCTTCGGCGACGCCTACAACGACCTGGCGTTCATGGTGCTGCCGATCTACGCCGCGCTCGAACGCATCGACCCCCGACTCGGCGAGGCGGCGAACGACCTCTACGCCGGCAAGGTCCGGGCGTTCTGGCACACCACGCTGCCGCTGTCCCGCTCGGGCATCTTCGCCGGTGTCCTGCTCGTCTTCATCGACAGCGTGGGCGACCCGGTGAACTCGGCGCTCCTGGGCGGCACGAACACGTACACGATCGGGCAGGCGATCCAGGACGCCTACTCCGGCAACCAGCAGTACAACGTCGCCGCGGCGCTCTCGACCGTGCTCATGGTCGTGCTCGGCATCATCCTGTTCATCTACGCCCGCGTCTCCGGCACCGACGACCTCGAGGACCTCGTATGACCGCCGTCGCACCGCCCCGCGCCACCGCACCCGCCGCACCCGCCACCGGGACGGCCGCGCGCCGACCCGGCCGGCACGGGGTGAGCCGCCGCGGGCCGTGGCTCGCGATCGTGTACTGGGTCACCATCGCGATCACCCTCGTGCCGATCGTCTACATGATCGTGTACTCGTTCAACGACGCCCCGACGAACCGGCTGTCGTTCGCGTGGAACGGGTTCACGACCTACTGGTACGCGAACCTCGTGAACGTCTCCGGCCTCGGACAGGCGTTCGTCACCTCGGTCGTCATCGCTTTCCTCGCCGCGATCATCTCGGTCGCGATCGGCCTGCCGCTGGCCCTGGCGCTCGAGCGCTACCGGTTCCCCGGGCGCGGTGCCGTGAACGCCGTCGTGTTCGCGGACATCGCGGCGCCGTCGATCGTCGTCGGGTCCGCGTCGCTGTCGTTCTTCCTGTCGGTCGGTCTCGGCACCGGGTTCCTGACGATCCTGCTCACGCACGTGGCGTTCGACGTCGCCTACGTCGTCGTGGTGCTCCGGGCGCGGATCGCGGGGACGTCACGGGCGCTCGAGGAGGCCGCGGGGGACCTCGGCGCGACGCCGCTGCAGGCGTTCCGGCTCGTGACCCTGCCGTTGCTCGCGCCGGGCATGCTGGCCGCGGGGTTGCTCGCGCTGGCGATGTCGATCGACGACTACGTGATCACCTCGTTCGTCGCCGGGCCCTCGGTCACGTTCCCGCTGTTCGTGTACGGCGCCGCCAAGGCCGGGATGCCGCCGCAGGTGCTGTGCTTCGGCACGCTCGTGTTCGCGGTGGGGCTGCTCGTGGCGCTGCTGAACGGGGCGCTGAACCGGCGGTTGGCGCGCACCCGCGGTTGAGTGGAGCGTCCCGCACCGGTCTGCACCGCTGCGGGACGCCCTGTCTCAGCCCTTCCGCCACAGGTCGTGCAGGAGCCTGGCCACGGTCACGAGCAAGCTCGCGATCCCCAGCCAGGGAACCTGACGCCTGGGCTTGGATCCGTCGTCGTGCGACATCGATCCCACCTCCGGGTGTCGGCGCCGGCGGACACGAGGAGCGGGCCGGGACGGGCGTGCAGTGGGACCCCGGTCCCGCTACACTGATCCCGAGCGTTCAGACTCGGGAACGGCTTGTGCCCGTCCCGGCTTTCCACTCGGAGAGCACCCAGAAGCCCATCACCGTTGGCGCGGTGGTGGGCTTCACGCTTGCCCCAGGGGTGCAGTCCGGCTGTGCGACACCCCCGCACCGATCCTACGTGGTATTCCAGTATCAGCCAGGAGGGTCGGGGGATGGACGTCATCGAGGTCGACGAGCGCGACAGCACGTGGGAGGACCCGCGCCCGCGCTTCCGCGTGTACGTCCAGCGCCCCGACGGCGACGTGTTCGCGACGGAGACGACCGACCTGCTCGAGGCCGACGTCCTGCAGGCCGTCGACTGGGCCCAGCGCCGCGCCGCCGAGCACGATGGCGCGCTCTGGTCGATCGCACTCGTCTCCGACGACCGGCGCGGGTTGCGTGGGCTCACCTGGCTCGTGGGCTCGGACGCGAACGACCCTCCGGAGGACGACCTCGACGTCGACCGCCGTGCGCGCATGCGTGCGCGCCGGGCGGATCCGGTCGTGGTGCCGATCGAGGACCGGGCACCCGCCGACGACTGACCGTCACCGATGACGGACGGGAGGCGCGGTGCGAGCCCGCACCGCGCCTCCCGCCCCTCGGCTCGCGCGTCAGGCGACGGCGGTCGCGGCCTGCTCGCGGTCGGCGGAGGCGTCGTCGCGGAGCAGCCGGTCGGCGGTGCGCAGCGACAGCGCCATGATCGTCAGCGCCGGGTTCGCGATGAGGGAGCTCGGGAACACCGAGTTGTCCACGACCCACAGGTTCGGCACGTCCCACGACCGGCCGGCGGCGTCCACGACCGAGTTCCCCGCGTCGGTGCCCATCCGCGCTGTGCCGACGGTGTGCGCCGTGCGGTCGAGGACCCGGACGTCCGTGCCGCCCGCTGCCTCGACGATCGCGGTCATCGTGCGGACCGCGTGGCGGGTGATCGCTTCCTCGTTCGACCCGGGCGAGAACGTGACGCGGGCCTTCGGCACCCCGTTCGCGTCGACCTCGTCCGCGAGGACGAGCCGGTTGTCGTCGTACGGCAGGCACTCGGCGTTGATGCCGACGCCGGCCATGCGCGGGTAGTCCTGCAGCGCCCGGACGAGCGCGGCACCGCGGAGCCCACCGCCCCGCACGAGCGAGGTGGCGAGCGTCAGCGGCTGCACGCCGAGGCTCTGGATCAGGTAGCCGCCCGCGAAGTCCGCGTCGGCGGGGCGGACGAAGTCCTCGGTGATGATCGACGACGGGTACCCGCGGTAGGACCGCATCGACTCGTCGAAGGTCGCCCAGACCTGGGTGGCCCCGTGCGCGGTGAAGTTCCGGCCGACCTGGCCGCTGCTGTTCGCGATCCCGGTGTGCAGCAGCAGGCGCGGGGTCTCGATGCCACCCGCGGCGAGGACGAGCGTGCGGCAGCGCTGCCGGTGGTCGCGGCCGTCCTGGCGGTAGACGACGGCCTCGACCCGGCCCCGGGCGTCGAGCTCGATGCCGTGCACGAACGCCTCGGCGCGGATCTCCGCACCGAACGCGACGGCCGCGGGCAGGTAGGTGGTGTCCATCGACACCTTCGCGCCGTTCCGACAGCCCTGGTGGCAGGAACCGCAGGACACGCAGGCCTGGCGGAGCCCGTGGTGCTCCTGGTGCCGGTCCTCGGTGGTGAGGCCGACGGGGGCGTCCGTGGCGGTGATGCCCACGGCGGCCGCACCCCGGATCATCATGTCCGACGAGGCGTTCCGCGGCGGCGGGCCCATGCGGTAGCGGCGCTCCGGGTCCCACGGGTAGTGCGCGGGTCCGGCGACGCCGACGTCGTGCTCGGCCTGCTCGATCCAGCGGGTGAGCTCGGCGTGGTCGATCGGCCAGTCCTCGCCCTGCCCGGAGTCGGTGCGGAGCCGGATGTCGTGCTGGTTCGGCCGCGGTGTGAACGCGCCCCAGTGCAGGGTCGAGCCGCCGACGCCGGTGCCGCTGTTGTTCGGGCCGAAGGCGGTCGGGGCGCTGCCGCCGCTGATCCGCTCGTCCATCCAGTTGATGTCCCCGGGCGCCTCGACCTCGTCGGGGGTGTACTGCTCCGGGTCGGTGTTCGGGCCGGCCTCGAGCGCGACGACGCTGAGGCCTCGGCGGGCGAGGGTCGCGAGCAGCGGTGCGCCGCCCGCGCCGGTCCCGACGACGACGACGTCGACGACCTCGTCCTCGCTGTGGTGGCGCTGGTGGTCGAGTCTCATCGTCCGGCTCCCGTCGGTTCCCATGCTTCGCGCTCGCCGGCTCCGAGGAGCAGGAAGCCCTGTTTGCGCAGCCCGTCGCCGCCGTTGGCGAAGCCGTCGTAGTCGATCGCGGCCATCGTCGCGGGGTGCGCCATCCACTGCTTGGCGAGGTCGACGCTGGCGTCCTCGAGCCACGCTCGCAGCTGCGAACCGTCGAGCGGACCCGTCGTCGGTGTGTACTCGCCCGCGGCGACCGCGTCGAGCACCCCGGCGAGGTGCTCGTCGCCCTGCGCGGCTTCGCTGCGGAGTGCGTCGAGTCCGGCACGGTAGGCCTCGACGTCGGCGGGCAGGCCGTCCGGTCGCCAGCCGTCGCCGAGTTCGTCGGCGAGCTGGTCGTCGACGCGGAGTGCGAGGTCGAGGTGGCGGTCGCCCGGCTGCGGGACGACGACGCGGGCCACGGCGCGCAACGTGTCGAGCTGCTCGCGGGTGAGGGCACGCGGTTCGCGGTCCGGGGCGTCGGGGAGCGCTCGGACGGTGAGGATGCCGCGGGTCCGTGCGCTCACGCGGGGTGAGGCGATGACGCGGGCGGTCTCGGCGGGGACGAGCGGACCGTGGTCGACCCGACGGTGCCAGAAGTCGCGGATGCGGTCGGCGACGGCGTCGGGCTGCTCCCACGGCAGCAGGTGCGCGGCGTCCGGCACCGCGTCGAACTCGCCCGCGGTCCAGTGCGGCAGGTTCAGCGTCCGCTGGGCCTCGGGGCCGAGGTCGCCGTCCTCGGCGCCGGCCAGCACCAGGGCGGGGACCGGGTTCGGCGGGAAGACGGTCGACCAGTCCTCGCGGCTGCCGCGGACGAGCCAGTCGGTCCAGGCCTGCGGGACCGCGCGTTCGACGTCGTGCACCGCGATCGCGTGCGGCTCCGGGTCGAGGCGGGACGCGGTGTTGGCGTCGACGAACGCATCGGCCTCGTCGGGGCCGATCTCGCCGTCCGACGCCCAGTCGAGCATGGTCTGCCGGCGCTCCTCGTCCATCGGCTCGGGGGAGAGCGGCGATGCGGCGAGCAGCACCACGGCGCGCAGGCCGAACAGGCCGTTGCTGCCGTCGACGGTGCGCGAGGCGACGACGGACGCCACCTTCCCGCCCATCGAGTGCCCGATCAGCGCCCAGTCGGTGGCACCGCTCCGGCCGATCGCACGTTCGACGAGCACGACCATCTCCTCGACGGTGGTGCCGGTCGCCGCCGTGCTGGTGCCGAACCCGGGCAGGTCGATCCCGACCAGGTCGAGCGTCCCGGCGAGGCGGGACCGCAGCCCGACGAACTCCTCGGAACTCGATCCGAGGGCGTGCAGGCAGAACACGGTGGTGGGCATCCTTCGTTCCTACGTGCCGCGGCGCCGGCGCTCCCAGCGGGGTGTACCCCGTGCGGCATTGTTTCGAGCATGCGACGATCTGCCGTCGGGCGGGGCCTTCCACAAGGTGCGGCGATAGGTTCGGCCCATGAGTGCAGAGCTGACGCTCGGCGCCGAGGAAGAACTGCACCTCATCGACCTCGATTCCGGACGACTTTCCGCGAAGGCCCCGCGCCTTCTGCCCAAACTGCCCGCCGACCGGTTCGGCGCTGAACTCCAGCGCACGACCATCGAGACGAACACCCCCGTGGTGCGCACCCTCGACGACCTGAGACGGGTGATCGTCGACCTGCGCAGCGAGCTGAGCGCCGCGATCGCCCCCGCCGGGGTCACGATCGCCGCCGCCGGCACCGCGCCGCGGTCGGAGTACGCCGACTTCGAGCTGACCTCCGGTGGACGGTACGGCCGCATGCAGGAGCAGTACCGGATGCTCGTCGACGAACAGCTCATCTGCGGCCTGCAGGTGCACGTCGGTGTGAGCGACCGCGACCTGGCGGTGCAGATCGCCCAGCGGGTGGCCCCGGTGCTGCCGGTGCTGCTGGCGCTCAGCGCGTCGAGTCCGTTCTGGAACGGGCAGGACACCGGCTACTCGTCGTTCCGCAGCATCATCTGGCAGCGCTGGCCCTCGGCGGGCAGCTTCGGGCGTGTCAAGGACGCCGCCGAGTACGACGCGATGCTCGACGACCTCATCGCGTCCGGGGTGATCGCCGACAAGAAGATGGCCTACTTCGACGTGCGGCCGTCCTCGCACGCCCCGACGCTCGAGCTCCGGGTGTGCGACGCGACGCCGATCGTGGACGACGCCGTGCTCATCGCCGGGTTGTTCCGCGCCGCCGTCCGCAAGGCGGAGAAGGCGGTCGAGTCCGGAGCCGAGTGGCGACCGCGCAGCGAGCCCCTGCACCGGGCGGCGATGTGGCAGGCCGCCCGTGGTGGCCTGACCGGCGAACTGCTCGGGCTCGGGCAGCACCCGGAGCGGCTGCCCGCCGAGACCGCCGTCCGCCAGCTCGTCTCACGGCTCCGTCCGGAGCTCGAGGAGCTCGGCGACTGGGGCACGGTGGCGGAGCTCGTCGAGGACACCCTCGCCCGCGGGAACTCCACGGACCGGCAGCGCACCGCGTACGCCGAGCGCGGCGAGCTCGACGACGTCGTGGCCTCGGTCGTCGAGGACACCGCCGGGACGCCCTCCGGCCGCACCGAGCACCCGACCGTGACGCTGCCGTCGTACCGCGTCCGCGCCGGTGACGAGGCCGTCGGACCGGGAGCCCGGCCCCGCCCCGCGTTCCGCGACCTCGCGGTGTTCTTCCGCGGGTGGGACGCCGAGACCACCATCGAACGCTGCGCCGCCCGCGACACCTGGACCCGCGAGCACGAGGTCGGCTTCGTGGTCGACGGCGGCGTCCAGGCGTTCGGCTGCGACCTCGTCCCGCGGACCGTCAGCGCCTACGAGTGGAGCCAGCTCGCCGCCGGCCTCGGGCAGCGCGCCCGCGCGATCGAGCTGTTCCTCCGCGACGCCTACGGGCCCCGGCGGATAGTGGCGGACGGCGCGATGGACGAGCGCCAGTTCGTCGGGGCCAACGGGTGGGACCCGGCGGCCGCCCGGCTGCCGCAGGACGCCGTGCGTGCGCCCGTGATGGGGTTCGACCTGGTCCGGAACGAGTTCGGCGGGTGGCGCGTGCTCGAGGACAACGTCCGGTCGCCCTCCGGCGTCGCGTACGGCATCGCGCTCCGCGAGCTGATGGACGAGGTGGTGCCGGACGCCCCGCGGCCGGAGCACCTGCTCGACCCGCACGGAGTGGTCGACCGCCTCCGCGACACGCTCCGCACGAACGCGACCGCCGTGACCGGTGAACCGGACCCGGTGATCGCGCTGATCAGCGACGGCCCCGCCGCCGGCGCGTGGTTCGAGCACCGCAGACTGGCCGACGGGGCCGGGTTGCGCCTCCTGGCCGGCTCGGACCTGGACGTCCGCGACGGACACGTCGTCGAGGCGCGGACGGGTGACGTGCTGCACGGGCTGTACCTGCGCATCGACCGCGACGTCAGCGCGCTCGCGGCGGAGCACGCACCGGACCTCGGTGCGCGCATCCTCGACGTCGCCGAGGCCGGCGGTGTGCACCTGGCCAACGCGCCGGGCAACGCGCTCGTCGACGACAAGGCGATGTACGTCACCGTGCCGGACCTCATCTGGTACTACCTCGACGAGAAGCCGCTGCTCGACTCGGTCCCGACGTACCGGACCAGCATCGAGGGCGAGCGGCTCTCCGTGCTCGACCGCGTCGGCGAGCTCGTGACGAAGCCCGTCGACGGCGAGGGCGGTCGGGACGTCCTGATCGGTCCGAGCGCGAGCGCTCCCGAGGTCGCCGAGCGGCGCCGGGCGATCGCCGCGGACCCCGACCGCTGGGTCGGGCAGGAGGTCGTGCAGCTGTCGTCGCACCCGACCATCGGCCCGGCCGGCCTCGACCCCCGGCACGTCGACCTGCGCGCCTTCGTCTACGTCACGGGCACGGGGCCGGACGACACCCACCTCGCCGACGTCGCGCTCACGCGGGTGGCGCCGGAGGGGAGCATGGTCGTGAACTCCTCGCGCGGCGGCGGCGCCAAGGACACCTGGATCACCGGAACGGCAGGGGACAGCTGATGTGCGGACTCGCGGGAGAACTCCGGTTCGACGGGACGGCGCCGGACGTCGCGGCCGTGGCGCGGATGACGGGCTGCCTCGTGCACCGCGGCCCCGACGGCGACGGGCTGTGGGCACGCGGACCGGTCGCGCTCGGGCACCGACGGCTGTCGATCGTCGACCTGTCCACCGCGGGCGCGCAGCCGATGGTGCACCCCCGTGCCGGACTGACCATCGCCTACAACGGCATGGTCTACAACTACCGACAGCTCCGCGACGAGCTGCGCGGCCGGGGCCACGAGTTCTTCTCGACCTCGGACACCGAGGTCATCCTCGCCGCCTACGCCGAGTGGGGCACCCGGTTCGTCGACCACCTGGTCGGGATGTTCGCGATCGCCATCTGGGAGCACGCCAGCGGCCGGCTCGTCCTCGCCCGCGATCGGCTCGGCATCAAGCCGCTCTACGTCGCCGAGGTCCCCGGCGGGGTGCGGTTCGCGAGCTCACTGCCCGCTGTCCTGGCCGGTGGTGGCGTCGACACGAGCATCGACCCGGTCGCCTTCGCGTCGTACATGACCTTCCACTCGATCGTCCCGGCGCCCCGCACGATCCTGTCCGGCGTCGGCAAGCTGCCGCCCGCGACCGTCCGGGTCATCGAGCGCGACGGGACCTCCCGTGACGAGACGTACTGGGCGCCCCGCTTCGAGCGCGACCCGGACAAGGCCGACTGGACCGACCAGGACTGGCAGGAGGCCTTCACCGCGAAGCTCCGCACCGCGGTCGAGCGCCGCATGGTCGCCGACGTGCCGGTCGGCGTCCTGCTCTCCGGCGGGATCGACTCCTCGCTCGTCGTGGCACTGCTCGCCGAGGCCGGGCAGCAGGACCTCGCCACCTTCAGCATCGGCTTCGAGTCGGCCGGTGGCGAGTCCGGTGACGAGTTCGAGTACTCCGACGAGGTCGCGCGCCACTTCGGCACCGACCACCACCGCATCCGCATCCCCTCGTCGCGCCTGCTCGACGGCATCGACGGCGCGATCGGCGCGATGAGCGAGCCGATGGTCAGCCACGACTGCGTCGCCTTCTACCTGCTCTCGGAAGAGGTGTCGCAGCACGTCAAGGTCGTGCAGTCCGGGCAGGGTGCGGACGAGGTGCTCGGCGGTTACAGCTGGTACCCGCCGCTCGCCTCCGTCCCGCGGGACCAGGCTGCCGAGGTCTACCGCTCGGTGTTCATGGACCGCCGGTGGCCGGCACTCCAACCCCTGCTCGGGGAACGCTGGCGGAGCGACGACGACACGCCCTCGGCGTTCGTGGACGCCGCGTTCGCCGTGCCGGGCGCCGAGACCAGCGTCGACGCCGCGCTCCGCAGCGACACGATGACGATGCTCGTCGACGACCCGGTGAAGCGCGTCGACAACATGACGATGGCGTGGGGACTCGAGGCCCGCGTGCCGTTCCTCGACCACGAGTTCGTCGAGTTCGCCGGCGCGATCCCACCCGAGCTCAAGCTCGCGGACGGCGGCAAGGGCGTCATGAAGCGCGCGGCCCGCGGCATCGTCCCCGACGCCGTCATCGACCGGACGAAGGGGTACTTCCCGGTGCCGGCGATCCGGCAGCTCGAGGGCCCGTACCTCGAGCGCGTCCGGCAGGCGCTCCACGCCCCGGAGGCGCGGGAGCGCGGGCTCTTCGATCCGGGTACGGTCGAGCGGATGCTCCAGGACCCGAACAGCACGCGGACCGAGATCGGCGCGAACGCGCTCTGGCAGCTCGGCCTGATCGAGATGTGGCTGCAGCAGCAGGGGGTGCGGTGAGCGGGCCCGCCGTGCGGCCAGGAGGCGCGACCCACCTCGAGCCGTCGGCACGCGCCCGGCAGGCGGCCGACCTGGGCGAGCGCCTCGTCGCGGCCTGGGGATCGTGGGGGCCCACCATGACGCGGAACGCCCGCCGCGTCGCGTTCGTCAGCGACCGGCACGGCACCCCCGAGGTCTTCGTGCAGGACGTCGTCGTCGGCGACGAAGCACCCGAGCCCGTACGGATCCGGCTGTCCGACGACCCCGTGATCCGGGTGACGTGGTCCTCCGACGGGGAGTGGCTCGCCGTGGCCATCGCGACCGACGGCGGCGTGAAGCAGCAGGTCTGGGTGGTCCGACCCGACGGCACCGACGCCGCGCAGATCGCCGGGTCGCGGTACCAGCACGCCGAACTCGGGCCGTGGAGCCGCAGCGGCCACCGGGTCGTCATCACCCTGCCGTCCACCGAGGCCGACCAGCCCGCCCGCTCCTACCTCGTCGACCCCGTCTCCGGCGACCGCGACGACCTCGCGGTGGGGGAGCTCATCCACATCCTCGACCTCAGCGTCGAGGAGCGCCTCGTCGTGCTCCGGGACGGGCAACGCGGCCACGAGTTCGTCGTGGTCGTCGACCGGCTCACCGACGAGAGCCACGCGCTGCTCGCCGACTCGCCGGACGGCTCGGCGGAGATCGCCTTCCTCCGACCGGCACCCGCCAGCGAGACCAGTCCGCTCGTCGCCTACGTCGCCACCGAGGCCGGACTGCCCCGCCGCGGGCTCGTCGCCCAGCCGGTCGGCCCGCACGGCTGGCGCGGTGCACCCCGGCGGATCACCGAGCGCGACGACGCCGAACTGGAGTACCTCGACGCCGACGACGCCGGCCGGACCCTGCTGCTCGTCTGGAACGTCGACGGCCGGAGCGAGCTCGACCTCATCAACACGCACGACGCCTCGCGGACGCCCGTGCCGGACCTGCCCGGGTACGTCGTCACCGACCCGGTCCTCAGCCGCGACGGGCGCAGCGTGCTCCTCGCCGTCGAGGGACCCCTGCGGCCCCGGGAGCTCTGGCGCCTCGACACGAACGCGTTGACCTGGAGCCGGGTCACCGGCGTCCCCGGGCTGCCGGAGGTGCCGCTGGTCGAGCCGACCCTCGAGCGCTTCGCGGCGCGCGACGGACTGGAGATCACCGGCTGGCTGTACCGGGCGGTGGAGCCGGCCACGTCGTCGACCGGTGGTGGTCCCGAGGTCGGTGCCGTGCCTCCCGAGCCGCGCGCAGCGCTCGTCCACCTGCACGGCGGGCCGGAGTCGCAGGAGCGACCCACCTTCTCACCGCAGCACCAGGCGCTCGCCGCCGCCGGCATCACCGTGTTCGCACCGAACATCCGCGGGTCCAGCGGGTACGGACGCGACTTCGTGCACGCGGACGACCTCGGGCTGCGCTGGAACGCGCTCGCCGACGTCGTGGACTGCGCGCGGTTCCTCGTGTCGAACGGGTACGCGGATCGCTCCCGGGTCGCCGTCGAGGGCCGCTCGTACGGCGGGTACGCCACGCTCGCTTCCCTGGCCTTCACCCCCGACGTCTTCGCGGCCGGGGTCGCCGTCTGCGGGATGAGCGACTTCGCGACCTTCTACCGGGACACCGAGCCGTGGATCGCCTCCGCGGCCGCGACGAAGTACGGGCACCCCGTGGACGACGCCGCGCTGCTCGACTCGCTGTCGCCGATGCGGGCGATCGACGACGTCACCGCGCCGCTGCTCGTCGTGCACGGCGAGCTCGACACCAACGTGCCGATCGGTGAGGCGCACCAGGTGGTCGAGGCGCTCACGGCGAGGTCGCACGACGTGGAGTACCTCGAGCTCGCGGGCGAGGGGCACGAGTACCGCCGGGCCACGTCGCGCGCGGAGCTCGTGCGGCGGATGGTGGCGTTCGTGGCGGCGCGGCTGGCGTAGCGCCTGCCGCTGGCCGCCTGCCGCTGGCCGCCGGCCCCCCGGGTGCTGTGTCACGCGGTGCAACGATGTGCGGTCGGTGTCCGCGGCGTCGCAGGATGGACCCATGACGACCGATGCCCCGACGACCGACCTGACCCGACCCGGAGCGGTCGTCCTGACCACCGCGACGGACGTCGAGGCCGTCGTCGACCACGCCCGCAACACCTACGCCGCCGCCGTCGTCGCGGACACGGCCGGCTGGGAGGACGGGGACCGGCGCCGCCTCGAGGACCTGGGCTTCCGCGGCGGCGACCCCCGCGGCGCGGCGGTGCGGACGCTCGACCTCACGATCGCCGACGACGGCAGCCCGACCCGGCTGCTCGACAACCCCGCGCTCGCGTCCCTGAACGGCGAGCACGCCCGGTTCGCCGAGCGTCGCGGCGACATCGCGCGGTACCTGCCCGACGTGTCGGTCTGGACCGGGATCCCGGAGCGACCGACGGCCGCGGACTGGGACGACGTGCGCGCGCTGCTCGGACCCGGTGCGGTGTTCGGCGTCGGTGCGTCCGCCGTCCTCCCCGAGGGCTGGCACGCCGTCGAGGGTTCCGGGGGCGTGCAGCTCACCGGCGAGGACATCGAGGGCGCTCCGGACCCCGAGGCCGTCGAGCTCACCCCCGACGACGTCCCCGAGATCCTCGAGCTCATCGCCCGCACGAAGCCCGGGCCGTTCCTGCCCCGCACGATCGAGCTCGGCCGGTACGTCGGCGTCCGGCGCGAGGGCCGCCTCATCGCCATGGCCGGGGAGCGCCTGCACCCGCCGGGGTGGACCGAGATCAGCGCGGTGTGCACGGACGCCGACTTCCGCGGGCAGGGGCTCGGACGGCGCCTCGTGCTCGACGTCGCGCACGGCATCCGGGCGCGGGGCGAGACGCCGCTCATGCACGCCGCCGCCGGCAACACCGGGGCGATCGGGCTGTACCAGCACCTCGGGTTCCGGTTGCGGGAGCGGGGTGCGCCGCGGTTCGTGCAGGTGCCCTGAGCACAGTCTCGGCGCGTGTGCACGGCCAGTTCGGGGGGGTTGACCGCGCCGTCCGGGGGTCCGCACACTGACTGCGCCCGGCAGGGGGCTGCCGGTACAGGGGACCAGGAGGGTCGACAACGTGCGGATGTCCACCGTGACCGCAGGGGCGGTCGTGCTCGGGATCGCGCTCGCCGCGGTCGTCACCACGTCGGTCGGCGTCCCGCACGCCGATGCCGCACCGTCCTGCCGCGGGGACCGGATCACCGTCGCCGCGCTGTCGTCGGGGTGTGCCGTGTCGTCCGGCACGGTCGTGCTGCCGGACGGTCGGCAGTTCCGGGTGCCGCCGGTCGGGACGACGGTCTCCGCGATGCCGGTCGGCGCAGCGGGCAGTGCCGACGACGGGGACGTGTCGGTGACGAACACCGGCCGCTCGGGAGTCGCGGTCCTCGTGCACGACCAGTGGTCCGGGGCGCCGGCAGCCATCCGCCATGAGCGTGCCGCCCTCGCGCACCGGACGCTCCCGGGCGGTTCCGGACTCCGGGCCACGGGCGGAGCGGCATCGTCGACGGCGGCCACGGGCAAGTCGTCCAGCTGCTCCGCGACGGCGTACACGAAGCTCGGGTTCCGCTGGGCAGACACCGTCGAGTGGAGTTACAACCCGAACAACCAGAAGGTGTCCGGCGCAGCAGCCATCGGCGCCGGTGCCGACGCCTGGACCGGGACCACGTCGGCGTGCGGCCGGACGGTGAAGTCGACGGCGGACGACACGCCCCTCGGCAGCCGGAAGCGCGCGATGGGCGTCACCGCCACCGGTGGCTGCGGCGCGTCCGACGGCTCGAACTTGGTCGGGTGGGGATCGCTGCGCGCCGGGACCCTCGCGGTGACCTGCGTCTGGTCGCGCTCGGGCGTCGCGGTCGAAGCCGACCAGCGGTACTCGACGTCGGTCGACTGGTCCGCCGCGTCGACCTGCTCGGGGAAGCGCTTCGACCTGCGCGGGGTCGCCACGCACGAATGGGGGCACGCGTACGGCCTCGGCCACACCGCGGCGACGAGCGGCCTCGTGATGAAGCCCGCGTCGACGACGTGCGAGACCGGCCAGCGGACCCTCGGCCTCGGCGACCTGATCGGCATCGACGCGCTCTACTGATCCGGACCGGGGCGAGGCGCCCGTGATCCTGGATTCTCTAGGATCGATGCATGTCGACCACGATGCCGGGCTTCGGGACCGAGCGCATCACCCAGCTCGGGCTGCGCGACCGCGTCTACGACCGGGTGCTCGAGGTCCTGATGGGGCACGACGTCGAACCGGGCATGCGCCTGTCGATCGACGGACTGGCCCGCTCCCTCGGCGTCTCGCCGACCCCGGTGCGCGAGGCGCTCGTGCAGCTCGAACGCACCGGGCTCGTCACGCGTGAGGCCAACAAGGGGTACCGGGTGTCCCCGCCGCTCGCCGGCGACCAGCTCGAGGCCCTCTTCGACGCCCGGCTCATCGTGGAGTCGGGGGCCGTCGAGCTGGCTGCGCGCGGCGACGTCCCCGCCCTGCGGTCACGGTTGGCGACGGCGCTCGACGAGCAGGCGGCCGTGGCCGAGGAGATCGCCGCGATCGGTGCGGGTGCGGCGTCCGAGGAGCTGATGGCGCGGTTCTTCCGGGCCGACTGGCAGTTCCACCAGGTCGTCTTCGACGCGACGCGCAACCCGTTCCTCGAAGAGATGTCCGAGATCATCACGACCCGCGTCCACCGGATGCGGCAGATCGTCGAGGGTGGTGGCGACGACACCGACCGTGCCGTGCAGGAGCACCGCGCCGTGCTCGACGCACTGGCCGAGGACCCCGCATCGGCGGTCGCGGCGATGCGGCACCACATCGACGCCGTGCGGCTGCGGTCGCGAGCGGACGCGTCGCACACCGCCTGATCCGGCCCGGGCGGACGCCCGTCCCGAGGTTCGGGTCAACGGGACGGGCGTCCTGATCCTCCGTGCCCGCCCTCCTTCGGAGCCCCCCGGACGAGGGGTTTGGTCCGGTCGGTTGCGAATCTCCGACGACGGAGTATCTTTCCTATAGGAAAGAGGTTCGACGACGAACCCCGACATGCGAAGGAGCATCCCGTGAGCACACCGCAGGACTGGGTCGACCAAGACTGGGACTCCAGCAGCTGGACGGCCGACACCTGGCCGATCGCGACGTGTCTGCACGGGTTCCCGCAGGTGACGCGGGACGGCGTCGCCTTCCACGACGCGGACCCGGCCGTGTGGGACGACGTGTTCGCCCAGATCGAGGCCGTCGGGTTCTCGCTCGCCGAACTCGCCGACAGCCACATCCGGCCCGCCGACCTCGAACGGTCCCGCCGCGACGAGCTGTTCGCGATCGCGAAGGCTCACGGCGTCGGCATCCCGTCGGTGCACCTGCAGCGCAAGAGCGTCGTCCAGCCCGGGCACGAGGAGGACAACCTCGCCTACGCCCACCGCACGATCGACGCGGCGGCCGAGTGGGGCATGCAGGTGTTCTCGACGGGGCTCCACCAGCCGTTCAACGAGGCCCAGCGGAAGGCGCTCTGGTTCTGGACCGCGCAGGGCCCGAAGGACCCGGACGACGCGGAGGTCCGTGCCGCTGCCGTGTCCCGTCTGCGTGAGCTCGGCGAGCACGCCGCGAGCGTCGGACTCCCGATGGCGCTGGAGCTGTACGAGGACACGTACCTCGGGACCGCGGACAGCGCCGTCCGACTCGTCGAGGAGATCGGCCTCGACAACGTCGGGCTGAACGCCGACGTCGCGAACCTCATCCGTCTGCACCGTCCGGTCGAGGACTGGAAGGAGCTCTTCGCGAAGACCCTGCCGTACACGAACTACCTCCACGTGAAGAACTACACGCGGGACGAGGCCGGCGACGGCAGCTGGGCGACGAGCGCGCCGAGCACCATGGAGGCCGGACTCATCAACTACCGCCAGGTCCTGCGCGACGCGGTCGCCGACGGCTTCCGCGGGATCGTCATGACCGAGCAGTACGGCGGGGACAGCCTCGGCGTCTGCGCCACCAACCAGCAGTACATCCGTTCCGTCCTCGCCACCTCGGTGGTCGGGGCGACGAAGCAAGGAGTCACCCGATGAGCACCCTCGACATCGCCGTCGTCGGATCCGGCTACATGGGCGGCGGGATCGCCCAGGTCCTCGCCCTCGCCGGTCACACCGTCCGGATCGCCGACGTCTCGGCGGAGATCGCCGCGTCCAACCGCGCCCGGCTCATCACCGAGACGGAGCAGTTCGTCGCGGACGGGCTGTTCCCCGCTGATGCCGTGTCGCGGGTGGAGGCCCACCTCAGCGCCGCCGCCTCGATCGAGGAAGCGGTCGCCTCGGCCGACTTCATCGAGGAGGCCGTCCCCGAGAAGCTCGAGATCAAGCACGCGACGCTCCGGCGCATCAGCGAGGCCGCCCGCCCGGACGCCGTCATCGGCTCGAACACGTCGACGATCCTCATCGAGTCGCTGGCCGAGGCCGTCGTGGGTCCGGAGCGGTTCCTCGGCGTGCACTTCTCGAACCCGGCGCCGTTCATCCCCGGCGTCGAGCTCATCCCGCACCCGACGACGAACGAGCACGCGATCACGGTCGGCGAGGCCGTCGTCGCGGCCACGGGCAAGCAGTCCGCGCGGGTGAAGGACTCGACCGGGTTCGTGCTGAACCGCCTGCAGTACGCACTGTTCGAGGAAGCCACGAAGATCGCCGACGAGGGCATCGCGACCCCCGACGACATCGACACCATCGTGCGGACCACGTTCGGCTTCCGCCTGCCGTTCTTCGGCCCGTTCGCGATCGCCGACATGGCCGGACTCGACGTGTACGCGTTCTGCTTCGAGTCGCTGCAGACCCGCTGGCCCGAGCGCTTCGCGACCCCGCCGTCCCTGCAGCAGCACGTCGACGCGGGCGAGCTCGGCACGAAGTCGGGCGCCGGGTACCTCGAGGTGCCCGCCGACCGCACGCCGGAACTCGTCGCCTACCGCAACAAGGCCTACGTCGCGATGCAGAAGCTCCTCGACGAGCTCGGCCCGGCCCCGATCCACTGAGGCGGAACACCATGCACAACGAACAGCAGCACCGCACCGCCGTCCTGACCGGGGCCGCATCGCCCCGGGGGATCGGCCGCGCCACCGCCCACCACCTCGCCGAGGCCGGGTGGGACATCGGCATCATCGACCTCGACCAGGACGCCAGCGCGGCGGTCGCCACCGAGATCCGCGAGCAGCACGGCGTCCGGGCCGTCGGCGTGGGCGCGAACGTCGCCGACGAGACCGCCGTCCGGGCCGCCTTCGACACGATCGAGGCCGAGCTCGACCCGATCGTCGCCCTGGTCAACCTCGCCGGGGTGTCCTCGGCGCACGCCTACCTCGACCTCCCGGAGGGGGAGTGGCACCGCGTGCTGTCGATCAACCTCGACGGCGTGCACTTCGCGAGCCTGCGGGCCGCGGAGTCGATGGTGCGGAACGGCTACGGCCGCATCGTGAACCTGTCGTCGGTCTCCGCCCAGCGCGGCGGCGGCACCTTCAGCAAGACCCCGTACACGGTCGCGAAGGCCGGCGTGATCGGTCTGACCCGCGGCCTCGCCCGCGAGCTCGGGCCGCAGGGCGTCACCGTCAACGCGATCGCCCCCGGGCCGATCGACACCGACATCATGGGCGGCACCCTGACCGAGGAGCGCAAGACCGCGATGGCCGCCGACGGCGTGCTGCCGCGGATCGGCACCCCGAGGGACATCGCCGCCGCGATCGCCTACCTCATCAGCGAGGACGCCGGGTTCGTCACGGGCCAGACGCTGAACGTCGACGGCGGCCTGTACATGCACTGACGGGTCCACCGTCCCCTCCCAACCCACCGCACCGTCCCCTCCCAACCCACCGCACCGTGCTCGCGAAGGAGCGAACCCGTGTCACTTCCCCCTGCCCCCGCGCTCGGGTCCACGCACGACCCGGCCTTGAAGTCGGCGATCGGCAAGGCGACGAAGCACCTCATGCCGATGCTCGTCATCCTGTACTTCGTCGCGTTCCTCGACCGCACCAACGTCGGGTTCGCCGAGGAGGCCCTGAGCGTCGACCGCGGCATCTCCGACGCCGCCTTCGCGCTCGGTGCCGGCATCTTCTTCATCGGCTACGCGATCTTCGAGATCCCGTCCAACCTGCTGCTCAAGCGCCTGGGTGCACGCTTCTGGCTCGCCCGCATCGCGATCACGTGGGGCATCGTCGCCGCGCTGTTCTCGTTCACGACGAACGACACGATGTTCATCATCCTGCGGTTCATCCTCGGCGTGACCGAGGCCGGACTCTTCCCCGGCGTGATCATGTACCTGTCCGAGTGGTTCCCGAACAAGGTCCGCGTGCGGATGTTCGCGATCTTCTACCTGGCGCAGCCGTTCTCGCAGATGATCGGCGCACCGCTGTCGGGCGGACTGATCAGCTTCGGCGACCAGGCCACCCCGTTCCACGGCTGGCAGGTGATGTTCGCGGGTGAGGGACTGCTCGCGGTCCTGGCCGGCATCGCGGCCCTGGTGTTCCTGACGAACAGTCCGCAGCAGGCGAAGTGGCTCGAGCCGGGGGAGAAGGACTCGCTCACGGCGGCGATGGCCCGCGAGGACACCGCCCGCAGCGAGGACGGCCCGACGGGCATCTGGAAGGCGTTGGCCAGCGGTCGCGTCTGGTACTTCACGATCATCTACTTCTGCCTGCAGGTCGCCGTGTACGGCACGACGTTCTACCTGCCGCAGCAGGTCTCGTCGCTGCTCGGCCAGGACGTCGGCTGGCAGGTCGGACTGGTCGCGGCGATCCCGTGGCTCGTCGGGCTCGTCGCCTGCTACCTCGTCGGTTCGCGGGCGGACACCGTCGGGCGTCGTCGACGCTGGGGCACCTGGTTCTACATCACCACCGGCCTGTCGATCCTCGGGTCCGCCTGGGCCGGCGCGAACGGGCAGCCGATCCTCGGCATCCTGTTCATCACGCTGGCGGTCGCGAGCTTCCTCGCGGTGGGACCGATCACGTGGGCGTACCCGACGGCCTTCCTGACCGGGGCCGCAGCGGCCGCGGGCATCGGGCTCATCAACTCGCTCGGCAACCTCGGCGGGTTCGTCGCACCGATCATGCGCACGGCGATCAACGACGTGGTGCCGACGGACAGCGGAGCGTTCGGCATCGTGTCGCTCGGGGTCCTGGCGTTCGTGGCGGCGGTGATGATCTTCTGCACGAAGTACTTCCGTGGTGCGAAGGCGGACGAGCTGCTCGACACCACGCACGTGCGCACCCAGGGGGACGAGCGATGACCCGGCTCTTCAACGACCCGGCGGACTTCGCCGACGAGTCGACCGACGGGTTCGTCGCCGCGAACGAGCGGTGGGTCCGGAAGGTCCACGGCGGGGTCGCCCGGTCGACCACGTCGCCGGACGGCACGGTCGCGCTCGTGATCGGCGGCGGGTCCGGGCACTACCCGGCGTTCGGCGGGCTCGTCGGGCACGGGCTCGCGGCCGGTGCGGCGATGGGGAACCTGTTCGCCAGCCCGAGCGCGCAGCAGGTCACGGCGGTCGCGACGGCCTCCGAGCACGGCGGCGGGGTGCTCCTGAGCTACGGCAACTACGCCGGCGACGTCCTCAACTTCGACGCGGCCGCACGCGCGCTCGAGGCCTCCGGCATCAGCGTCCGCACGGTGCGGGTCACCGACGACGTGGTGAGCGCGCCCGCCGACCGCGCGCACGAACGGCGCGGGATCGCGGGGGACCTCTGCGTGTTCAAGGTCGCCGGAGCCGCCGCCGAGCGGGGCGACGACCTCGACACCGTCACGGCGATCGCGGAGCGGGCGAACGACCGCACCCGATCGTTCGGTGTCGCGTTCTCCGGCTGCTCGCTCCCCGGCGCCGAGGAACCCCTGTTCATCGTGCCCGAGGGTCGCATGGCGATCGGCATGGGCATCCACGGTGAACGCGGCATCGACGAAGCCGACGTCCCGACCGCCGACGGACTCGCCGCGCTGCTCGTCGACCGGTTGCTCGACGAACTGCCGGCGGGGGTCATCGCCGCCGGCTCCCGCGTCGTCCCGATCCTCAACGGGCTCGGGAGCGTGAAGTACGAGGAGCTCTTCGTCGTCTACCGCTCGGTGCAGCGCCGGCTCGTCGACGCGGGCGTCGTCATCGTCGAGCCCGAGGTCGGGGAGCTCGTCACGAGCTTCGACATGGCCGGCGTCTCGCTGACGCTGTTCTGGGTCGACGCGGAGCTCGAGGAGCTCTGGGCCGCCCCGGCCGACACCCCCGCGTACCGCAAGGGCGGTGCCGTCCCCGCGGAGCGTGTCGCACCGTCCGTGGTGGCGGACGACGCGGCACCCGACGAGGTCGGCCCGGCCAGCGAGGACTCCCGGGCCGTCGCCGTCCAGGTCGCCGCCGGCTTCGCCGCGGTCCGCTCGGTCATCGACGAGCACGCCGACGAACTCGGCCGCATCGACGCGGTGGCCGGCGACGGGGACCACGGCATCGGCATGCAGCGGGGATCGCACGCCGCCGCCGAGGCCGCGTCCGACGCCGTCGAGCGTGGAGCCGGTGCGGGCAGTGTGCTGCGGATCGCCGGCGACGCCTGGTCCGACAAGGCCGGTGGAACGTCCGGTGCGATCTGGGGCGCGGCCCTGGAGGCACTGGGTCGCGTCCTCGGGGACGACTCGCGTCCGACGGGTGCGGACGTCGTCGAGGCCGTCGGCGCGGCGACCGAGGCGGTCCTCGCTTTCGGCGCGGTGCCCGGGGACAAGACGATGGTGGACGCGCTCGTCCCGTTCCGCGAGGCCCTCCGTTCGCGCGTCGACGACGGTGCCGCGCTCCCTGATGCCTGGCGTACGGCGGTGTCCGCCGCGCAGGACGCTGCGCAGGGCACCGCCGAGCTGCTGCCGAGGAAGGGCCGGGCGAGGACCCACGCCGAGCACGCCGTCGGGACGGTCGACCCGGGAGCGGTGTCCTTCGCGCTGATCGTGGAGGCCGTCGCGCCGTGATCACCATCGGGGTGTCGCTCAAGACGTACTTCTCGCACGCCCGGACGCTGTCGTGGGCGGCCGAGGTCGCTGACGTCGCCCGGCGGCACCCCGCGGTGACGTCCGGTGCTGCGTCGCTCTTCGTGGTGCCGACGTTCCCGGCGCTCGTCCCGGTCCGCCGCATCCTGACCGACGCCGGTGCTCCCGTGCTGCTCGGCGCCCAGGACCTGTCGTGGGCCGACGCGGGGGCGTACACCGGCGAGGTCACCGGTGCGGAGCTGCGCGAGATCGGCGTCGACCTCGTCGAGATCGGCCACGCCGAACGGCGCTCCCTGTTCCACGAGACGGACGGCGAGGTCGCGGGGAAGGTGCACGCCGCGTACCGCAACCACCTGCGGCCGCTGGTCTGCGTCGGGGAGGCGAGTCGCGCCTCCCGAGCGGAGACCGTCGCCGAGGTGACCGCGCAGCTCGACCTGGCCGTCTCGACGGCGGTCGCGGACGGACTGGCGGGGCCGCTCGTCGTGGCGTACGAGCCGGTGTGGGCCATCGGCGCCCCGGCACCGGCGCCCGACGAGCACGTCGTGGGGGTGCTCGCGGGGATCGAGGAGCACCTGGCCATGCGGCCGGAACTCGCCGGGTCGGTCGTGATCTACGGCGGCAGTGCCGGGCCGGGGCTGCTCACCCGCGGGCAGGGGCGGATCGGCGGTCTGTTCCTGGGGCGGTTCGCGCACGACCCGGCGGCGATCGCCACGATCCTCGACGAGGTGGCGGCGCTCGACGGGCGCTGAGCCGTCCTGCCGCTCAGGCGTCGCGAGCGCCCGCCAGCCCGTGGTCGTGCGCGTAGACCACGAGCTGCACCCGGTCCCGCAGCGCGAGCTTCCCGAGGATGCTCGAGATCTGCGTCTTCACCGTGGACTCCGTGACGAACTCCTTCGCCGCGATCTCCGCGTTCGACAACCCGCGCGAGGCCCAGCCGAACACGATGCGCTCCCGGTCCGTCAGCGACTGGAACGCCTCGGGCTGCGGAGCCGGCGCGTGCTCGACGTCGGCGCCGAACAGCTGGGAGAGGTCGTTCGGCGCGATCACCGAGCTCCCCTCGTGCACCGCCCGGACGGCCGCGAACAGGAACGGCGGCGTGGTGTCCTTCAGCAGGAACCCGCTCGCACCGAGGCGGATCGCGGTGGCGGCAGCGGGGTCGAGGCCGAACGTCGTCAGCACGACCACGCGGGGGAGCGGCCCCTCGACCGCGCCGGAGAACAGCTGCCGGACGGTCTCGACCCCGTCCATGCCCGACATCCGCATGTCGAGGAGCATCACGTCCGGTCGCAGCTCGGGGATGCGCGCCAGGGCCTCGGCACCGTCGGACGCCTCGCCGACGACGACCATGTCGTCCTGGGCGTCGAGCACGACGCGGAGGCCGGCTCGGAACAGTGCCTGGTCGTCGGTGAGCAGGATGCGGATCGGATCGGTCATCGGTTGGTCCCCCCAAGGACGTCGAACGGGATGCGGGCACGTGCGGCGAACACGTCGTCGAGGACGGCGGCGTCGAAGGACCCGCCGAGTGCGGTGAGCCGGGACTGCATGCCGGCGAGGCCACGGCCGGACCCGCGGGTGCTCACCGGCGGGACGGCGACCGGGCCGGTTCCGACGGTGCCGGCGCGGGGCGTGGCCGTTCCGACGGCGCCGGCGGTCGGGACGAGGTTCTCGACCTCGAGCACCAGGTCGGCCGACCGCCACGTCTCCCGCACCGTCACCGGCATCCCGGGGGCACCGTGTCGGAGCGCGTTCGTGAGCATCTCCTGCAGCACCCGGCGGGCGGCGGTCCCGCTCTCCGGCCCGAGCACGACCGGGACCCCGCGGACGGCCTGGTCGACGTCGACCCCGGCCTCGCGGATGCCCTGCACGATCTCCTCGAGCGACCCCGGGTCGGTCGAGGCGCCGGAGCCGTCGATGTGCCCGAGCACCTGCCGGACCTCGACGAGGGAGCTCCGGGCAGTGCTCGCGATCGTGGCGCTCACCTCGCGGATGCGGGCCTCGTCGGCGAGGAACGGCACCGAGTCGGCCTGCGCGATGATCACGGCGAGGGAGTGGCCGACCACGTCGTGCACGTCGCGGGCGATGTCCGCACGGATCCGCTCGGACTCGGCGACGTCGATGGCCCGGGTGGCGGTGGCCTCGGCCTCGGTGGCGACGGCCTCGGCTCGGGACGCAGCGGCCTCGGCGTCCGCCCGGCGTTCGGACTCGCGGTCCCGCGAACGGAAGGCCCGGACGGCGACCCCGCCCGCCCAGACCCCGAGGAGCGCCGTCACCGGAGCGGCCATCGCCAGGAACGCCTGGTCGCGCGGGCCGTTGATGAGGACGAGGAACCGGAAACCGGTGAGTGCGAGGTAGAGCGTCGCGCTGATGCCGGCCACGAACGCCAGTAGGCCCGACACGATGACCTCACCGCGCGTGCCGACGACCGCCGCCGTGCCGATGACCACGAAGATGGCGATGTCGACGAGCGACGGCCGCTCGCCGCCGCCGACCTGGACGATGCCGAGGACGACGACCATGGTCATCGCCGCGGACGGCGAGACCCGTCGGAGCGCGATCGCCCCGGCCGCGGCGAGGACCGCGAAGAAGCTCGCGTGTTCGAGCTCGAGGTCGATCGGGAGCAGGAAGACGAACGCCGCGAAGACCGCCCAGGCCACGTCGATGATGATCGAGCGGGTGGCGAGCGGCCGGATGAACGTGCGCCGTTCCGTCACGGCACGATCATCGCACGGGGGCGTCGTCCGCCGGTCACGGGACCGGCGACATCGCGATGAGGGCGGTGGCCGTGACCGTGACGATCGCGGCGCAGACCAGCAGGGTGGCGATCGTGTGCTTCGTCGAGGACTCCATGCTCCGAGCCTCGCCGAGCGGGGCGCGCCGGGCATCGGGCGCACGGGTGAACGCGTTCATCCGCACGGATGAAGGCGTCTGGTCCGTCGCGACGCGACCGGGTGGCGGCCAGGAGGCGCGGGTCGGGCCCGCACCGCGCCTCCTGGCCCGCAGGTCGTACCGATCTGCCGGACCCGCCCGTCGGTCAGATGGTGATCTGGCCCAGCACGCGGTGGGCGATCGAGATCGACTCACCGGACACCACCGACAGCGGCGACGCGAGGAACGCGACGAGGTCGGCGATCTGCTGCGGGCTGGAGTCGCCGGGGCCACCGGGGCGGACCTCGGTGCTGGGGGTGTCCGTCACCAGCCCCGGGTTGACGACGTTCACCGTGACGCCGGAGCCGGCGGCCTCGTCGGCGAGGTTCTTCGCGATGACGCTCACCGCGGTGTTGCGGAGCGACGCGGTGATGTTGCCCGACAGGTAGGCGTTCTGTCCGCTGATCACGACGACGCGTCCGAACCCGGCCTCACGCTGGGCCGGCAGCACCGCGTTGGCGACGCGGAGGAATCCGAGTGCCTTACCGTCGATCGCGGTGAGGACCTGCTCGGGGTCGGACTTCTTCGCCGGGTCGAGGGTGCCGGCACTCGGGGCCGCGGTCACGACGAGCGCGTCGATGCGGCCGTGCTGCTCGAGCACCCGCGCGACGCCGGCGTCGACGGAGGCCTGGTCGGCGGTGTCGATCGCGACGCTGTCGGGGGAGTCGCCGGCGCTGCGGGAGGCCACGACGACGGTCGCCCCCTCGGCCCGGAGTCGATCGGCGACGGCGGCGCCGATGTACCCCTTCCCTCCGACGACGAGCGCGACACGGTTCTGCAGTTCGAGGTCCACGCCGTCACGCTACGCCCGGAACGCCTCGGGCTCGGCACACGTCGTGCACCGAGCCCGAGGCGTCGTCGGTTCGATCAGCTGCTGCGGCCGCTCCCGCCGACCGTCAGGAGCGCGCTGGTGTCCGGATCGTCCGCACGCGGCGGCTCGAACAGGCCCGAGTACGCCCGGACGGCGCTCCAGCCCGCGATGAGCAGGACGGTGCCGGCGACGGCGGCGACCCACGGCACCACGGCCCACCGGTCCCAGAGCGACGGGACGGCCAACCACGTCAGGAAGTTCCCCGCGAGGCCGCCCGTCGCCCCGAGCAGGACCGCGGTCCGTCGGTCGAGGCTGGACAGCGCGAGCGCGACCGTCACGGCGGCGATCGCGACCAGGGCGTTGACGAGGTCGAACACGGCTGCCGCTCCTACTCCCCGCTGCCGACGGCGAGCTGCTCGCGGCCACCGCCCGTGATGACGGCGATCTTGCGGGGCTTCGCCGACTCCTTCACGGGGATCGTGACGCTCAGGACGCCGTTGTCGTAGCCGGCCGTGATGCGCTCGGCGTCGAGCCCGTCGCCGAGCGTCAGCTGACGGACGTACGTGCCCGGCTGGCGCTCTCGGGTGAGCCACTGCGAGCCCTCGGGAGCGCCGAGGGTGCGCTCGGCGCGGATGGTCAGGACCGAGCCGTCCACGTCGATGTCGACGGAACCCGGGTCGATGCCGGGCAGGTCGACGTCGAGGACGTAGTGGTCACCCGTGCGGTAGAGGTCCATCGGCATCGAGCGGGGGCCCGCGGTGCCGAGGAGGGAGCCGGCGAGACGGTCCAGCTCGCGGAACGGATCGAAGTTCATCGTCATCGGTGTCAACTCCTTCGTGTCTGGTGTTGAGTCCCCTCGACTCAACTGCGACATGTTTTAGCACTCAAGCCTGGCGAGTGCCAAAAGAACGCTCGGAATCCGCTCGGAGCCGGGGATCCGCGGCGACGGTGAATGACAGCGATGTAGTTCGGCTGGGCTGACTGTTCAGTGCGTGAACCGTACAGAACACGAATTGTTCGTTTTGCTGATCGTTCACGTTGTGAAAGACTTCGGGCGTCCGATGGGGACAGCAACGACGACGAGGGGCGGTATCGCAATGCACAGCACGTACACCGGGATGCCGCGACAGGCTCGGCTCGGCGGCACCCACACGCGCGTCGGTCTGACCGACCCCGCGATCATCGACGCCTACGTCGAGCGCCGCATCCAGGACCCGTCGCTCCTGTCCGGTCGCTCCGAACCGTCCTACGCCGACTTCTTCTCGGTCCCGGCGGCCTAGGCCCCGCACCCCGATCCGCACCAGGCAGAGAGCACACCCGACCAGATGCCGTTGACCGTCGTCCGCCGCGAGCACATGCACCTCTACGCCCGGGAACCCCGGTCGCGTGCCGCGAAGGGCGCCGTGGACGCGCTCCTCCGCCTGCAGCACGCCGAGGAGCAGCAGCTCGAACAGGCGCGGTCGGAGAGCGGTCTCACCAAGAACGAGTTCCTCGCCGTCCGGTACATGCTCCAGGCGCACCGGGACGGCCGGGCGATGGGGCCCAAGGACCTCGCCGTCATGCTCAACGTCTCGAACGCGTCGGTGACGAAGATCGTCGACGGGCTCGTCGAGAAGGGCGACCTCGTCCGCGCCCCGCACCCCACCGACCGTCGGGCACAGGTGCTCGAGCCCACGGTGCAGGCGGCGAAGAAGATCGACGCGTCCTACGCACGCTTCCACGAAGCCGTGGTCGAGGTGATGGACCACCTGTCCTCCGAGGAGAACGACGTCCTCGCCCGCTGCCTCGTCCAGATCACCGAGGCCCTCGTCGGTGGCGCGCCAGCTCCCGTCGACGAGTACACGGTCGACCCGGACGGCGAGGCGGAGCCGTACGACTCCTGAACCGGGCGGTCCGTGACGGCGCCGAGCCGCGCCTCCCGGAAAAAACCTTCCAGCGGTAAGTTGGGCGCATGACGCACCCTGCCGACGACGACGCGGCCCTGCCGCGACGCGGTTACCGCAAGGGTGCCGAACGACGGACGCAGATCCTCGATGAGACGATCCGCATGGTCGCCGAGCAGGGTGTCGACGCGTCGTCGCTGCGATCCGTCGCCGACGCCCTCGGGATCACCCACGCGGCGCTGCGGCACTACTTCCCGAGCCGCGACGAACTGCTGCTCGCGGTCTACCGCGAGCACGAGGTCCGCGAGCAGGGGGCGCCGGACCGGATGAAGTCCGCGATCGGGGACATGCGGGAGAGCGCCTCGCGGAATCGCGCGGTCCCGGGGCTGGTGCAGCTGTACACGACCCTGGCGGCCGATGCCGTGCAGGAGGGGCACCCCGCCACGCGGGAGTTCATGCGGGAACGGTTCACCCGGCTGCGGGCGGACCTGGCGGAGTTGATCGAGGCGGACCAGGCGTCCGGGCGGATCCGGGCCGACCTGGACCCCGTCGACCTGGCGTCCCTGAGCATCGCGGCGTCGGACGGACTGCAGGTGCAGTGGCTGCTCGACCCCGACGCGGTCGACGGCGAGCGGGTGCTGCGGTTGCTCGAGCAGATCGTGCCGCCGGCGGGCTGACCGGACCCGCTGGTCCTGCCACACTCGTGTCAGCGGGGCCGTGGGTCCCGCGCACGACCGGATCGGAGCAGGACCATGCACGCCGTACTCGAGTACACCTACGTCGACGACTACCTCGAGCGCCGAGACGCGTTCCGCCAGCAGCACCTCCGGGCGGCCTGGGCTGCGGCGGAGCGCGGCGAGCTGCTCCTCGGCGGTGCGGTCGGCGAGGGCGCCGGACCGTTCACCGCGCTGATCGTCTTCGTCGGCGACGACGCGCTCGGGCGTGCGCGGGCGTTCGCGGCGACGGACCCGTACGTGACCGGGGGACTCGTGACGTCGTGGACCGCGCGACCGTGGACGACCGTGGTGGGCGATCTCGCGGCGGGACCGGTCCGCCCCGACTGAGGCTCTCGGGAACCGGCGACGGTATCGGGTCAGCCGTAGCCCTCGTCGGTCAGCCGCCAGCCGGCCGGCGTGTGGCGGAAGCAGAACTGCCACCCGGGGAGCACGCCGGGTTCGGCGCCCGTCATGTTCGTCTCGGTGACGTCGACCGGGATGCACTCCTCCGCGGATCGGCCCGTCTCCTTCGCGCTCAGTCGCGAGACCGCCCCGATGTGCCGGTAGCCGAGCAGGTCGGGGTGGTCGTCGAACCACGAGGACGGGGTGCGTCCGCCGCACCAGGCCGCGTCCGGACCGCCGCTGTCGTCGGTGAGGGCCTCGGTGACAGCACAGTCGTGTGCCTTCGCGGCCCGGAGGTAGACGCGGAGGACCTGTTCGGAGGACGCGCTCGCGGGCGGGAGTCGCGCGGCCACGGTCTGCGCGTGCGTCACCGACAGCACCGTCGCCGTGCCGGCCGCCACGAGCACGGCGGCGACCACCCCTCCGAGCACGAGCCGACGTCTCCCCACGGCGCTCATCCTGGCAGGGGGTAGACCCGCCGATCGCCCGGTGCAGCTGCGAGTGGGTGAGGGCGCGTTCAGTTGCGCGGCAGCCCTGCGACGTACGCGCCGAGCACCGCTCGGTCGTCCACGGGCGCGACCCCCGCGACGCGGTAGAGGAGCAGTGCATCGACGAGTCCGACGAGGTCGACCGCGGATCGCCAAGGGTCGTCGACGCCGACGCGGTCGAGCAGGTCCTCCGCCGTGGCGAGCAGCGCGGCGCGCACCGGGTCGGCGCCGGTGAGGGGTGCGCGGAGCGCTTCGTCGTCCCGGAGCTCCAGGAGGAGGGCCAGGCGAGCGGCTTGCGCCTCCGCCCGCCCTGCGAGGCCCTGGAGGAACGTGGCGGCGACCTCGACGACCGTCGCGTCGTCGAGTGGCTCGGGGAGACGCAACGCGCCCAGCTCCGTCGACAGCTGCTCCGTGATGCGCGCGACGACGAGCGCGGTCAGTTCGCGCCGCGTCGACGCGTAGTACGAGGTCGATCCGGCAGGCACGCCGGCCTCGGTGTCGACTGCCCGGTGCGTCAGGGCTCGGACCCCACCGCGAGCAGTGAGCCGTACTCCCGCGTCCGCCAGGTCCTCGCGTCGCCCCATGCTCTTCCCCTCTCGCCTCTACCATCGTAGTGTTCTCTACGGATGTAGAGCCGAAGGGGGCAGGATGCGGGTTGCAGTGGTCGGAGGCGGGATCTCCGGAGTCGCGATCGAGGCAGCGCTGGGGGCACACGGCTGCTCGGTCACGAGGTTGTCCCGGTCCTCGGGGTTCGACGTACTCGCGGACGACGCGGTCGATCGGCTGGCGTCGGTCCGGCCGCAGGTCATCGTCGAGGCGACCGGACGGTTCACGACGAGTCGGCGGCGTGCGACGGACTTCTTCACGCGCTCGACGGCGGTGGTCGGTGCGGCGGCCGAACGGTCCGGGGCGCGACACGTGCTGCTGTCCATCCTCAACTGCACCAGGTCCGAGGTGCAGGGCTACGGGTACTTCGCCGGCAAGACCGCACAGGAGCGGGCAGCGGGGGCGGCGGGCCGGGGCGCCACGATCGTCCGTTCGGCCCAGTGGTTCGAGTTCGCCGCGCAGAACCTCGAGCGGTTGCGCGTCGGGCCGATCGCGCTCGTGCCGCGGATGACCATCGCTCCGGTGTCGCTCGAAGCGGTGGCGACGGTGGTGGCCGAGGTCGCGACGGGCCGGCGGTCCGCGCCGGTCGTGGAGGTCGCCGGGCCCGAGACGACGTCCCTGTGGGCGATGACGACGGCGCTGCCGCATCCGGGCGTGGTGCCCGTCCCGATGCCGATCCCGGGCCGGACGGGCCGGGCGTTCCGGGACGGGGCGCTCCTGCCCGCGGGAGACGTCGAGGTGGTCGGCCCGACGTTCGATGAGTGGCTCGCAGCTCGCGACCGGTAGCGCTCGCCCGACCGAACGGTCCGGTCCGGTCGTCATCTCTAGGCGATGCGTTGCCCCGTTCCTCTGCCTGTCACGCGAACGGGGAGCAGAAGGTGAGCTTGTTTCTGCCCTAGCGTAGGCGGGGGTGCGATCGATGCGCCCGTATCTGTCGCGGCGCATGGGGCGTCCGGAGGGGGACGAACATGCGCACGACCCGTGGCCACCGCTCTGCCGTGATCACGGCGGCCACTGCCGTCCTCGCGGTCATCGGTGCGCTCCTACCGGGCGGTGTGCAGGCCGCTCCGTCGCCCGGCAACGACGCGCTGCGTGGTGTGCGGTACGCCGCGTACGGTCACTCGTTCGGACAGGTGCAACTCGGTTCCGATTCGGTGCCGAGCCGGATGTACCCGTCCATGGTCCGCACGAGCCTCGGCGCGGATCCGACGCTCTGGTCGAACGAGACCATCAGCGGGGCCTCGACGGCGCAGATCCTCGACCGCGCGCGCTCGACGTGGAACCGCGGCGACTACGGGGTCGTCTCGTACCTCGGGAACCAGAACGACGTCGGCCGCCACGTGCCCGAGGCCACGTTCAAGGCGAACGTCCGGGGCTTCATCGACTGGGTGCGGGGAACCGGGCCGTTCCCACCCACGATCGTCATCGTGCTCGACACCCCGTCGACGACGAAGGGCTACGCGTGGTACCCGTCACCCCCGACCGACGCTGACGTCGTCCGGTACAACCGCTACCTCCGCAGCGTCGTCGCGGCGTACCCGAAGGACGGATCGGTCATCATCGCCGATGCCTTCACCGGATGGAACAAGGCGACGATGATCGGGCCCGACGGGCAGCACCCGAACGACGTCGGGCAGGCGCACATCACGGAGACGATCACCTCAGCACTGAGCGGGGTGCGGCTCCGTGAGGGGCAGAACGTCCTGACGCCGGCACCGGCGGTTCGCTACGACTCGTTCAACCGGCCCGACATGATCACCGGACTCGGCAAGGACCTGCACGGCCGGTCCTACTCCACGGTCGGCGGAGTGAAGTACGGCATCTCTGCTGGCCGTGCCTACCGAGCCAGCAGCGGGGCCGTTCGTGAATCCGCGGCCACCGTCGACACGAAGAAGGCTGCGGTCGACATCAGCCTCACCATGACGGCGATCTCCTCGAAGGGTGCGGGGCCGGTGTGGCGACTGAGCAGCGCCAAGGACTACTTCGTGCTCGACGTCCACGGGTCGGGCAAGGGCAACGCGAAGGTCTACAAGCGGGTCAACGGGCGGTTCATCCAGATCGGTAAGGCACTGAGCCGCGAGGTCAAGCCGGGGTCGACCGTGCGGGTCAGGGCCGACGGCGCGAAGATCAAGGTCTACGTCGACGGTCCCGCCGTGTACTCCAGCGCGGACAGCTTCAACGGGTCCGCCACGAGGAGCGGTGTCCGGATCACCGACACTCGCGCTCGGCTTGACGACCTCGTGATCCGGTAGGACCGGAGCCGTATCGGTTCGGGCGCGGAACTTTCTACCCCCTGTAGCGGGGGAGCAGTGGTGAGGGATGCTCCGTAGCGTGCTGTGTGGTTGCACAGTGCCGTCATGGGGGCGGATTCGCTGGTGGTGACCTGTTGAGGGGTTCTGCGCGTGTTCGCGACGTCGCCGTTGTCTGTTCGTTCTCGTTGGGTCGTGCTGGCCGTCGTCACGTTGGTGGCGCTGCTGGGGTCGTTGTTGGCGGTGGTCTCGCCACCTGCTCCGGCGCAGGCGGTCGCGACGGGTACGGGTGGGCAGTTCGTGCCGTTGCCGACCAACGCCAGGATCTTCGACGGCGCCACGCCTGCCGGGTCGTCGACGACGGTGCCGGTCGCCGGGGTGAAGGGGATCCCCGCTGACGGTGTCGGCGCGATCAGTGTGCTGGCGACGGTCGCGGACGCGAACGGCACCGGGCAGCTGAAGGGTCGAGCGGAGTCGAGCGACGGGCCGACGCTGCTGATGATCTACGGCAGCGGAGTGGCGGGGAACACGTCGAACACGTCGTTGCTCGCGGTCGGGGACGACGGATCCATCCGGATCGACACGACGACTGCGCAGTCGCGGGTGATCCTGGACGTGACCGGCTACTACACGTCCACGGCGAACGGTGTCGGCGCTGGCGGGTTCGTTCCGCTGTCCGGGACCCGGATCGCGAACACGGCGGACGGCACGAACGTGCGGCAGGGTGCCCTGTCGGGTGGGGACGGCATCACGTTCCAGGTCACCGGCAAGGGTGGCGTTCCGACGAACGCGGCCGCGGTCGCGGTCAGTGTCGTGGTGCAGAACACCGGCGGTGGGGCCGGGTGGGTGCGTCCGTCGCCGTCCGATGGGCCGAAGAGCACGGGGTCGTTGAACTACCCGTCGACGAAGCTGACCACGGCGATGAGCGCGCAGGTCGCTGTCGGCTCCGATGGGAAGATCACGATCGACAACGCTCCCGACGGTGGCACGGTGCAGATCCAGGTCGACGTGCAGGGGTACTTCGTCCCCAGCAATCCGGGTGGCGGGTTCACTCCGGGAACGGGCCGAATCGTCGACACCCGCACGTCCTCGAGCGTCGGGGCGAATGCGTCGGTCGCGGTGCAGGTCGCGGGAGTTGCTGGCATCGGGACGGTCGAGGGTGGCCTGTCGGCGGTCGCGGTGACGGTCACGGCGATCCACTCGGGCACGACCGGCGGGTACGCGAAGGCATGGGCGGACGGTTCCTCCGAGCCCACCGGGGCGGTCATCGGGTACGCGCCGACGTCGTCGATCCGGACGACGACGGCGATCCTGCCCGTGGGGTCGAACGGGAAGGTGCGGATCCAGAACGTTTCCTCGGGGACCACGGACTTCGTGCTCGACCTGCAGGGCACCTACAACTGGCTGCCGGGCGGACCCGTGTCGACGAACGTCACCGGGCAGCGGACGTCCGCGACGACGTTGCCGTTCCCGATCTCGGACCAGACCAACGCGAGCGTCGACGTCGGCACGGGCAACCTGCTCGTCACCACGAGTGCGCTGACCCTGCCGGGTGTGACGCAGAGCACGACGATCGGTGCTGCGTACAACTCGCGGTCGACGACGACGGCGAACAGCAACACGATGGAAGCGAACCGGTGGCAGTACGCCCTCGCTGGTGCCGGGGACCTGTCGGCGAACGCTGCGGGTGTGGTCTACACGGACGCGGTCGGGACGGCGTGGCAGTTCAAGCCCACCGGGACCGCTGGTGCGTTCACGTCCCCGCCAGGCCTGCAGATGACGTTGGCGCGGGTCGCGAACGCGGACACGCGGGAGTACACGCTGACGTCGTGGACGACGAACCAGGTCATCCACTTCACCCTCGGCGGCCAGCCCAAGTCGGTCAACGACCGCAACGGCAACCAGGTCAGCTTCAACGTGGCGGCGGACAAGTTCTCGCTCGGCACCCTGGTCTCCACTGCCGGCACCGATGGCGCGAAGACGGCGAACGTGTCGTACGCGAACGGGAAGACGACGTTCACGCAGACGTCCGGCTCGTCGTCGCGGAGCGTTTCGTGGACGAAGAACGCCGCGGGTGACATCACGACGTACACGGACGCGACCGGTGCGACGACCACGTTCGGGTACACGAGCGGGGACCTCACCTCGATCACCGCACCGACCGGCGGGGTGACCTCGTTCACGTACGACTCCACCAAGCGGGTCACGAAGGTGTCGCAGGCGAACACCACCGCCGGGTCCCCGGGGACCGCGGTGACCCGCTTCGCGTACACGGACGGTGACACTACCCAGGTCGCCGACCCCCGCTCGAACCAGTCGCAGCCCGTCGCGACCGCGGACCACACCACGTACACGCTGAACGCCGGGGACCTCGTTACGAAGGCTGTCGACGCGGCGGGGCGTGAACGGTCCAAGACGTACAACTCGGCGAACAACGGCACAGCCACCTCGACCGTCGGGAAGGCTGATGGGTCGGGCGAGCTGCCGGCATCGACGTCGTCGAACGAGTACGGCAAGAACCAGAGCCAGTCGCTCACACAGACCTCGAGCAGCTCCGGCTCGAAGTCGAATGCCGCGTACGACGCATCCGGCGCGTCGGCGAAGTACCTCCCGTCCTCCACCACGGACTCCTCGAGCAACACCACCTCGTTCACCTACGACGGTCCGGGGAACCAGACCTCGACCGGCACCGGCACGGGTCCGGAAGCTGCCGAGGCGAAGCTCGAGTACAACAAGAAGGACGTCGACAAGTACGCCTGGGGTGCGGTGAAGTCCGCTACCGCTCCGGGCAACACGGTCAAGACGACGTACGGCTACGACCAGTACAACCAGCTGTTCACAATCGACGCGCCGGCGAACACGGTCGGGCAGCAGAAGTACGCCTACGACGCGTTCGGCCGCGTCTCGTCCCACACCGACGGTGGCGGCGGTGCCACGTCGTACACGTACGACAACGACGACCGGCTCCTGACGACCACGTTCGCCGACAGTGCTCTGACGGTGACGAACACGTACGACGGCAACGGCAACCAGCTCACCCAGCAGTCCGCGACCGGGACCATCACGAACACGTTCGACCAACGCAACCGGCTCATCTCCACGGTCAACACCGCCGGCGGCGGAACCGTGTCCTACGGGTACGACCTCGCGGGAAACACGGTCCGCGTCACCGACCAGCACGGTGACGTCACGCACAGCTACGACCCGTCGAACGTGCTCACCGCGACCACGTACCCGACCGATGCCGGAACGGCGAAGCAGATCTACCTCACCGATGACCACGGCCGCCGCACCGACACCTGGCTCGGCGCATCGAGCGCCGCAACGCCTGGTGTGAAGCCGGCGTCGTGGCAGGGCCATCAGCACATCGACTACGACTCCTCCGGCACGGTCACCCGTGTCCGCGCCTGGGCCGGCGACAACGACGCCACCCCGGTCGTGAACACCCTCTACTGCTACATCGCTGGCGCCGCCACCAGCAGCGACTGCGCAGCGGACAAGGCCAACGACCGCGACAAGCTGCAGTGGTCCCGCAACGACCTGCCCGGCAGCGGGCAGAAGACGACGTCGTACACGTACGACTCGAACAGCCGCCTCACCAAGGCTGCGCAGGCCGGAGGCGCGACGAACACGACGTGGGCGTACACGTACGACGCGGCGGGGAACCGGCTCACCGCGAAGCAGACCGGTGACAGCACGAGCTCGCAGACGTTGACGTACAACGCGGTCGGGCAGATCACCTCGGCCGGGTACGCGTACGACGGGGTCGGGAACCTCACCGCAGCACCGGGTGAGACCTTCACGTACAACGATGCGCAGCAGCTGACCGCATCGACGAAGAACGGTGTCACGACCCGGTACGAGTACGCCGGTGCCGACATGACCAAGCTCCTCAAGCAGTCCACGGACGGGGGAGCGGAGTACGACTACACATATGGCAAGGGCATCACATCCCGCACCGTCGCCGGCACAGGCACGGCGTCGGTGATCAGCGACCCGACGACAGGGCAGCCGATGGACCTGCAAACCACCGACGGTGTCACGAGCATGTGGGTCATCGACGGCATCGGGAACCCGGCGGCAGCGATCGCCGACACCGGCAACACTGCTTACACGGTTTCCTACGACCCTTACGGGGCGGAGACCGTCAACGGCGGCTCGAGCGCTCAGTGGCAGCAGAACCCGTACGGGTTCAAGGCCGGGCTCCGCTCGTCCAGCACCGACAACGGGCTTACGAAGTTCGGGTACCGGTGGCAGACCACCGCGACCGGCGGATGGATCCAGCGCGACACCCTCGACGCACCCCTCAGCCCCACCAACGCCAACCGATACGCGTATGCCGGCGACGACCCTATCAACAGCAGCGACCCAACCGGTCGAAGCACGTTCGGGAACGCGCTGGGCATCGCAAGTACGGCACTCGCGATTGGCGGTCTTGCGGCAACCGCCACCGGGGTCGGGGGTCCGGCTGGTCTCATCCTCGGCGGCTTGAGTTCGGTCGCGAATACCTGGTCAATTGCGGAGAACGGTGGGTCGGCAAGCGAGGTAGCTGGGGCAGCCGTCCTCGGTACGGCATCGCTGGGGTTCGGTGTTGTCGCAAGCCCGGCTGTGCTCAACGTCGGGAGGACAGCGAGCACCGTAGCCTCAGGTATTTACGGCGGGATTGAGATGGCGCAAAGCGCCGCAGTTAGCTAACAAAGGGAAGAGTAATCGATGGGCGCATCAGTGTTGCCATGGCTACCATGGGTCATGGTCCCTATTATCGTTGCAGCGATCGTGTACGCAGCGGCATCTAGTCGAAAAAACAAGTGAATCCGGTAAAAATTGGCTTCTCGCTGAAAGTGCGAATTGCCATTTCGATAATTTTCGGTTCCTTATTACTGTTCGCTGCCGTCGTGAGCTTCTTCGACATCCGAGCGATGTTGCTCGTAGGCGTATCTGCTGCTCTTTGGTGGCGAATATTGTCACTCAAAGTGACCTTCTTCCCGACAGAGATGATCATCACAGGCTTCTTTTCTCAGAAGCGGGTAAACTATCGCAATGCCGTCGGCATTGAGGATGGCGCAAAACTAATCTACCTTCAGGCGGGTCGTCGGAAAAAGGCGATAATAGCGCTCGCGCTAGGCTACTCCACCCCAGACGACAGAACCCCGGACGGTCGGATGAAGCGAGAGATAATCTCAACGTTTGACGACTGGAAGCGTGGCGCGTCAAGTCGCCCCGCATAGGTTCGGCCCCGCGTCCTCCGTTTTCGACAGTGTCGTAGGCAGCTTTGTCCCGTGAGGGCCTCGACTTTCTTGCTCGCGAGCGCTACCATTGTGGGCATTGGTGCGATAGTGGCGTTATTTCTAGCCCCGAATTCAAGAACTGGTTTTTCCTGTTCGAGATGATCGTGATCGGGCTAATCGTGACTGCTGTTATTCTTCACCATCAACCACCTCGGCAGGGTTAGCATCGACCCCCGTTACTTTCTTCGTGCCCGTCGTGGACTGATGCTTGAGGGACATCGTGTCCCTGCTTCCGTTTCGATGGGGTTGGCTGCCCGCGTTGCGACTCTGTCGAGGCGGACAGAGGAGGGAGGTCGCTCTGGACGGCGGGCGAGCACAGCCGGAGCAAGCTGCTTGAGGCGCCCGGCGCCGGGCAGAAGACGACGTCGTACACGTACGACTCGAACAGCCGCCTCACCAAGGCTGCGCAGGCCGGAGGCGCGACGAACACGACGTGGGCGTACACGTACGACGCGGCGGGGAACCGGCTCACCGCGAAGCAGACCGGTGACAGCACGAGCTCGCAGACGTTGACGTACAACGCGGTCGGGCAGATCACCTCGGCCGGGTACGCGTAAGACGGGGTCGGGAACCTCACCGCGGCACCGGGTGCGACGTTCACGTACAACGACGCGCAGCAGTTGACGGCGTCGACGAAGACCGGCGTCACGACCCGGTACGAGTACGCCGGCGCCGACATGAACAAGCTCCTCAAGCAGTCCACGGACGGGGGCGCGGAGTACGACTACACGTATGGCACCACCGACCAGCACGGCGTCCCCGTGATCACCAGCCGCACCATCGCCGGCACCGGGACGGCGTCCGTGATCAGCGACCCGACCACCGGACAGCCGATGGACATGCAAACCACCGACACTGTCACGAGCATGTGGGTCATCGACGGGATCGGGAACCCCGCAGCAGCGATCGCGGACACCGGAAACACCGCCTACACCGTCAGCTACGACCCCTACGGCGCGGAAACGGTTCGGGGCGGCACCAGCGCGCAGTGGCTGCAGAACCCGTACGGGTTCAAGGTCGGGCTCCGCTCGTCCAGCTCCGATAACGGGCTGACGAAGTTCGGGTACCGGTGGCAGTCCAACCTCACCGGCGGCTGGCTCCAACGCGACACCCTCGACGCACCCCTCAGTCCCACCAACGCCAACCGATACGCATACGCCGGCGATGACCCCATCAACGGGGCCGATCCGGTTGGCCGATTCAGCGCTGACACGCAGGGAGCAATCTTGGGAGGGCTTACGACACTCTTTGTTGGGGCAGTTGGCTGCACTCCGGGCCCAATTGGTTGTGCCGCGGGAGCTTATGTCGGGGGCGTCCTCGGGTCTGGAATTGGCTCTGCGCAGACTGCCTACGTAAACGGCGAAGACACGCAATCCGCCTTCTTTACAGGGATCAAGACCGGGTTGGTGAGTGCATTGGTACCCGGTATCGGAGGCGCGCTTTACGGTGGAGTGAAGTACGCATGACCAAGAAAATCGCCCTGCGTGCCTTCAGCGCTGTACTGGCCGCCATAGCAATTGCAATTCTGATTGGGCTCCTGATTTCAATTGGGAGTTCTGACGTCCCAATCTTTCTCGTGATGGCCCTGGCGGCAGTTTCCTTTGGGGTCGCTTCGGTAACGGTGTGGCGACGATCAAGTCAGGATGCGGACAGACGGCGGCTATAAAGCATGCGGGTCATTGACGGCATCGGGAACGCTGCAGCGGAGATCACGGGTACCGGCGACACCAGCCGGGTCCGCCACGAGGAGCGGTGTCCGGATCACCGACACTCGCGCTCGGCTCGACGACCTCGTGATCCGGTAGGGTCGACGGATGAACCCGGGTGGAGGGATGCCCTTCGAAGTCTGGATCGTCATCGTGGTAGCGCTGGTTGCGGTCGGTGGGGCTCTCGCGATCTTCCGAGGCCGCCGCAGATGAACATCTGTTGCGACACAGATCGGGCTGTGGCATGAAGATCCTGCTGATCGCGATGTTCGTCGTGGGCGCAGTGCCGTTCGCAGCAGGCGTCGTCTACTGCGGTATCAACTTCCGTCCTGGGCGCGAGTTCCCGCCGCGGAAGTGGCCGATGGTTGTGATGGTCATCGGGTTCTTGCTCGCCGCCGCCGCTGTACTCACGGGGATGGCGACGAGCGGACCTGGCCTTGCGTAGCGTTCCGCGAGCGGCTCGCGACCGCAGGTCGTAGCCGACGCACCGGAGCCGCGCCGCGCCTCCTGGCCCCCAACACGCAGAACGGCCGGCCCCTGTCGGAGCCGGCCGTCCTGCGGAGCGGGAACCTACGCGGTGAGCACCGCAGCCGACGGATCGAAGTCCTCCGGCAGCGGCGGGACACGGTCCACCGTCGACGTGATGTCGACCGCGGAACCCGACGCAGCCGCGTCGCGGATGCCGAGCAGCACGTCGAGGACGTGCAGCGCGACCGCACCCGAGGCACGCTCGGGACGGTCCTCGGCGATGGCGCGCGCGAGCTCGACGACCCCGGTGCCACGGCCCCAGGTGGAGCCGATCGCCTCGAGGGTCTCGGGCTCCTCCTGGCCGTAGCGCCAGAGCTGCGACGAGCCCTCGAACGTGTTCGGGTCCGGCAGCGAGATCGTGCCGAGCGTGCCGTTGATCTCGACGAAGCCCATGCGCGGCAGCGCGTGCTGGAACGAGAACGTCGACTGGGCGGACTGCCCGCCGGCGAACTCGATCAGCGCGGCGTGGTGCGTGGGGACCTCGACCGGGAACGTCTCACCGGCGCGGGGGCCGGACGCGATCGTGCGACGGTCGAGCGACTTCGAGGACACGGCCTGCACGCGGCTGGCGGTGCCGAACGCGTGCACGAGGGTCGTCACGTAGTACGGGCCCATGTCGAACAGGGGACCGGCGCCCTCGGCGAACAGGAAGTCCGGGTTCGGGTGCCACGCCTCGGGTCCGGGCACGTGGAACAGCGTCGTCGCGGTCAGCGGCTCGCCGATGTCACCGCGGGCGATGGCACGGAGCGCTGTCTGGATGCCCGCGCCGAGCACGGTGTCCGGCGCGGTCGCGACCCGGAGTCCCTTCGACGCAGCGGAGGCGAGCACCGCGGCGGCCGAATCGTGGTCGGTCGCGATCGGCTTCTCGCTCCACACGTGCTTGCCGGCGTCGATGATCTGCTGGTCGACCTCGGCGTGGGCCGCCGGGATCGTCAGGTTGATCACGATGCTGATGTCGTCGCGGGCGAGGAGCTCCTCGACCGAGCCGGACGCGCCGACCCCGTACTCGGCTGCCTGGGCCGCTGCGCGGTCGAGCAGCACGTCGGCGACGAACCGGACCTCGACGTCGGCGAACTTGGTCAGGTTCTCCAGGTACTGCGTGGAGATGTTGCCGGCACCGATGATGCCGATCCCGACACGGGTCACTTGTCGTTGTCCTTCAGCCAGGCGAGGGACTCGGTGATGCCCTCGAAGACGTCGCCGGAGTACGCGTCGAACTCGACGACGCGGATGGCCTGCGGCGCCGCGGCGAGGATGGCCGGGACGTCGACGTCGCCCTGACCGGCGGGGGTCTGGTTCTCGAAGGCACGCTGCAGCGCCTCCGGAACGACGAGTGCGCTCTCGGACGACGGCAGCGCGGTGAGGATGTCGCCGTCGACCTTGCCGTCCTTGACGTGGATCGCGACGACGCGGCCGCCGAGCGACTTCAGGACGGCGGGGGCGTCGGCGCCACCGACGGTCGCCCAGAAGGTGTCGAGCTCGAGCACCGTCTCCGGGCTGATCTGCGAGACGAAGTGGTCGTAGACCGTGCGGCCGTCGACCTTGTTCGTGAACTCCCACTGGTGGTTGTGGTAGCCGAACTTGAGGCCGCGCGAGGCTGCCTCGGCGGTGAGGACGTTGACGCGCTCGGCGATCTTCGCGACGTCGTCGGCGGTCTGCCAGCGGTCGGTCGGGATGAACGGGTCGATGACGGTCTGGATGCCGAGGCGCTCGGCCGCGTCCCAGATCGGGGCGGTGTCCTCGGCGTCGATCACGGCGACGTGGCCGGACGGGGCCGTGAGGCCGGTGGCGGCGAAGGCGCGCTCGAGGTCCGCGGCACGCTCGACGAACGCGTAGGGCTCGACGTTCTCGTACCCGATCTCGGCGACACGGGCGATCGCCTTGTCGAGGTCTTCCGCGATGGCGTCGCGCAGCGAGTACAGCTGCACAGAGGTGGTGGGCATTGCGTGAGGCTCCTTCGGTCCTGACTGGGTGTCGCGGCACCGGGTGTCGCAGCACCGGGTGTCGCAGTCCGTCGAGGAGCGATGCTCCACGGCGAGATCGATGACGACGCTACCCCAAAAACCACCCGGTGTGTAGTTTTTGCTGCGCTCCGCGACGCACGCCGCTGCATGAACGACACCTGTCGATGTAAGCTCAGCCAGTCAAAACCGTGTGCAAGACGGTTTTGGACGGCGAAGCATCGACTCAAGGAGGCGTCATGAGCACACCCGAACCCGGCAGCCCGGCACTGCTGAACCCCGAAGAGGGCATCACGCAGCCGGTCAGCACGATGCGGGTGGGCATCGGCTACCAGATCGCGCTGTTCCTCGGACAGTTCGGCCTCTTCGTCGCGCTCATGGCACCGGTCTACGTGAGCATGCAGCTCAAGGCGCAGGCCCTCGTCGGGGACGACGCCGCGAACGTCATCGGCTCCGTCCTGCCGATCGGTGCGTTCGGCGCGCTCATCATGAACCCCCTGGCCGGCGCGCTGTCCGACCGCACCCGCACCCGCTGGGGCCGGCGTCGTCCGTGGCTCATGAGCGGTGTCGTCGTCTTCGCGATCGCACTCGCCTGGATCGCCTACGCACCCGACGTGCTCAACCTGACGCTCGCGTGGCTGCTCGCCCAGCTCGCCGCCAACGCGACCCTCGCCACCCTGTTGGCGAGCTTCGCCGACAACGTCCCGCAGCTCCAGCGCGGCCGGTCGTCGAGCATCATCGCGCTCGCGCAGAACCTCGCCGTGCTCGCCGGCACCTACCTGTCGGTGTTCTTCGTCGCGAACCTGCCCGTGCTGTTCATCGCGCCCGGCATCCTGGCGATCATCCTCGTCGCCGTCTACGCGGTCGTCGCGCGGGACGAGCTGCCGACGTACACGCTCAAGAAGTTCACGTTCCTCAACCTCATCTCGTCGTTCTGGACGAACCCGATCAAGAACCCGGACTTCGCGTTCGCGTGGTGGTCGCGCTTCCTGATCATCCTCGCGACGTTCATGTTCACGACCTACCGGCTGCTCTACATGCAGGAGCACATCGGCATCGAGGACGCGAAGCAGGCCACCGAGGCCGTCGCGTTCGGCGTGCTGCTCTACACGATCGCGCTCCTGGTCAGCGCGGCGCTCTCGGGGTGGGCGTCCGACAAGCTGGGTCGCCGCAAGGTGTTCGTCGGCGGCTCGACGGCCCTCTTCGCGGTGGGCCTCGTCGTCCTCGCGCACGCCGAGACCGTGAACGGCTTCTACGTCGCCGAGGTCATCATGGGCTTCGCCTACGGGATCTACTCCGCGATCGACACCGCACTCGTCGTCGACGTGCTCCCGAACGCCGACCGTCCGGGCAAGGACCTCGGCGTCATCAACATCGCGAACGCGCTGCCCCAGTCACTCGCGCCGGCGATCTCGCTCTTCTTCCTGTCGATCGGCAGCTCGCACGCCGACAACTACGTCCTCATGTGCTGGGCCGCGGGTGTCGTCGCACTCCTCGGCGCCCTTGTGGTGATCCCCATCAAGCGGGTTCGATAGCCGGATGCACCAGCTCGGGGTCGACGAGGACCGCAGACAGCTCGCCGGGTGGCGGAACGCCATCGTCATCGCATTCGCGATCGGTGGGGTGAGCCTCGCTGCGTGGGGTCCGCGGCTGCCCGAGCTCCGGCTCGAGCTCGGTGTGGACGTCGGGACCATCGGACTCATGCTCGGCGGCGTCACGATCGGGTCCATCGGCGGCCTGCTCAGCGCGGCCCCGCTGCTGCGCCGACTCGGCGGGCGCCGGGCGCTCACCGCGGTGGTCGTGCTGGTCCCGGTCGCGATCGCCGTCATCGGGACGGCAGCCGCGCTCCACTCCGTCCCGCTGGCAGCGGTCGGGTTCGTGGTCGCCGGCGCGGGCATCGGCTCGCTGGACGTGATGGCGAACGTCGAGGGCACGGCGATCGAGGCGCTCGCGGGGCGCACGCTGCTCCCGCTGATGCACGCGGCCTGGTCGGGAGGCGCGGCCCTCGGCGCCGGGATCGCCGCCCTCTGCGCGTGGCTCGGCATCACCCCGTCGGCGCAGCTCCTCGGTGAGGCCGTCGTCATCCTCGTGGTCGGTGTGCTCGCGATGCGGGGCATCCCGGACGGCACCCGTGCCGAGGAACACGACACGACGCTCACACCCCGGCAGCGACTCCGGCAGTGGGCACGAGGGTGGGCGGACGTCCGACTGCTCCTCATCGGGGTGGTCATGCTCGGCGTCGAACTCGGTGAGGGCTCGGCGAACAACTGGCTCGCCCTCGCCACCACCGACGGGCACGGGCAGACCGCGGCCGTCGGTGCGCTGTTCTTCACGGTGTTCGCCGTCTCCGAGGCGGCCACCCGTGTCTTCGCCGGACCCGTCGTGGACCGGCTCGGTCGAGTGCGGACCGTGCGGTGGACGACCGCGCTCGGCATCGTCGGCGCCGTGCTCTTCATCGTCGGCGGGAGCTGGTGGCTCACCCTCGTGGGCGTCGTGCTCTGGGCTGTCGGCGTCTCGATGGGCTTCCCGCTCGGGATGTCGGCGGCGGCGCAGAGCGGCCCGAACCCGGCGGCCCGTGTCAGCGTCGTCGCCTCGATCGGGTACTTCGCGAACTTCGCGGGGCCGCCCGTGATCGGTGCGATCGCGGAGCACGTCGGCGCGCTGAGCGCGCTCTGGCTGGTGGCGGTGCTGTTCGTCGCGGCGTTCGCCGCGTCCGGCTCGTTGCGGCCCGTCGTGCGCCGCGACTGACGGAGGGACTGCGGGACGGGAGGCGCGGTGCGGGCCCGCACCGTCCCTCCAGGCCGTCCACTGGTCACGCTGGCTAGCGTGGACGGATGCTCGACGCCGCCTCGCTGACCTGGGACCCACCTGCCGGACGCATCACCGGCGTCGCGGACGGGAGTGTCGTCCGGGCCCTCGGCATCCCCTACGCCCGTGCCGAGCGCTTCGCCGTCCCGGAGCCGGTCCCCGCGTTCGCCGAGCCGTTCCCGGCGACCACCCCGTCGCCCGTGGCGGCGCAGTCGCAGGCGACCTTCGTCGACCAGCTGCTCCACCCGGTGGAGGGACTCGTCGTCGACGAGCACTGCCAGCGGCTGTCGATCACGGTGCCCGCCGACGCCCGGCCGGACGAGCGGCTGCCCGTCATCGTCTGGATCCACGGCGGCTCCTACGTCATCGGCGGCGGTGACCTGCCGATCTACGACGCGCGCGACCTCGTCACGGAGCAGCGGGTCGTGTTCGTCTCGGTGACGTTCCGGCTCGGTGTGCTCGGGTTCCTCGGCGACGGGGAGACCGTCCCGGCGAACCTCGGGCTGCTCGACCTCGTCGAGGCGCTGCGCTGGGTGCAGGCGAACATCGCGGCCTTCGGCGGCGACCCGGACCTCGTCACCGTGGCTGGGCAGTCCGCCGGCGGCGACGCCGCGGCCCACCTCATGATCAGCGACGGAGCAGCCGGCCTCTTCCGGCGGGTGATCGTCCAGAGTGCACCGCTCGGGCTGTCGCGGGGTCGGGCGCGGATGAACCGGGCGATGGTCCGGGCCGTCGGGGCCGTGCTCCCGGACACCCCGCTCGACGAGGTGCTCGATCGCCAGGCCCTCGGCAGCCGCGCCGCCGCGCCCTTCGGGTTGCCCGGAGGCATGCCCTACGGCACCCAGTACGGGTTCGCGCCGCTCCCCGCCGAGCGTGACACCGGGCAGGCCTGGCGCGACGCGGCTCCGGACGTCGACGTCCTGATCGGCTCCGGTGCGGACGAGACCGCGATGTACGTGCCGCTGATCCCCGGGCTGCGATCACTCGCCCGGGTGCGAGCCGTGCGACCGCTGCTGCGCTGGCTGCTCGTGCGCCCGCTGTCCGAGGTCATCTACGGGCGGGACGTCCGTCGGTTCGCGGCGCGGCACCGGGCCGCCGGTGGTCGGGCGACCTCGTACCGGCTGCACCGCGGCGCGACCGTGCAGCCGACCGGGGCCGTGCACATGAGCGACCTGCCGCTGCTGCTCGGCGGTCGCGAGGCCTGGGCCGGCTCGCGCTTCGTGCCGCAGCGGGACTGGCCCGAGGTCGAGCGGCGCGGGCGGGCCTTCCGGGCGATCTGGGCGGAGTTCGCGCGGACCGGTCGGGTCACCGCGGCGGACGACGAGACGCTGACGTTCGACCGGGGCTGACAGGCACCTGGAGCCGGGTGTCGGACCGGTGTCGCCGGGCGGTGCGGTTGTGCGCCGGCCCCGCCGACACCGGCCAGGGCCGCAACGGCTTCACTGACCCCGAGGCCCGCCGCGTCGTGATCGCCGCGCACCTGTCCCGGAGCACGCCGCCAAGACCTTGATCCACGAACTCGCGCTCGTGATCCTCGGACACACCGACGACCTGACCGAGTACGCCGAGCACCGCGGCCTCGTGCAAACCGAAGCCGAGAGCGTCGCCTAAGTCGTCGCCGGGCTCGTCGGGTTCGACACCGCCGCGAACGACTACTTCTTGTGGACGACGTGGCCGACGCACGTGTCCGTTCGTCGTCAAGGGCTCGGCATGACCTGGTGGCTCCACAGCGCCTGGTGGCTGTGGGCGATCGCCGCGGGGTTGTCCATCTGGGCAGCAGGTACAGCTTTCGAAGTCGTGCCGGACCGTCAGGGCCCGCATCGACGCCGGCGTCCTCGACCACCGCCTGCGGAGCGACCAGCACAAGCCGGTTCGTCGGACCGAGACGAACGGCCGCGAATCGAGCCCGAGCAGCGCCGCGTCTACGGCCCGCTTTCGCAGGGCGCTGTTCGGCTTCAACTTCTCCGCGCGCTGGCCTGCTTTGCCGCGGCGTCGTAGTTGCAGATCGCGCTCACTAGGTGCGCGATCGCAAGCATCGCATTGAGCTTCGAGAAGTGACGGCGCGTGGTGGGGAAGTGCACACTGCCGTGCCGATTGAAGCTTGTGGGCACGGGCCCGTCGCCGATCGACTGCATGACGGTCCGCAGCTGTCCGACAAAGAAGAAGGACCGGAAGAGCTTCGGACTTGGCTGGTGCGTATCCACGATGGCGGACCACATCGTCTTGTGGAACTTCTTCACCAAGGACTCGAGGTTCACCGCGGCCCAGGTCTGCGCCATCTGGTGATGACCGTCGCGGTACCCAGATACGGCCATCCGGGCGTTCTCGGCGAACGGCAGGATCTCTGCGGCGGTCAGATCAGCAAGCAACGCCTCGCAGTCGTCCACGATCTGCTCGCGCCGACGGCTGAGGACCCTGCGGCGCTCTTGTGCCGTTTCAGCGGCGGCCAGCGCGTTCACGATTGGCCCGTCGAATACGTAGGCCAAGGGGAGCCCTTCCAGAATCCACGTCTCGTAGACGTCCGGGTCGTAGAAAACATCTTCTGGGCGAAGGTTCGGCGGAAGCGTTAGCCGCCGTAGCTGCTCCTGCGTCGGAAGGAACCGAGTGAACTGCCGGGAGTACTCCGCAAGGCTGTTGCTCAGGTTGCTGACGAGGCTCCAGTTCTGAGAAGCCAGCATGCGCTGGATCCGGAGCTGCGTGGCTATCAGCGTTGAGGTCTGAGCAGCGAATCGTGCCTGACGTGAGACGCTGTCGAGCAACTGCTGCACAGCATGGGATGTGCTGCTCTTCCACACGAACTGCTGTGCCCCAAGACCTCGGGCAAAGTTCAAAGTGTCAAATCTTGCTGCTCGCTCGACCGTACGGGCTACGGCCGCCCAGTTCGTGTTTGCGCGCAGTACGGGATCGATGTGGACGCGACCCCGCTCCTCTTGCGGGAGCGGATCTTCGGGCTCCGGTCGTTCCGTTGCCTCATCGTCGGGCACGCCGACCTCGTTCGGGTTCTCGTCTTCGGCGTCGTTCATGTTCAACAAGCTAGTTGAGCGCCGAACCCGGACTGTCTACGTATACGCGTATGCGCTACGATGTAGCGCATGAGCAAGGTCATCACCACACGTGTCCCCGACGATGCCTACGACCGCCTGGAATCCATCGCCATCGAACACGGCCTGAAGATCGGCGAGCACACCCGCGAGGTGCTCCTCGCGAGCCTTGATCGGTCCCGGGCGTTGGAAGAGCCGTCGCCGTCGTCGCAGGCAACGGTCCCCGAGCGGCTTACGACGGTCGAGCGACACACCCTCGCGACGCTGCACCGTATCCTCGCCCGGCTCGTCGACGGCAAGCTCGAGGATGGCGATCGGGACTACCAGCTGCGCCGTGCTCGCATCCTCGAAGAGGGGTGGGTGGGAGAGTACCCGAACGTCTTCGCCGGCATGATCAGCGAGCTCCCGCGCCGCGACAGCGGCCTGGTCATGGACATCCTCGACATGTTCCGCGTCTTGGAGTCCTCCTTCGACCGCCTCAGCCCGGAGCAGCGTGACGCCATGAGCGAAGGCATGGCGGGTCGCGTCCGGTTCGCTGGGTTCGATGCCAACGACGACTACGAGGGCGCGCTGCTGACGTACGCGGAGTACCTCATCAGCATCGGGAAGTGGTCCGATCTCGCTTATCACCTCGCGGACGAGTTCCCGCACGACGGCGGGAACTCCCACGGGCAGATGGTCCCGCACTACCGCCGCATGCTCGAGGTCTACACCCCGATCTGGCGCGAGCGCGTCCGGTCACGCTCGTTCGACCTCACCGCGGACGAGATCCAACGTATCGCGTCCGTCGATCGTCGACGCTGACGCAGCGCTGTCGCGTAGAGCGGCGTCGTATCCGAAGATGCGGGAAGAAGAATGGGTGCCCCGCTCGCAGCGGGCCCCGATCGGCAGGGTCTGCCGGATGTTCCCTGCATGGCTCCGCCGTCGTCGCCCGAGTCCCGCCGACCGGCCTGTTCGACGTCTGAGAACTCAGGCGCTGCCACTGATTTTGTTACCTGACCTAATGTGTATTATCGCCGTTACCGCCAGCGGACTCGGGGTACCAAGGTGTCGTCCTTCGCGGCTGTGTCCTCAACTTCCGAGTACGCCTCAAGCCACGCGGTTGCGATGGCGTGTAGCGCTGCGCGGTCTCGGGCGATCACCCAGGCGAGGAAGATCGAGCCCAGAACAACCGCTCCAATGGTGATGAGTAGTTCACCGCCGCTGCGCAACAGACTGTCCATGCCTTCGAGGGCCCCGCTGAGGGATGTTTTCGCTTCCTCGAGCTTGCCGGCGTCGTGAAGAGCGTCCGAACGCACCTGTGCATCTCTTGCGGCAGCCCAAGCCGGACTGCATGAGGAAGATCGTGTAGGTGCCGATGAGGTCGGTGAGCGCCACGATTGCGGTAGGCCCCGCGCCGAGGACGGTCCCGGGAAGGGCGCTGCCGGCTGCAGCGGACCGGTTCCGCAGGACGGCGCGGGCCGCATCGCTCGCATTCCGATAGGCCGTGAGCCGTTGCTCGAAGTTCCGCAGGTCCGAGTGGACGTGCTCGGGCTTCTTCGGGAACGCTCTGCGCCACCAGCTCCGAACTGCACGCCCGGTCCGCAGCAGGATCCGCCCCAACATCCTCACGCGAGCAGTCTGACATCACCCAGCGACCACGCCGCCCAACCGGCGTCGGCGGCTGCGTTGGTTGTCGCCGTCCGATCGGGTCGGCCGTGCAACGGCGAGTTCCGGGACCTGGCTCCTACAGTGCTCTGGGTCGGCTGCTCGGCGATGCCGGCGATCGGCTACCGAAGATTGGCGGGTTGGCGCGGCGGAAGATCATCTGGAGCACGATCGGTGGCGAGTGGGCCGCCCAGCTGGTGGAGCTCGCCCCGTACCCAGTCCACATGGTGGAGGAGCCACTCCAGGTCGCGCAAACGCTTTCGGACGAGCGCCATCGTGACCGTACTCCTTCCACCATCGAGGCTACGGACCCGCTTGTTGTCGGCATAGTAAGGAATGCCGATTGCAGCGACGCCGTCCTGTCTCATGGCGTTCATGGCACTCGCGTGGGCGATGTGATGGCGGGTCTGTTGCACACGGCGAAACACGTTCAAGAACAGAGACCTGTCGCCGGACGCCTCCGATTCGCGTGAGAGAGAAAGAAAGTCACGGGCGGCATCGTCATCACGACGAAGGCGCAGCTTCCCCTCGTGCAGATACTTCTCACGTGATCTGTCCTCGGTCACCCATTCCGCGGCTACCCAGTAGAGGTTGTCGAGCAGACGATCCCAAAGCGTAAGCAGGTCGAGAATCTTGATGGCGAGACCGCCGTATTCCGTGCGGTCGTCGTCGGTCACGGTGTCGGACAAGGTGTACACGACTCTCACGCTAGTGCCCGCGTCTCCGGTCGAGCGCGGACAGATGGGGTATCTCGACAGCATCGTCGCTCGAGGTGAGGCTGCACGGCGGTGCGCCGTAGGATCGGCGCGTGCGCGAGGAATCACGTGACCGGATTGAGGACGCGGCAGCAGCGAGCGTAGAAGCGCTCATCTCCCTCATCCCGGGAATTGGCGGCCCGCTGGCGGTGCTGGCAAGTCGGTCGATGGGGTCTGCGTTTGAGCGGCGCACGGTGAGAATCCTGAGCGAGCTGCGCGACGACCTTGCTCGTTTGGAAGCGTCCGCGCTTGTCAAGCGTGACCCTTCTGCTGACGAGCGCGAAACTCTACAGGCGGCAACCCACCGCACGATCCGTCAGCTCCTCGAAGCTGAATCTAATGAGAAGCGCGCTCTGTTGCGTAACGCGCTGCTCAACCGCGTCATTGGGACCGAGGAGCCAGCTCGGTTCGACGACGCGCTGGAGCGCGTGCAGCCAGCCGACATGCCTCTCCTTGGCTACCTTGCCAATCGATTCGAAGCCCGCGTCATGCACGTCGATCAAGACGCCTTAAATGATGAGTTGGCAATCAGCAAACAGCGAACGCCTGAGCGGCTCCAGAAACTGATTGTTCTTGGGCTGGTGGAAAATTACACCCCGGGTGAGCTTAGCCAGCTCGCCCAGTCGATTCGGCAGCAGCGCCGTGGTGGTCGTCCGAGTACAAGTCAGCCGACACGGCACCGCATAACTCCCCTCGGTAGCGAGTTCGTGAGGTTCGTGGCCAACCCCATCGAACGACGATCGGCTGACGCGCCCTGAGCACTCCAGGCTTTTATGTGGATCTCGCCGGGCAGCCACTCAGGCCTTGCTGAGCGCCGCGACCCGGCGTTGGTTTGTAGGATTCGGACACCGGTGCATTGGCGACGCCGGTGACCGTCGTTGCCGTCCGCTAGCCTCCACATCGGAGGGCGAAAGGTTGAACACATCACGCGTCGCTGCGAGCTATGCCGGCGGTAGTCCACTGTTCGAGCACCATGTTGGGATTGCCGCATGAACTGGCCGCCGCAGACCGAGGCAGATGTGCTGGCGGCACTCGAGCGCGGTGACGTCGTTGAGTCCAGCCAGCTCGATGTCAAGCTCCTGGTTGGCAGCAGCGATGGTGAGCGCCGGGGGACAGCGAAAGACCTGGCGAGCTTCGCAATCGATGGCGGTGCACTCTTGATCGGTGTTCGTGAAGACAAGGCGAACCGGAAGTTCACCGCGGAACCGATCGATCTGAACGACGTCGTCGAGCGGATCGAGCTGATCGCCGCGACCCTGGTCGAGCCGTCGCTGCCGGTACACCCGCGCGAGATCCCCTCGGAGAAGGACGGATTCGGATACGTCTGGGTCGACATTCCCGAGAGCCCTGATGCGCCGCACATGGTCGACAAGCGGTACTACGGGCGCGGTGAGCGCACCAACCGGAAACTAGGCGACGCCGAAGTCATCCGTCTCCACCGCGCTCGAGGGTCCGAACTCGAGCTCAGCCGCGCCGCCCTCGACGCCTTGCACAACCAGGACCGCTATCTCTCAGCACGACCGGGTGCTGACCCGCATGCTGAGCCTGTCGCCGAGCATGGACACCTGTACCTCGTTGCCACACCTCACCGACGCATCCCCGGCCTCGCAGATGACCTCTTATGGGAGTCGCAGGAGAAGCTCCGCGCCTTCGACCAGGCTTCCGACGCCGCCCTCAATGATCTGCTCAGGAACTGGGCATCGCACCTGGCGACGAACAGTCAGCTTGTGCAACGTTCCACCGCGATCTCTCTCACCAACTTCCGTGAGGACCTCGGCAACGACCGGTTCATGGAGCAGTACGGGATGGAGCTGCGAATCGAAGCGGACGGAACGATCGGGCTGATCTACACCGGCTTCAGCGACGCCGCGGACGGCGAACAGCCAGGCGTCATCCAGGACGGAACACTGGTCGGCGGAGCGTGGAAGCTTCTCGGCGTGGCGCGAAGCGTCGCGCAGCATGTTGGATACACGGGAAGTTGGGACATCGCGCTTCGAGCGACTCACCTGCAGGGAAGACAATCATCTGTGCTCGACGCCCCGAGGCGGCACCGTGGCCCGAACCCCGCATTCGATCAGCCCGAGCATGAGCAGTTCACGCGAGTCGATTGGCGCGAACTCGAGCGCCCGGCTCCAGCCGTGCGGCGTCTCACACGGCCGCTCCTGCGCGCCGTTGGAAGCTGGAAGGTCTTCGAGGAACACGTCCCCGAGCTCGGCGCGATGCCACCTCGGGAGGGCACGTAGGCGATTCACCGCGTAGGTCCGGCTTGATGGTGAACCGTTCCTTCTCGTCAAGACAGTACGAAGCAACGCAATGTGCGGCGGAGGTGCGGCTGAGTGCGCCGGCCGCCTCATGTCCGGGGTGGCCATCAGCCCCAGCCGCCGCAACCTCTGCGATTTAGCTGCTGAGTTCCGGGCCCACTCCCTGGTCCGCGGGACCGTATGCCTGCGGAGATGGTTCGCGTCGGTGGGCCAGCCTGTCGAGGGTCGGGGGCTGTGCCGTGCGGCAACGGATTGCGGTCGAGCAGCGGAGGTGAGCGCTGAGCGGGGAATGGCCGCTGCTTGACTGGAAGCGCGGCGTGGGCGACGCGTAGGACCGGATGGGTGTGGAGTATCCATACCTATGGCCGTGCACCGGGACACGATGCGCGCCCGCTCGCCGTGTGATGGTCCTGCCGTGATGCTGCATGACCGATCATGTGCGTCATCTACGTCGTCCGATGCGGCACTAGTAACGCCTGATGCCCCGCAGCTCAGATGCCATTGTAGACGCCCGTTGGTGCACTGCCGGGGTCGAACTGGTCGAGCCGATGGTGGTGAAGGCGATACAGGTTGCGGCGGCGCGGCTCCCCCTGCGCCTTATAGGTCTTCGCTTCAACATCGAGCAGTCCGGCCGCGATGAGATCGGTGGTGGCATCAGCCCAGAAGTCTTCGGAGAGGCCGTACTGACGCTTTCGGGGACCAGGAATCCACCCCGTGTTGTCCTTCCGTCCGCCGGTTGCTTCGCGGAGGAGGACGAGGAGCGCGATCGCGCGACCAGACAGCGGAACGATCCAGCCACGCTTCCAGAGTCCGATCGGCAGCGTGATGTAGCCGGCCTCGAGCTTGGTGTCGTCCCACTCCCCTCGCGACCCATCGGGGTTGAGGATCGCAGTGTTGGGAACGTAGCCCGGCTGGCGATCTCGGCGGACGAGGCCCAGTGCCTCGAGGGACTTGAATGCCTCGTTCACCCGGCGCACACCCGCTGTACCGGGTTCACGGAGTCCGAGCATGCTGGCGAGCTCCGCGGGCCGCACCTTGATGTTGTGCGGCGGCGCCGTCGCCATCATGAGTGTGGTGAGCAGGACCTTCAGCCGCATCTCGCCACGGCCCTGCATGACCGCTGAAAGGGGTGGCGCAGGAGGCGTGCCGACCATGTCACGCGCGAACGCTTGCGGCAGCCGCACCGTGGTCTTTCGCTGCGAGATGCGGACAGCCTCTTCGAGTTCCGACACCACGCCGCCTGGCGGTGGGATGACAACCACGCTGTTCCCCTCTGAAGTCGCTGACGTCATCGGCGGGGGAACTAGGAGTGCTCGGGGGTGCACTGGGGTGCTACGCGATGCTCAGAGCTTCTTCTCTAAGATACACGCTGCCAACAGTGGGGTTCACCAGGCGGAAACGTACCCCTTCACCCGACCCGATCGCGGTCTACCTCCGATAGACAAGGGGGGCTTCCTCCGGTACCTGGGCGGGGGGCCGTGTCCTTGCCTGTCCTCACGCTGCCGTGGATCCTGAGTGGAGAGGATGCATCGTTCCTCAACCGGACCGCCGACCGTCGGTGGCTGACCTAGGACAACGCAGAAGCAACCGAAGTCTTGACATGGAGAAGCATCCAGTGTAGAATATATCAGTTCGGGTTATACCCGAAAATGACGAAGACCCCGGTAGCAGCCGGGGCCCGTCAGATTGTCCGTGCCAACGATACGACCAAGGTTCCCCAACCTCGTATCGCCTGGCTTCCTCCCAAGAAGAAAGAACGAACGTGTCTAATGATAGCCGACCACCCGAAATCCCGCAATCGGATGACCCGGACGACGTCCCGAGTCCTGCCTCGCAAGCTCGCCCGAACGAGGGAGGGGCGCCCATCGTCATCGTTAACGGGCGTCCCGGGCAGCGTGAGCCGTATGCCCATATGCGCTGGAAGGAAGGGCTCTCCGCTCCCGCGAAGCTCTTCGCCTACCTAGCGAAGCTGACGTCGGACGCCCTTCGACGGGTGTTGAAGGTGGTCGGGCTCGCGCTTGTCGTCATCCTGGCCGTCGTCGTCGCCCTCACTGTGCTGGTCGCGACTGGTCACGGGGGCGAGTTAATCCTCTTGGTCCAAAGCGTCCGCGGCTAGCGGCCACCCCTCCTCGGCTTCGTACAGAGTCGAGGAGGGGTCGCACCGCGCCATCGCGACGCCACAATCGACCTCGCGTGCAAGATCCACGAAGCACCACGGCGATGAATCTGGTCGACCTCTGCCGGATGTTGTTGAAGCGCGGGCCACTAACGGAGTCGCTGGTCCGGGAACATCCATGGCGGCGGCGGATCGCAGCGCAGCATCTCGCCGGCGGCCGCCGAGGACGTCGCCGTGGCGAACGGCCCGTCCTGGCTCATCAGAGTGGGCATGTGGTGGTCGTCGCGGGTCGCGTCGAGCACGTCGCGCTTGTTCGAGGTCGTCATGACCGCCCCGCGCGCTCCGACGATCGCGGGGATGACGATGCTGGTCGACTTGCCGACGCGGGGGCCGGCGATCATCACCAGCATGTCCTCCACGGAGGGCGTAGAGCTTCCGGAGACCCAGCACGGTCGTGCCGATCGGTGAGTCGATCCAGCCGGTGACGCCGAGCCGCTGCGCGGTCGCGGACGCCCCCTTCTCCGAGAGCGCGTCGAGGGTGTGGCCACGGCCCATGTACCGGGCCGCCCAGTCGACCGGGGTCCGCTTCGCGCGGGCCCGGGCGCCCTGCACCAGGTACAGGAAGACGAGGGCGAGCACGACGGCTCCGATGCCGATCGCGACCCACGTCGACGCCATGGTCCAGGTGTAGCGACCCTTGATGGTGCCGCCGACGACCGCGAACGGGTCGAGGGGCAGGTTCGTGTTCACGCCCGCGAGCTTCGAGCCGAGCGTCATGGCGACCCAGAACGTGCCGACGACGGCGAAGATCCCGAGCGCCAGGAAGAACATGCCCGCGCCCTGCATCCCGCCGCCGGGCTGCTGCGCGACATTCGCTTCGCGGCGCATGCCATGCTCCGTTCCTCGATGCGTGAAACGGTCTCCCACAGCCGGTTCGTGTTGCTCGGAGCCTTCTCCGCCGGGGTGAGCTCCACGGTGACCGGGATGCCTGGGCGGCCACCGACCTTGATCAGGAACTTGCCGCGGCAAGGCGGGTCGGCCCCCATGCCTGTCTCCGGGCCCCAGGCGGGTGGGTCGGTCCAGGACATGAGCATCTGCTGCTCGGCGCGGTACACCACCCCTGAACTGGCGACTCGCGGGGCCGCCGGGTCCCCCGGAGAATCGACGGCATGCCCGAGTCCGACGCCGACCTGCGCGCCCGCATCGTCACGGGCGCCATCGAGGCGTACCGCGCGTCGGACTTCCACACCGTCGGTCCCGCCGAGGTCGCCGCCCACGCCGAGGTCCCCGAAGCCGAGGTCCGACGCGTCTACCCGCTGTGGGAGCTCCTCGTCGTCGCCGTCATGGACCGCTGGAACAACGGCAGCCGTCGTGCGCTGTGGGTCGTCGCCGAGCGCTCGGGCGCGGTCGCGTACCTCCGCGCGCGACTCGAGGTCGGCCGGGACGACCCCGCACTGGTCCGGCTCCGGGTCGCGTTGCTCAGCGCCGCCTCGAGCCCCGACCACCCCGCGGCCGGCTGGTTCCGCGGGCAGTACACCCGCTCGTTCGAGGACGTGACGCTCGCCCTCGTGCGGGACGTCGTCGCCGGACGGGAGCCGCGCGGCACCTCGCCCCGGCACGCCGCCGAGCAGCTCGTCGCCCTCTACGAGGGGCTGCAGCTGCAGTCGCTCCTGCGCGACGACGCCGATCCCCTCGCCGGGTTCGACCGCGCGGTCGCACGGATGCGGGTCGGCTGGGCGTCTGCCGCCGCGACCGTCTGAGCGGACACGGGCCTGGTCGTCAGCAGTCCTTCCGGTAGACCCAGCGACGCGGCGTCGGATGCGACACCTCGGTGAAGCCCGCCGACTCGAACACCGACCGCGGCCCGACGAACATCGCGCCGCCGCCGTCCGTCGCGCCCGGAGCCGGTTCCGTCGGGTACCCCTCGACCGCCGCCGCACCCGATCGACGCGCGTGGTCCACCGCCCCGCCGAGCAGTGCGTGGCTGACGCCCTGCCGACGGAAGCCCCGCCGGACGACGAAGCACGAGACCACCCAGACCGCCGGGTCGTCGGGGTCCTCGTCACGCCCGCTCCACGGCACCTTCGCGCCGCGCAGCCGCACCAGCCCGGGCCGGGGTTCGACCGCCACCCACCCCACCGGCTCGCCGTCACGGTAGGCGACCACACCGGTCGACGTGCGTGCCGCGGGGTCGTCACAGCCGGTCTCCCGGTGGAAGCGCTCGCGGCGTTCGTCGTTCGGCATCGCCCGGAACTCCGCTGCCGAGGCCTTGAACCACCGACACCAGCAGTGCGCCGGATCGCCGCGCTCGCCGAAGACCAGTTCGAGGTCCGTCCACGCCGCCTCGTTCGCGGGCAGGCAGGTGATCGCGCCGAGGGGCGTCGGGGTCGAGGTCGTCATCGTCACCGTCCGGGAGAGCGTCGGTACGGGGCACGGTAGTCCGGTCCCGACGCGTCGGTCCTGGAGGCGCGGCGCGGCTCGCCGACGTCGGCGCACGCACCTGGCATGGTCGGCTGATGGAGTACACGGACTACGACACGCGGCTCGCCGCCTACGGCGTGATCACCGACGGTGACCGGGTGCTCCTCGCCAAGCTCCGGATCCCCGAGGCGGGGACGTGGACGCTCCCCGGCGGCGGGGTCGAGTTCGACGAGAGCGTCGAGCAGGCCGTCGTCCGCGAGATCCGGGAGGAGACCGGGTACGAGGCGTCCGTCGGGGAACTGCTCGGTGTGCGGCACCACATCGTGCCGGCCGAGCGTCGCATCCACGCGAACGGCCGGGCGATGAAGGCCGTGCAGGTGGTCTTCCGGGCGTCGATCACTGGCGGGGCGCTGCGTTCCGAGGAGGACGGCTCGACCGACGAGGCCGCGTGGATCCCGATCGCGGATCTGCCGCACCGTCGGCACGGGCTCGTCGTGCCGATCGCCCTCGGCTGGGCCGGCGTCCTGCCCCGCTGACCCGCTGCCCCGCTGACCCGCCCGGATGCGGGCCGGTGCGTTTCAGCAGGGCCGTGGCCGACTGCGGTCGCCCAGCAGGAACGAGATGTTGTCCAGCGTCTCGCGGGCGCAGTACTCGTCGTGGTCGAGGTCTCGCCACGCCTCGATGGGGGCGAACTCACGTTCGTCCAGGTTCCACTTGCGGTACAACTCGGCGCGCTCAGCACGCAGCTCGTCGTGATCGGCGATCCGTATCAGCATTGCGGTCTCTCCTTCGTCGGGAGAGCGAGCGTAGGACGGCCGCGCACGAGCGCGCCAGCTTTCTGCATACAGAATGTCGCGCGACTCCCGCTACTGCTCGAGGACGCTCAGCACGTTGCCCGAGGGGTCGGTGAACCACGCGATGAGCGGGCCGCCCTTGCGGTTCACGCCCTTCTCGTCGGTCATCCCCTCGTAGTGCAGGAAGGGCACACCCTTCGCCGCGAGCTCGTCCACCGCATCGTCGACCGACGGCACCGGGAAGTTCAGCACCGTGAAGGACGCCGGCTCGTGCGCGGGACCCTTGGGGTAGACGAGTACACCGTGCCCGTCGCCGAGCTGCAGGAAGAGCATGCCGTGGTCCTCGGTGACCTCGACCCCCAGGACGTCCTCGTAGAACGCCTTCGCCTCGGGCACGTCACGCACCGAGAACCCGCTGAACGCCTTCGTCGCATCGACCATGCGGCAAGTGAACCACCCGGGACCGGTGTCGGCGCGCTCTGCCAGGATGAAGCCGTGCTCCCGCCCGAGATGTCCGTCGACGACGCGGTCGACCGCGCGATCCGGCTCGCCACGGACGGGCAGCGCACCGTGCTCGGCATCGCCGGCGCTCCCGGTGCCGGCAAGTCGACGCTGGCACGCCGGATCGTCGCGGGGGTGGACGCAGCGCTCGGTGCCGGCACCGCCGTGCAGGTCCCGATGGACGGGTTCCACCTGGCGAACACGGCGCTGGACGCCCTCGGCCGCCACGACCGCAAGGGCGCGATCGACACCTTCGACGGTGACGGCTACGTCGCGCTCGTCCGTCGGCTGGTCGCAGGCGACGAGGCCGTGGTGTGGGCACCCGACTTCGACCGGCGCGTCGACGAACCCGTCGCGGGCAGCATCGCCGTCCCGCAGCGCACCCGGCTCGTGGTGTCCGAGGGGAATTACCTGCTCGACGACAGCGGTCCCTGGGCAGCGCTCGCCGACCTCTTCACCGAGACGTGGTTCTGCGCTGTGGACGACACCGTGCGCGTCGATCGTCTGGTGGGCCGGCACATGCGGCACGGCCGCGACCACGAGGCGGCCCGCACCTGGGCGGTCGAGGTCGACGGCGTGAACGCGGTGCGGGTCGCACCCACGGTGATCCGCGCCTCCAGGACCGTGCGGACGTGACCACGAGACCCCAGCGACGACCACGACAGGAGCGACCATGACCATCGCACTCACCGGCGCGACCGGCAAGATCGGCGGCGCCGTGGCGCGCGCCCTGGCGGACGGCGGTGTGCCGTTCCGGATGATCGTGCGGGACGCCTCCCGGGCGCCGGAACTCCCCGGAGCCGAGGTCGCGGTCGCGTCGTTCGGCGATGCCGAGGCGAGCCGCGCGGCGCTCGAGGGAGTCGACCTGCTGCTCATGGTCTCCGGCGCGGAGGCGGTGGACCGTCTCGCCCAGCACCGCTCGTTCGTCTCCGCTGCCGCGACGGCCGGCGTCCGGCACGTGGTCTACACGTCGTTCGTGGGCGCGGCGGCGGACGCGACCTTCACGCTCGGTCGCGACCACTGGGCGACCGAGGAGGCGATCCGGGCGACCTCGATGGCGTACACGTTCCTCCGGGACTCCTTCTACCTGGACTTCGTCGAGGACCTCGTCGGCGAGGACGGCGTGATCCGGGGACCGGCGGGCGACGGGGCCATGGCAGCGGTCGCGCGAGCCGACGTCGCCCGGGTCGCGACCGAGGTCCTGCGGAACCCGGCGGCGCACCTCGATCGGACGTACGAACTGACGGGGCCCGCGGCGATCACCCTGCACGAGGCGGCTGCCACCGTGTCCGAGGTCCGTGGGCGCGAGGTCACCTACCACCCGGAGACGCTCGAGGAGGCGTACGCCTCGCGCGCGCAGTGGAACCCGGAGCCATGGCAGGCGGACGCGTGGGTGAGCACCTACACGGCGATCGCCGAGGGGGCGCTCGCGCGGGTGTCGGGCGACGTCGAGCGGGTCACCGGGCGCCGGCCGATGTCGTTGCGCGAGGTGCTGCTCGCCGGCTGACGCGGCCCGCGCCGGCGGCGGCGGGTCGGGTGTCGAACCACGATCCCGACACCGAACCACGTGATCGGCGCGGTTCGATGTCGGATTCGTGGTTCGACCCCGCCCGCGACCTCGCCGAGCGCGTCCCCGGCCGCGACCGCGGCGCCGCCGGCCCGCCCAGCCGGTCCACCGACCGGCCCGGCAGCCCGCACCGCCACACCGTCCACCCGATACCCGTCACCGCCCACGGGTGAGCCGGCACCCGCGCCCCCGGGTCGACGTCGGCGACCGCCCGACATCCTCCCGCCAGCGCCGCCCGCAGCACCGGATCGGTCCGTGGCGCCCCGGCCTGCACCACGAGGACCCGGAGCCCGCCGGCGATCCGCTGCCGCACCTGCCGTGCCGTGAACACCGGCACCGTCCCCGAGAACCCGCCGTCGGTCAGCACCGGCAGCCCGGTCGCGTCGATCACGGGCGACGAGATGCGCCACGTGTCGGTCAGGAAGAGCGGCACGCTGTCGCGGTACCCGTCGAGGCGCCGCGCCGTCCGGACGAGGTGCCGGAACACGACCGGGTACGGCGCCGAGGACCCGCCCCACCAGTCCGGCCGGGAGACCCGGAAGGCCTCGGCCCGACCGTCCGGAACCCGCCAGCGCGGGACCCACGATCCGACCGAGGCGTCGCTCCCGCTCCCGTCGCGTGCGGCGTCGAGCGCCTGCAGCGAGAAGGCCGCGGGGCCGGCGACGAGTGCGAGTCCGGCTGCGAGGGCGATCGCGGCCCGGGAGGCGCGGTGCCGGCCCGGCCCGCGCGTCCCCTCCCAGCGTGGTCGCCACAGGAACGCGACCACCGTCGCGAGCACGGCCGCGACCCCGACGACGAGGGCCGGCGTCGCGAGCACCGCCGGCGTCGCGGCACCTCGGGCCAGGAACGCCCACCACGCGAGCTGCGCGGCCGCCAGGAGCACCGGCACCACCCGGAGCCACGCCGACTGCGCCCGCACCAGGCCGACGGCGCCGCGCCACCCCAGGGCTGCGAGGACGGCGAGCTGCACACCGACCGCAGCGACGTACGCGGTGTGCGGCACCTTCGCCACCGAGAGCACGACGGCCGCGGTCACGAGCCAGACGGTGACCACGAGCAGCGTGGCCGAACCGGCACGGGTGTCGAACGCCCGACCGAAGACGCTGCCGACCCGGGTGCCGGTCCGGCGGACGAGGAGCAGGACGACGGCGAGCGTGACCGCGAACACGGCTGCGGGGAGGAGCCAGGCCACCTGCGACGCCAGGTGCGGCTCGATGAGCTTCGTCACACCGCCGGGGCCGCCGAGGCGTGCCGGCCGGGCGGCGGGACCCTCGGTCGTGCTGACGGAGCCGGGCACCGCTCCCGGCAGGAACCGGTCGATGCCGTTGTAGCCGAACACCATGGCGAACGGGCTGTCGTCGGTCGAGCCGTCGATCCACGGTCGGGCGCCCGCCGGGGTGAGGGCCAGCCCGACCACCCACGCGAGCGACGCCGCGACCGACACCGCACCGAGGACCACCGCGCGACCGATGCGGGCGCCGGTGCCGAGTCGGGTGCCGTCTCGGCCGGCCGTGGCGACGAGCGTCCCGAGCACCAGCGCGGGCAGCACGAACCACGACTGCAGCATCTTCGCCTGGAAGCCGACGCCGACCGCGAGCCCGGCGGCGACGAGCGGCCACCACCGGCCCGTGATCGCCGCCCGCTGCCAGCAGAGCAGGGCGACCGCCAGGGCCGCCGTGACCATGCCGTCCTCCATCGGGTGGGCGAACATCGACACGAAGATCGGCGTCGTCGCCGCTGCACCCGCGGCGACGAGCCCCGTCCCGACCCCGGCCCACCGGAGTCCGACGAGCGAGCAGGCCCACAGCGTGACCAGACCCTCGACGACCTGGGGGAGCGCGAGTGCGGCGGTGGAGTCGCCGAACAGCCGGATGCTCAGCGCCTGGGGAACGGCGAACCCGCTGAGCTTGTCGAGGGTCACCGTCGCCGAGGGGTCGAACGCGCCGGAGAAGAGCGCCGGCCACGACTCGGACATCGACCGGGCGGACGCCTCGTAGAACCCGGAGTCACCGCCGCGGGCCAGGTTCCACCCGAGCAGCACGGTCATGCCGGCCGCGATCAGGAGCAGGGCGCAGCGTGCCGCGAGCGGCTGGTCCCGCCACCGTGCGGGTCGTCGAGTGTCCACCCTCCGGACCCTGGCCGCCCGGGATGACGGTGGACCGGGACGGTGCCGCCAGCTCGCCCCGAAGTCACGCGCGGCGCTGAGACGACGTGCGGGTGCGACCGGGCGGCACCAGCGGATCCCCGGTCGAGCCGGAACGGGGTCTCAGGCAGCAGCGGACCCGACGGCAGCGTGCCGGACGGCAGCGGCCCGGTGGACTCAGGCCACCCGTCGGGCCGCGAACGTCCCCACGATCCCGAGCGTCAGCACGGCGACGAGCACGACGAGCAACGGTGCCGTCCAGTCGCCGGTGATCCCGTGCAACGAACCGGCGACGAGCGGCCCCGCGGAACCGAGCAGGTACCCGCCACCCTGCACGAACGCGGACATCCGCCGCGCGTCGGCGTCGCTCGACACGATCCGGACGATCACGATGAAGATCACCGTGATGCCGCCGCCCTGTGCCGCGCCGCCGAGGACGGACCAGAGCAGCCAGAGCTGCGGCGCGAACAGCAGCCCGAGCGGCATCGCGAGCCAGAGGAACGCGACGAGGGCGATGATCGCGCGCGGACGCCACTTCGCCGCGAGCACCGGGACACCGAGCGCCCCGACGACCGCGAGGATCTGGAACACCGACGAGCTCGCCCCGGAGGACGCCTTCGAGAAGCCGATCTCGTCGTGCAGCAGCGTCGGGATCCACGCCGTGAGGGCGTAGTACGAGAACGCCTGGCCGCCGAACGCGAGGGTCAGCCCCCAGGTGATGAGCCGACGAGCGGGGCGCACCTGCGCGGACCCCGCACCGCCGTCGACCGTCCGGACCGCACCCGTGCCGAGCACCTGGTCGATCGGCCCCGTCTCGACGACGGGCTCGGACGCCGTCGGACGGCGCCACGCGGCCCGGGCACCGACCGCGTAGGTCCAGGCGAGACCGGCCACCACGGCGAACACCGCCCAGACCGCGATCGCGACCGGCCAGCCCCAGCTCGCGGCGATCGGCGCGGTGCCGAGCGAGGTGATCATCGACCCGACGTTGAGCGCGGACGTGTACACGCCGGTGACCAGGCCGACCCGCTCGGGCGAGGTGTCCCGCCGGATCACGACGGGGATCACGACGTTGCCGATCGTGATGCCGATGCCGATCACGGCGGTGCCGACGAGCAGCGCCGCGGACGAGGGCATCGAGCGGACGACGGTGCCGACGAGCACGATGACGAGGGAGAGCGACACCGCGCGCTCGGGGTCGGCCTTCGCGATGACCCAGCTGGCGAACGGCGTCGCGAGCGCGAAGCAGAGGACCGGGATCGTCGTCAGCAGCCCGGCGACCGTCGCGGTCAGGCCGAGGTCCACACGGACGTCGCCGATGACCGGGGCAGTCGCGACGATCGGCCCGCGGAAGTTCAGCGCGATGAGGACGATGGCGGCCGGCAGCAGCCAGGCGGCACCGCGCAGTCCCGCCGCGGTCCGGCCGCCCGCCCCGGTCGTCACGAGGACGGCAGCAGGATCGGGAGCAGGTCGAGCGGGGTCGCAGCCTGCGCGATGGTGCCCTCGGCCTCGGCGGGGGAGCCGTAGCCCCACTCGGCGAAGATCGTCGGGACACCGTGCACGGCCGCCCCCTGGACGTCGTGCAGGCGGTCCCCGATCAGCACCGGGCGGCTCGTGTCGAACCCGCGGGCGTCGAGGCGGCGCAGGGCTTCCTCGACCACGTCGGCCTTCGACGAGCGGACCTCGTCGTCGCTGGCACCCGTGATGATGTCGATGTCGCCGGTGAGGCCGTAGTGCTCGAGGATGTAGGTCGCCGGCGTCTCGGGCTTGCTCGTCGCGGTCGAGATCGGCAGCCCGGCGTCGTGCAGGGTGCGCAGGACGACGTCGATCCCGGGGAACATCGCCGAGTCGAGGGCACCGTGCGAGAAGTAGTGCTCGCGGTACACGGACAGCGTGTGCTCGGCCTGTTCGGCGTCCATGCCCATCGCCGTCGTGAAGGTGTCCATGATCGGCGGGCCCACGAACGACAGCAGCGTCGCGTGGTCCGGCACGGGGACCCCGACCTTCCGGAACGTGTGGGTGAGGCTCTCGAGGATGCCCGGCGCGGAATCGCTGATGGTGCCGTCGAGGTCGAAGAGGATGGCGGAGAACGGGCTGGTCATGTCCCACTCAGCCTAGCCGGGGCCCTGGTCACGACCGCCCGGCGGGCGCGACGGCACCGGCGGACGCGAGCCGCGCCTCCAGTCCGACCGCTCAGAAGAGGCGGGTGTGGCCGCCCTCGATGCCCCGCATCGCGTCGTAGTCGAGCACGAGGACGCGGATCCCGCGGTCCTCGGCGAGGGTGCGTGCCTGCGGCGCCACCGTCTGCGCGGCGAGCACACCCTGCACCGGACGGAGCAGCGGATCGCGGTTCATGAGCTCGAGGTACCGGGTGAGCTGCTCGACCGCGTCGATGTTGGCGTTCCGCTTCATCTCGACGGCGACGCTCGCCCCCGCCTCGTCGCGGGCGAGGATGTCCACCGGGCCGATGGCGGTCATGTACTCGCGGCGGACCAGCGTGTGGCCGTCGCCGAGCAGCTCGATCTGCTCCGCGAGGAGCTGCTGCAGGTGCGCCTCGACACCGTCCTTCACGAGGCCCGGGTCGACGCCGAGGTCGTGGGACTCGTCGGAGACGACCTCGTACAGGGAGACGATGAGCTTGTCCTGCGTCTTCTTCTGCGTGACCGTCCACACCTGCGTGATGCCGGCGCTCGACTGCTCCTCGTCCGGCTCGGTGATCTCGATCGAGCACGGCGGGCTCATCCAGTTGAGCGGCTTGTAGCTGCCGCCGTCGGAGTGGACGAGCAGCGAACCGTCGGCCTTCAGCATGAGCAGACGGGTCGCGAGCGGCAGGTGGGCTGAGAGCCGGCCCGCGTAGTCGACGGAGCAGCGGGCGATGACGAGACGCACCCGGAGAGCCTAACCGGCGTCGCGACCACCCGTGGTGCTGTCGGCGCTCGTGGCCGCGTCGGCGCGCTGGGCCTGGAGGCGCGGCTCGTCTCCGCCGTCCACGTCGCCGCCCCGGCGGGTCGGCCGGGCGGCGGCGCCGCGCTCACGGGCGGCACCCGACGCGAGTCCCGCCGCGATGATGAACACGAAGACCACCAGGAGCGCACCGAGCAGCCCCACGTGCTCGCCGAGGAACCCGATGAGCGGCGGTCCCGCGAGGAACGCCACGTACCCGATCGTCGCCACGGCGCTGACCCGAGCGGCGGCGGTCCGGGGGTCGTCGGCCGCGGCGGACATGCCCATCGGGAAGCCGAGGCTCGCCCCGAGACCCCAGAGCACGACCCCGACGATCGCGAGCGGCACGTTGTCGATGAAGATGAGCATGCCGAGGCCGACGACCGCGACGGCGGCGCTGATGCGGAGGATCGGCACCCGCCCGAACCGGTCGATGAGCGGACTGCCGGCCACCCGGCCGACGGTCATGGCGGCGAGGAACACCGTGAGGACGGCGGCGCCCGCGGCGTTGTCGAGGCCGTGCCCGTCGATCATGGCCAGTGGTAGCCAGTCGTTCGCCGAGCCCTCGGCCAGGGCCATGCCGAGCACGATCACGCCGATGAGCAGGGTCGACGGCTGGGCCCAGACCTGCCAGCGGCTGACCGGCGTAAGCACCGGGCTGGTGTCGGTGGCGACGTGCTCCTCGAAGCGGTGCTCGTCCTGGAAGCGCGTGACGGCGACGAGCATCGCGGCACTCGTGACGACGACGAGGACGATGAAGTGCCACGCGACCGGGACCTCGAGCGCCTCGGCGAGGGCTCCGAGGCCGGCACCGGCGAGCGTGCCGAGGCTGAACGCGGCGTGGAACAGCGGCATGATCGTGCGGCCGCCGGCCTTCTCCGCCGCGGCGCCGGACACGTTCATCGACACGTCGCACAGGCCGTTGCCGAACCCGAACGCGATGAGCGCGATCCAGATGGCGGCGAAGCCCCACCCGAGGCTCACCGCCAGCCCGGCGAAGACCATCCCGAGGGCCAGGCACGCTGCGGCCACCTGGACGCCCCGGCGAGCCCCGAGCTTCGCGACGATGTGCCCGGCGAAGGTCAGGCCGCCGATCGAGCCGACCGCCATGCCGAGCACGAGCAGGCCCATCTCGAAGGTGCTCGCTCCGAGGGAGTCGCGGACGCTCGGGATCCGGCCGAGCCAGGTCGCGATGTCGAGGCCGGACAGGGTGAACACGACGAACACCGCGGTGATCCAGGCCCGTGTCGAGGGTGTGGTGCGGGCGGACGTCGTCGTCATGGTGGTCCCATCGTGCTTCGCTGCTGTGCGTGTCGCGGCTCGGTCGAATCGATTCGACCGCTGTTTCCGGCTACGCTAACGGGCGATGGACGAACCGGCAACAGGACCCGGCGCGTCGCGGACGGAGCACCACCGCGAGGACGCCGCCGATGCCCCGCGCGCCGGTGCGGTCCCGACCGGTCCCGTCCCGGTCCGCCCCCGCCGTCCGACCCTCACCGCGGTGGCCCGCGCTGCCGGGGTCGCGCCCTCGACGGCCTCGCTCGCGTTCAGCGGCAGCGGCCCGGTCTCCGAGGACGCCAAGGCGCGTGTGCTGGCCGCCGCCGCCGAGCTCGGCTACGGCGGCCCGGACCCGCGTGCCCGTTCGCTGCGCCGCGGTCGCTCCGGCGTCATCGGCGTCGTCATGGACGAACGGCTGAGCGATGCCTTCCGCGACCCGGTGAACGTCCTGACGCTCGACGGCATCGCCGAGGTGGCCGGTGCCGCCGGTGCCTCGCTGCTGCTCGTCCGGAGCCCCCTCGACGACGAACAGGGTGCCGTCCCCCTCGTCGACGCCCCCATGGACGCCGTCGTCCTCGTCGGGTGCAACGTGCGGATCGACCCCGCGGTGGCCGTGCTCCGGCGCCGGCAGATCCCCGTCGTCGCGATCGAGGCGGACGACATCGAGGGTGCGGTGCCGATCCAGCTCGACAACCGCGAGGCCTCCCGCCGCGCGGCCGCTTTCCTGCGCGACCTCGGGCACGAGGCGGTCACCGTCGTGTCGCTGCCGCTCGACGGTGCGCACCGCCGCGGGCCGATCGACGCCGAGCGCGAGGCCGCTGGCATCGCCTTCACGTCCCTCGAACGCCTGCGCGGGGTCCGTGGGGTCTACCCCGACTCGGTCGCGATCGAGGCCGCCGGCAGCTCGGTCGAGGAAGGCCGGATCGCCGGCACCGCGCTCTTCGCCCCCGACGGGCCCCGGCCGACCGCGGTCATCGCGCAGAGCGACGTCCTCGCCGTCGGGGTGATCTCGGCCGCGCTCGACGCCGGACTCCGTGTGCCCGAGGACGTCAGCGTCGTCGGGTTCGACGGCATCACCGTGGACGACAGCCTGTTCCACCGCACCCGCATCCGGCAGCTGACGACGCTCGTGCAGCCGTTCGTGCAGAAGGGGCAGGCGGCGGCCCGTGCTGCCCTGGCGATGCTCGAAGGGGCTGAGCCCCAGCCGGCGGCGTTCCGATCGGAGCTCCGCATCGGGGACACGACGGGGCCGCCGCGGGCGGAGGGGCCGGCGGACGGGAGCCGGCACTGAGGTGTCCCGCGGGCTACGATGCACACGAGGCTCGACCGAGAGCCTCGTGACCGATGGGGGCGCTGCGTGTTCTTGACCTTCCTGGTCCCGGTCGTGCTCGTGCTGGTCGTCGTGATGATCGTGCTCGCAGCGCGGGGATCGATGCAGAAGAGCCCGCTCCAGGAGCAACAGGACGCCCAGGCGCGAGCACGACGCGCTGCCAAGCGTGCAGCCCGCGAAGCAGACCGCGAAGCCGACCGTGACTGACGGCCGGAGACTCGTGACGACGGGGGTCGTCGTCCTCGGGATCGGCTTCGTCGCGACGGCCGTCGGGTCGGTCTGGGTGATCCTCAGTCCGATCGGAGGCGGCGTGAACTTCGGCGCTGCGGCGGTGTACTTCGGCGGGATGCTGTGCGGTGTCGTGGGCCTCGTCCTGGCCGTCGCCGGACTGGTCGCACTCCGGCGGGGACGAGCGCGCTAGCGTCGCGCCTCGGTCGTCGGCTGTGCTGCAGTCGGTCGGAGGTCGTGCCGCCGACGTTCGCGTCTGCGGTGGGCCGCGACGACGAGCAGTGTCGACACGGCCGTCACGGCTGCCACACCGATCACCTGAGCCGTCACGGGCCACGGGAACAGGTACGGCACGAGCAGTTGGGCGAGACCCGACGTCCCCGCCACGAGCAGCGTCAGGATCAGCACGGCGGCCACGTCGCCGGTGACGCTCGGACGGCGTCGACCCAGCCACCGGTCGGGCAGACCCGCGAGTGCGCCCGCGGCGAGTCCGAACACGAACACCGCCGCCGCTCCGCCGATCATCGCCGGCACCATGATGAGGATGAACGGCAACGCGGCGGGGGAGCGCTCGACGACGGCACCCACCACCACGCTCGCGGTCGGCACGACCACGACGGCTGCCGCTCCCGCCCACGCCGTCGTCAACGGGAGGACGGCGAGCAGGGTCCGGCGTGTGCCCGTCGCCTCGGTCTCAGGCGTGGGCGTGGTCGTGGGACCGGGGGCCTCGACGGGGGAAGACACCCGATCACCCTAGGGCGCGACCCGTCCTGCGGGGCCTGCCTCGTCGCAGGGGACGGCGTCCAGTACGATCGTGCGATCCTGCTCGGACCGTCCGCGCCGGAGCGGTTCGAGGGTGGGGTGCTGTGGGGCTCGGGAGACGCGATCCGGATGCGAGGACGACGGCAGCCGCGGGTTCCCGCGTGAAGCGCAGCATCGCCGTCGGCCTGGTGATCGCGATGTCGGCGGCAGTCGTGATCGGAGCGGACGCGATCGGCGGATCGGCGGGCACTGCTGATGCGTCCGGAGCTCCGCGGCTGGTGGTCACCAAGGTCACCGCGAGCAGCACCACCACGTCGACACGCACCACGGTGCGCACGACGCTGACGGTCAAGAACACCTCGGTGGCGCGCAAGCCGGCGGCCGACGCATGGCTCTCCCTGACGGCCGGGAGCAAGCGGTACACCCTCGGACACGTCTCGGTGCAGTCACTCGCTGCCGGTGCGAGCGCGACGATCCACGCGACGCACACCGCGCCTCCTCGTGCGCCGGCCGGGAAGTACGCGGTCCTCGCGTGCACGGGAGCCTTCTCCCTGTCGAAGTGCGGCACCTCGGCCACGACCGTCACCACCGCCCGTGCGACCCGGGCACGTCCCGACACCGGCGTGATGCTCGACGTGGCTCGTGCCTACTACCCGGTGGCGCTGATCGAGCAGTACATCGCGCTCCTCGCTGATCACGGTGGTCGCTTCCTGCACCTCCACCTCACCGACGACCAGAACGTGGGCATCGAGAGCGAGGTCCTCGGCCAGACCCTCGCGAACGCCGATCTCCGGGACGGCGTCTACACGAGTCGGATCACCGGTCGGCCGTTCCTCAGCGCGGCGCAGGCACGGGAGATCTCCCGGTACGCCGCGCAACGAGGCATCGCGATCATTCCCGAGATCGACACCCCCGGTCACATGGCTGCGGCGTTCGCTCTCCTCGAGGCCGGACACGGCAAGCAGTGGGTGGACCGGATCCGTTCGGGCGAGAGCGAACTCGACACGTCGGCGCCCGGCAGCTCCGCGCTGGCGGCACGACTCCTGCAGGAGGTCACGCGGACCTTCCCGTCGAGCCGCACCGTCCACATCGGCGGCGACGAGTGGGGCGACGACGTCACCGCCGACGAACGCGTCCAGTGGTTGAACACGATGGCGGCCGCCGTCGGCAACCGTGCGGTGTGGGCGTGGAACGACGGGATCGACCGGGCTGCGATCGGGCGACTGGATCCGCGTATCCACGTCACCTACTGGAGCTTCGACGGTGACACCGAGGACGCGACGGAACGCCGCGAGCGCCGCGAGCGACGGGCGGGTGCGAACGACCTGTACGCGGCCGGGATCGACCTGCTGAACTACAACTCGTACTACCTGTACGAGGTGCCGACGGACCTCGATGCGGCCGACAGCGAGTACACCGTCGCCGATCTCCGCGAGAACTGGTCGCTCCGGACCTGGGACGGGGACTCGGGCGCACGTCTGGCGGGTCCGACGTCGGGGGCGGCCGTCGCGATCTGGGGCGAGGACCTCGAAGCGCCACCGTCCGACGCGCTCCTGCGCTGGAGCGCCCCACACGTGCTCGCGATGATCGAGACCGCCGGCTCGTAGGCCCGCGAGTGGACCTGCGGTTCGCCGGCCGTGCCTCCGTCGACCTAGCGGACGGCTACCGCAGCAGTTCCATCGCGGCTTCGGTCCCCGTAGTCCGCAGCGTCCAGTGCGGGCGGACGAAGTCGTCCCGCTTCAGCCGGACCCGGACCTCGTCCACGACTTCATCGTCGCGCGTCTGCGCACGAGTCACACCGTTCGTCAGGTAGCCGAGCTTCTCCGAGACCTGCAGCGACGGGTGGTTCCACGCCGCCGCGCTCGACTCCGCCCATTCGGCACCGAGATGGTCGAACGCGAACAGCAGGAGCGCAGCTCGCATCTCCGTGCCGAACCCGAGGCCCTGATGAGGCCGCGCGAGCCAAGAACCGCTCTCGACGGTCTTCCGCGCCGCGAAGCGACGGCCGTGGAGCTCTTGCACGCCGATGGGTGTGCCGTCGTGGAGCACCGTGAAGCTCACGCCCCACGCGGTGCTGGTCACCCCCGACCGGAGCTTCCAGTGGTACTGCGCGAGTGAACGAGCCAGGGCGTCCGGTTCGGCGTCCGTCCACGGGACACCGAACGGCATGCGAGCGGGATCGTGCACGCCGGAGAGCGCTGCGTCGACGAGGCCCGGGAGGTCGTCATCGCGCAGCGGCCGGAGCTCCAGCCGCGGAGTGGTGAGCCGCAATCCGAACAGCGGCCAGATTCGCTCGAGGTCCATCGTCCCACGGTACGAGTCCCCGACGGCAGGTTACGGGCTCCCTCGACGCACCCCGAGCCCCACCACCGCCACGAGGTTCACCGCGCTCCCCACGAGGAACCCGGTCGTCCCCCCGGCCACCCCCGCGACCGGCCCGAGCGCGGCCATGAGCACCGCTCCGACGACGAACCCGGCCACGGACGCCAGCGCCACCTGCCGCGACCGCCCCGCCGCGAGCAACAACGCCGCCGGCACGAGCCCGACGGTGAACACCCACACCCCGACCATCAGGTACCGCAGGTCCGCCACGGCCGCAGCGCCCTCGGCCGGGTAGACGATCGGCAGGAACCACCCGGCGAGCAGCGCCACGAGGCCGAACACCACGGCGGTGCCGGCAGCGAAGCCGACCACCAACAGGACGGCCCCGCGGGACCGGAGCGACCCTCCGTCCGTCCGGTGGGCGAACGCCGGCACGAGCACCTGCCCCAGCGCCTGCCCGAGCATCGACGCGGGGGTCGCCAGGGTGAACGCGGCCGCGTAGACGCCGGCGTCGTGGGCGGAGACGGTGACCTGCGCCGAGATCATCGTCAGCTGGAGCAGCCCGTTCGAGGTCACCACTGCGAGCACATTCCACGCCGCGAATCCGAGCACCCCGCCGACGGGCTCGCGAGCAGCAGGCCCGAACCCGTTCCCCCGCGGCCAGCAGGCGACGGCGAAGACGGTGTACCCGATCGCGAGCGGCAGCAGCACGAACGGCTCGAGCCGGGCGACACAGGCGAGCACGAGCAGCCCGAGCGCGAGCACGCTCGTCACGCCGTCGCACAGCGCGACCTTCGGAGCACGGCCGTAGCCGAGCTGCGCTCCGCGGGCGTAGCAGTACAGCCCGTACCCGACGACGACCGCGACGCCACCGAGCACCGTGCCCGGGCCGTTGCCCCACGCGAGGGCGATCGGCACGGTGACGGCGGCGAGCACCAGGGTCGAGACGAGCATGGACAACCCGAGCAGCCGGTTCACCGCGGCGTCGGAGTGCCGTCCGCGCAGCGCGATCGCCAGGTACCGCGAGGCCGTGTTGCCGGCGGCGTTCGGCCAGAGCAGCGCGACGAAGACGGAGAGCGACAGGAGCGCGGTGGTCTGCCCGAGGGTCTCGGTACCGAACACCCGACCGACGACGACGGTCACGAGCAGCTTCGCGACGCCCTGCACCCCGATGCCGACGGTGGCGAGCAGGGCCGACGACGCGACGGACGAGGCCGCGGCCGGAGCGGGAGCCGGACGCACGCTCACCGCGCCAACGCCTGTTCGACCCACCCGCGCCGGTGTGCCCGCACCCCGAGCGTCACCGCCCGCACCCCGATGTACCCGAGCGCGAACGCGGCCCACAGCCCCGCGAGGGTCCCACCCGCCCACCAGAGCAGGGGCAGGTACACGACGAGGTTCACCCCGCCCGCGATCGCCAGGTACCGCGCGTCCCCGGCGCCGATCAGCACCCCGTCGAGCACGAACACGTAGCCCGCGACCGGCATCCCCACGGCGATGAGCACGAGGACGAGGGGCAGCGCGCCACGCACGGCGGACGAGTCGGAGAAGACCGGCCCGAGCACCCCGCTCACGGCGAGGGTCAGCACCCCGAGCAGCACACCGCCGGCGATCCCGAGCAGGACGAGCCGCCGCGTCACCAGCCGCACCCGCGCCGGGTCCCGAGCCCCGAGCCCGTGTCCGACGAGTGCCTGCCCGGCGATCGCCAGGGCGTCGAGCGCGAACGCCAGGGTGGAGAACACGGTCAGCCCGACCTGGGTGGTCGCGAGCCCGGTCGTCCCGAGCCCCGCGGCGGCGCCGACCGTCGCGAGCATCGCCACACGCAGCGAGGCCGTCCGCAGGAACAGCCAGGCACCGGACCGGAGCGCCCGCGCGACGCCCGAGGCGCCCGGGCGCAGCGGTGCGCTCGAGGCCCGCGCGGCGCGGACCGCGATCCGGACGTAGACGATCGCCATCGCCCACTGCACGATGACGGTGCCGGCGGCCGACCCCTCGACACCCCAGCCGGCGCCGTAGATGAGGACGGCGTTGAGCAGTCCGTTCGCGACGAACCCGACGGTGGCGACGACGAGCGGTGTCCTCGTGTCCTGCAGCCCACGGAGCAGCCCGGTCGAGGCGGTGACGACCAGGATCCCGGGCAGCCCGATGAGCGACACCGTCAGGTAGGCGGTCGCCGCCGCCGACACGTCGGCCGACGCACCGAACAGGTCGACCAGCGGTCCGGCGAGCGGCCATCCCACGAGCGCGAGGACCACGCCCAGCACGAGCGCGAGCCACATCCCGTCGATGCCGGCGTGCACGGCCCCGCGTCGGTCGCCGCCGCCGAGCGCGCGGGCCACGGCCGGGGTCGTCGAGTACGCGAGGAAGACGAGCAGCCCCGTGACGGTCTGCAGGACGGCGCCGGCGAGGCCGACGGCAGCGAGGGGCGTCGCACCGAGGTGCCCGACGAGCGCGGTGTCGGTCAGCAGGAACAGCGGCTCGACGACGAGCGCACCGAGCGCCGGCACCGCGAGGCGGACGATGTCGCGGTCGACCGCGCGCCGCTCGGTGGTCACTGCGGGTCGCGTCGGTCCGGGCACCGACCCATTCTGGCGGCGAAGCGGACCACGCGTGGTGCGCGCACGCCCGGACCGGTGACGGGTCGGACGGGAGGCGCGGGTCGGCGCCGACCCGCGCCTCCCGTCCGGCGGGTGCTCGCGTCAGTCAGCGCGCGGTTCGGCGGGGACCCCGCCGGTGGCGGCGTGGGCCGCTTCCGGCACCTCGGGCGTCGCCTCGTCGGTCCCGCGGGCACGGCCCACGAGGTCCATCACGTGGTAGACCACGATCGCCGCGACCGTGCCGAGGATGATCCCGCCGAAGCTCGCCTGACCGAACGAGAACGTGAAGTCGGCGATGCCGATGATGAGCGCGATGCCCGCGGTCAGCTGGTTCTTCGGCTTCGCGAAGTCGACGCGGTTCTCGACCCAGATCCGGATGCCGATGACGCCGATGAGCCCGTAGAGCGCGGTGGTCGCTCCTCCGAGGACCCCCGGAGGGACGGACGAGATGACGGCGCCCACCTTCGGGGAGAGGCCGAGCAGGACGGCCACGATCGCGGCCACCCAGTACGCCGCGGTCGAGAAGACCCGGGTGGCGGCCATCACGCCGATGTTCTCGCCGTAGGTGGTCGTCGCCGAGCCGCCGCCGACGCCCGCGAGGACGGTGGAGATGCCGTCGGCGAAGAGTGCTCGCCCGGTGAGCGGGGTGAGGTCACGGCCGGTGAGCTGTCCGACGCCCTTCACGTGGCCGACGTTCTCGGCGATGAGCGCGAGGACGACCGGCACGAACGCCAGGTAGATCGCGAGCTGCGACGGGTCGAACGCGGGCGCGGTGAACTCGGGCAGACCGATCCAGGCGGCCTTGCCGACGGCGTCGAACGAGACCTCGCCGGCGATCAGTGCCGCCACGTACCCGACGACGACGCCGATGACGATCGACAGGCGTCCGATGAGCCCCTTGAAGAGCACGGTCACGAGGATGATCGCGGCGAGCGTGATCACCGCGACGACCGGGGCCTTCGTGAAGTTGTCGCGGGCGGCCGGGGCGAGGTTGAAGCCGATGAGGGCCACGATCGCGCCGGAGACCACGGGCGGCATGAGGCGGTCGATCCACCCGGCGCCGGCCAGGTGCACCACGGCGCCGACGGCCGCGAGGAGCACCCCGACGACGATGATCCCCGACAGCGCCAGCGGGATGCCGCCGATCTTCGTCGCGGCGGCGATCGGGGCGATGAACGCGAAGGACGACCCGAGGTAGCTCGGCAGCCGGTTGCCGGTGATGAGCAGGAACAGGATCGTGCCGATGCCGCTGAAGAGCAGCGTCGTCGCCGGCGGGAAGCCGGTGAGCAACGGCACGAGGAAGGTCGCGCCGAACATCGCCACGACGTGCTGCACGCCGAGGCCGATCGTCCGGCCCCAGGTGAGGCGCTCGTCCGGCGCGACGATCGTCGTCGCGGAGACGGTCGCGCCGTCCCCGTGCAGCTTCCACGGAAGTCCCATGGGGTCGACGCTAGCGGCAGTCCACCGCTCGTGACGATCCCGCCGAGGATGTCCGCGCTCCGCATATGATGTATGACGTACCACACGAGGAGCATTGCCCATGTCGAAGTCCGTCCGATCCACCCCGCACCGGCGGATCGCCGCCTGGTGCGCCGCGCTCGCCGTGGCGTTCTCGCCCGTCGTCGGCCTGAGCGGCGCCGTCGCCGCGCCGGCCCACGCGCGGACGAACCCCGCGGCGGACTTCACCGCGCAGGTCCGCTCGATCGAGCACGCCACCGGACGCGTCGAGCTGACTGGGACCGGACCCACGGGCGGCAGCGTCGCGATCGCGGTCGACGGTGCCGACACCGTCTGGACCGAGGTCCGCGACGGCGTGTGGAGCGCCGGACTCCGGGTCGGCCCCGGACCCCGCGTGGTGCACGTGACGTCGCAGGTGACCGGCGAGACGGTCGACCTGCCCGTCGAGGTGCTCGGGCTGCTCCCGCCGACGTGGGTCCCGACGATCGATCCGTTCACCCGCACCATCACGCTCGAGGGCAGCGGGGTGAGCCGTCCGGCACGCTACGTCGTCACCGACGACGGCGAACCCGTCGCGGACGTCGTCGCCGAAGCCGGTGCGCCCTGGCGCGCGGTCCTGCGCGACCGCGCCCCCGGCCGACACGACATCGTGGTGGAGCGCGTGTTCGACGGCACGGTCAACGGCATCGGCCGGGACTCGTACGAGCTCTCCGGAGCGGCCGAGGTCGGCACCGCCTCGGCCTCCCGCGAGACCCGGCGCACCACCCTCGCCGGACGGGCGCCCGTCGGCACGACGCTCCGGTTCGCGGACGCGTCCGGTCCGGTCCTCGGTGCCGACGGCGAGCCGGTCGTCGCCACCACCTCGACCGACACCACCTGGCGCGCGGAGCTGCCCTTCCCCGAGACCGTCAGGTTCCACCGGATCACGGTCACGACGTTCGACGACGGGACACCGATCGGGACGACGAGCGCCCTCGTCACCGTGCCGATCGCGATCACCGGCTCGGTCGAGGAGCTCGCCGACGGCTCCGTGCGACTCTCCGGCACCGGCGAGCCCGGCGGCGTGGTGGCGCTCGAGACCGCGAGCGGGACGCCGGTGGACGGGGCCGACGGCCGACCGATCACCGCCGCGATCGGTCGCGGCTGGGAACTCGTCGTCCCGCGGGCGACGCTGCCCGGGGACGTCGTGGTCGCCCGGCAGCGGGTGCAGGGGGTCGAGCAGGGTGCGCTCCGACTCGTGCTGCCGAAGCTCCCGGTCCGCCCCGCACCCGAGCACGGTCACGGTCCCGGCGCGGGGCCCGGCGTCTCCACCGGCAACCACCAGGCCGCACCGCAGGCCACCGCGGGCCGGATCACCGCCGTGCCCAGCGGGCGGCTCGCGTACACGGGTGAGGACCCCTCGGTGCCGCTCGGCGTCGCCGGGGTGCTCCTCGCAGCGGGGCTCGGCGGGCTCGCGGGAGCGCGGGCACTCGGGCGCCGGGGTGCCCACCGTGGCTGACACCGCTCGATCAGGGCGACGGTGGCTATCGTTGACCGCATGACCGACGTCGCAAGCACCTCCGGGATCCACACCGACGAGCTGGACGCCACGGTCCGCCCGCAGGACGACCTGTACCGCCACGTGAACGGCTCGTGGATCGCATCGACGCCGATCCCCGACGACAAGGCACGGTACGGCTCGTTCACGGTGTTGGCCGAGGCCGCCGAGATCGCCGTGCGGGACATCATCGAGCGCTCCCAGCAGGCCGCGCCCGGCACCGAGGACCGCAAGGTCGGCGACCTCTTCACCTCCTTCACCGACGAGGACCGGCTCGAGGCCCTGGGCACCGCGCCGATCGAGCCCCTGCTCGCCGAGATCGCCGCCGTCGACTCGGTCGACGACGTCATCCGCATGGTCGGACGCTTCGAGCGCCTCGGCCTGCCGAGCTTCCTGCAGCTCTTCGTCGACAACGACCCGGGCGACCCGGAGTCCTACGTGGTCTTCCTCGAACAGTCCGGCCTCGGGCTGCCCGACGAGTCGTACTACCGCGAGGACCGCTTCGCCGACATCCGCACGAAGTACCGCGAGTTCGTCGCCGCGATGTTCCCGCTCGCCGGCTTCGAGGACGGCGGCGACCGCACCGAGCACGTCATCGCACTCGAGACCGCACTGGCGTCGAAGCACTGGGACAACGTCACCACCCGCGACAGCCAGAAGACCTACAACAAGCTGCCGTGGGCCGAGGTCGCGGCGCTCGCCGACGGCATCGACCTCCGCCTCTGGTGGGAAGCGATCGACGCACCGGCCGGCGCCTTCGAGACCGTCGTCGTCCGCGAACCGTCGTTCGTGACCGGTCTGGCGGAGCTGCTCCGCGACCAGCCGTTGGACGTCTGGAAGGACTGGCTGCGCTGGCAGGTGATCCGCGCCTCCGCGGCCTACCTGACGAGCGCCTTCTCGGCGACGAACTTCTCGTTCTACGGCACCGCGCTCACCGGTGCGCCCAAGCAGCGCGAGCGCTGGAAGCGCGGGGTCTCGCTGGTCGAGGGGGCCATGGGCGAGGCGGTCGGCCGCATCTACGTGCAGGAGCACTTCGACGAGACCTCGAAGGCGACGATGGACGACCTCGTCGCGAACCTGGTCGAGGCCTACCGGCAGAGCATCACCGCCCTCGACTGGATGACCGACGAGACGCGTGCTCGGGCCCTCGACAAGCTCGACAAGTTCACGCCGAAGATCGGGTACCCGGTGAAGTGGCGGGACTACTCCGCGCTGCCGGTGTCCGCCGACGACCTCATCGGCAACGTCCGCGCCGTCGCGAGCTTTCAGGTCGACCGCGAGCTCGGCAAGATCGGCAAGCCGATCGACCGCGACGAGTGGTTCATGACCCCGCAGACGATCAACGCGTACTACAACCCCGGGTTCAACGAGATCGTGTTCCCGGCGGCGATCCTGCAGTTCCCGTTCTTCGAGGCCGGGCGTGACGCCGCCGCGAACTACGGCGCGATCGGTGCCGTCATCGGGCACGAGATCGGGCACGGCTTCGACGACCAGGGCTCCCAGTACGACGGCGACGGCCGACTCGAGAACTGGTGGACCGAGGCGGACCGCACCGCGTTCGAGGAGCGCACGAAGGCGCTCATCGCGCAGTACGACGCGCTCGTCCCGACCGAGGTCCCGGACGGCCACGTCAACGGTGCCCTGACGATCGGCGAGAACATCGGCGACCTCGGCGGGCTCTCGATCGCGTGGAAGGCGTACCTGCTGTCCCTCGACGGGCAGGAGCCGCCGGTGGTCGACGGCCTCACCGGTGCCGAGCGCTTCTTCCTCAGCTGGGCGCAGGCCTGGCGGATGGCGATCCGTCCGGAGGAAGCCGCCCGTCTGCTGAGCATCGACCCGCACTCGCCGACCGAGTTCCGCTGCAACCAGGTGGTCCGCAACATCGACGTCTACTACGACACCTTCGGCGTGACCGAGCGGGACGCGATGTACCTCGACCCGGCCGAGCGCGTCTCGATCTGGTGATGGCCGAGCCGGACGCGGCTCCGTCGTCGGAGCCGGGAGCGGCTCGCCGGTCGCGGCGACGGCAGCACGCCGGCGGGGCCGACGGGCGTGCGCGCGGGCGGCACCGCGGTGGTGCCGACGACCGGTTCGCCGCGACGCTGCAGGCGCTCGGCGCCATCGCACGGGACGGCGCGTCCGTCAGCGCCTCGGTGATCGACACCTCGACGGGCAAGGCCCTGCTGGCCGTGGACGACACGCTCGTCCAACCGGTGGCGAGCCTCGGCCGCGTGCTGCTCCTCGTCGAGGTCGCGGCGCGGCTCGAGGACGGCGGGCTGCACGGCGACCGGCTGCAGCGCATGGCGCGCGACACGGCGACCGGTGCCGGGCTCTGGCAGTTCCTGCAGGAGCCGACCATGCAGGTGTCCGACCTGGCGACCCTCGTCGGTGCCGGTGCGGACGCCTGGGCGATGAACGCGCTGCTCTCGACCGTCGGGATCGACGCCGTCCGCGAGCGCGCCGAGTCGCTCGGGATCGAACGGACCGCCCTCATCGACCGGGTGCGGGACCGTCGCGGGCCGGACGACGCTCCGGACGCCTCGGTCGCGCCGACGGGCGAGCTCGCCTGGCTCATGCGGGGCCTGGCACTCGGCGAGGTCGTCGACGAGGCGGTGTCGAACCGGGTGCTCGGATGGCTGTCCCTCGCGTCCGACCTCAGCCTCGTCGCGGGGTCGTTCGGGCTGGACCCGCTCGCGCACCGCGCACTGGACCACGGGTTGCAGGTCGTCTCGGCGACCGGGTCGAGCACGGGCGTGCGGGCCGAGGCCGGGATCCTGCGCGGGCCCGGGTCGTCGGTGAGCTACGCCGTCACGGTGACGTTCGACGACGACTCGCTGCAGCGGCGGCTGGCGGTCATCGACGCCCTGCGGACGATGGGCACCGAGGTGCTCGAGACCGTGCACGAGCCCGCGGCCCGCTGAGCGTACCCTCACGCTCGTGACCGAGTACCTGATCTCCTTCGACGAGGGCACGATGGTGTTCCCCGTGGCCGACCTCCAGGCCGTCTCCGACGCGACGCACGCGGTGCTGCGCGACGCGAAGGCCGCCGGCGTGTGGGTGTTCGGCGGGGGACTCCTCCCGCCCGACACCGGTGCCCTGGTCGACACCGACGGCACCGTGCACGACCCGGCCGTCCGCCCCGGCAAGGACACCTTCATCGGGGGTTTCTGCATCCTCGACGTCCCGACGCGCGACGACGCCCTGGTGTGGGCTGCCCGGTTCGCAGCGGCCTGCCGGTGCGCGCAGGAGGTCCGCGCGTTCATGGACGACCCGGAGTCCTGAGCGACTCCGGTCAGTGGAGCAGGACGAACGAGCGGAGCGGAGTCGGCACGACGTCGTGCACCTCGACGAAGCCCCGCGACTGGTAGAACGCCCGCTGCCCCGGTTCGGCGTCGGTCGTCAGCACGGTCTGGCGCACGTGTGCGTACCGCTCGAGGACGCCGTCGAGTAGGGCCCCGCCGATGCCGGCCCGGTGGTGCTCGGGTGCGACGAGGACGTCCTGCACGTACACGATCGTCACGCCGTCGGACACGGTCCGGACCAGCCCGACGAGCGAGCCCGTCGTGTCCCGGGCGGTCAGCACGAGGTGGGACCCGAGGACCGCGGCGACGAGGGTCTCCGAGTCCCGCGTGTACGCCGTCCACCCGACGTCGCGGTACAGCGCCAGGAGTTCGTCCCCGGCCGGTCGTTCCTCCGCGATCACCACCACGGTCCCATCGTGGCAGACGTCAGTCGGCGGCCTGCCCCGCGGGGACGAAGGCCTGCACGTCGAGCTCCGTCACGTCCTCCGACCGGCACGCGGCGAACGCGGTGTACGGGATGAACAGGGACTCCTTCGACCCGGGCGGGTACACCCGGAAGCCGTCGGGCGAGGTGGGGTCGCACGTCGACTCCGGGTAGTTCTCCGAGTTCGTGACCTTGAGCGGTGCCACGGCCTTCTGCCCGGACGCCAGCGTGACGGTCGGGTGGGGCGCCGCACGGTCGAGCGTCGCCGCGTTGCCGATCTGCGTGCCGTTCGTGTCGCCGACGAAGGACACCCCCGGCCAGCCCTGCAGCGTGCACGTCGACGACCCGGTGTTCCGCAGGACGAGGTGGACGTACGTGCTGCCGGCAGCGCCACCGCTGCCGGCCTCGATGCTCCCGGCGAGCGAGGACGTGGCGCACGCCGAGGACCCAGCGCCCGAGGACCCTGCACCCGAGGAACCACCGGACGATCCGCCCGACGCGCCGCCCGACGTGCTCGGCGACGACGCCGAGCCGGACGACGCGGACGAAGGCGTCGGTGTCGATGTCGGTGTCGCCGTGACGGTCTCCGTCGTCGTGGCCGACGGGGTCGTGGCGCCGCCCGACGAGCAGCCGGCGAGCAGACCGACGGCGACGATGCCGACGGCCACGAGCAGTGGGGAACCAGCGCGACGTTGCATGAGCCAACGCAACCACTGCCCCGGGGTACACGACTCGGGTGGCGCCCAGCCGCCCCGAGGACACTCCAGGGCACGCGCCAACGCACGAGCAACGGAGGTCGACATGGCAGGCAAGCACGAACAGGCACGCGGCGACGAGGGCCGGTCGGACGGCGTCGAGCCCCGTGCCGGGTCCTTCACGGACAGCGAGATCCCGGGCGAGCCGCCCGTGGCGTCGAACGAGCCCGCGGGCGAGTTCGTCTCGAGCGACATCCCCGGCGAGACCCGTCCCGAGGGCGGCGACGGCGAGGGCGAGTACGTCGAGTCGGACATCCCCGGCGAGGCCGAACCCACCCCGGACGGCGAGGTCGGGCACTACACCGACCGCGACCAGGTCTGACCTAGTCGATCAGCTCCGCCGCCACGAGGCGGCGGAGCGTCTCCACGCCCGCCGGCGGGCACCGGTCCGCGTCCGCGGAGGTGACCCACTCGACCTCGTCCACCTCTGCCGAGGCGACCGGCGTGGCGGAGTCGAGCGCGCCTCCTGGACGGACCAGGAACAGCGCCATCGCGACCATCGTGCCCGGGGCCTGCCCGTGCGCCGGTTCGGTGACGGTGCCGAACGGCTCGACGTCGTCGGCGGTCAGCCGCAGGCCGGTCTCCTCGAAGGCTTCGCGGACGACGGCCTCGACGTCGCTCTCGTGCGGCTCCGCCTTGCCCCCGGGCAGGTACAGGACGTCGCGCATCCGCGCGCGCACCATGAGCACGCGGCGGTCGCGCACCAGCAGCAGCGCACTGACACGCAGGGTCGCGGGGTGGCCCTGGAGGCTCAGCTCGCGTCCGCCTCGTCGGTGCGGTCGCGGTCGATCCGCTCGGGCGCGGTGCGCTCCGCGAGCGGCACCACCGGCGACGGCAGCTCCGCCTCGGGCTCGGGACGGACACCGAAGAGGGCGTCGAGCGCCCCGACGAACTCCTCGCCGCGACCGGCGCGACCGAGTTCGCGAGCGCGCACCGAGGGACGGTGGAGCAGGACGCCGACGAGGTGCCGCAGGGCGCGCTCGGTCTGCTCGGCCGAGGCGTCGTCGCCGTCCGCACGACGCTTCGCGCGGTCGATCTCGTCGTCGAGGATGTCGAAGACGTGCTTGCGGAAGGCCACGAGCGCGGGCGTCGTCGACTGCTCGAGGGCCTGGGCGCGGAAGCGGGACACGGCGTCCTCGACCATCGCGCGGGCCTCGGACTCGGCGTTGAGCTCGGCGATCGGGGCGTGGATGCTGATGGTCTCGAGGTCGAGCAGTTCGACGCCGTCGACGTCGGCCGCGTCGGGGTCGACGTTGCGGGGGAGTCCGAGGTCGATGACGATGCGCCGGACGCCGTCGTCGAGGTCGGCCGGTTCGACGACCGGGACCTCGCTCGAGGTGCAGGTGATCACGACGTCGCTCGAACCGATGGCCTGGCGGAGGTCGTGCGCGGCGACGAGGTCGTGCTTCGCGGCGAACCACGGCGCCCGGCCGGAGGGGGAGAAGACCTGGATGGTGTCGGCGCCGCGGTCGCGCAGGGCGGCGATGGTCGTCGCGGCGTAGCTGCCGGTGCCGATCAGGAGCACGCGGGTCCGGCCCCAGTCGGTCACGCGGGAGGACGCGAGCTCGAGGCCGAGCCGCACGAGTGACCGGCCGGCAGCGCCGATGCGGGTGCGGGTCTTGACGCCGCGGGAGGTGTGCGCGGCTTCCTGGAAGAGCCGCTCGAGGTCCGAGGTGGTGGTGCCGTTCGAGCGGGCGTCCTCGAGCGAGCGGCGGACCTGCCCGGAGATCTCGGTCTCGCCGACGACGACGGACTCGAGGCCGCTCGAGACGGCGAAGAGGTGCTGCACGACGTCCTTGCCGCCGAGCACGTTGACGGACCGGAGGACCTCGGCGGGGTCGAGGTCGCTCGCGGTGGCGACGGCGTCGACGGTGGCCGAGACGGCGGAGTCGCGGTCGTCGCCGGCGATGTCGAGGTAGGCCTCGAAGCGGTTGCACGTGGCGAGGACGACGGCCCCGTCCAGCACGTCGGAGTCCGTCACGAGACGGCTCGCGGCGGTCGGTGCGCCGATGCTCAGTCGCTCCAGGAGATCGAAGCTGGCGTTGCGATGCGACGCCGTGAGACAGATGAGCACGTCTTCCATGGTAACTCGCGTTGCGCCCGGCTCCCGTTCCCATCGTGCGTGCTCGGGATACGTTCCGTTCGCCGATGGGAGAATCGTGCGGTGACCGACGCATCCACGACCGCCCTCCCCGCCTCGCACCCGCTCGTCTCCGGGCGGACGTCGGGCTCGCCCCTCGTCCGGGCGCTCCGCGGCGACCGGCCGGAGACCCTGCCGGTGTGGTTCATGCGTCAGGCCGGCCGGTCCCTGCCGGAGTACCGCGAACTGCGCGTCGGCACGGCCATGCTCGACGCCTGCCTCGACCCGGCGATGGCGTCGGAGATCACGCTGCAGCCGGTCCGCCGGCACGGGGTCGACGCCGGCATCTTCTTCAGCGACATCGTCGTGCCGATCAAGCTCGCGGGCGTCGACGTCGAGATCGTCCCCGGACGCGGGCCGGTGCTGGCGTCCCCGATCCGCACCCCGGCCGACGTCGACGCGCTGGGCCAGCTCGACGCGACTGCCCTCGCCCCGATCACGGACGCCGTGGCGCGCACGGTCGAGCAGCTCGGCGACACCCCGCTCATCGGGTTCGCCGGGGCGCCCTTCACGCTCGCGGCCTACCTGGTCGAGGGCGGACCGTCGAAGGACCACATCCGCGCCCGGACGCTCATGCACTCGGACCCGGAGACCTGGTCGCGCCTGCTCGCCTGGGCCGCCGGGGTGTCGGGGGCGTTCCTCCGGGCACAGGTGCTCGCCGGGGCCTCCGCCGCACAGCTGTTCGACTCGTGGGTGGGCTCGCTCTCCCGCGAGGACTACGTCACCCGCGTCGCACCGCACTCGGCCGACGCCCTGGCCCACGTCGCCGACCTCGGCGTCCCGCGCATCCACTTCGGCGTCGGCAGCGGCGAGGTCCTGCGCGACATGACGACCTTCGGCACGGACCGGGTCGGCGTCGACGCGGTCGGCGTCGACTGGCGGCTGCCGCTCGACGAGGCCGTGCGCCGGGTCGGCACCGGGGTCACCGTGCAGGGCAACATCGACCCGGCGATGCTCTCCGCCCCGTGGGAGGTGCTCGAGGCCCACGTGCGCGACGTCGTCCGCCGCGGTGGTGCGGCCCGGGCGCACGTCGTCAACCTCGGGCACGGTGTGCCGCCGGAGACCGACCCGACCGTGCTCACCCGCATCGTGGCCCTCGTCCACGAGCTCGGGGACGGGACGGCCGCGGCGACCGGAGTGCGGGCGTGACCGACGTCGTCGTGGTCGGCGGCGGGGTCGCCGGACTCGTCGCGGCGCGGGACCTGGCGAAGGGCGGCGCGCACGTCGTCCTCGTCGAGGGCTCCGGCGTGCTCGGCGGCATGGTCCGTCGGCACACCGTCGCGGGACTCGACCTCGACATGGCGGCGGACTCGTTCGCGACCCGCAACGACGCCGTCGGCCGGCTGGCGATCGAACTCGGCCTCGGCAACGAGGTCACCACGCCGGACCCGCGCGGTGCGTGGCTGATGACCCGGGACGGCCGGACGTCCCCGATCCCGCAGACCGGACTGCTCGGGATCCCGGGGAGCCCGATGGCGGCCGACGTCCTCGCGGTGGTCGGGCAGAAGGCGGCGCTCCGGGCGCAGATGGACTCCCTGCTGCCGTCCCTCGTCGGGTCGAAGGCGCCGTCGCTCGGCGAGCTGGTCCGGAAGCGCATGGGCGAGCAGGTCCTCGACGACCTGGTGGTGCCGATCGTCGCCGGCGTGCACTCGACGCACCCGGACGACCTCGACCCGGACCGGGTGGCTCCCGGGCTCCGGGCGGCGCTGCTGCGCGAGGGCTCCCTCGCCCGCGCGGTCCTCGCACTCCGGGCCCGTGCGACGGCGGGGTCCGCCGTGCAGGGCATCCGCGGCGGCACCGTGCGGCTCGTCGACGAGCTCGTGGCCGACATGGAGACCTACCGGGTCGACGTCCGCCTGCACACCCGGGCCACCGCGATCGAGGAGCACGCCGTCGAGGTCCGCACCGACGACGGCGAGACCGAGCGACTGGTGGCCGAGCACGTCCTCGCCTCGACGGCGGACCCCGCCCGCACGGCCGGACCCGTGCGCACGGGCATCGAGCTCGTGACGCTCGTGGTCGACCAACACGAACTCGACGCGGCGCCGCGGGGGACCGGGATGCTCGTGCACCCGGACGCACCCGGGGTCCGGGCGAAGGCGATCACGCACGCGACGGTGAAGTGGCCGTGGCTGGCCGAGGCGGCCGGGGGCCGGCACGTCCTGCGGCTGAGCTACGCGACGACGGATCCGGGGGTCGCGGCGACCACCCCTGGAGCCGCGGCCGACGCGGTCGAGACCGGGAGGAGCCTCCAGGTCGACCCGTACGACGCGATCGGGACCCGCGCCGCCCAGGACGCCTCCGCCCTGCTCGGCGTGCCGATCGCGCCGCCCGCCGTCGTCGGTGCCGCACGTGTCCGGTGGCACGGTCCGGACACGACCGCCGCGGGGCTCGCCGACGGGGTCGTCGGGATCGGCGAGGCGTCGACGGGCCGGGGGCTGGCCGGCATCGTCGCGGCCGCACGGACCGCCGCTGAGCACATCCTGGATTCCTGAGCGGACCGCACACTGGGAGAGGGCTACTGTTGCAGGAACGCCGGACGTATTCCGTTCGGCGCATGACCACGCACACTGACCCAACGGAGGAATCGCACATGCGAGGCAAGCTCCTGTTCGTCGCCGGCGCCGCTCTCGGGTACGTCCTGGGATCGCGAGCCGGACGGGCGCGGTACGAGCAGATCAAGACCGTCAGCGGCAAGATCTGGAACAGCAACGGCGTCCAGAAGGGCGTCCACGTCGCCGAGGAATTCATCGCCGACAAGACCCCCGACGTCGCCGAGTTCGTCGGTGAGCAGACGAAGAAGGTCGTCCGCAAGGTCGGGCAGAAGAAGGACAGCCAGGCCTCATGACAGACACCCGCGACCGCAAGCCGCGTTCGCTGTTCGGCCTGGTCGGCGACGTCCCCAAGCTCGTCAAGGAGCTGGTGACGGGTGAGCTGAACCTGCTCAAGGCCGAGATGCTGACGAAAGCGAAGATCTTCGGCCTCGCCGCGGGTCTGCTCGTGGGCGCGCTCGTCATCGTCCTCTACGCGATCGGCGTGCTGCTGACCGCCGCCGTCATGGGGCTCGCGACCGTGATGCCCGCGTGGCTCGCAGCACTCGTGATCGCCGTCGTGATGCTCATCGTCGCCGGCATCCTCGGCCTGCTCGGCTGGAAGCGCCTGAAGAAGGGGCTCCCGATCACGCCGAAGCGCACCATCGACAGCGTGAAGAACGACGTCAACGCGGTGAAGGGCCTCGGCAAGAAGCCGACCCCGCCGACCCAGTACGGCACCCGCAAGCCCGACGTCGGCGGCCGCTTCTAGCGACGACCGCCCCGTCCACCACCCCACACCCCGGAGGACCCACGTGACCGATCAGCACGACGACCTGGCCGACCGCGTCGCGTCGACCCGCGCCCAGCTGTTCGACACCCTCGACGCGATCGAGGACAAGCTCAACGTCCCGAAGCAGATCGGCATCGCCGCGTCGAAGGTCAAGCGCGGGATCGACGAGAAGCCGGTGCCGTACCTGGCCGGGCTCGCAGCGGGCGTGGCAGTGGTCGGGGGTATCGTCGTAGCGGTGCTCCGACGGCGGTAGCGCTCGCCGTCGAAAGGGGAGCGGCGTCACCTTTGTGACCGATAGGACAATGGACACATGAGTTCCACCGTGCCCACGCACGACGCACACGAGACCTCCCCCGACGGCATCGACCCCAACATGCTGACGGCCTACGCCCTGTGGGCCGTCTTCCGCCGTCCGCTCGGGCCGATCCACACGGTCGGCGACGACGCGGTGGCCGAGCTCGACGCCGTCATCGCCGCCGCTGCCGAGCGCGGCGTGACGATCCGCGGCTTCTACGACGTGTCCGGCTTCCGCGCCGACGCCGACGTGATGGTCTGGCTGCACGGCGACGACGCGCAGGCGATCCAGGCGGTGCTCCGCGAGATCCGCCGCACCGCGCTCTTCCAGGACGCCGAACCGGTGTGGCACGCCATGGCGATGCACCGCGAAGCCGAGTTCAACAAGCGGCACACGCCCGCCTTCCTGCGCGGCAAGGAGCCAGAGGCCTGGATCACGGTCTACCCGTTCGTCCGGTCCTACGAGTGGTACCTCCTGCCGGAAGAGGAGCGCTCGAAGATGCTCCGCGACCACGGCATCGCCGGCGCGAAGTACCGCCGCGTGCTGACGAACACGATCGCCACCTTCGCGCTGAGCGACTACGAGTGGATCCTGCCGCTCGAGAGCCCGGACCTCGTCGACCTCGTCGACCTCATGCGCGACCTGCGCTACACCGAAGCCCGCATGCACGTGCGGGAAGAGGTGCCCTTCTTCACCGGTCGTCGCGTGACGACCACCGAGCTGCCGGAGGTGCTCTCGTGACCGACACCAGCATGATCACGAACGGTCAGGCCGTCCTCGCCGCGACCCCCGCGGCCGCCGACGGTCCCGAGCACGTCGAGGTCCCGGTCGCGTACGACGCGATCCTGCTCGCCGGCTTCGGCGGACCCGAGGGCCAGGACGACGTCATCCCGTTCCTGCGCAACGTCACCCGGGGCCGGGGCATCCCGGACGAGCGCCTCGAAGAGGTCGCCCACCACTACCGGCACTTCGGCGGCGTCAGCCCGATCAACGCGCAGAACCGTGCGCTCAAGGCCGCGCTCGAGGCCGAGCTGGCCTCGCGTGGCATCGACATGCCGGTCCTCTGGGGCAACCGCAACTGGGAGCCCTACCTCGAAGAGGCCTTCACCGAGGCGGCCGACAAGGGCTACAACAAGCTCATCGCGATCGCCACGAGCGCCTACTCGTCGTTCTCGAGCTGTCGCCAGTACCGCGAGGACTACGCCCGCGTGCTGTCCGAGACCGGTCTGATCGACACCATCCAGATCGACAAGGTCCGGCAGTTCTTCGACCACCCGGGCTTCGTCCGCCCGTTCGTGGACGGCGTCCGTGACGGCATGGCGCGTGCGATCGCCGAGAACGACGGCCTCGACGTCGCGACCGAGCTGCACGTGCTGTTCTCGACGCACTCGATCCCGTCGACCGACGCCGCCAAGTCCGGCCCCGACTACCGGGGCTTCGACGAGCACGGCGCGTACGAGGCCCAACACCTCGCCGTCGCGCAGGTCGTGCTCGACCAGGCGTGGGCGGAGCTGCTCGAGCAGCCCGAGCACGCGTCGCTCCGCGGCACGAGCACGCCGCCGTGGAAGCTCGTGTACCAGTCGCGGTCGGGCCCCCCGACGCAGCCGTGGCTCGAGCCCGACATCAACGACTACATGAACGAGGAGCTCAAGGGCGGCCCGACCCGCGCCGTGCTCATCGTCCCGCTCGGCTTCGTGAGCGACCACATGGAGGTCATGTGGGACCTCGACGAAGAGGCAACCGAGACCGCTCAGGAGCTCGGCTTCTGGTCGGTGCGCACGCAGACCCCGGGTGTCGACCCGGCCTACGTCTCCGGTCTGGTGGACCTCGTCCTCGAGCGTGTCAACGGCACCCCGACGAGCGAGCGCCCGCACCTGACCGACCTCGGTCCCTGGTACGACGTCTGCCGTCCGGGGTGCTGCGAGAACGTGCGCGCCGGGTTCAAGCCCGCCGCGGCCGGACTCGCCCCGTGACCGACGCGTCCGCGCCGACCGGCAGCCCCGACGGCCCGGCCCCGATCCGGCTCGGCACCCGTGCCAGCCGGCTCGCGGTCGCCCAGTCGCAGGACGTCGCCGACCGCTTGGCGACGGCGTCCGGTCGACCGGTCGAGCTCGTCACGGTCACGAGCGAGGGCGACACGAACCGCGCCTCGCTCGCGAGCCTCGGCGGCACGGGCGTGTTCGCCAGCGCGCTCCGCGAAGCACTCGTCGCGGGCGAGGTCGACGTCCTCGTGCACTCCCTCAAGGACCTCCCGACCGCGCCGTACCCGGGGCTGACGATCGCCGCGGTGCCGAAGCGTGCCGACGCCCGAGACGTCCTCGTCGCCCGGAACGCCGCGACCATCGAGACCCTGCCCGAGGGCGCGAAGGTCGGGACGGGTTCGCCCCGCCGCGTCGCGCAGCTCAAGGCCAAGCGTCCCGACCTCGACGTGGTGGACATCCGCGGCAACATCGACACCCGCCTCGGACGCGTCGACGACGACCTCGACGCGGTGGTCCTCGCCGCCGCCGGCCTGACGCGCATCGACCGGCTCGACGCGGCGACCGAGCTGCTCGACCTCGGCTTCTGGCCGAGCGCCCCCGGGCAGGGAGCGCTCGCGATCGAGACCCGCGCGGATGAGACGGACCGGAACCTCCTCGCGGCCCTGCGGAAGATCGAGCACGCGCCGACCCGCCTGACCGTGTCCGCCGAGCGCGAGGTGCTCGCGAAGCTCGAGGCCGGGTGCTCCGCCCCGATCGGTGCCACCGCGATCGTCGATGCCGAGATGCTCCTCGTCTCCGCGACGGTCTACCGGCCCGACGGCTCCGAGTACCGCACCGCATCACACGCCGCCGTGCTCGACGGCTCCGCACAGGACCGCCTGACCGAGGCGCTCGAGCTCGGTGGCCGGGTCGCCGCCGAACTGCTCGAGAACGGTGCGGCCGACCTGGCGGACCTCGCGACCTCGGCGGAGTAGGCGGTCGCCACGCACCCCGACGTCAGCACCGCGGACGCGGCACGGCAGCCGGTCGTCCTGGTCCCGCGCGGCGGGGCGTGGGGTGACCGGGTGGCCGCGGCCGCCCGCGAGCGCGGGCTCGACCCGCTCGTCGTCCCGCTGATCGCGGACGCGGCACCCACGGATCGGTCCGCCCTCGAGGCTGCGGTCGACCGGTTGATCGCGTCCGGTGGGTCCAGGAGGCACGACGCACCTCCGCCGGCCGGGTCCGGTCCGCAGTCGGCGAGTGGGCAGGACGCGCAGCCGGCGAGCGGGCAGGACGCGCCGTCGGCGAGTGGGCAGGACGCGCCGTCGGCCGGTCGGCGAGCGGGCGGAACCGGCCGCCCAGCCGCGCCGACCGGGCCGGATCGTGCCCATTCGGGACCCGCGACCGACGGCACCGCCCGCACCGACGGCACAGCCCGCACCGCCCGCACCGACGGCACCGACGTGGCCGGGTACGCGTGGATGGTGGTGACCAGTGCGACGGCCGTGCGGGTGGTCGCGGAACGGGTGGCGCGCCTCCCGTCCGACCTGCGGGTGGCGGCGGTCGGCGAGCCGACCGCCCGTGCCGCGCGTGCTGCGGGCTGGGTCGTCGACCTGGTGCCGTCCGAGTCCTCGGGCGCCGCGCTCGCCCACGCGCTGCCGGACACCTCCGGCACCGTCCTCTTCCCACGCTCGGACCTCGCTGCCCCGACCGTCGTCGACACCCTGCGCGCCCGCGGGATCGACGTGGACGACGTGGTCGCGTACCGTACCGTGGGGACCGGCGACGAGCCGGTCGTCCTCGACTCCCCGCCCGCCGCCGTGCTCGTGACGAGCGGCAGCGTCGCTCGCGAGATCGCCCGGCGGATGACCCCGCTCCACCCCCGCACCGTGGTCGCGTGCATCGGACCCGGGACCGCTGCCGAAGCCCGTGCCGCTGGCCTGCCCGTGCACGTGGTCGCCCGGACCCGATCCGCAGAAGCCCTGCTCGACGCCGTCGTCGAGTCCCTGAACCCCATCGCCCCGAACAGGAAGGCACCGAAGTGACCGGCCGTTTCCCCCAGGTCCGCCCCCGACGACTCCGCGCGACCGGCGCGATGCGTCGACTCGTCGCCGAGACCCGGCTCCACCCCGCCGAGCTCGTGCTGCCGATGTTCATCCGCGAGGGGGCGACCGAGGCGATCGACATCACGAGCATGCCCGGGGTCCAGCAGCACTCGCTCGACTCGTTCCGCCGTGCCCTGCACGAGGCGGCGTCGGTCGGGATCGGCGGCGTGAACCTGTTCGGCGTGCCGACGTCGAAGGACGCGCAGGGATCCGGCGCGACCGACCCGGACGGCATCCTCAACGTCGCGATCCGCGTCGCACGCGAGGAGGTCGGCGACGCCCTCGTCGTGCAGTCCGACCTGTGCCTCGACGAGTTCACCGACCACGGGCACTGCGGCGTCCTGGCCGCGGACGGCTCGGTCGACAACGACGCCACACTCGAGCGGTACCGTGACATGGCGGTCGTGCAGGCCGAGGCCGGCGCCGAGCTCGTCTGCATGAGCGGCATGATGGACGGCCAGATCGCCGCCGCACGGGACGCGCTGGACGCGGCCGGGCACAGCGGCACGGCGCTGCTGGCGTACGCGGCCAAGTACGCGAGCGCGTTCTACGGACCCTTCCGCGAGGCCGTCGACTCCTCGCTCGTGGGCGACCGCCGCACGTACCAGATCGACGCCGCGAACGGTCGGCAGGGCCTCCGCGAGGTCGAACAGGACATCGCCGAGGGTGCCGACATCGTCATGGTGAAGCCGGCGATGAGCTACCTCGACGTGCTGGCCGAGACCGCACGCACCTCGCCGGTACCGGTCTGGGCGTACCAGATCTCCGGCGAGTACGCGATGATCACCGCAGCCGCGCAGAACGGCTGGATCGACCGCGACGCCGCGGCGATGGAGGCGCTCGTCGGCATCAAGCGCGCCGGCGCCGACGCGATCCTCACCTACTTCGCGGTCGACATCGCTCGCAAGCTCAACGAGGAGGCGGGACTCCGCACCTCCGGCAGCACCAGTGCCGTGGACGGCATCGCCTCGACCGGGAAGGCCCCAGAATGACCACGAACGACCAGCTCTTCGGCCGCGCGAAGAACAGCATCCCCGGCGGGGTCAACTCGCCGGTCCGGGCGTACGGCTCCGTCGGCGGGACGCCCCGCTTCCTGACGAGCGCGAAGGGTGCCTACGTCACCGACGCCGAGGGGCGGGAGTACGTCGACCTCGTCGCCTCGTGGGGGCCCGCGATCCTCGGGCACGCCCACCCCGCGACGGTCGAGGCCGTGCAGCAGGCGGCGGCGCGCGGGCTGAGCTTCGGGGCGTCGACCCCGGGGGAGACCGAACTCGCCGAGCTCGTGAAGCAGCGGGTGTCGGTGGACGGCGACGGCCCGATCGAGAAGCTCCGCATGGTGTCCACGGGCACCGAGGCGACGATGACCGCGATCCGGCTCGCCCGCGGGTACACCGGTCGCGACCTGCTCGTGAAGTTCGCCGGGCACTACCACGGCCACTCGGACTCCCTGCTGGCCGAGGCCGGTTCGGGTGTGGCCACGCTCGCGCTCCCCGGCAGTGCCGGCATCACCGCCGAGACCGCCGCGCAGACCCTGGTGCTGCCCTACAACGACCTCGATGCCGTCCGTCGCGCGTTCGACGAGCACTCCGAGCGCATCGCGGGCGTGATCGTCGAGGCAGCGGCCGCGAACATGGGCGTCCTCGCCCCCGAGCGTGGGTTCAACCGGGCCCTGGCGCAGATCGTGCAGGCGCACGGTGCGCTGCTCATCGTCGACGAGGTCCTGACCGGCTTCCGGGTGGGCTCTGCCGGGTGGTGGGGCCTCGAGGCGTCGAAGGTCGTGCCGGACGGCGCCGGGTGGAAGCCCGACCTCGTCACGTTCGGCAAGGTCATCGGCGGCGGCATGCCCCTCGCCGCACTCGGTGGTCGGCGCGAGGTCATGGACTACCTCGCCCCGCTCGGCCCCGTCTACCAGGCGGGCACGCTCTCGGGGAACCCGCTCGCCGTCGCCGCGGGCATCGCCACGCTGCGGGCCGCGACGCCCGAGGTCTACGCCCACCTCGACCGGACGGCGGCGACCATCGCGACGGCGACGAGCGACGCCCTGTCCGCCGAGGGCGTCGCCCACACCGTCCAGCACGCCGGCAACCTCTTCTCGTTCGCGTTCACCGAGACCGCCCCGCGGAACTACGACGACGTCCGAGCGCAGGAGGCGTTCCGGTACGCGCCGTTCTTCCACGCCATGCTCGACGCGGGGGTGACCCTGCCCCCGAGCGTCTTCGAGGCGTGGTTCGTCACGGCGGCACACGACGACCGGGCCGTCGGACGGGTGCTCGACGCACTGCCGGCCGCGGCGAAGGCGGCCGCGCGCGCCACGGCGTGACGCCACCACCTACCTGACGTCAGGCGCGGGTCGGGCCGGACCCGCGCCTCCCGTCCGCCGCACCCGGCGGTGTGCCGCGTGCGCTGGTTGGATGGCGACATGCAACTCGCCGAGGCCCTCATCGAGCGCGCCGACCTGCAGAAGCGCATCGAGCAGCTGCGCTCGCGGATCGCCGCCAACGCCCGCTACCAGGAGGGCGAGGAGCCCGACGAGGACGCGGCGTCCCTGCTCGCCGAGGCCGAGCGGGCCGTCGACGACCTCGAGGTGCTGCTCGCCAGGATCAACGCGACGAACGCGTCTACTCGGCTGGCCTCGGGCGAGACCATCACGACGCTCCTCGCACGCCGGGACGCCCTGCGCCTCCGGCACGCGCTCGTGACCGGCGCCGCGGACGCGACCGCGGGAGGAGGTGGCGGGTACCGACAGCTCCGCAGCGAACTCCGCACGTTCGCCGCCCTGCCGACCGCGACGCTGCGGTCCCGGGCGGACGACCTCGCCAAGGAGCTCCGCGAGCTCGACGCGACCATCCAGCGCAGCAACTGGGAGGTGGCGCTCCTGGAGACGACGGACTGATCGGACGGGCGGTGCGTCGGTAGGCGGACCGGGGCGGGTACGGACCCGACGGACCGGCGGGCAAACCGGTCCTCATGTGGCGCAGTGGGCAGCGCCGTGGCGCGAGCCGGCACAACGCAGCCCAGCACCGCGCACCGGCGACGGGGCACGAGGCACCACGCATCACCGCGTACCGACCGGATCGCCGAGGGTGGGACAGGGGACAGCACCGCCCCGGAGTCCGGTGTGCAGCGACTCAGGACGCGCGGCGGGCGGCCCAGCGTCCCTCGGCCCGGAGGATCGCGAGCGGGAAGTCGAAGGCGTGCGAGACCGCCGACGACGTGATGACCTCGTCCGAGGTGCCCTGGGCGACCGCGACCCCGTCGCGCAGCAGCATCGCGTGCGAGGTCGACGCGGGCAGGTCCTCGAGGTGGTGCGTCACCATCACGCTCCCGAGCTCGGGGTGCCGGTGGCGCAGGGCGTCGACGGTCTCGAGCAGGTGTTCGCGCGCGGCGACGTCGAGCCCGGTGGCCGGTTCGTCGAGCAAGAGCAGCTGCGGCTCGGACATGAGCGCCCGGGCGATGAGCGTCCGTCCGCGTTCGCCCTGCGACAGGACCGGCCAGCGGGCGTCCCGACGCGCCGTCAGCCCGACGTCGGCGATGTGCTGCTCGGCGGTGGCCACCTGCGCGGGCGTCGGCTCCCACCGCATCATGAGGTCGGTCGTGCCGGTGAGCCCGGTGAGCACGGTCTCGACGACGGTCAGCGGCGAGAGCATCCGGTGGCGGGGGTCGACGTGCCCGATGTGTTCGCGGAGCTCCCGGACGTCGACGCGTCCGAGTCGTCGGCCGAGCAGTTCGACGGTGCCGGCCGTCGGGTGCCCGGTGGCGCCGAGGACCGCGAGCAGCGTCGACTTCCCGGCACCGTTCGGCCCGAGGAGCGCCCAGTGCTCCCCGCGCCGGACGGTCAGGTCGATGTCGTGCAGGAGGTCCCGGCCGGACCGGGTCACCCGGACCCCGGCCGCTCGGATGAGGACGTCGTCGTTGCTGCTCACGGGTCCATCGTGGCCCAGGCGGCCGGGGAACGCTGGACGGGTCAGCCGGCGGCGGCGGTCCCGGCAGCGCGGAGCTCGTCCGCCTGCTGCTCGGCGGTCGCGGTCAGCGCCCGGATCGCGGCCGCGGCGGCGTCACCGTCACGCTTCGCGATGGCCGCACGCAGCGGGTCGACCGAGTGCTTGTAGTCCCAGAACTGCCACGCCCCCTGGGCGAGCGAGAGGAACCGCGCACGGGGCAGGAGCGACTCGGCGAACTTGTCGAGCAGCTCGTTGTCGGCGGCGTCGACGAGCAGCGAGATGACCGTCTCGAGCTCGGCGTCCATGCGCTTGTCCTGCTGCTCGGAGTACGAGCGCACGGCTTCGAGGTGCTCGGTCAGCGCCTTGGCTGCGGAGGCGTCGAGCTTCGGTACGCCCCAGCGCGCAGCGAGTTCGACGAACCCGCCGAGGACCTGGGTGGTGTCGGCGGCCTGCTTGCCGGTCGGGGTGGCGACGCGGGTGTACCGGTTCGCCTCCATCTCGACCAGGCCGTAGTCGACGAGCTTGGCGATCGCCTCACGGATGGGGGTGCGACTGACCCCGAGCCACTGCACGAGCTCGTCGTCGTTGAGGCGCTCGCCCGCCTGGAGCGTGCCGTCCTGGATCGCGGCGAGCATCTTCTCGAGCACGACGTCGCGCAGGAGCTTCCGCGGCGAGTTCTCGACGGTGGACTTGGGTACCGGCATGCCGGACTCCTCACAGGCTCAGGTGTTCTGTACTCAAATCCTAACGTGTCAATATGCAAACGCTTGTGAAATCTTAGTATTCAGCGATCGACCGCGACGACCGTGCGCCCGTGCACGTTGCCGGCGACGACCTCGGGTCCGACGGCGATGGCCTCCTCGAGCCCGGCGACCCGCGTCACGCCCGCCAGGAGCGCCGGGTCGAGATCGGTCGCGAGCCGCTGCCACGCCTGCTGCCGGAGGGGCAGCGGGGCGTCGACGGAGTTGATGCCGAGCAGCGACACCGCCCGCAGGATGAAGGGCATCACCGAGGTCGGGAGCGCGGAGTCCTGCGCCAGGCCGCACGCCGTCACCGCCCCGCCCCACCGGGTCGCCGCGAGGACGTTCGCGAGGGTCGCACCGCCGACGCTGTCCACCGCGCCCGCCCAGTGCGCCCGCTGCATCGGCCGGCCGAGCTCGGCGAGGGTCGCGCGGTCGATGACGTCGGTCGCGCCGAGTGCCCGGAGCGAGGCGTCGTTCGCGGCGCGTCCGGTCGAGGCCGTGACCTCGTACCCGCGGGCGGCGAGCAGCGCGATCGCGACCGTGCCGACGCCGCCGGACGCACCCGTCACGAGGACGGGACCGCTGCCCGGCTCGACGAACCGTTCGAGTGCGAGCACGCTGAGCATCGCGGTGAACCCGGCGGTCCCGATCGCGGCCGCGAACGAGTCGTCGATCGAACCGGGCAGCACGACGAGCGACCCCGACGGCACCACCGCGTGCTCCGCCCAGCCGCCGTGCCGGCTCTCGCCGAGCCCGGCGCCGTTCACGACGACCCGGTCGCCGATCGCGACGTCGTGCACGCCCGGGCCGAGGGCCGAGACGGTGCCGACGACGTCGATGCCGGGCACGAGCGGGTCGACCCGCGCGACGCCGGGGTTCCGGGCGAGCGCCAGGCCGTCCTTGTAGTTGACGCTCGAGTACGTGACGTCGACGAGCACCTCGCCCTCGGTCGGGTCGGCGACGTCGACCTCGGTGACGGTGGGCGGGGTGGAACTGGAGACGAGGACTGCGCGGGTCACGCGTCGGACGCTACCCGCGCCTCCAGGACCACGACCGGCCGACCTGCGGACGCGTGTCAGCCGAACATGATGGCGGCCTCGTCGTACCGGGCCTGCGGCACGGTCTTCAGCTCGCCGAGCGCCTCCTCGAAGGAGACGTGCTCGATGTCGGTGCCCCGGAGCGCCACCATGCGGCCCCAGCGCTCCTCGACCACCGAGTCGATGGCCGCCAGGCCGAGCCGCGTCGAGAGGACCCGGTCGTACGCCGTCGGCGTGCCGCCGCGCTGGATGTGGCCGAGCGTGGTGGCGCGCGTCTCGATGCCCGTCATCTCCTCGATGAGCGGTGCGAGGCGCTCGCCGATCCCGCCCAGGCGCGGACGCCCGAACGCGTCGAGGCCGCGCTCGGTGTGTGCGTTGTCCTCGTGGTCGGGGACGAAGCCCTCGGCGACGACGACCAGCGGCGCCCGACCACGGTCGTAGGCCGCCCGGACCCACGCGGCGATCTGCTCCATGCTCGTCTTCTGCTCCGGGATGAGGATCGCGTGCGCACCCGCGGCCATGCCGGAGTGCAGGGCGATCCAGCCGACGTGCCGGCCCATGACCTCGGCGACCATGCAGCGCGAGTGCGACTCGCCCGTGGTGCGAAGACGGTCCATGGCCTCGGTCGCGATCGCGACGGCGGTGTCGAAGCCGAACGTGTAGTCGGTCGCGCCGAGGTCGTTGTCGACGGTCTTCGGGACACCGACGATCTTCAGTCCGGCGTCCGTGAGGCGCTTCGCGGCGGCCAGCGTGCCCTCGCCGCCGATCGCGACGATGGCGTCGATGCCGTGCCGCTCGAGGGTGCGCTCGATGTTCTCGACGCCGCCGTTCGGGCCCTCGAAGGGATTCGTCCGGCTCGTGCCGAGGATCGTGCCGCCCTGCTTGGCGATGCCCTGGATGTCCTTGCGGCCGAGCGGGACGATGTCGCCGTCGACCACGCCGCGCCACCCGTCGCGGAAGCCGACGAAGTCGTGTCCGTAGATCGCGATGCCCTTCAGCACGATGGCGCGGATGACCGCGTTCAGGCCGGGGCAGTCGCCTCCGGAGGTGAGGATGCCGATGCGCATGGGGAACTCCGTCGTCGGGGTGCAGTGGGACACGCCCATCATGACTGACGGTGGTTCCGCATTACCATCCTGCGTGTGTCCCTCACCGTTCCGTCCTCCGCCGCCGGTGGCGTCGAGGGCGCCGCGGCGCGGGTCGGTGGGTCTGCGGCGCGGGTCGGCGAGGCTGCGGCGCGGGTCGGCGAGGCCGTGTCGCGCGTCGGCGAGGCCGTGTCGCGCGTCGGCGAGGCCGTGTCGCGCGTCGACACCGTCTACCGGCCAGGAGGCGCGGTGGACGTCCGCGCGACGCTCCGGCCCCTGCAGCGCGGCTCCGGCGACCCCGCCTTCCGCGTGGTCGGCTCCGACACGTGGCTCGCGCTCCGCACACCGGACGGCCCGGCCTCGGTGCTCGTGCGCCGTGCCGGTCCCGACGCCATCGCGGTCTCGGCGTGGGGCGACGGTGCCGAGTGGGCGGTGTCGCACGCTCCCGAACTGCTCGGCCGGGGTGACGACTGGTCGGACCTCGACGTGTCCCGGCACCCGTTCCTCGTCGACGCCCGGCACCGGCAACCGGGCCTCCGCCTGCTCCGCACCAACACCGTGATGGCGTCCCTGGTGCCCGCGATCATGGAGCAGAAGGTCACCTCGCGGCAGGCCTGGCGTGCCTGGCGGTACCTGCTGCGGCGGTACGGCACACCGGCGCCCGGACCGGCCCCGGCGGACATGTTCGTCCCGCCGACCGCTGCCGGGTGGGGTGCGATCCCGAGCTGGGAGTGGCACCGCGCCGGCATCGAGCCCGGTCGTTCGGCGACGGTGATGCGGGCGGTCCGGGTGGCTCCGGCGCTCGAACGGACGCTGGCGCTCGGTCGCGGTGGGGCCCTCGTGTCCGCGCGGCTGCAGTCGGTCCCCGGCGTCGGGAAGTGGACGGCGGCGGAGACCGCGCAGCGCGCCCACGGCGATCCGGACTCCCCGAGCGTGGGGGACTTCCACGTGGCGGCGCTCGTCGGGTGGGCGCTGACCGGGGGACCGGTGGACGACGACGGGATGCTCGAGCTGCTGGAGCCGTGGCGGGGGCACCGGGAGCGGGTCGTGCGGCTCATCGGGGGGTCGGGCTTCCGGAAGCCGTCGTTCGGGCCGCGCCTGACGATCCAGGACCACCGGTACCACTGAGCCGCGCTGGCGCCGTGCCGCGCGCCGCGGGCGCCGTGCCGCTGCGCGGCGTCGCCGCGCGCTGGCGCGCCGCCGGGCCGCTGGCGCCGGAGGCGTTCGCACAACCAAAGTGCGCCCGAGCCGTGCATCCGCGTGGCGCAACGTGCCTTTGGTTGTGCGGAGCGCCGCGCGCCGCGCCGCCGCGCGCCGCGCCGCCGCGCGCCGCGCCGCCGCGCGCCGCGCCGCCGCGCGCGCCGCGCCGCCGCGCGCGCCGCGCCGCCGCGCGCGCCGCGCCGGGCGCCGCGCCGGCCGCGCCGCGGGTCAGGCCACCGCCGAGAACGGTCCGCCGAACCACAGCGCGATCGGCGCGAGCCCCGACAGCACAGCGCTCGCGACGACCACGGCGGTCGACCCGCGAGCCTCCGCACGCCGGCGCGCGACGACACCGAGCACCAGCGCCACGACGACCCCGCCCCACGGGAGGAGCGACAACGCCAGCACGAGGGGCCACAGGAAGAGCGAAGCCCCCGTCCCCGTGACGAGCACCGGCACCCACATGACCGACCAGAGCAACGCCAACGCCGTCCCGGACATGGACAGGATCGCCCCGGCGACGACGAGCGTGGGGGTGGAGTGGGGGCGGACGGCGGGTTCGTGCACGTCCGGATCGTACCGAGCGCGGCGGCTCAGGGGTGCCGGGTGCCGACGCCGGCGAGCACGGCGCGGTAGCCCTCGCGGAACGTCGGGTACCGCGGTGCCCAGCCCGTCGAGCGGAGCAGGGCGTTCGACAGGCGCTTGTCACCGGCACCCTGCCGGCCGGCAGTGCCGGCGCCGGCCTCGGCCCTCGGCGGCACCGCGACCCCGAGCTCGGCGGCGAGGAACGCGTACACGTCGTCGAGCCGAGCCGGTTCGTCGTCGGTCACGAGGTACGTCGGTGCGGGGTCGTCCAGCGTCGCGAGGTGCACCAGGGCCGCAGCCGCGTCGTCCCGGTGGATCCGGTTCGTGTGCGGGGACGACCCGTCGGCCGGAGCCGACCGAGCCCCTCCGCCCCGGACCTGGTCGAGGAGGCGCTCCCGCCCGGGACCGTACACACCGGACAGTCGAGCGAGCACCGCCCCCGGGGCTCGCTCGCGGAGCAGCGCCTCGGCCTCCAGCAGGACGTCCGCGGTGGGGGAACCGCCGTCCGCGGGGGTGTCCTCGGTGACCGTGCCACCGTCGTCGACGTCGTAGACCGCGGTCGAGGACACGACGACCAGGCGCGGGCTCGCTCCGGACGCGTCGATGCCGTCCAGGACGTTCCGCAGCCCGTCGACGTACGTCGCGCGGTACTCGTCCACGTCGCGGCTCCCCGCGGCGACGGCCACGACCACCACCGCCGTGCTCGCCGGGATCTCCGGGACCGACCGGCGCAGGTCGACGCTCCGCCCGGTGAGCGGGGCCGGGACCAGCTCGCCCCGCCGCCGGAGTCCGACCACGCGGTGCCCGGCGGCGGCGAAGCGCAGGCCGGTCTCGATCCCGAGGTCGCCGCAGCCGGCGATGACGATGTCCACCGCCCCATCATGCCGAACGCCGGTGGACGATCCGCCGTCCATGCCGAACGCCGGTGAACGATCCGGCCCGCTGTCTCGTCGTCAGGGCATGGGACTCCGCACACGAACCAAGGTCATCATCGGCATCGCCTCCGGCGTCGTGGTCGTCGGCGCGGCCGCAGCCATCGCCGGACCGGTCATCTACGCGAACACCGTCAACGGGCAGGCCGCCGCCGCCCCCTCCGTCAGCGCCGCGCCGTCCGGCGGCTCCGGCACCCTCACCGCCGCCGAGGCCGACGGCAGCTGGACCAGCACCGGCGACTCGTTCGCGGGCTACCGCGTGCACGAGAAGCTCCAGGGGCAGGATGTGAACGTGGTCGGACGCACGAAGGACGTCGAGGGCAGCGCCGAGGTCAGCGGCGGCTCCCTCACGAAGGCGACGGTCACGGTCGAGGTCGCGAAGATCAGCACGCCCGAGTCCGCCCGTGACGCCTACTTCCGCGACACCGCGCTCCAGACGGACCAGCACCCCACGGCGACGTTCACGTTGACGAAGCCCGTCGACGTGTCCGGCGCGCTCGACGGCTCGACGCAGGACGTCACGCTCACCGGCACGATGGACCTGCACGGCGTCGAGCAGCCCGTCACCGCCGACGCCCAGGTCGCCGTCGCGAAGGACGGCACCGTGCAGGTCGCCGGCAGCATCCCGATCACCTTCGAGGACTACGGGGTCGAAGCACCGTCCCTCGGCTTCGTCACGGTGGACCCGAAGGGGTCCGTCGAGTTCTCACTCGACCTGGCGAAGTGATGGCCACGGGCCGATCCGCCGACGAGCTGCTCGCGACGCTCTACCGGGAGCACGGCGACGCGCTCACCCGGTACGTCCGGCACCTGACGCGGGACGGCCACACGGTCGAGGACGTCGTGCAGGAGACGATGGTGCGCGCGTGGCAGCGCCCGGCCGTGCTCGAACGCGCCCCGGACAGCGCTCGGGCGTGGCTCTTCACCGTCGCCCGGAACCTCGTCGTCGACGATGCCCGGTCCGCGCGGAACCGCCGTGAGCACGGCACCGAGTCCCCCGTCGACCGGGTCGAGGCGGACCGCACCGACGCCGTCCTCGACCGCATCGTCGTCGCGGACGCCCTCGCCTCCCTCAGCCCCGACCACCGTCGGGTGGTGGTGGACGCGTACTGGCTCGGACACACGGTCCCCGAGATCGCCCGACGACACGACATCCCCGAGGGCACCGCGAAGTCGCGGCTGCACTACGGGCTGCGGGCCCTCCGGCTCGCACTGCAGGAACGAGGAGTGACGCGATGAGCGACGACCGCTACGCCGAGTGGGACGCCGCCTACGTGCTCGGTTCCCTGCCGCCGGACGAGCGGCTCGAGTACGAGCGGCACCTCGAGACGTGCGACCGCTGTGCGGCCGCCGTCGCGGAGCTGGTCGGTCTCCCGGGCCTGCTGTCCAAGCTGCCGGCAGACCAGGCGGTCGAGATCGCAGACCCGGACGGGAGGCGCGACACCGGCTCCGAGAGCACCCTCGCCTCCGTCGCGCACCGCGTTCGACACCGTCGCCGTCGCCGCCGGATCTGGGTCGCGGCCACGGCCGCCGCCGCGGTGGTCGCCGCGGTCCTCGGCGGACTCGCGGTCGGCACCGCACGGGTGGACCCGTCCGTCCAGGCCGGCCCCGCCACGGCGTCGGCCGACCGGTACGCGCTCGTGGGGGAGCGCGGCCTCGACGTCGACCTGTCCGTCAGCGGCGAACCGTGGGGCACCCGCTTCGACTGGGGCTGCTCCTACGGCGGGAAGTCCTGGGCCGCCGACGGGTCCGTGATGTACGACCTCGTGGTCGTGCGCGACGACGGGTCCGTGCAGACCGTGGCGTCGTGGTCGGCCGCTGGCGAGGACGCCCGGGGACTGTCCGCCTCGACCGACGTGCAGCGCGACGACATCGCCAGCGTGCAGGTACGGCTCCGCGGCGACGACCGGGTGCTCGCGGACGTCGATCTCTGACGGATCCCGATCCGGACCAATCCGGCTGGGCGAGGGTGCCGAATCACTGACATCGACCGGGGAACACCCCGGAAGCGCTCACCAGCCGCACATCGCTGGTTCTCCACCCTGCACCAGGGTGTGTTCGGCGCGCACACAGCAGCCGCGCCGAGCGCGACAACAGCAAAGGATTGATCACCATGCGCAAGAGCCTCAAGACCTCCATCACGCTCGCCACGACGGGTGCGCTCGTGCTGGGTGGTGCCGCGTTCGGCATCACCTCGGCGCAGGCCTCGACCCCGTCGGTGCACACCGTGTCGTCGTCCTCGTCGAAGATCCCCGGCCCCGTCGCGTCGGTGCCCGAGGTCCTCGGTGGCGACACCGCGGTGAAGCTCGACTCCGGCTTCACCGACGCCCTGACCGCGCTGAAGCTGACCCCGGGTGTCTCCGGTGACGCCAAGCTCGCCGACGGGTCCGTGTCGTTCCCGATCACGTCCGGTTCGGTGACGTACTGGTCGCCGGATGGTGACTACCGTCCGTACGTGCAGGGTCTGCTGAACCACGACGACTCGGGTCTGACCCTCACCGCCGGTGAGACGACGGTCACGCTGGAGAACTTCGTCGTGAACCCGGGCTCGTCCAAGCTCTACGGTGACGTGCTGGTCAACGGCAAGGTCGCGGTGAACAACGCGTACCTGTTCTCGCTGCACGGTGGCACGCTCAAGCCGCTGCAGCTCGAGGGTGACAACGCGATCCTGACCGGCACCACGGTGCACGTCTCGGGTGACGCCGCGAAGCTGCTCAACAGCACCTTCAAGACCGACGCCGTGAAGTCCGGCCTCCTCGTCGGCACCGCCACCATCACCGCCAAGATCAAGTAACACCCCCGCACGTCGCACCCCCGTCCCGGCCGTCCCGGGGCGGGGGTGTCGTCGTCTCGGTGCTCGTCGTCTCAGTCGGCGCTGTCCGGATCCGAATCGTCGGGGCCGATCGCGGCCTCGACGCGAGCACTGACGGACCGCAGCGTGTCCGCGTCGGTCCCCACGGGCCTCCAGAACAGGTCCTCGAGCGCACCGGTGTGCGCACGGATGCCGGCGAGCACCGCGCGGCGACCGTCCGGGGTCATCTCCACCCAGCTGCCCCGTCCGTCGGTGGGGCAGTCCGCGCGCTCGACGAGGCCCCGCGCCACCATGCGCGTGACCTGGTGGCTGACGCGTGACTTCTCCCAGCCGATCCCGGCCGCGATGTCGCGGACCCGCAACCGGTGGTCCGGCTCGCGGTGCAGTCCGATGAGGATCTCGAACTCGGGGATCGAGATGCCTGCGCCGTGCTGCACGGCCTGGTCGAGCGCTCGGTCGAGGCGTCGCCAGACGTCGTGGTAGGCGTCCCACGTCGCCCAGTCGTGGCCCTCGGCGCCCTCGTTCGACATGGCGTCAGCGTATCGACCTCCGGACGCTTCGACGGCATGATCATCCGCTCGGATGACTCGCCGGTGGCGCACGGCTCGCTCCGAGGTGCGGTCGGTGGCGCAGCATACGATCGGTGCATGCCGAGCGCCCGACTGCAGGACTGCACCGACGACGCCGTCGCCCTCGTGCGGCGGTGGCTGGCGGCGTCCGCGGGGACGAAGCCCGACGCGGGGGCGGTCCGCCTGGCCGAGGCCCTGCGGGACGACCGGGGGCTGGACTTCACGCGCGGTCTCGTCGACAAGGTGATCCGCCCCGAGGACCCACGCGTCGTGGCCCGCAACCTCGAGCAGGTCAGCCGCGACGTCCCGGACTTCCTGTCCTGGTCCCTGCGCGGCGCGGTGACGCTCGGCGGCGGGTTCGCGACCATGGCTCCGTGGGCAGTGGTGCCCACGGCGCGGAAGATCCTGCGGCGGATGACCGGGCATCTGGTTGTCGACGCCACCGACGCGAAGCTCGGGCCCGCCCTCGCGAAGGTCGGCGGCCCGGGTGCGGTCGTCGACGTGAACTTGCTCGGCGAAGCCGTGCTCGGCAGCGCGGAGAGCGACCGACGGTTGCAGGCGACGATGGACCTGCTGGCGCGTGACGACGTCGACCACGTGTCGATCGGTGTGCGTTCGGTCGTGCCGCAGATGTCCGCGTGGGCGTTCGACCAGACCGTCGAACGGGTGGTGGACCGGCTCGTCCCCCTGTACCGGCTCGCCGCGTCGTCCCCGACCGCGAAGTCCGTCACGCTCGACGCCGGGGACCACCGCGACCTCGACGTGACGCTCGCTGCGTTCCGGACGCTCCTCGACCGCGACGAGTTCCTCGGGCTGGACGCCGGCGTGGTGCTGCAGGCGTACCTGCCCGACGCCGCCGGCGCACTCGATTCCCTGACCGCCTGGGCGCAGCAGCGGCGTGCCCGTGGCGGTGCGCCGATCACGGTCCGACTCGTCAAGGGCGCCTCGCTCGCGACGGAACGGGTCGACGCGATCCTGCACGGGTGGCCCCTCGCCACGTGGGGGTCGAAGCAGGAGACCGACACCGCCCACCTCCGGCTGCTCGACGCCGCCCTGACGCCGGAGCGCATCGACGCGGTCCGGATCGGGGTCGCGAGCCACAACCTCTTCATCCTCGCGACGGCGTGGACCCTCGCCCAGCGCCGCGGCGTCACCGACGGCGTGCACGTCGCGGTGCTGCTCGGGATGGCGTCCGCGTCCGCCGACGCCGTCCGTGCCGACGTCGGACGGGTGGTCGTCTCCACCCCGGTCGTGCACCCCGACCAGTTCGACGCCGCGATCCCGTACCTCGTGCGGCGGCTGCAGGAGAGCGCCAGTCCGGACGGCTTCGTCGCCGCATCGGGCGACATCGGTCAGGACGAGAGCGTCTTCGAGCGTGAACGCGGCCGGTGGCTGGCGGCGATCGCGGCCCTCGACGCTCCCGGTCCGGTGCCGGCCACGAACCGGACGCAGGACCGCCGTGCCCCGATCGGCGACCCCGTGCACCGTGACGCCTTCACGAACGCACCCGACACCGACCCGTCGACCGCGGCGAACCGCGAGTGGGCGATCGACGTGCTCCGGCGGGTGCCGCGCTCGCAGCTCGGTGCGCAGACGATCCGCGGCTCGAAGGTCGCCGACCGGTCGAAGCTCGAGCGCATCGTCGCCCGGACGGCGCAGGCCGGGGTGAACTGGGGACGGCAGGACCCGTCCGACCGCGCCGAGCTCCTCGACCTCATCGCGCACGAGCTCGAGACGCGGCGTGCCGACCTCATCGAGGTGTCGGCGGCGGAGACGGGCACGACCTTCAGCGAGGCCGACTCCGACGTGAGCGCCGCGATCGACTCCGCCCACCACGCCGCCGACAGCGCCCGGCGGCTGGCCGTGCTCGACGGCGACGGTGCCCGGTACGTGCCGCCGCGCCTCACGGTCGTGGCGCCGACGTGGACGTCGCCCGTCGCGAACCCGGCCGAGGGCGTGTTCGCCGCACTCGCCGCGGGCAGCGGGGTCGTCCTGAAGCCCGCGCCCCAGGCGAAGCGTTCCGGGGCGGTGCTCGCCGACGTGCTCTGGGACGCCGGGGTCCCGCACTCCCTGCTCCAGCTCGTCGACCTCGACGAGGACCAGCTCGGCCGCGACCTCATCGCGCACCCAGCCGTCGACCGGATCGTCCTCACGGGCTCGGCCGACACCGCACGCTCCTTCCGCTGGTGGCGGGCCGGTCTGCCGCTCACCGGCGCGACGAGCGGCAAGAACGCGATCGTCGTCACTCCCAGCGCGGACCTCGACCTCGCCGTGCAGGACATCGTCCGGTCGGCGTTCGGTCGCGCCGGGCAGCAGTGCTCCGCGGCCTCGCTGGTGATCCTCGTGGGGGCGGTCGGCGAGAGCGAGCACTTCCGCCGACAGCTCGTCGACGCCACCCGCACCCTGCGTGTCGCCTGGCCGGACGACCCGACGGCGCAGGTGGGGCCGCTCATCGCCGAGCCCGAGGGCACGGTGCGCGCCGGGCTCACGGAGCTCGGCCCGGGGGAGTCCTGGCTGGTGCAGCCGGTCCCGCTCGACGACTCCGGCCGGCTGTGGTCGCCGGGGATCCGCGACGGTGTCCGGCCCGGCAGCGACTTCCACCAGACCGAGTACCTCGCCCCGGTCCTCGGGATCATGCGCGCCGACACCCTCGACCAGGCGATCGCGATCCAGAACGGCACCGACCACGGGCTCGCCGCCGGCCTCCACTCCCTCGACACCGACGAGGTCGCGGACTGGATCGCCGGGGTCCGCGCGGGCAACCTGTCCGTCAACCGCGGCACCACGGGCGCGATCGTCCACCGGCAGCCGTTCGGCGGGTGGAAGCGCTCGTCGGTCGGCACCGGGACGAAACCCGGCGGCTCGATGTCCGTCGCGACGCTCGGCCGGTGGGAGCCCACGCCCCGGACCGTGCACAAGAGCATCCAGCTGCACGGCCTGCCGCCGCGGGTCACCGCCGTGATCGAGGCGGCCCGCAGCGGCCTGTCGTTCGAGGAGTTCGACCAGGTGCGCGCCGGTGCACTGAGCGACGTCCGCGCACGCGAGTCCGAGTTCGGCGTGGCGCACGACCCGGCCGGGCTCGTCGTCGAGCGGAACGTGCTGCGCTGGCGACCGCAGTCCGTCATCGTCCGGCAGGCCGAGGGCGCCTCGTCCGGCGACCTCGTGCGCGTGCTCGCCGCCGCGACCGCCGCCCGGGCCGACCTGCTCGTGAGCACGGCTCGGCCACTCCCCGGACCGCTCACGCAACTGCTCGCGTCGAGCCGATCACCGCTGCACGTCGTCGACCACCTGGTCGAGTCGGACGACGAGTTCCTCCGCCGTGCCGCCTCCGGTGACCTGTTCCGGCCGGACTGGTCCTCCGGCGACGAGGTCGAGCAGGATGCGCTCGACGCCGTGCTCGCCCAGGGGCAGGACCGCCCGGCGCACACGGCGTTCGGCGGACCCGGCGCCCGGATCCGGCTCGTGGGCGGTGACCCGCTCGCGCTCGAGGAAGCCCTGGGTGCCAGCGTCGACGTGGCCATCCACGACGCCCCCGTGGTCGAGGCCGGGATCATCGAGATGCTGCCCTTCCTGCGCGAACAGACGGTGTCGATCACGGCGCACCGCTTCGGTGACCTCGACCCCGACCTCGCGGAGCTGCATGTCTGACGCCGACCGCACCCTGCACGCCGAGGGGCTGTTCAACGCCCGCGACCTGGGCGGGCTCCCGCTGCGGGACGGCGGGACGACCCCGTCCGGGCAGGTCTTCCGGTCCGAGAACGTCGACCGCGTGAGCCCCGCCGGCTGGCAGGCGCTGCGCGACGCGGGGGTCCGCACGGTCGTCGACCTGCGCGCGCCGTGGGAGACCGAGAAGGACACCGGTACGCGGCCGGACTGGGTGACGACCGTCGTGATCGACCACGACGGACTCGACGCGGCTCCCGCGTTCTGGCAGGCGTACTGGGAGACCGGGCTCGTCGGTACACCGCTGTACTACGGCCCGCACCTCGCCGAACTGCCGGAGCGCACCGGCTCGGTCCTGCGTGCGATCGCCCGAGCCGAACCGGGCGGTGTCCTCTTCCACTGCGCGGGCGGACGCGACCGCACCGGGATCATCGCGCTCGTCCTGCTGTCCCTCGCCGGCGTCGAACCCGAGGCGATCGTCGCCGACCACCTCGTCACGGTCGACAACGCCCCGGCGCTGCTCGCTTCGATCGGAGTCCCCTCGAACGAGGCGAAGATCGAGGCGCTGTGCGCCGAGCACGGCACCACGGTCGAGGGGGCGTTCCGCGCGGCCCTCGCCGCGTTCGACGTGGACCGGTTCGTCGAGCGTGCCGGTCTCGACGCGGACGACCTGGAGGCACTGCGCACCTTCCGCGCGGACGTCGCCTGACCGACGGGGACCGTCCGCGGACGCGCGCGGTGGCGTCCGGCGGGGCTCAGTCCTCGGTGTCGCCGGCTTCCTCGTCCACGACGCCGGTCTCGTCCATCCGGTCACGGAGGTGGTCGGCCATCGCTCCGGCGCCCTCGCCGGCGTGGTCGTGGTCGACCTGCTCGATGAGGCCGTGCAGCTTCTCGTGGTTCGTCGCCTCGGTGGCGCCGTCCATGACGGGCTCGGTCTGTTCGTTGTCGCTCATGGCACGGACGCTACGCCGCGGCTGGTGGGCGTCAGGCGTCGGTGCGCGCATCCTGGCCGACGGAGTGCGGGTCCGTGTCACCGGCCGCCGGTGTCGACCGGTAGTGCAGTTCGACCGCGCCGCCCACGAACGGCGTCGTGCCGACCAGTTCGAACACCGGCGTGGGCGCGGCCACCGGCAGCAGGGGCGCACCGGCGCCGAGCGCGATCGGCATCACGGTGACCCGGAGCTCGTCGAGCAGCCCGGCCTGCTGGTACTGCGCTGCGAGCAGACCGCCGCCGACGACCCACACGTCGCGATCGCCCGCCGCCCGCTCGAGGACCGACTGGTGGTCCGCGACCGATCCCGAGACGAACTGCACCTCGGCGCCGTCCGGCACGGGCAGCTCGCGCGTGGTGAACACCCAGGTCGGCAGGTCCGGGTACGCCCAGGTGTCGTCGTGGGCGAGCAGCCACTCGTACGTGGTCGACCCCATCACGAGGGCGCCGACGCCCGCGAAGAAGCGGTCGTGGTGTTCCTGGAACGGCTCGAAGCCGAACTGCAGCAGCCAGTCGAGGTCGTCGCCGGGCGCGGCGACGAACCCGTCCAGCGAGGACGCGACGGAGTAGGTCGTGCTCATGCCCGGGACGCTACCGAGCACCTCCGACAGCACGTCGTCCGCTGCCGACGGCCGCGCACTCGGCGATCACCAGCACCAGGGAGATCCCGAGCTGGCCGAGGGCGAACCGGCGCCGTCGCCGGTCCGCGACGGCCAGCGGCACCATGGTCAGGCCGTGGAGGGTGTCCACGACCGCGCTGAGCGTGTGTGCGTCGGGAGTCCCGGCGCGGCCGACCAGCCCCGCCTGGGTGAGCTGCCGCGCCGCGAGCACGACGTCCAGCACCGGCTGCCCACCGCCCCGTGCGGCCCGGACCGCGTGCCCGAACCCCACGGCGGCCCGGAAGGCCTCGACACCGGAGCCCGACGTCATCGTCGTCGTCCCGCCGCCAGCGCCACGGCTCCCGCCGCACCGGCCAGCACCGCGCCGACGATCCCGTTCCCGAGCCGGCGGTGTTCCACCCACCAGGTCTGCGGCGACCAGGCGTGCGCGGTGTCGTCGAACACCCCGTGCGCCCCGTGGTCCCCTGGAACCGGTTCGTAGAGGTTCACGCCGATCGCCGAGCCGTCCTTCTCGGGGTCCTGCTGCCCGGACACCAGCGTCTTCGCGGCGTACCAGTCCGCGAACCGCCCGCTGATCCGGTTGCCGAGGATCGTGTAGACCGTCGACTCCCCGACCCAGGTGCGGCGACGGGGCCGCTCGGCGACGGCGGCGATCGCCCGTGCGCCGACCTCCGGCTGGTAGATCGGTGCGACCGGCTGGGGCTGGTGCGGCAGCTTCGACTTCACCCACTGGAACTGGATGGTGTTGAGCGCGGGCATGTCGACGCGGGAGACCTGCACCTTGCTGCCCTGCTCGAGGAGTTCGGACACGACCGACTCGGTGAACCCGACGATCGCGTGCTTCGCCCCGCAGTACGCGGCCTGCAGCGGGATGCCCCGGAAGCCGAGGGCCGAACCGACCTGGACGACCTGCCCGCGGTCGCGCGGGACCATCCGGGACAGCGCTGCCCGGGTGCCGTTCACGAAGCCGAGGTAGGTCACGTGCAGTGCGCGCTCGAAGTCCTCGGGTGCGGTGTCCATGAACCGTCCGAACGCGCCGACCATCACGCCGTTGACCCAGAGGTCGATCGGCCCGAGCTCCTGTTCGACACGGTCCGTGGCTGCCTCGACGGCCTCCCGGTCGGACACGTCCGCGACCAGTGCCAGCCCTCGTCGTCCGGCCGCCTCGACCTCGGCGACCGCGGCCTCGACCCCGTCCCGCCCCCGCGCGAGCACGGCGACGTCCCACCCCCGCGCGGCGAGCTCCCGCACCGTCGCCCGTCCCAGTCCTGCGGAACCACCGGTCACCACTGCCACTCGAGTCATGGCTCCCTTGTACCTGCGGTCGACCGTGCACCACTCAGCCGCTGTCCCCCGGACGGATGCAGGCGGGGTCGGCCACGAGCATGATGGGCTCGTGGAGACCCGGAACGAGGACACCGCCGAGGAGACGCCTCCACCCGGCTGGGTCCTCAGCACCCCGACGCGACACCACGAGGTCTGGACGCTCCCGGTCCTCGTGATGCTCCTGGCGGTGCTGCTCGTCCTGGCCGCCGCCCGCTTCGGGGAGCCACTCGGCGCGGTCGTCTGCGCGGGGAGCGGGACCGTCGTCGCCGCTGGGGCGATCGCCCTGGCCGCTGCCGGGAGATCGGCCTACGCCGAGCAGACCATGACGGCTTCCTGGCGGTTGCACGTCGTCCGGATGACGGTCGGTGTGACGACGGCAGCGATCCTCGCGATCGGCAGCCTCGTCGTCGGTCTCCCGTTCGGCGTGCTCTTCGGTGCGGTGGGCTGGATCCCGATGACGTTCCGCTTCGCCCGGTCGGTGCCCCGTGTCGACCGACTGCTCGTGGCGTGGGCGTCGGTGTTCGTCGCCGTGGCGTGCACGGGCCTGTCCGTCGTGGGGTTCACGGCCCCGGCCGTGCCGGATCGTCTCGCGGCGGTCTGGATCGGCCCGGGATCGCTCTTCGCGGCGCTCGCCGTGGTGATGGCCGTCGTGCAGTTCGCCGTCGCCGAGCGGACCGCGGGGGCACCGCCGCTCAGCGCCCCAGACCGAACCGCGTCGTGACCCCCGGCGAGTAGAGCACCGAGTCCGGTTCGAGCGAGGCCAGGCCGAACGGGAGTCCGGCCGCACCGATCAGGTCGTCCCGCAGCGACACGACCGAGGCCCGGTGGAGCGGCCACGGCTCGTGCTCGTTCGGCCAGAACCGGGTCCGGCCGGCTCGGTGCACGTGCATGCCCCACCGCGCGGTCAGGAAGGTCTCGAGGACCGTCGGCTCGGTCACCTCCGCACCGACCCGCACTTCGACGAGGGACCGCAGGTGCGTCCCGTGTCGTCGCATCGCGTAGCCGACGCGGCCGTCGCCGTTCCGCGTCTCGGCATCGGCCCACCAGTACGGCAGACCGGTCGCGACGCGCGCGCCGATCGTCGGCAGGAGCTTGCCGGCGTCGAGCGACAGGAACACCACACCGTGCCGCCCTTCGTCGTCGATCGTGTAGACGCGGACGTTCACCTCGACGAAGTCCCCGATCCTCCCCGTCGAGATCGGCGGGAACCGGGTGTCCTCGAACCGGAACGCGATGAGGCCGACCCACGTGGTCGCCCCGTCGTCGGTGCCGTCCGCAGTGAGGGTGTCCGGCCGGGTGCCGGCGGGGAGCAGCGGCGCCACCGCCGAGACGTCGACGCGCCAGTGCACGAAGACGACGTCGAGCCAGTCCTGCGAGATCCAGGGGCGTCCGGTCAATCCGGGAGCGACGGCCTGGAGGCGCGGCTCGCCCCCGGCGGGCACGGCCGCGGTCACGAGGTGGTCGCCTCCGGGGCGATGTGCCCCGCCACGGGCGCGTCGTCCCACCCCAGCTGCGGGGTGTCGCAGGTCCCCCGGAAGACGTACTGCGACGGCCGCTTCCGCTCGCTCGACGTCCAGTCGATCGCGGGACGCCGGCGCTCGGGCGGGAGGTACCCGATCCGGTAGACGGCCATCAGCTCGAGCGACTCGGGGACGTGGAGCAGTCCCTCGATCTCCTCCCACGCCCCGGGCGTCTCCATCGGGAAGGACACGAACTGGATGCCGAGTCCGAGTTCGGTCGTGGCGAGCCAGATGTTCTCCATCGCCGCACCCATGCTGAACACCGAGTAGAAGCCCGAGAGCTCCTCCTTCCGGTACTCGTGCCGGTCGAGCAGCACGCCGAGCAGCAGCGGCGACCCGGCGACGAGCTTCCGGTTCTCCTCACCGAGGGTGTGCGGCACCCGCAGTGTGTTCATGAGCAGCTGCCCACGCTTCGTGAACACCTGCTTCGTGAAGGGCTTGAGCGGTCCGGGGAGCTTGTCGAACAGCATGCCGTCGCGCCGCTCGTCCATCTCGGCCTGGGAGAACCGGAAGTACGGCTTGTACCGCTCGAAGGACGTCCCCTCGGCCATGGTCCGGGTCATCGACGAGCCGCTGATCTCGGCGACGCGGTCGATCGTGTCGCGCTCCTCGACGAGGACGAACCGCCACGGCTGGCTGTTGAGCTGCGACGGTGCCCGGCCGGCCAGCTCCATGAGCAGCCGCTGGTGCTCGGGCGACACGGGGTCGGGGAGGAACGGTCCGTTGGTGGTCCGCCGGCGTCTGATCGCCTCGAAGAGCTCCACTGCTCACCTCTCTGCTCGGCGGCCCGCGAGCAATGCCCCCAGGTAGGACGGCGCCGCGGCGACCGCGACTTGCCAGTGTGCTCCGGAGCGCGGGTTCGTGCGTGGTGCGACCGCGAGCGGCACGAGCGCCGGGAGCAGGAAGAGCGCCGATCGGCTTCGCGTCCAGACCGGGGTGGTCGCCGCGACACCGGTCAGCGTGGCGGTCACGACGAACAGGCCGTGGTGGACGACGCGCAGCTTCCTCGTCCGGATGAGCCGCACGGCGACGGCGGTGCCCCAGGCGCAGTTCGCGACGTAGGCGACGCTCGCAGCGGTGACCAGACGGCGGGCCGTGCGCGAACCCGTGGGAGGCGATCCGCGCCTCCCGGCCCACATCCGTCGCATGTTCGGGACGTTACGCGGTCTCGCGACTGACCAGCTTGGAGAGCACGATCGCGGACCGCGTGTGGTCCACCTGGGGTGCGAGGCGGACCTTGTCGAGGGCTTCCTCGAGCGCGGAGAGGTCCTTCGAGCGCATGTGCACGACGGCGTCGGCGCTGCCCGTGACCGTGCCGGCGTCGATGACCTCCGGCACGCTGTCGAGCAGGGTGCGGAGCTCGTCGGGGGAGACCGTGCCGCGGCAGTAGAGCTCCACCCAGGCCTCGGTGCCGCGGTCCTCGACGGCGGGGTCGACCTTGATCGTGAAGCCCTGGATCACGCCGTCGCCCACCAGCCGGTCGACGCGACGCTTCACGGCGGAGGCCGAGAGTCCGACCACCGACCCGATGTCGCCGTAGCCGGCGCGGGCGTTCTCCCGGAGTTGATCCAGGATGCGGTGGTCGAGCGAATCCATTGCACCCATGGTACGCGGACTTCTTGCACGCCCGGTGGGTTCGGCGCACGAAACGTGCGTCACCCGAACGGGTGCCACGGCGCTTCGCTCCCGGTACTGCACTTGCCGGACGGTCTGTGTCAGGATCGACGTGGCGTCGACCTGGTCCGCTACGGCGAGTGAGCCTGCATCTCGCCGGAGCACCTCTCCTTCGTTCCGTTTCGGTTCCTGGCAGGCTCGGGCCCCGGCCCCTTCTCAGGAGGACTGATGTCGAACACCGCACCCTCGACCACCGATGCACCGGCCCGTACCGCCACCAAGCGGACGATCCTGATGTGCAAGCCGACGCACTACACGGTCAGCTACCGGATCAACCCGTGGATGCACCCCGAGGACCCGACCGACACGTCGAAGGCCGTCGAGCAGTGGCAGTCCCTCGTGGACGTCTACGAGCAGCTCGGCTTCGACATCTCGTACATCGAGCCGATCGAGGGTCTGCCGGACATGGTCTACGCGGCCAACGGCGGGTTCGTGCTCGACGGCGTCGCGTACGGCGCGAAGTTCCAGTACCCCGAGCGTCAGCCCGAGGGTCCGGCGTACATGGACTGGTTCCGCAGCGCGGGCCTGACCGTCGCCGAGCCCGAGGAGACGAACGAGGGCGAGGGCGACTTCCTGCTCATCGGGAACACCATCTTCGCCGGCACGGGCTTCCGCTCGGACAGCACCTCGCACGAGGAGCTCGCGCGGATCTCCGGCCGCGAGGTCGTCACCCTGAAGCTCATCAACCCGAACTTCTACCACCTCGACACGGCGATCGCGGTCCTCGACCCGGAGCCCGCCGCGGACGGCACGTCGAACATCGCCTACCTCGAGAGCGCCTTCGACGAGCCGTCGCTGGCGATCCTGCGCGAGCGCTTCCCGGACGCGATCATCGCCACCGAGGAGGACGCTGCGATCCTCGGCCTGAACTCCTACTCCGACGGGTACAACGTCGTGATCGCCTCGCGCGCGACCACGTTCGCGTCGCAGCTCCGCGAGAAGGGCTACAACCCGATCGGCGTCGACCTGTCCGAGCTGCTGCTCGGCGGCGGCGGCGTGAAGTGCTGCACGCTCGACCTGCACCCCGTCGGCACCGGCACCTCGGTCGCGCGATGACGGCCTCGTCGCTCGGTTCGCGGACCGCTGCGGCGCTCGCCGTCGAGGAACGCTCCCTCGCCCACAACTACAGCCCGCTGCCCGTCGTCATCGCATCGGGCGACGGCGCGTGGGTCACGGACGTCGACGGCAAGCGCTACCTGGACGGCCTCGCCGCCTACTCCGCCGTGAACTTCGGTCACGGCAACCCCCGGCTGCTCGATGCCGCGCGGGCGCAGCTCGACCGGGTCACGCTGACCTCGCGCGCGTTCGTGAACGACCAGCTCGGGCCGTTCGCCTCGGCGCTCGCCGCGTTGACCGAGACCGACATGGTCCTGCCGATGAACACCGGTGCCGAGGCGGTGGAGTCCGCGATCAAGGTCTCCCGTGCCTGGGGCTACCGCGTCAAGGGCGTCCCCGCCGAGCGCGCCACGATCATCGTCGCCTCGGGGAACTTCCACGGTCGCACCACGACGATCATCTCGTTCTCGGACGACCCGTCGGCGCACGACGACTTCGGGCCGTTCACGCCCGGTTTCCGCACCGTGCCGTACGGCGACGCCGATGCCCTGCGCGAGGCGATGGACGAGACCGTCGTCGCGGTGCTGCTCGAGCCGATCCAGGGCGAGGGCGGGGTCGTCATCCCGCCTCCGTCCTACATGCCGGACGTCCGGGCGATCTGCGACGAGTTCGGCGCCCTGTTCGTCGCCGACGAGATCCAGTCCGGGCTCGGTCGCACCGGCCACACCCTCGCCGTGCAGCGCGTCGGGGTCCGCCCGGACCTCATCACGCTCGGCAAGGCGCTCGGCGGCGGGATCGTCCCCGTGTCCGCCGTGGTCGGTCGGCGTGACGTGCTGGGCGTCCTGCGTCCGGGCGAGCACGGGTCGACCTTCGGCGGGAACCCGCTCGCGGCGGCCGTCGGCTCCGAGGTCGTGGCGATGCTCGACGAGGGCACGTTCCAGCAGCGGGCGCTCGAGGGCGAACCGCTGCTCCGCGGGCTGCTCGACGACCTGGTCGGCTCCGGGGTCGTCTCGCACCGGGTCGCCGGACTCTGGGCGGGCATCGACATCGACCCCGCGCTCGGCACGGGCAAGCAGATCGCGCAGGACCTCGCCGACCGCGGGGTGCTCGTGAAGGACACGCACGGGTCGACGATCCGCTTCGCGCCGCCGCTCGTCGTGACCGACGACGAGGTGCGCCTGGCGATCGGCGCCCTCGCCGAGGTGTTGCGCGCGCGAGCCTGAGCTCCGCGCTCGTTTCGTGAGCTCCGCGCTCGCTTCGTGAGCAGAAATGGTCGGGTGCCCTCGGGCGACCCGACCATTTCTGCTCACGAAGCACGGCCGCGCCGCAGCGCCCCGCCCGTCACACCGCCCAGCGCGCCGCCAGCTCGTCCATCAGGGCGTCGAGCCGCTCGTCGACGACCTGCGCGTCGGGGTTCGCCTCGTACCAGGCGATGACCTCGCGCACGCCCTGCCGGTAGGGCGTCCGCGGCCGGTACCACGGCACGAGCGACCGCACCTTGCTGTTGTCGAACACCGAACTGTTCGCCTTGTCGCCGAGGAGCGCCGCACCCCACTCCGGGTCCACGGCGTTGATCGCATCCGCCGGCACGTGCACGATCCGCAGGTCTTCGACGCCTGCTGCCGCTGCGATCTCGTGCGCGATCTGGTTCCAGGTCGGCGCCTCGTCGCTCGTGATCGTGAAGGCCTCGCCGATCGCCTCGGCCCGGTCGAGCAGCCCCGTGAACCCGACCGCGAAGTCCCGGCTGTGCGTGATCGTCCAGAGCGAGCTGCCGTCGCCCGTGATGATGATCGGCTTGCCGGCCCGCATCCGCGCGACCGCGGTCCAGCCGCCCGTCAGCGGGAGCTTCGTCTCGTCGTAGGTGTGCGATGGCCGGATGATCGTCACCGGGAAGTCCTGCTCCCGGTACGCCGCCATCAGCAACTCCTCGCACGCGATCTTGTCCCGCGAGTACTGCCAGTACGGGTTCTTCAGGGGCGTCGACTCCGTGATCGGCAGGTGCGTCGCCGGGGTCTGGTACGCCGAGGCCGAACTGATGAACACGTACTGCCTGGTCCGCCCGGCGAAGAAGTCGACGTCGGCCTGCACCTGGTCCGGCGTGAAGGCGATCCAGTTCACGACGACGTCCCAGTGTCGGTCGCCGACCACCTCCGCCAGGGCGTTCCGGTCCGAGACGTCGGCCTGGAGGCGCGTCACACCCTCCGGGATCGGCCTGCCCCCGGTGGTCCCCCGGTTGAGCACGGTGACGTCGAACCCCTGCTCGACGGCTTCGCGGACACAGGAGGCACTGATCACCCCGCTGCCGCCGATGAACAGCACGCTGGCTCCCGACATGGACGCTCCTTCGCTCCCGGCGGTGCACCACTGCACCGCAACCCTTCCGATCCTGCACCTACCCGTCGGGACGGGCGCGGAGCACGGCTCGGAGCGAGGTGGTGTCCGCCGCCCACAGCGCCGCGTGCGGACTGATCCAGCCGAGCAGCTCGAGCGCGTAGTCGTGGTCCCGCTGCAGGTCACGTGCGTGGATGGGTTCGTGGTGCGCCGCCCGGTTCCGCACGAAGTGCAGCTGCTGCAGTCGGCCACGTACCTCCCGTTGTCGCGTCAAGGAGTCCGCAGGTCCGTGCGGGAACGCCCGGTGCAGCGCGGGTGTCCACAGCGCGGTCAGGTACCGCGACTCGACGAGGTACCGCCAGAACCCGAAGCCGAGCTCCGCGATGACGCGTCCGTGCACTTCGTCGCGCCGTCCGTCTCGACTCGCCCGAGCCCGTGCCTTCGCCAGGTCAGCGCGTCCGCGAGCGTCGAGCGGCGCGACGTCGAACCACGGCTTCCCGGTTCGATCCGCCGTCCAGGCGCGGAGCTCCTGGTCGAGTGCGTTGCGAGCGACCACCTCGACGACGCCGGTGAGTTCCATGACCGACGCCGCGGCGCGCATGTTCCACTCGTACAGCCGCAACGCGCCGGTCGAGGACCCCGTCCGCTCGGTGTACGAACGGAGCCGATCGGCCGTGATCAAGCGCTCGAGCTCGTCTTCCTGCATCAGACCCCTGTCTGCTACCGTTGTCCACGAAGACCCCGGAACGATCACTGGCCCAGGCCACATCGCCGGGGTTTCGTCTTTGCCCATCGCGCCTGAAACATCAGCGTACAGTCACTGGCTCGCACGGAGGTCCCGAGGACTACCGTCGCCGACGGAGCCGCACCGACGCGGCCACGACAGGAGTGACACGCACATGGAGTACCGCTACCTCGGCAACTCGGGCCTCAAGGTCTCCGAGATCACCTACGGCAACTGGCTCACCCACGCCTCCCAGGTCGAGAACGACGCGGCGATCGCCTGCGTCCGGGCAGCCCTCGACGTCGGCATCTCGACGTTCGACACCGCCGACGTCTACGCCAACACCGGTGCCGAGACCGTCCTCGGCGAGGCGCTGAAGGGGGAGCGACGCCAGTCCCTCGAGATCGCCACGAAGGTGTTCGGGCCGACCGGACCCAAGGGGCACAACGACACCGGCCTGAGCCGCAAGCACATCCTCGAGTCGATCAACGGTTCGCTCGAGCGGCTGCAGACCGACTACGTCGACCTCTACCAGGCACACCGGTTCGACTACGAGACGCCGCTCGAGGAGACGATGATGGCGTTCGCCGACGTCGTCCGGCAGGGCAAGGCGCTCTACATCGGCGTGAGCGAGTGGACGGCGGAGCAGCTCCGCGCGGGACACGAGATCGCCGACGACCTCGGCGTCCAGCTCATCTCGAACCAGCCGCAGTACTCGGCGCTCTGGCGGGTCATCGAGGGCGAGGTCGTCCCGACGTCCGAGGAGCTCGGCATCTCGCAGATCGTCTGGTCCCCGATCGCGCAGGGTGTGCTGACGGGGAAGTACCAGCCCGGTCAGCCGCTGCCCGAGGGCTCCCGCGCCACCGACGACAAGGGCGGCGCGAAGATGATCGAGCGGTTCATGCGCGACGAGGTGCTGTCCGCCGTGCAGGAGCTCAAGCCGATCGCCGACGAGCTGGACCTGTCGATGGCGCAGCTCGCGGTCGCCTGGGTGCTGCAGAACCAGAACGTGGCGTCCGCGATCATCGGTGCCTCGCGTCCGGAGCAGGTGCACGACAACGCCGGCGCTGCCGGGGTGACGATCCCCGCGGAGTTGCTGTCCCGCATCGACGACGCCCTCGGCTCGGTGGTCGAACGCGACCCGGCGAAGACCGAGGAGAGCAGCCCGAAGACGCGCGAGGCGTAGGTGCCCGTCCCAGGAGGCGGGGGGGGGGGGGGGGCCCCCCCCCCCCCCCCGCGCGGGGGGGGGGGGCGCCCCCCCCCCACAACCCCCCCCCCCCCCGGGGGGGGGGGGGGGCCCGGGGGGGGCCCGCCGCCAGACGCCGGGCGGGGGGGGTGTTTTAGAGT
>NZ_JBIVBW010000003.1:446420-468086 GCF_044746255.1 Curtobacterium sp. NPDC086286
GTTGGTGGCGCGTCCCTTTTTGTGCCCCCGGGGCCCCCCCCCCCCCCCCCCCCCCGCGGGGGGGGGGGGGGGGGGCCGCGCCGGGGGGGGGGGGGGGGGGCCCCCCCCCCCCCCCCGCCTCCTGGACGTGGTCGCGCTCCGACCAACGCAAAAAGGCCCCCTACCGGAGTGGGGGGCCTTTCACCGTGGCTGGACACGGCATCGATCCGTGGACCTTTCGATTTTCAGTCGAACGCTCTACCAACTGAGCTATCCAGCCGTGGCGACCCTGACGGGACTTGAACCCGCGACCTCCGCCGTGACAGGGCGGCACGCTAACCAACTGCGCTACAGGGCCATGTTGTGTTGTGTTGTTCGGTAGTGCTCTGCTTGCTTGCTCACTCTGCGAGGAGTGACCCCAACGGGATTCGAACCCGTGCTGCCGCCGTGAAAGGGCGGTGTCCTAGGCCACTAAACGATAGGGCCGCAAGCGGTGCTTCGCGCTACCGATGGACAAGCATACGGATGCCCCGCGGGATTCACAAATCGAGCGGCTCCGCGGCGGAATCCCCGGCGTGTCGCGGTGTCGCCGCCCGGGCGCAGGGCTTCACTCACCGTGGGGCACCAGGCCCCGATTCGTGCTGTCGATGTTCCGATGCGACCATCGTCGTCGGTCCCGTGCCCCTCGTGCGAGGGGGTGTGCGGGTGCGACACCTGTTGTTACTGTTGCGCTTGTTAACAGTGTTACGTGCGTGAGCCTTGCCGCGCTGTTACGAAATCGAGATGTATGTCGACCTCACCATCGCTCTCACTCCGCCCCCGTCCCCGCCGCCGCTTCATCGCCGCCGCGGTCGCCGTCGCGCTCACCGCCGGCACCTTCGCGGCCCTCGCCCCGGTGACCTCGGCCAGTGCGGCGTCGTACCCGAGCTGGTCGGACGTCGCGAACGCCAAGGCTTCGAAATCGGCCCAGCAGGCGAAGGTGACCCAGATCAAGGGGCTCATCGCCGACCTCACGGCGAAAGCCTCCGCGGCGCAGAAGTCCGCCGAGGCCGCCGGGACGGCGTACCAGACCGCGCAGACGAAGTACGACGACGCGACGCTGACCCAGAAGAAGCTGCAGTCCCAGGCGGACGACGCCGAGAAGACCGCGACCGCGTCCGAGGCGCAGGCCGGTCAGCTCGCGGCACAGCTCGGGCGGGCGAGCGCGAACGACGTCACGACCGACATCCTCACGCACCCCACGAAGTCGGGTGACCTGCTGTACGAGCTCGGTGCGATGTCCAAGCTCAGCGAACAGGCCGACGGCATCTACGCGCAGGCGTCGCAGGACCGCGGTGTGGCCCAGGGCCTCGCCGACAAGGCGGACCGCGCCAAGGAGGCCCTCGGCGACCTCGCCGACCAGGCACAGCAGAAGATGCAGGCCGCACAGACCGCCGCCGACCAGGCGCAGTCCTCCGTGGACGCCCAGGCGGACAACAAGGAGCGACTCGAGGCGCAGCTCACCCTGCTGACCACGAGCGAGCAGAACGTCGAGGCGCGCTACAACAAAGGCGTCCAGGTGGAGAAGGCCCGGCTGGCCCGCATCGCGGCAGCGGCGGCGAAGGCCGCGGCGACGAGCCAGGGCGGGACCGGTGGCGGTTCGCCGAACTCGTCCGGCTGGGTCCGCCCGACCGGCGGGTACCAGACGAGCCCGTTCGGCTACCGACTCGACCCGTACACGAAGAACTACGCCTTGCACGCCGGCGTCGACCTCGCTCCCGCCTGCTACGCCCCGATCTACGCGGCGGCGTCCGGCACGGTGACCTTCGCGGCGAACGGCGGCGGCTACGGCAACGAGGTCGTGCTCGACAACGGCGGGGGCATCTCGACCGCGTACGGGCACATCGTCGACGGCGGCACGCTCGTGTCGGTCGGCCAGCACGTCACCGCCGGGCAGCAGATCGCCAAGGTCGGTTCGACCGGGTGGTCGACGGGTTGCCACCTCCACTTCGAGACCCGGGTGAACGGTTCCGCCGTCGACCCGGTCCCCTTCATGGCAGCGCGGGGGATCTCGGTATGACCGTGTGCGCGCCCGAAAGGCCCTGAACGCCGTGAAGCACTCCGCTCGCACCCTGTCCTGTGGGATCGCGGTGGTGGCCGTCCTCGGGATCGGTCTCTCCGTCGTGATCGCCGGCCCGGCCCAGGCGGCACCGTCCGCCCCGAGCTGGGACGACGTGCGAGCGGCGAAGGCGGACACCGCCGAGGCCCAGTCCACCGTCGACGAGCTGAGCACCCGGCTGCAGACCCTGCAGGACGCTGCCGACAGCGCACAGGTCGCCGAGCTCCAGGCCGGTCAGACGTACGCCCTCGCGTCGTCGCAGCAGCAGGACGCGCAGGCCACCCTGGACGACCTCACCGCGCAGTCGAAGCGGGCGGAGCGGACGGCGGACGCCTCCGCGCAGCAGGTCGCCGGCCTCGTGGTCGAGCTGTCGCGCACCGGCGGCGGGGACCTGTCCGCGGCGATGCTCATCGACTCGCGGGACTCCAAGGACCTGCTCTACCGGGTCGGCACGATGTCGCACCTGTCCGAGCGCTCCGCGACCGTCCTCGCCCAGGCCCAGGCGGACCAGAACACCGTCGACGCGATCGCCGCGCAGCAGTCCGCCGCGACGAAGGCCCTCGCGAAGGCGACGGACACGACGAAGGCCGCCCTCGCCGAGGCGAACGACACCGCAGCGTCGGCGCAGGCACGCGTGCAGCGGGAGCAGGACCAGCAGGACGAGGTGCTGCAGCAGCTCGCGTACCTCAAGGGCACGAGCGTCGCCACCGAGGCCGCCTACTGGACCGCGCAGCAGGCGAAGCGGGCGGAGGCGCAGCTCGCGTCGAACACCGGTGGCTCCGGGGCGACCGCGGCCACCGGCACCGGCACGGGCTCGGGCTCGGGTGGGGGCGCCGCGAGCAGCACGCCGAGCACGGGCGGCGGTACGAGCACCCAGCCGAGCACCGGCGGCGGCACCAAGCCCAGCACCCCGGCCACACCGTCGAAGCCGAGCACCCCGACCACACCGTCGAAGCCGAGCACCCCGACCACTCCGACCACCCCGTCGAAGCCGAGCACGCCCACCACCCCGACGACCCCGACCGCACCGAGCACCCCCTCGAAGGCAGCCGGCGCGATCGCCTACGCCCGCGCACAGATCGGCGACGCGTACCAGTTCGGCGGTGCGGGCCCGAACACGTGGGACTGCTCCGGCCTCGTGATGATGGCCTACAGCTCGCAGGGCATCGCCACCGGTGGCCACAACGTCGTCTGGCAGTACAACTACTTCAAGTCGATCGGGCGCCTCGTGCCGATGTCGCAGCGGCAGCCCGGCGACATCCTCTTCTACTCGTACAACGGCACCGTCAACGAGGCGTACCACGACTCGATCTACACCGGCAACGGCATGATGGTCGAGGCGGCGAACCCGCAGCGCGGCGTGCTCGAGCGGGCGATCTGGACCCCGGGACAGCTGCTGCCCTACGTCGCACGGCCGAGCGGTTCGCTCTAGCCGCACGCAAGAACGACGAGTGCGCACGAGGGATCGTGCGCACTCGTCGTCAGGCGGTGCAGTCCCGGTCGAGCCGGAACGGAACCGGGAGCGTCAGTGACCGGCGGGCACGTACGCGGCCTGGCCGGCCGTGACGATCGCCTCGGCCTCGGCGGCGTCGCCCCAGCCCTCGGCCTTGACCCACTTGTTCGGCTCGAGGTCCTTGTAGCGCTCGAAGAAGTGCGCGATCTCGGCCTTCGTCTGCTCGTCGACGTCCGAGATGTCCTGGATGTGCGCCCAGCGCGGGTCCTTCGCGGGGACCACGAGGACCTTCGCGTCGTTGCCGGCCTCGTCGCTCATCTTGAAGACGCCGACCGGGCGGACCTTGACGCCCACACCGGGGAACGTCGGGTACTCGAGGAGCAGCAGCGCGTCCACGGGGTCACCGTCGTCGGCCAGGGTCTTCTCGAAGAACCCGTAGTCGGTCGGGTACACGAACGAGGTGAACAGCACGCGGTCGAGGTACACGCGACCGGTCTCGTGGTCCACCTCGTACTTGTTGCGGCTGCCCTTGGGGATCTCGACGACGACGTCGTACGCGGCCATGTTGCGCTCCTGGTCTCTTTGCGGGAAGAAAGCGCGGCTAACGTTACCGGGTGAACACTCCGCGTCCCCGGCTCGACCCTGCGGTCGCCGACACCCGTCGCGCGGTGCGCTCCTTGCTCGCGCAGGCGCTCGACGAGGGCACGGTGCGCCCCGGAGACCTCGTGCTCGTCGCGCTGAGCGGCGGACCGGACTCGCTCGCGCTCGCCGCGGCCACCGCGTTCGAGGCGCCCAAGCAGGACCTGCGAGCAGGGGCAGTGGTCGTCGACCACGCACTCCAGGCGGGGTCCGAGGCGGTGGCGAGCCGCGCCTCCAGGCAGGCGTCCGAGCTGGGACTCGCACCGGTGACCGTCCGTCGCGTCGCCGTGGGTTCCGCGGGCGGTCCCGAAGCGGCGGCTCGGGAGGCGCGCCACGCGTCGATCGCGCTCGTCGCGTCCGACGTCGGGTCACCCCTCGTGCTGTTCGGACACACGCTGGACGACCAGGCGGAGTCCGTGCTGCTCGGCCTCGCCCGCGGGAGCGGGCCGGACTCGCTGTCCGGCATGACGCCGCTGACGCAGCGCCAGGCGGGGCCGGCCTACGGGCGGCCGCTCCTCGGCGTCCGCCGACACACGACGCGGCAGGCGTGCGCCGCCGCCGGACTCGCCCCGTGGGACGACCCGCAGAACGCGGACCCCGCCTTCGCGCGCGTCCGCGTCCGGAACGTGCTCCTGCCCGCGCTCGAACGCGAACTCGGCGCCGGTGTGCCCGAGGCCCTCGCCCGCACCGCCGACCAGCTCCGCGAGGACTCGGCCGCGCTCGACCACTTCGCCGAGGAGATGGCCGAGGACCTCGCCGAGCACTCCGAGGCCGGGATCTCGCTGTCCGTGCGGGAGCTCGCGGCCAACCCGCCGGCCCTCCGGCAGCGGCTCGTGCGGCTGGCGGTGGAGAGCGAGTTCGGCGTGACGCTGTCCCGTGTGCAGACGCTCGAGGTGTGCCGACTCGTCACCGACTGGAGTGGGCAGGGGCCGATCGACCTGCCGGGCGTGCAGGCGTCGCGATCGGGCGACCGTCTGGCCTTCACCGCCGGTTAGGCTGGGGTGGTGGAACTCTCCGACGTCCAGGCAGACCTGTCCGAAGTCCTCTTCACCCCCGAGCAGATCGACGACAAGCTCGCCGAGCTCGCCGCGGTGGTCGACGCCGACTACGCGGGGCGCGACCCACTGCTCGTCGGTGTCCTCAAGGGTGCCGTGATGGTGATGGCGGACTTCTCGCGCCACCTCAAGATGCAGGCGCGCATGGACTGGATGGCGGTGTCGTCGTACGGCTCCGGCACGAAGTCGTCCGGCGTGGTCCGCATCCTCAAGGACCTCGACACCGACCTGCACGGGCGGGACGTCCTCATCGTCGAGGACATCATCGACTCCGGTCTGACGCTGTCGTGGCTCAAGCAGAACCTCGAGTCCCGCGGGGCCGCGAGCGTCGAGATCGTCGCACTGCTGCGCAAGCCCGAGGCGGCCAAGGTCGAGGTCGACGTGAAGTACGTCGGTTTCGACATCCCGGACGCGTTCGTGGTCGGCTACGGCCTGGACTACGACGAGCGCTACCGCAACCTGCGCGGGGTCGGGGTGCTCGCACCGCACGTCTACAGCTGATCCTGGCGGCGGGTGGAGTTCGCCCGCAGAGGACACCCATTCTCGCCACAGAATCGCAGCCGTATGCTGATCAGCACGCAACTTCGGCAGAGAAAGGTGTCGGGCGCTCTGCCCGGATCACATGGACTTCAAGCGCATCCTTCGCGGGCCGTACATCTACGTGCTGATCGCGATCGTGGGGATCTGGATCGGATGGGCTGTCATCAGCCAGTCCGGCACGCAGCAGATCGACACGCAGAAGGGCCTCCAACAGCTCTCCGACGGCAAGGTCTCCTCCGTGGTGGTGAACTCCACCGAGCAGCGCGTCGACCTCACCCTGAAGGACGGCAACGCGCACGAGCAGTTCTACTACTCGACGCCGCGCGGTGAAGAGGTCATCCAGGCCGTCAACGACGCGAACCTGCCGAAGGGCTACAACGACACCGTCCAGCAGTCGAACTGGTTCCTCTCGCTGCTCGGCATCCTCCTGCCGTTCCTCATCATCGGTGCCCTGTTCTGGTTCCTCCTCGCCAACGCCCAGGGCGGCGGCTCGAAGGTCATGCAGTTCGGCAAGTCCCGGGCGAAGATGAACAACAAGGAGAACCCGCAGGTCAGCTTCGCCGACGTCGCGGGCGCCGACGAGGCGATCGAGGAGCTCCAGGAGATCAAGGAGTTCCTCAAGGAGCCGGCGAAGTTCCAGGCCGTCGGCGCCAAGATCCCGAAGGGCGTGCTGCTGTACGGCCCTCCCGGTACCGGCAAGACGCTGCTCGCCCGAGCCGTCGCCGGTGAGGCGGGCGTGCCGTTCTACTCGATCTCCGGCTCGGACTTCGTCGAGATGTTCGTCGGTGTCGGTGCGAGCCGTGTCCGCGACCTCTTCGAGCAGGCGAAGCAGAACTCGCCCGCCATCGTCTTCATCGACGAGATCGACGCCGTGGGTCGTCACCGTGGCGCCGGCATCGGCGGCGGCAACGACGAGCGCGAGCAGACGCTGAACCAGCTCCTCGTCGAGATGGACGGCTTCGACGGCAAGACCAACGTGATCCTCATCGCGGCGACGAACCGTCCTGACGTCCTCGACCCGGCGCTCCTCCGCCCCGGTCGCTTCGACCGCCAGATCGGCGTCGACGCCCCGGGCCTCGCCGGCCGCCAGCAGATCCTCGAGGTGCACGCGAAGGGCAAGCCGCTCGCCGCGAGCGTCGACCTCGAGCTCCTCGCCCGCAAGACGCCGGGCTTCACCGGCGCCGACCTGGCGAACGTCCTGAACGAGGCCGCGCTCCTGACGGCCCGCTCGAACGCGCAGCTCATCGACAACCGCGCCCTCGACGAAGCCGTCGACCGCGTCATGGCCGGACCGCAGCGCCGCACGCGCATCATGTCCGACCAGGAACGCCTCATCACGGCCTACCACGAGGGTGGTCACGCACTCGCGGCCGCTGCCATGCGCCACACCGACCCGGTGACGAAGATCACGATCCTCCCGCGCGGCCGTGCCCTCGGCTACACGATGGTGCTCCCGCTCGAGGACAAGTACTCCGTCACCCGCAACGAACTGCTCGACCAGCTCACCTACGCCATGGGTGGTCGCGTCGCCGAGGAGATCGTCTTCCACGACCCGACCACGGGTGCGTCGAACGACATCGAGAAGGCCACCGGCACCGCGCGCAAGATGGTCACCGAGTACGGCATGAGCCGTGCCGTCGGGTCCGTCAAGCTCGGCTCCGGGTCGAGCGAGCCGTTCGTCGGCCGTGACATGAGCGGCGGGACCAGCCGCGACTACTCGGAGAACATCGCCGAGACGGTCGACGCCGAGACCCGTGCTCTGCTCGAGGCCGCGCACGACGAGGCCTACCAGGTGCTCAACGACAACCGCGACATCCTCGACCGTCTGGCCGGCGAGCTCCTCGAGAAGGAGACACTCGACGCCCCGGAGCTGGTGGAGATCTTCAAGGACGTCCGCAAGCTGCCGGAGCGCCCGCAGTGGCTGTCCAGCGACAAGCGTCCGGTGAGCAACCTGCCTGCCATCGAGGTGCCGGGCAAGGCCGCCTCGACCGCGTCCGAGCAGTCCGACCACGAGTCGTCGAAGCCCCGTCGCCGTCCCTTCGGCAACCCGGGTATCGCCCCCGCGTAGGCCGGCATGACGGACCTGCCGACGAGGCGCTCGCGTCGGCTCGCCGAGGTGAGCCAGGCGCGGGCCGCAGCAGCCGAGCCGCCGACGGTCGCGATCGACCTCCGGGCACCAGCACCGGTGCCGGAGATCGTGACCGGTCGGCGGCGCGACCGTGACCGCGGTGCGCCTGCCGACGACCGGACCCGGGTGATGGGGATCCTCAACGTCACGCCGGACTCCTTCAGCGACGGCGGGCTGCACCAGGCGTACGACGCCGCGGTGCAGCACGCCCGTGAACTCGTCGCCGCCGGGGCCGACATCGTCGACGTCGGCGGGGAGTCGACCCGGCCGGGGTCGGAGCGCGTCCCCGTCGAGGTCGAGCAGCAGCGGGTGCTCCCGGTCGTGCAGCAGCTCGTGGCCGAGGGCATCACGGTGAGCGTCGACACGATGAACGCCTCGACCGCCGAGCGTTCGGTGGACCTCGGCGCCGCCATCGTGAACGACGTCTCCGGGGGGCTGGCCGACGACGACATGGCGCGCGTCGTCCGTGACACGGGTGCCGGGTTCGTCGTCATGCACTGGCGTGGGCACAGCGACCGGATGTACCGCAACGCCGAGTACGTGCACGCCGTCGACGAGGTCCGGCGCGAGGTCGAACTCCGCGTCGCCGAGCTCATCGTCCTCGGGGTGCGCCAGGAACAGGTCGTCATCGACCCGGGCCTCGGCTTCGCCAAGCAGGGCGTGCAGAACTGGGAGATCCTGGCGGGCTACGAACGGTTCGCATCGATCGGCCTGCCGGTGCTCGTCGCCGCCTCGCGCAAGCGCTTCCTCGACGGGGTCGGCAGCGCTGCCGGTGACGCCCCGAAGGAGCGCGACCTCGCCACCGCCGCCATCAGCCTGCTCTCCGCCGAACGCGGGGCGTGGGGTGTGCGCGTGCACGACCCGGCACCGACCCGTGCCGTGCTCGACGTCTGGGACGCCTGGAGGGCAGCTCGATCGTGAGGGACACCATCCGACTGACCGGGGTCCGCGCACGCGGCCACCACGGGGTCTTCGACCACGAGCGCGCCGACGGCCAGGACTTCGTGGTCGACGTCGCCGTCGAGGTCGACGCCCGCGCCGCGTCCGGCTCCGACGACCTCGACGAGACCGTGCACTACGGCGTGCTCGCCGAGCAGGTCGTCGCCGAGATCGAGCGCGACCCGGTCGACCTCATCGAGACCCTCGCCGAGCGCATCGCCGCCGCCGTGCTGACACACCGTGCGGCCCTGGCGACCGAGGTCACGGTGCACAAGCCGCAGGCGCCCATCACGGTGCCGTTCACCGACGTGTCGATCACGATCCGCCGGACCCGTGGCGGCGTCCGTGCCGCCGGGTCCGACGTCGAGGAAGAAGAGTGAGCCGGGCGGTCGTCGCCCTCGGCGCCAACCTCGGCGACCGGGGGAGCACCCTGCGCGCCGCCGCCGCCGCGATCGTCGCCCTCCCGGGGGTGCGTCCGGTCGCCTCCAGCCGCGAGGTCGAGTCGGTCGCCGTCACGCTCGACGGCCCGGACACGACGAAGCCCCGGTACCGGAACGCCGTCGTGGTCGTCGACACCGACCTCGAGCCGCAGGAACTCCTCGACGCCCTGCACGGCATCGAGGACACCCACGGCCGCACGCGCGAGGTCCGCTGGGGCGACCGGACGCTCGACCTCGACCTCGTGGCGTACGACGACCTGTCCCTCGACACCGTGACCCTGACCGTGCCGCACCCGCGCGCCGGCGAGCGGGCGTTCGTGCTCGCGCCGTGGCGCGACGCCGACCCGGACGCCGTCCTGCCGGGTGTCGGGCCCGTCGCCGACCTGCTCGAGCGGGTGGGGGACGACACGGAGCGCGTCGACGAGCCGCGCCTCTTCGACGAGCCGACCCGCGCCTCCAGGCCAGAGACGAGCGATTCGTGAAGCCCACCCGCGCCTCCACCCTGCTCAGCGTCGCCGTCGTCGCGGCGGTCGCCGGCTTCGCCCTCGACGCCGTCCTGGCGTCGCGGCAGGCGCCGACGCTGTTCCTCGCGACACCCCTCGGCGTCACCCTCGCGTTCATCGGCATCGCCGTGGTCCTGATGGCCCGGCCGGTCCGTCGGCACGCTCGCGACGGCGCGTCCCGGTCCCACCCCGTCGACCCGCTCTACGCGATCCGCGTCGTGGTGCTCGCGAAGGCGTCGAGCATCGCGGGCTCGCTGTTCGGCGGGTTCGGCGCGGGCCTGCTCGTGTACCTCCTCACCCGCTCGGCCTTCCCTTCGCTAGGCTCGGTCCTGCCGAACGCCGTGGCGGTCGGGGGTGGACTCGTGTTGACGGTGTGCGCACTCGTCGCCGAACGCATGTGCATCGCTCCTCCTGGGGACGATGACGACGACGACCTCCCCCGGGGCGGCACGACGCAGGCGCACTGACACCGGGGCGGCACGACGCCGGCGCACCGACACCGGAGCGGCACGACGCCGGCGCACCGACACCGGAGCGGCACGACGCAAGCGCACCGACCCGGTGCACCCAGCACGACCCGACCGCAGGAGGCCCGCGATGCCGCGTGAACGACTCGACGAGCCCGGTCTGGGACTGACCGGCACCACCTGGACCCGGGTGTCGCCCAAGCTCGTCTGGACCGAGCTCGTCACGACGATCGTGATCGGGCTCGTGGTGACGGCCGGCTGCGTCATCATCGGCGTCGTCAGCGGCGGGTTCTCCGGCACGGCCGGCACCGTCTGGACGCTGATCGGCATCGCGGTCGCGATCGTCACCCTCGTGACGGCGATCCTGACGCCGCGACGCGTGCGGGCGATCGGGTACGCCCTCCGTGACGACGACCTCGTCCTCCGGCGCGGCCTGATGTGGCAGCGGTTCACCGCCGTCCCGTACGGCCGCATGCAGCTCGTCGACGTCAACCGGGGGCCGCTCGACCGGGTGCTCGGCATGAGCGAGCTGAAGTTCGTCACGGCGGCCGCGTCGACCAACGTCCGGATCCCCGGCATCCCCTTCGCCGACGCCGACGAGCTGCGCGACCGGCTCGTCGAGCTCGCCGAGTCCCGCCGCGCCGGGCTCTAGGAGGGCCGCATGACCTTCCGACCCGGCCCGCCGCCGCCCGCTCCGCCGCACCGGGGCAACGCCGCCGCTGCCGCGCCGCTCACCGACGGCGAGTGGCACCGCATGCACCCGCTGACGCCGCTGCTCAAGGGTGGCATCTTCCTCATCGTGATCCTCGGCTACGTGCTGAACAGCCTGCGGGACCAGCTCGTCGAGTTCTTCATCCCCGGCGGTGGCCCGCAGGACGACGGCGACCCCGTGCGGTACGTCTACGAGCACGGCGTCGTCGGCTGGGTGCTGCTCGGCGTGGCTGTGCTGTTGCTGGTACTCCTTGCGTTGTTCACCCTCTCCTGGCGCATGCACGAGTTCCGGGTGACCGGCGAGATCGTCGAGGTCCGCTCGGGCGTGCTCTTCCGGACGAACCGCAAGGCCCGGCTGGACCGCATCCAGGGCATCAACATCTCGCGGCCGCTCATCCCGCGGATCTTCGGCACCGCCAAGCTCGAGATCGCCCAGGCCGGCAACGACGCGAACGTGCAGCTCGCCTACCTCGGGGTCACGGCTGCGGACGACCTGCGGCAGCGCATCCTCGTGCTCGCCTCCGGGGCGAAGGACGACGAGCGGCAGCACGACCCGGCCCGGGCGTCGAACGGCGTGCTGCAGGACCGAGTCGACGAGATCTTCTCGCCGGAACTCGACCCCGCCGCGGTCCGCGCGACGCGCATCGTGAAGGTGCACCCCGGCCGGCTCATCGCGTCGATGCTGCTCTCCGGCACGACGGTGTTCATCCTCGCCGCGGTCGCCGCGATGATCGTCAGCGTGGCGCTCACCGGCGAGTACGGGATCCTCTTCGGCCTGTTCCCCGCGGTGATCGGCGCCGGCGGGTACTACGTCCGGAAGTTCTCCCGCTCGCTGCAGTACACGATCGCCGAGACCCGCGACGGCATCCGGATCGGCTTCGGGCTCGTGTCCACCTCGAACGAGACCCTGCCGCCCGGCCGCATCCACGCCGTGAGCGTGGCGCAGCCGCTGCTCTGGCGGCCGTTCGGCTGGTGGGACGTCCGGATCAACCGTGCGACGAACGCCGGCAACGGGGCCTCGAACAACCAGCAGGTCTCGTCGATCGTCCTGCCGGTCGGCACCGCGCGCGACGTCCGCGAGGTCCTCGACATCATCCTCCCCGGCCTCGTCGGCACCGCCGTCGCCGGTCCCGCCGCCTCGCAGGAGCAGCTCCGCGAGGGCTCGGCCGAGGCCGTCGACGTCGTCGACGACAGCCTCACCACCACGGGCGACCGCGGCGGGTTCGTGCGCTCCCCGCGCCGGGGCGCCTGGCTCCGCCCGTTCGCGTTCCGCCGCAACGGCTACCGCTTCGTCCCGGGTGCCGTCCTGCTCCGGCTCGGTGCCGTCTGGCGCTCGCTGGTCATCGTGCCGCTGCCGCGCGTGCAGAGCGTCAAGGTCTCGCAGGGGCCGCTCGAGCGTGCGCTGCGGCTCGCGTCGGTGCACGTGCAGACCGTGCAGGGCCCGGTCTCCGCGAGCATCGGTGCGCTGGACGCGCGGGACGCGCAGCAGCTGTGGTCGGACACCTCGGCCCGCGCGGTCGAGGCGGCTGCGGCCGACACCTCCCACCGGTGGCGCGAACGGGAGGCGCGGCTCGCCCCCGTCGCGCCGGCCGCGGCCCCGGAGTGGTCACCAGAGCGACGAGTGGACGCGGTGGACCGCGAGCAGTCGTCGCCAGAGCGCGCACCCGGCGGCGCCGAGCCGGCACGGCCGACCGGCACCGTGCCTCCTGGATCGCCCTGGGGCGACACCCCGCCGCCGGGAGCCGCGCGGTGAGGGCCGGGCGGCTGGGAGTCGGCGTCCTCGGTGCCGGACGGGTCGGACCGGTCCTCGGAGCAGCGCTCGCGAACGCCGAGCACGCGGTCGTCGGCGTGACGGCCGTGTCCGAGGCCGGACGCGACCGCGCCGAGGCGATGCTCCCCGGCGCACCCGTCCTCGAGACCCCCGACCTCGTCGAGCGCAGCGAACTCGTGCTCCTCGCCGTGCCGGACGACCAGCTGGCCGACCTCGTGCAGGGACTCGCGGACGCCGGGATCTGGCAGCCGGGGCAGCTCGTCGTGCACACCAGCCCGGACCACGGCGTGGGCATCCTCGCACCGGCGATGGCCGCGGGGGCGATCCCGCTCGCGATCCACCCCGCGATGGCGTTCACCGGAACCAGCGTCGACCTCGTCCGGCTCCGCGACGCGTACTGCGCCGTGACCGCACCGTCGCCCGTGCTCCCCATCGCCCAGGCGCTCGTCGTCGAGATGGGTGCGGAGCCGTTCGTCGTCACCGAGCAGGACCGGCCCGCCTACGCCGACGCCGTCCGCGCTGCGGTGAGCTTCTCGACCGCGATCGTCGACCAGTCCGCCGGCACGCTGTCCGGCATCGGGGTCGAGTACCCGGGCCGGGTCCTCGGAGCGCTGGTCCGCACGGCCGTCGACAACGCGCTCGCGGCGGCCGACGGGCAGGCGACGCTCTAGTCCGGCCGCGCTGTACGATTTCGGGGACCCCCACGACCATCGGAGCCGCACCAGCATGACCGACGAGACCGCACCCGCCACCGAGCCCTCCGCCGCCGAGATCGCCGCGGCGGAGACCAGCGAGCAGCGACAGGTCCGGCTCGACAAGCGGGCGAAGCTCCTCGAGTCGGGGATCGAGGCGTACCCGGCGGGCCTGCCGGTCACCACCACCATCCCCGCGGTCCGTGCGCAGTACGCGCACCTCGAGACCGGCGAGGAGACCCAGGACGTCGTCGGGATCGCCGGCCGCATCGTGTTCTCGCGCAACACCGGCAAGCTCTGCTTCGCGTCCCTGCAGTCCGGTGACGGCTCCCGCATCCAGGCGATGGTGTCCCTCGCCGAGGTGGGCGAGGAGTCCCTCGCGCGCTGGAAGGAGTTCGTCGACCTCGGCGACCACGTGTTCGTGCACGGCCGGGTGATCTCCTCGCGGCGGGGCGAGCTGTCGATCATGGTCGACGACTGGCAGATCGCGGCCAAGGCGATCCTGCCGCTGCCGAACCTGCACAACGAACTCAACGAGGAGACGCGGGTCCGCCAGCGCTACCTCGACCTCATCGTGCGCGAGGAGGCCCGGGCCACCGTCCGCGCCCGTGCCGCGGTGATGTCGTCGCTCCGGCAGACCTTCGCTGGTCACGACTACCTCGAGGTCGAGACCCCGATGCTGCAGACCCAGCACGGCGGTGCCTCGGCGCGGCCCTTCGTCACGCACTCGAACGCCTTCGACACCGAGCTGTACCTCCGCATCGCGCCGGAGCTCTTCCTGAAGCGCGCCGTCGTCGGCGGCATCGACCGGGTGTTCGAGGTCAACCGGAACTTCCGCAACGAGGGCGCCGACTCGACGCACTCGCCCGAGTTCGCGATGCTCGAGGCCTACCAGGCGTACGGCGACTACGAGCAGATGGCCGACCTGACCCAGGAGCTCGTGCAGAACGCCGCGCGTGCGGTGACCGGCGGCTCGCTCGAGGTCACCTGGGCGGACGGCACGACGTACGACCTCGGCGGCGAGTGGCCGCGCATCGACATGTACGGGTCGCTGTCCGAGGCGGCCGGTCGCGAGATCACCCCGGAGACGCCGCTGTCCGAGCTGCGGGCACTCGCCGATGCCGAGGGCGTCGAGGTCGCGCACGCCACGCACGGCAAGTACGTCGAGGAGCTCTGGGAGCACTTCGTCATCGACTCGCTCGACCGCCCGACGTTCGTGATGAACTTCCCGGTCGACACCTCGCCGCTGACCCGCGAGCACCGCAGCCGTCCGGGCATCGTCGAGAAGTGGGACCTCTACGTCCGTGGCTTCGAGCTGGCGACGGCGTACTCCGAGCTCGTCGACCCGGTCGTGCAGCGGGAGCGGTTCGTCGAGCAGGCGAAGCTCGCTGCGGGCGGCGACCTCGAGGCCATGCGCGTCGACGAGGAGTTCCTGCGGGCACTCGAGCACGCGATGCCGCCGTCGGGGGGCATGGGCATGGGCATCGACCGGCTCCTCATGGCCATCACGGGCCTGGGCATCCGCGAGACGATCCTGTTCCCGTTGGTGAAGTAGGACCCAGCTGACGGCTCCGTTCCGGGGGTTAGGATGCTCGGGTGCCGCATGGAGTCGTGACCGGGATCATCTTCGCCCTGACGCCGACCGTCGTGGTCGGCCTCATCTTCTGGTTCGTGATGCGTGCCATCATGCGGGCCGACCGCACCGAGCGTGCCGCGTACGCCAAGGTCGAGGCCGAGGAGCGTGCCCGCTTCGAGCGTGAGCACGGCGTGCCGGCACCGGCGCCCGCCTCCGCGGAGTAACCCGCTCCCGATCAAGGGGCCGCCCGCGGTCGACGTCACCCGGTGTTCACCGCGCGGTGCGACCCTGGCGTGCATGCGCGCGACCCCGGACGGCAGGGACCCCGAACCCCAGCCCGACCCCGACCTCGCCGACCTCGATCCCGATGACGCCTTCGGGCACCCGGCGGTCGCGGATCCCGCTCGCGACGACACCGTGTGGCCCGACGGCGAGGGCGACGACGACATCGACGTCTGAGCGTCCGGACACCGTCACCGGCCGTTCACCCCGACGTCGTCTGCCGGGGTGAGCATCGTCCGCATGTCCATCACGCAGATCATCTCCGGTGGTGTCCTCGCGAACCGCGGGGGCGTCTTCACCGGCCGCAGCCTCGTCGGCGACATCGAGAGCGAGTACGACGAGTTCGACCGAGACGCTGACCTCGAGGTCTCGAAGCGTCGCGAGGGGTGGCTCGAGCCCTCCTGGTGACCCCCGCCCGTTCGGTTTTCGGGGTACGACGACCGGATCGCCACGATCCGGACCGCCGTACCCCTTTTTCGTGTCCACTGGACGCGGCGGCCCGGGGTACAGGATCGGAAACGAGCAAGAAACACCGATGCAACGCCGGAAACACGGCGACATCCCCTTGATTCTCGACCATGCGGGGGACCAGACTGACGACAGGCTGTACCCCTCGGGGGACGGTATCCATGGTGAAGCACGGAGAAGCCTGAGAATCGATCCGATCGGTTTGTGGGGTACACCTCCGGAACGCTTTACTCGTGACACCCCCAACGAGGTCATCACCCGTCGAACGCAGGGAGTCATCATGACGATCGCAACCGCAGCACCCAAGACGACGACCACCGGCACCACCGCACGTCGCACCAAGAAGACGACCGCAGCGAAGGCTCCGGTCACCGCGGTCGAGACCACCACGCTCGACACCGAGGTCGAGGCCGACGAGCAGCTCGCGGGTGTCCGCGGCGCCTCAGTCGACCAGGTGGGCGACTACCTCCGCCACATCGGCCGCCTCTCGCTCCTCACCGCCGAGGAAGAAGCCGAGATCGCCCGCCGCATCGAGGTCGGCCTCTTCGCCGGGGAGAAGCTCGCCACCGAGAAGGGCCTCGCGAAGACCCTGCAGCGTGAACTGCGCTGGCTCGTCCGTGACGGTGAGCGCGCCAAGGAGCGCATGATCACCTCGAACCTCCGCCTCGTCGTGAGCATCGCCAAGCGCTACTCGCAGCGCGGCCTGCCCTTCATGGACGTCATCCAGGAAGGCAACCTCGGCCTGGTCCGCGCGGTCGAGAAGTTCGACTTCACGCAGGGCTACAAGTTCTCGACGTACGCCACCTGGTGGATCCGTCAGGCGATCTCCCGCGGTCTCGCCGACAAGGCCCGCACGATCCGCATCCCGGTCCACACGGTCGAGCTGATCAACAAGATCTCCCGCACCGAGCGCGACCTCACCGTCGACCTCGGCCGCGCGCCGATGCCGGACGAGGTCGCGGCCGAGCTGAGCATGAGCGTCGACGAGCTCGTCGACCTCAAGGGCCGCTCGCACGAGCCGGTGTCGATCCACACGGTCGTCGGCGACTCGGACGACAGCGAGCTCGGCGACTTCATCGAGGACGAGGACGCCGCGTCCCCGAACGAGCTGACCGAGACGACGCTGCTCCACCGCGACATCCGCTCGATCGTCGCCGAACTGCCGAGCGACGAGGCGAACGTGATCCGCATGCGCTACGGCCTCGACGACGACAAGCCGATGACGCTCGACGAGATCTCGAAGATCGTCCACACGACCCGCCAGGCGGTCAGCCGTGTGGAGTCCCGCGCCAAGCTGCGGCTCTTCGCCAAGGCGGTCTCGCAGGACATGCAGCTGTACCTGACCGACTAGGTCAGTGGACTTCGGCCGGCGCGTGAGTGCCGGCACGGGGAACCGGGTCGTTCTGTGGGAAGACGATCCGGTGGGGTGATGGGACGGCCCGCTCGCGCTTCGGCGTGAGCGGGCCATTCACGTTCCCGGAACCGAGCGGTGCGCAGGGCGCGGGGCCCGGCCCGCTACTCCTCGACCTCGCGCCCGAGCTTCTGGCGGAGGTCCTGGGGGATGAGCTCGATGAGCTGGTCCGGTCGCACGGGCAGGTCGAGCAGGCTGAGCTTCACGCGTCCGGTCCGCCCGTGGCGCTCGGCGTCGAGGCGGACCACGCTGCCGGCGTCCTTCCGCAGCCGCACATCGATCTGCGCACCGGTGGCGACCTCGCCGACGACGAGTCCGTCGACCTCGAGCGCTGCGCTGCGGGTGCCCTCGGCGATGTCGAACCGGTAGCGCTCGCGAGCGGCGAGGACCACGGCACGGTCGATCCCGGCCATCGGCGCGACCGGGGTCACGACGGAGCCGGACAGTGCGGGGGAGAGGACGGGGCCACCGGCGGCGTAGTTGTACGCGGTGGATCCGGCCGGGGTCGCGGCGACGATGGCGTCCGCCCGGTAGTACCCGTACCCGAGCCCGCCGACGCTGAGGTCCGCGGACACCTGGCCGGCGCCGGGGCGTCGCACGATCGTGAGGTCGTTGAACGCGAGGTAGTCGGTGCGGGCTCCGCTCCAGAACAGCCGGGCCTCGAGGGCGTGGTGCGGTTCGAGCTGGTAGTCGCCGGCGGACAGCCGCTCGAGCGCGACCTCGAGCTCGGGCGGCTCGATCTCGACGAGGAAGCCCACGTTGCCGTAGTTGACGCCGAGCACCGGCACCGGACGCTTCGCCACGAGCCGCATGGCCCCGAGCATCGTGCCGTCCCCGCCGAGTGCGACGACGAGGTCGACCTCCTCCGTGAAGTCCTCGTCCCCGATCACGTCGACCCCGCCGCCGATGCGCTGGACGTCGGCGCGGCGGGCGACGAGGCGTCCGCGGCCGGAGGCGTTCCAGCGCTGCAGGGTCGCGACGGACTCCTGCACGTTCTTGGTCGGGTGGACGACGAGTCCGACGACGGGCTGCTCCATGGTCGCGATCGTACCGATCGCGCCCGGGATCTCCTCTGGTGGACCGCTCACACATGAGATATTCTGCATGTATGCAGATCGCCACGCTCTCCGTCGCCCTGCCCACACTCCGGCACGGACGCGAGATCGTGCTCCTCGCGGAACAGGAGTCACTGGAGACCGGGTTCGGCTTCCTCGACGCCGAACACCTCCTCGTCGCCGCGGTCACGCTCTGCAGCGGGATGCCCCGCTTCCTCGACGTCCTCGACGCGCACGGCGTCACGCCCGACCGCGTCCGCACCGCGAGCAGCGCCTTCGTCGGCGCCGGGGCACCCGGACCGGTCTCGCCCGACCGGGTCACGTGCACACCGGCCGCGGCGCGGGTGCTGGCACGTGCCGCACAGCTCGCCGGCCCGGCGGAACGCGTCCGACCGCACCACGTGCTGCTCGCGGTGCTGGACGGCATCGACGATCCGTTCACGGGGGCCGCGCACGACGTCCTCGACGGTCTCGGTGTCGACCCGCGCCGCTTCCGCCGCGCCCTGCGTCGCGCCGCGCGACGCGTCTGACGCGCCTGACGCGCCCGCCCCGCGCTCCGCGCCCGCCCCGCGACGACCCGCGGCTCGCGCCGACCCGACACCCGGCGCGACCCGCCGCGCGACCCCCGTGAGCACCACCGGGCGCAGGCTCCGGGGCCGACCCGCACCGCGCCTCCCGACCGTCCCCTGTTCACCGGACGCAACGAGGTCACGCCCACGGCGAACAGGGGCAGACCACCCGGGGTGCGCTGGTTACTCTCGATGTACGTCACCGGACTTCCACGAGCCCGGCAAGGGAGAGCACATGTTCGAGAGATTCACCGACCGAGCCCGTCGTGTTGTCGTCCTAGCTCAAGAAGAAGCGAAGATGCTCAACCACAACTACATCGGCACCGAGCACATCCTCCTCGGCCTCATCCACGAGGGCGAGGGCGTCGCCGCCAAGGCGCTGGAGTCGCTCGGCATCTCGCTCGATGCCGTCCGCGAGCAGGTCCAGGACATCATCGGGCAGGGCCAGCAGCAGCCGACCGGGCACATCCCGTTCACGCCGCGCGCCAAGAAGGTGCTCGAGCTGTCCCTGCGCGAGGCGCTGCAGCTCGGCCACAACTACATCGGCACCGAGCACATCCTCCTCGGCCTCATCCGCGAGGGCGAGGGCGTCGCCGCCCAGGTGCTCGTCAAGCTCGGCGCGGACCTCAACCGCGTCCGTCAGCAGGTCATCCAGCTCCTGTCCGGCTACCAGGGCAAGGAAGCGGTCGCCGTCGGCGGCGAGCAGCAGCAGAACGCCCAGCAGGGTTCGCAGGTCCTCGACCAGTTCGGTCGGAACCTCACCCAGGCGGCGCGTGACGGCAAGCTCGACCCGGTCATCGGCCGCGAGAAGGAGATGGAGCGGGTCATGCAGATCCTCTCCCGCCGCTCCAAGAACAACCCCGTCCTGATCGGTGAGCCCGGCGTCGGCAAGACCGCCGTCGTCGAGGGCCTCGCCCAGGCGATCGTCAAGGGCGACGTGCCCGAGACGCTGAAGGACAAGCAGCTCTACTCGCTCGACCTCGGGTCGCTCATCGCCGGGTCCCGCTACCGCGGTGACTTCGAGGAGCGCCTCAAGAAGGTCACGAAGGAGATCCGCACCCGCGGCGACATCATCGTCTTCATCGACGAGATCCACACCCTCGTGGGTGCCGGTGCTGCCGAGGGCGCGATCGACGCCGCTTCGATCCTCAAGCCGCTGCTCGCGCGCGGTGAGCTCCAGACCATCGGTGCCACCACGCTCGACGAGTACCGCAAGCACTTCGAGAAGGACGCCGCACTCGAGCGTCGCTTCCAGCCGGTGCAGGTCAACGAGCCGTCGCTGCCCCACGCGATCAACATCCTCAAGGGCCTCCGCGACAAGTACGAGGCGTTCCACAAGGTGTCCATCACCGACGGCGCGATCGTCGCCGCGGCGAACCTCGCGGACCGCTACGTGCAGGACCGCTTCCTGCCGGACAAGGCGATCGACCTGATCGACGAGGCCGGTGCACGTCTCCGCCTGTCGATCCTGTCGGCGCCGCCGGAGCTCCGCGAGTTCGACGAGAAGATCTCGGCGGTCCGCGGGCAGAAGGAAGCCGCGATCGAGGAGCAGGACTTCGAGAAGGCCGCTTCGCTCCGTGACGAGGAGAAGAAGCTCCTCGGCGAGCGTCTCCGCCTCGAGAAGCAGTGGCGTGCGGGTGACGTCGCCGCGTCCGGCACCGTCGACGAGGGCATCATCGCCGAGGTCCTGGCGCAGGCCACGGGCATCCCGGTGTTCAAGCTCACCGAGGAAGAGACCTCGCGGCTCGTCTTCATGGAGAAGGCACTGCACGAGCGCGTCATCGGTCAGGAAGAGGCCATCTCGGCCCTGTCCAAGACCATCCGCCGCACCCGCGCCGGCCTGAAGGACCCGAACCGTCCCTCCGGCTCGTTCATCTTCGCCGGCCCCACGGGTGTCGGGAAGACCGAGCTCGCCAAGGCCCTCGCCGAGTTCCTCTTCGACGACGAGGGTGCGCTGATCTCCCTCGACATGTCGGAGTTCGGCGAGAAGCACACCGTCTCGCGACTCTTCGGTGCCCCTCCCGGGTTCGTCGGGTTCGAGGAGGGCGGCCAGCTCACCGAGAAGGTGCGCCGCAAGCCGTTCTCCGTGGTCCTCTTCGACGAGATCGAGAAGGCCCACCCGGACATCTTCAACTCGCTGCTGCAGGTCCTCGAAGAGGGTCGTCTGACCGATGGTCAGGGCCGCGTGGTCGACTTCAAGAACACCGTCATCATCATGACCACGAACCTCGGTTCGCAGGGCATCGCCGGTGGCCCGGTGGGCTTCCAGGTCGAGGGTGACTCCGGTGTCGGCTACGACCGCATGCGCTCGAAGGTGAACGAGGAGCTCAAGAAGCACTTCAAGCCCGAGTTCCTCAACCGCGTCGACGACACGATCGTGTTCCCGCAGCTCTCGCAGCCCGAGCTGCTGCAGATCGTGGACCTCTTCGTGAAGCGCCTGGCGGACCGCCTGCTCGACCGCGACATGACGGTGGAGCTCACGCTCGCCGCCAAGGAGCAGCTCATCAAGGTCGGGTTCGACCCGGCACTCGGTGCCCGCCCGCTCCGCCGCGCGATGCAGCACGAGGTCGAGGACCAGCTGTCCGAGCACATCCTGCAGGGTGAGCTCACGGCCGGCGACCACGTGAAGGTCGACTTCACCGGTGGCGAGTTCCAGTTCGAGACCGGGCGTCAGCCGGGGCGCGAAGAGGTCCTCGCCGGCGCGGCCGCCGTCGAGGCGACGGACACGCCGCAGGGCGAGATCGAGTCCTAGGACCCGGTCACGGACATGACGGGAGGCGCGGGGGCCGCGGGGCCCCCCCCCCCCCCCCCCGGGGGGGGGGGGGCCCCCCGGGGGGGGCGCCCCCCGGGGGTCTAGCGCGGGTCGGGGGGCGGGTGGCCGCCGCGGGGC
>NZ_JBIVBW010000003.1:468096-471840 GCF_044746255.1 Curtobacterium sp. NPDC086286
GGGGGGGCGGCGGGGGCGCCCCCGCCCCCGCCGGGGGGGCTCAGGCCCCCCCCCCCCCGGGCCCCGCGCGGGGGGGGGGGGGGGGGCCCCGGGCCCCCCCCGCCTCCCGTCACGTCGTGGGTGCGGTCACCCCTGGTGGTCGCGCCCGCGGTGCTTCTCGCGCTTCTCGTGTCGCTTGTGCACGCCGGGCTGCTCGCTCTCGGCCGTGCCGTCCGAGTCGCCGCTCAGTCCGTCCGCCAGGCCGTTGGTCTGGTCGAAGGGGCGTCCGAGTGACTCGTCGTTGAGGTCTGCCACGGAGCGGTGACGCTCGTGGGCTTCGGGTTCGGGTTGATCGTCCATGCGCCGGACGCTACGCGCGGCGCGATGTCGCCCGACCCAGACCCGGGACGGTTCGCGCGTCGCGGTACCACGGGCCCCCGTCCGGGGGTACGGTGGTGACTGCGCGCGAGGGGTTCCCCCCAACACCTCGCACGCAGCGCTCGACCGGTTCCCCCCAACAGGTCGAGACGCGCCGGCCCCGGTCTGTTCGCAGACCGGGGCCGTTGCACGTCGCCGGGGCGCTCGGCGCTCGGCGCGCGTCTCGCGTCCCGCGTCTTGCGTCTCGCGTCAGAGGGTGGCCGCGAAGTCCCGGACGGCTCGCTCCCAGCGCTCCGGGTCCTCGTTCCACTCGAGCGTGTGCGGCGCGGTCCGGAACGCGACCGCCCGGGTCCCCGGACGCGCGGTCTGCGCGGCGACGTCGGCCTCGGCGACGAGGGCGTCGGCCGCCGAGTGCACGAGCAGGGTCGGGGTCGCCGACGCCTGCCACGCGGTCGTCTGGACGGGAGCAGCGGCGCCGGCCAGCCGTGACAGCACGCCGGTGGTCGCGATCCGTGCCGCGACCGTGCCGACGAACGCGGGGAGGTGCGCGCCCGACACCGCGCCGCGGAGCGCCGAGGACACGCTGAGCAGCGGCGAGATCCCGACGAGGCCGTCGACCTCGACCCGGGAGGCGGCGACCGAGCACGCGAGCGCCCCCGCCGACCAGCCCTGCAGCACGACCCGGGTGGCCCCGCGGCCCCGAGCTGCCCGGACCGCCGTCACGATGCGGTCGACCGCGCCGGGGTCGAGCGAGCGGAGCGGGAGGTCGGTCGTGTCGACGACCTCGGACGTCGCGCCGAGGGCACGCCAGACCGGGATGCCCCGGAGGACCTGTCGCGGCCCGAGCGACTGCCCGTGCACGTGGACGACGTGCGTGGGCTCGTTGCCCGTGACATCGGTCGGTTCGTCGCCGGGGACGTCCGCGAGGCCGTCGTACAGCAGCGCGTCCCAGCCCCACTCGCCGCCGGCTGCCGGGCCGTCCGTGCGCCGCCGGACGGTGTCCCCGTCGATGTCGAGGACGTCCTGCACGCGGACGTCCTGGCCGTCGCGGGTGATCCGGTACGTCCCGGGCAGGCGGGTGTCGCGGGTGGTCACGAACTCGGCCTCGGTCGGGGTGGCGGCGCGCACGGTGGCGGTCGCCGAGTACGGCGTGGGGAAGAGCAGCCGGCGCGCGACGAACGCGCCCAGCCCGAGCGTCCCGACGGCACCCGCTGCGGTGCCGAGTGCGGCGATGCGTCCACCGGTCATGTGGTCTCCTCCAGTCGTGCGGTGGTGAGTGGCGCGGCGGCCGGGACGTCCTGCCCGGCCTCGCGCGCGCGGTCCTCGATCTCGACGGACAGCCGGTGCAGTCGGCTCCGCCACTGTCGACGCTGCCAGGCGATCGTGAAGTACAGCCCCCGGTTGCCGGACGCGCCCTCGAGTCGCCGCAGCTCGGGCTCCAGCGTCCGGAAGCGGACCCGGGCGGCCCGCCAGTCGCGGAACTCGCGGGCGGCGTCGGGCAGCACCCCGCCGGCGGCACCGACGGCGAGCAGGACCATCGAAGTGAGGAAGACCGGCGCGTAGACGGTCCCGAGCACCCGGACCGCAGCGTCCAGGCCGAGCACGTGCACCGCGTCGAGCGCGACCGCGATGGCAGCGAGCAGGACCATCGCCGCGGCGCCGACGACGAACAGCCAGTACATGCGCCCGAGACCGTCGCCCTCGCGGAAGCCGCGGAGGACGGCCAGCGCGGACCGGGTGATCACGACGGCGATGTACGTCATCTCGACCGCGGAGTAGAGCGCGGTCGGCAGCTGGTCACCGTACTCGACCATGAACTGCGACGTGGGCTCGGGGGCGTCGATCAGCACGAACAGCACGACCAGTGCGACGAGGACCAGTGCGACGCCGACGAGCCGACTCGGGCGGAGCAGTCGCGCGGACCGGGCGGCCGCCTCGACCGACTGCGCGAGGGCGAACAGGCCGCACACCATCAGGCAGCGGCCGAGCAGGTCGGCGACGTTCGGTGTGCGGGTCAGCCCGCCGAGGAACGTCACGACGTCGGGTTGGTTGATGCTCAGCCCGACGGCCACGAACGCGCAGCAGACCATGAGCCAGGTGACGCTCGCCGACTGGGTCCGGACGAGCCAGAGCCGGACGACGAGGACGGCCAGGATCAGCCAGACCGGGAGGGATCCCCAGACGTGCAGCGTCACCGGAAGATCCCGCGCGGCGCGGTGTCGGGGTCGAGCAGCCCGATCCGCAGGGCGAGCTGGTCGGCGACGAGCTCGACCGCCTGCTCGTGCGGGGTGTCGAGCGACCGGGTGAACGCCGTCCGTCCGGTGAGCAGCCCCGTGTACGCCTCGTGGTCGCAGCCTGGATCGGCGAGGAACACGTGCGCGAGCTCGTGCAGCACGCAGGCCACACGGGACCGTTCGGACAGGTCGGGACGCGTCTCGAGCAGAGCGTGGTCGGAGCGCTGGATGAGCCGGGCGGACAGGTCACCGGGCAGTGCGGTCGTGCGGAGCCGGATCGGCTTGCCGAGGGCGGACTCGGCACGGACGAGCAGCTCCGGCAGCGTCAGTCGCCGGGGGAGTCCGAGTCGCTGCACGCTGCGTCGGGCCTCGGCCTGCTGGCGGCGGGCGCCGATCCGGTCGGCGAACGCGCTCACGGCGTCGACCCGGAGTCGTCGAGTCGCCGGACGTGCTCGGTGAAGTCGCGGATCTCGGCCGCGGAGGCGAACTCCCCGAGTCGCCGGGTGGCGAACGCCACGACCTCGCGTTTGCGGAGCTCGAGGACGAGTTCGAGCTGCGCCTGCACCCGCTCCGGGACGTCCGTGTTGCCCGCGGCGTCGGTGAGGTACTCGGACGGCACACCGAAGTAGCCGGCAAGCGCGACGAGCAGGCGCTGGTCACGGACGGCCGGCCCGTTGCCCCCGAGCATGTAGCCCCACCGCGGTCGGCTCATCGAGGCGCCCTGCGCCTCGATCTCCGCCACGATCTCCTTGTAGGAGGGGCGCTGCCCGGAATTGGCCTCGACGACGTCCATCAGGAGCTGCAGCTTGCGTGAGAGCTCGCGTCGGTGTGCGTCGTCGTCGGTGTACTCGATCATGTCTCCCCGCCCTGTACATCTGTCTCAGACATGGTAAAACTGAACCAGCGCGTCGGCCAGCGACACCCACTCTGCCAGGCGCGTGCCCGTTCGTCAGGTCGGCATTTCGTGGGGGGATGCCGAACAGGCGGGTGGCGCCGTGCGGTGGTCGCGAGCCGACGACGGACGGGAGGCGCGGTGGCACCCCGCCCCCCCCCCCCCCCCCCCCCCGGGGGGGCGGGACAAAAAAACCTAGCCACCACGCACACGGCGGAACAAGCCAACCCGGGCACCACCCCAGGCAAATCCCACCCCCCG
>NZ_JBIVBW010000004.1:0-4520 GCF_044746255.1 Curtobacterium sp. NPDC086286
CCCGCGGGGCGACCCCCCCCCCCGGGGGGCCCCCCCGGGCGCGCGCGGGGGCCCCCCCCCCCCCCCCGGCGCCCCCCCCCCCCCCCCCCCCCCCCCCCCCCCGGCGGGGGGGCGGGGGCCCCGGGGCCCCCCCGCCTCCCGTCCGTCGTCAGGGTGGTCCAGGGCGGCGCTCGCGACCGTCCGGACGGACCGTCATCCCGCGCGGTCTGGCAGAGTCCGACTGCTAGGGTCGTTACGGCGACGTTACGGGGCGTATCGTCCACCACACGTGGGCCCGAAGGGCCACACGACTCCGAAAGCAGCGCCCCCCGGGCGCTCCACACCCACCAGGAGATCCATTGACCGTCAAGATCGGTATCAACGGCTTCGGCCGCATCGGCCGTAACTTCTTCCGGGCCGCACTGGCCAAGGGCAGCGACCTCGAGATCGTGGCGGTGAACGACCTCACCGACAACGCGTCCCTCGCGAACCTGCTGAAGTTCGACTCCATCACCGGCAAGCTCCCGGCGACGGTCGAGCTCGACGGCGACAACATCGTGGTCGACGGCAAGGCGATCAAGGTCCTCGCGGAGCGCGACCCCGCCAACCTCCCCTGGGGTGAGCTGGGTGTCGACATCGTCATCGAGTCGACCGGTTTCTTCACCAAGGCCGCCGATGCGCAGAAGCACATCGACGCCGGTGCCAAGAAGGTCATCATCTCCGCCCCGGCCACGGGTGACGACGTCACCATCGTGCTCGGCGTGAACGAGGACCAGTACGACCCCGCGAACCACAACATCATCTCGAACGCGTCCTGCACCACGAACAGCCTCGCGCCGCTCGCCAAGGTGTTCCACGACAAGTTCGGCATCGAGCGCGGTCTCATGACCACGGTCCACGCCTACACCGCCGACCAGAACCTCCAGGACGGCCCGCACAAGGACCCGCGTCGTGCGCGTGCCGCCGCCCTGAACATCGTCCCGACCTCCACGGGTGCGGCGAAGGCCATCGGCCTCGTCCTGCCGGAGCTCGCCGGCAAGCTCGACGGCTTCGCCCTCCGCGTCCCGGTGCCGACCGGCTCGATCACCGACCTCACCCTCGAGACCAAGTCCGAGGTCACCGTCGACGAGATCAACGCCGCCTACAAGGAGGCAGCCGAGGGTCCGCTCAAGGGCATCCTGCTCTACAGCGAGGACCCGCTGGTGTCGACCGACATCACCACGGACCCGCACTCGTCGATCTACGACTCCGGCCTGACCAAGGTCATCGGCGGCCTCGTGAAGATCACCTCGTGGTACGACAACGAGTGGGGCTACTCGAACCGCCTCGTCGACCTCACCGAGTACGTGGGCGAGCGCCTCTAACCCATGGCACTCCGCACCCTCGAGGACCTCGGCGACCTCGCCGGCAAGCGTGTCGTCGTCCGTTGTGACCTCAACGTCCCGCTCAAGGACGGCCTGATCACGGACGACGGCCGCGTGCGCGCGTCGCTGACCACCCTGAACACCCTCATCAACGCCGGCGCCCGCGTCATCGTGATCTCCCACCTGGGCCGCCCCGACGGCGAGCCCAAGCCGGAGTTCTCGCTCGCGCCGGTGGCCCAGCGGCTCTCCGAGCTGCTCGGCAAAGAGGTCACGTTCGTCGGCGAGACCGTCGGCGACGAAGCGACCGCGGCCGCCGGGGAACTCGGGGACGGCGACGTCCTGCTGCTCGAGAACCTCCGGTTCAACCCGGAGGAGACCTCGAAGGACGCTGCCGTGCGCAGTGGCTTCGCGGACCGCATCGCCGCCCTCGGGGACGCCTTCGTGTCCGACGGATTCGGTGTGGTGCACCGCAAGCAGGCCTCGGTGTACGAGCTCGCGTCCGCGCTGCCCAGCGCAGCGGGGTCGCTCATCGAGACCGAGCTCGGCGTGCTCGAACGCCTCACGACGACGCCGGAGCGGCCGTACACGGTCGTGCTCGGCGGGTCGAAGGTCAGCGACAAGCTCGGCGTCATCGACCACCTCCTGCCGCAGGTGGACACGCTCTGCATCGGTGGCGGCATGCTCTTCACGTTCCTCGCGGCCCAGGGCCACGGGGTCGCGAAGTCGCTGCTCGAAGCCGACCAGCTCGACGTCGTCCGCGAGTACCTCTCGCGGGCGAAGGAGCTCGGCGTGACGATCGACCTGCCGACGGACGTCGTCGTGGCGTCCGGGTTCGCGGCCGACGCGTCGCACGAGACCGTCGCCGCGGACGCGATCGAGTCGTCGTCCTTCGGGGCGGACGGCATCGGCCTCGACATCGGCCCGGAGACGGCGGCGCGCTTCGCGTCCGCGGTCTCTTCGTCGAAGACCGTGTTCTGGAACGGCCCGATGGGCGTGTTCGAGTTCCCGGCCTTCGCCGCCGGCACGAAGACCGTCGCGCAGGCCCTGACCGAGGTCGACGGCCTCGGTGTGGTCGGCGGTGGCGACTCCGCTGCGGCCGTCCGGTCGCTCGGCTTCTCGGACGACCAGTTCGGGCACATCTCGACCGGTGGCGGTGCGAGTCTCGAGTTCCTCGAGGGCAAGTCGCTCCCCGGTCTCGAAGCACTGGGGTGGTCGCGATGACCCGGACGCCGCTCATCGCGGGCAACTGGAAGATGAATCTGGACCACCTCCAGGCCATCGCCACCGTGCAGAAGCTCGCGTGGACGCTGAAGGACGGACGCCACGACTTCGACGACGTCGAGGTCGCGGTGTTCCCGCCCTTCACCGACCTCCGGAGCGTGCAGACGCTCATCTCGGCCGACAAGCTCCCGATCCGCTTCGGCGCGCAGGACCTGTCCCAGTACGACTCGGGCGCCTACACGGGCGACGTGTCCGGGGCGTTCCTCGCCGCGCTCGACGCGCAGTACGTCATCGTCGGACACTCCGAGCGACGCACGCTGCACGCGGAGACCGACGAGATCGTCGCCGCGAAGACCGCCGCGGCCGTCAAGCACGGTCTCGTACCGGTGGTCTGCGTCGGCGAGACCGGCGAGCAGCGCGAGGAGCGCGGCGCCGGTGTCGTGCCGGTCGAACAGCTGCAGGTCGTCCTCGACGCCGTGCAGCCCTCCGAGATCGTCGTGGCGTACGAGCCGGTCTGGGCGATCGGCTCCGGCCAGGCCGCGACCGCCGAGCAGGCGCAGGACGAATGTGCTGCGATCCGTCGCGGGATCGCTGCGGCCTGGGGCGACGAGGCAGCCGCGGCGACGCGGGTGCTCTACGGCGGCTCGGTGAAGTCGGGCAACATCGCCGGCTTCCTGCGCGAGCCCGACATCGACGGCGCGCTCGTCGGTGGCGCCTCCCTCGACGTGCAGGAGTTCGCGGCCATCGCGCGCTTCCGGCAGCACGTCGGACTCTGACCCACCGGACACAGGCCGGTCGCCATCGTGCGGCCGGCCTGTGCCACGCCCAGCCCGGGGACCTCGGCCGACCACCTGGCCGGTATACTCGGATGGCTGACTGACACGAAAGGTACGTCGTGGCGATTCTCTCCGTCGTGCTGCAGGTCCTGCTCGCGATAACGAGCCTCCTGCTCACGCTCCTCATCCTGCTGCACAAGGGCCGCGGTGGCGGCCTCTCCGACATGTTCGGCGGCGGCGTGACGAGCAACCTCGGGGCGTCCGGCGTCGCCGAGCGCAACCTCAACCGCATCACGGTGATCCTCGGTCTCCTCTGGATCGTGTCGATCATCGTGCTCGGTCTCATCAACAAGTTCACGGCGGGGAGCTGATCCATGGCATCCGGAGGCAGTGCAATCCGGGGTTCGCGCGTCGGCGCGGGCCCGATGGGGGAGCAGGACCGCGGGGTCCAGGCCGAGCGTGTGGCGATCTCGTACTGGGACGCCCTCGGCAACGAGGTCGTGCGGTACTTCGCCGCCGGCCTCCCCGATGACGAGATCCCCGAGACGGTGGACTCGCCGTCGACCGGGCTCCCGGCTGGTCGCGACAAGGAGAACCCTCCCGTGGTCTCCAAGACCGAGCCGTACAAGACGCACCTCGCGTACGTGAAGGAGCGCCGCACCGAAGAAGAGGCGGCGCAGCTCCTCGAGGACGCGTTGCAGCAGCTCCGGCAGCGTCGCGGCACCGCGAAGTAGTCGCACGAGACGTCCGAAGGCCCCCGTACCGATCCGGTACGGGGGCCTTCGTGCGTGTGGTGGGTGCGCGGTGGACCGGCGAGGTCGCACGACGCGCCGCGCGGGCGCCGCCGAGGTCGCACGACATGCCGTGCGGGCGCCGTCGAGGTCGCACGACATGCCGTGCGGGCGCCGTCGAGGTCGCATGAAGCGCTGCTTCCGCACGCTGCGGGCGACACTTTGTGCGACCGAGGCGGGCGGGTGGCCGGGTGGGCGGGCGGGCGGCAGGCGCCGGCCGGGCAGCCGAGCAGGCGGGCGGGCGCCAGGCGGGCAGGCGGGCGGGCGGGCGGGCGGGCGGGCGGCCGCACCCACGGACGGACGGGAGGCGGGGGGGCCGCCCGCCCCCCCCCCCCCCCCCCGGGGGGGCGCCCCCCCCCACCCCCGCCCCGGCCGCCCCACCCCCCCCC
>NZ_JBIVBW010000004.1:4529-22945 GCF_044746255.1 Curtobacterium sp. NPDC086286
CGGTGGGGGGGGGGGGGGGGGGGGGGGGGGGGGGGGGGGGGGGCCCCGGGGGGGGCGGGGGGGGCCGCGCGGGGGGGGGGGGGGGCGGCGGGGGGGGGGGGGGGGGGGGGGGGGGGGGGGCGGGGCGGCCGCACCCACGGACGGACGGGAGGCGCGGTGCCCGCCGGCACCGCGCCTCCCGTCCGTCAGGGACCCGCGTCTAGTACGTCGACGCGATGAGGTTCTCGGGGACGTCGCGAGCGGCGTCCTGGTCCACGAAGAACACGGTGCGCTTGCGCCCCTGCACGCCACCGACGGGGACCTCGTCGACCGAGGCACCCGCGAGCGCCAGCCCGAGGACCGAGGCCTTCTCGGCACCCGACAGGATGACCCAGACCCGCTGCGACGCGTTGATCGCCGGGTAGGTGAGGGTCAGGCGCTGCGGCGGCGGCTTGGGGGAGTCGTCCACCGGGAGCACGATGCGGTCGGTCACCGTGAGCTGCGGGAACTCCGGGAAGAGCGACGCGGTGTGACCGTCGGGTCCGACCCCGAGGAGCGTGATGTCGAACCGGGGCGCGATGGCGTCGTCCGGCGCGGCAGCGTGGAGCTCCTGCTCGTAGCGGGTCGCAGCGTCCTCGATCGAGATGCCAGCGTCCGACGCCGCGATCGGGTGGATGTTCGACTCCGGGATGTCGACGTGGTCGAAGAAGTCCGTCTGCGTGCCGGTGATGTTGCGATCGGCATCGCCCGCGGGCACCCAGCGCTCGTCGACCCACCACACGTGCACCTTCGACCAGTCGACGCTCTCACGCGCCGGCGACTGGCCGATCGCGGCGAGGACGAGGGACGACACGGAGCCACCGCTGATGGCGATGTCCGCGCGCTCCTGCTCGTCGAGCACGTCGATGATCTTCGTGATGAAGCGTGCGGCGACCGAAGCGCCGAGGGCCTGCTTGTCCGGGTGCACCAGCACCCGCCGTTCGTTGGTCACGTGACTCCCGTGTTCGTGGTGGTCGACCGGTCGTACGACCACCGTCGGTCCGACCGTCCGGGCCGGCCGCCGCTCGCGCTGGACGAACGACGGCCGGCCCGACCGGTCGTGTGGGGCTTGCTCAGCCGGCGATGGACTCGCGCAGCTGGGGGACCCCGTGCTTGACGACGTCTCCGAAGAGGACGTCCGGGTCGAGTCTACGGAGTTCCTCGGCCAGGCAGTCGCGCAGGTTGCGGCGCGGCAGCGACAGGTCGTGCGTCGGCTGCCCGGGCATCGAGAGCGTCGCGACGTCCACCAGGGACCGCTCGAGCTCGATGGTGCCGGACTCGCGCACGAGCTTGACGCCGTGGATGCCGCTCGACCCGGTCGCACGCGGGGACGTGACGACGGCCACCGGCACCTCGAGTTGCAGCTGCAGCCAGGCGGCGAGCAGGATCGTCGACGGGCTGTCGTACGCACCCGAGACCTCGACGGCGGTGATCGGCTCGTACGGCGGCTGATCGAGCGCCGCGGCGAGCTGGTTCCGCCACAGGGTCAGTCGGGTCCACGCGAAGTCGGTGTCGCCCGGCACGTACGAGGCACCGAGGGCCTCGATCGCGCCGTTCGGGTCCTTCTGCGCGGCCGCGTCGGTGATCCGTCGCTGGGCGATGCGACCCAGGGCCGACGCCGAGGGCTGCTCCGGGGCGGTCTGCGGCCACCAGGCCACGACGGGCGCGTCCGGCAGCAGGAGCCCCGTGACCAGGCTCTCCTCGTCGGTCGCGGTCTCGCCGTAGGCGCGGAGGACGATGACCTCGCTCGCACCCGCGTCGCTGCCGACGCGGATCTGCGCGTCGAGGCGACCGGGCGACTTCGTGTCGCCGTCGTTCTTCGACACGATGATGACGCGCATCGGGTGCTCGCGGGACGCCTCGTTCGCGGCCTCGATCGCCTCTTCCTCGTGGCCGAGGGCCGTCGAGATGATGAGCGTCAGGACACGACCGAGGGCGACGGCGCCGCCCTCTTCGCGGATGTGGACGAGCTTCTTCTGGATCTTCGAGACCGTGGTGTTCGGCAGGTCGATCTTCATGGACGCCTCCAGGTCCGGCCGTCGCGGGCGAGCAGGGCGTCGGCGGATGCCGGGCCCCACGTGCCGGGACGGTACTGCTCGGGCTGGCCCTGCGTGGCCCAGAACTCCTCGATCGGGTCGAGGATCTTCCACGACAGTTCCACCTCTTGGTGACGGGGGAACAGGGGCGGGTCGCCGAGGAGCACGTCGAGGATGAGTCGCTCGTACGCCTCGGGCGAGGCCTCGGTGAACGCGTGGCCGTAGCCGAAGTCCATCGTCACGTCGCGCACCTGCGTGCCGACGCCGGGGACCTTCGAGCCGAAGCGGAGCGTGACGCCCTCGTCCGGCTGCACACGGATGACGAGCGCGTTCTGGCCGAGGGGCGACTGCGAGTTGCCGTAGACGTCCTCGGGGACACGCTTGAACACGATCGCGATCTCGGTCACGCGGCGACCGAGACGCTTGCCGGCGCGGAGGTAGAACGGGACGCCCTGCCAGCGACGGGTCGCGATGTCGAGCTTGATCGCTGCGTAGGTCTCGGTGCCGGACTCGGGGTCCATGCCGGCTTCCTCGAGGAAGCCGAGCACCTTCTCGCCGCCCTGCCAACCGCCGGCGTACTGCCCGCGGGCCGTGGCGGTCGAGAGGTCCTCGGGCAGACGCACCGCGGAGAGGACCTTCTCCTTCTCGGCGCGGAGGTCCGCCGCCTTGAACGAGACCGGTTCTTCCATCGCGGTGAGCGCGAGGAGCTGCAGGAGGTGGTTCTGGATGACGTCGCGCGCCGCACCGATGCCGTCGTAGTACGCGGCACGTCCGGCGACGCCGATGTCCTCGGCCATCGTGATCTGCACGTGGTCCACGTAGTTCGAGTTCCAGATGGGTTCGTACATCTGGTTCGCGAAGCGCAGCGTCAGGAGGTTCTGGACGGTCTCCTTGCCGAGGTAGTGGTCGATGCGGAACACGTCGTCCGGAGCGAAGACGCTCTCGACGATCGCGTTCAGCTCGCGCGCCGTGCGGAGGTCGGAGCCGAAGGGTTTCTCGACGACCACGCGGCTCCAGGAGTCCTCGCGCTTCTCGGTCAGCCCGGACAGCTTGAGCTGCTCGGTAACCACGGGGAACATCTTCGGCGGGATGGACAGGTAGAACGCGTGGTTGCCGAGCGTCCCGCGCTCCGCGTCCAGCGTGTCGACGGTCCGCTTGAGCTCGCGGAACGCCTCGGGGTCGTCGAACGATCCCTGGACGAACCGGATGCCCTGTTCGAGCTGACGCCAGACGTCCTCGTCGAACGGGGTGCGCGAGTGCTCCTGGACCGCGTCGTGGACGAGCTGGGAGAAGTCTTGGTCCTCCCAGTCACGTCGAGCGAACCCGACGAGGGCGAACCCCGGGGGCAGGAGCCCTCGGTTCGCCAGGTCGTAGACCGCGGGCATCAGCTTCTTGCGGGACAGGTCGCCCGTCACGCCGAAGATGATGAGGGTGCTGGGTCCCGCGATCCGGTTCAGTCGACGATCCGTCGGCAGCCGGAGCGGGTTGTGCTCCGGGGTGATTGCCACCGGTGACATGAGTCGGTGAACTCCTTCGAGAGTCAGAGGGTGACGGCGGCCGTCAGTGCTGCGGTGGCAGCTGCGACGTCCGTCGTCGTGAGGGTCAGGACCGGGCGGCCGTGCTGCGCGAGGACACTCGCGTCGCCGGAGGCCTGGGCCTGGATGAGTTGGCCGAACGTGAACGGACGACCGGGGATGGCCAGGTCGTCGGGCTCGTCGGCCACGATCTGCAGGAACACGCCGTTCGCCGGGCCGCCCTTGTGGTACTGGCCGGTCGAGTGCAGGAAGCGCGGTCCGTAGCCGAACGTGACGGGTCGGCCGGTGCGCGCCGCGAAGGCGTCGCGCAGCGACTCGAGGTCCGGGTTCGCGGTGCGGTCCACGTACGCCTGCACGGCCAGGTAGTCGGTGGGGCCGACGTGGTCCAGGAGGCGCGACACGGCTTCCGCGATCGTCGTCCCGACCGCCAGGCCCTCGGTCGCGTGGACGGTGGTGCCGTCCTCGGTGAAGGCCGGTTCGGTCGGTGCCGGGCGGTCGTCCAGGAGGGCGCGGGCCGCGGACTTGGCGGCCTCGACGTCGGGCTGGTCGAACGGGTCGATGCCCAGCAGGCGACCGGCGACGGCCACGGCGTACTCCCAAACGAGGAGCTGGCCGCCGAGCGTGCCGGTGATCTCGACCTCGCCCTCGGCGACGTGGCGCTCGTCCTCGCGGGAGCCGACGAGTCGGATCACCTGCAGGTCGGGCAGTCCAGCGGTCACCTCGGGGGAGTCGACGTCGAGCACGACCGGCAGCAAGCCGCGGCCGTCCTTGCCGGTGGACTCCGCGATCAGCTGTTCCGCCCAGTCGCCGAACCCGACGATGTGGGTGCCGTCCGCGACGATGCCGATCGTGGAGCGGAGGGGCGCGGTGCCCCCGAGGACGGCGCCGAGCACGAGGCCCGGGTTCTCGTCGATGTCGACCGAGAGCAGCGCCGAGATGGCGTCGGCCTCGTCGAGGAGCTCCGCGATGTCGGCACCGGCGAGGCCGGACGGCACGAGGCCGAACGCGGTCAGTGCGGAGTAGCGGCCGCCGACGTTCGGGTCGGCGGTGAAGACGCGGTAACCGGCGTCCGTCGCGACGGCCTCGAGCGGGGAGCCCGGGTCGGTGACGACGACGATGCGCTTCGCCGGGTCGATGCCGGCGTCGCGGAAGGCCTGCTCGTAGACACGGCGCTGCGAGTCGGTCTCGAGGGTCGAACCTGACTTCGAGGACACGACGAGCACGGTGCGGTCCAGCTGGTGCTCCACGGCGGCGCGGACCTGCGCCGGGTCGGTGGAGTCGAGGACCGTGAGCGGCACGCCGGCGGTCCGGGTGATGACCTCGGGCGCGAGCGACGAGCCGCCCATACCGGCGAGGACGACGTGGTCGACCCCCTCGGCGAGGAGCGACTCGCGCAGCGCCGTGACCTCGGCGACGAGCGGGCGGGAGACCGAGACGGCCTCTACCCAGCCGAGGCGCTTCGACGCCTCGGCCTCGGCGTCGGGACCCCAGAGCTCGGGGTCCTGGGCGGTGATGCCCGACGCCACCAGATCGGTGACGAGACGCGGGACCACCTGGTCGATGGCCCGCGCCGCGTCACCGCTGGCGGCGATGGAAACCGTCACTACTTGGCGCCCTCGAGTGCGTTCTTGACGGTGTCGACGAGCTCGCCCCACGAGACGTTGAACTTGTCGACGCCCTCCTTCTCGAGCAGCGCCACGACGTCGTCGTAGTCGATGCCCTGGGCGGCGAGCTGGTCGAGGACCTGCTGCGCGGCGTCGAACGACCCGGCGATGGCGTCGCCGTGGATCTCGCCGTGGTCGAACGTGGCGTCGAGCGTCTTGCCCGGCATGGTGTTGACGGTGCTCGGCGCGGCCAGCTCGGTCACGTAGAGCGTGTCGGGGAGCGACGGGTCCTTGACACCGGTCGAGGCCCAGAGCGGACGCTGGGTGTTCGCACCGGCCTCGAGCAGGCCGAGGGCGCGCTCGGAGGCGAACGCCTCGGTCCAGACCTGGTAGGCGAGCTGCGCGTTGGCGATGCCGGCCTTCGACTTGAGGGCCTTCGCCTCGTCCGTGCCGACGGCGTCGAGACGCTTGTCGATCTCGGAGTCGACGCGCGACACGAAGAAGGACGCGACCGAGTGGATCTTCGAGAGGTCGTGGCCGGCGGCCTTGGCCTTCTCGAGGCCACCGAGGTAGGCGTCGATGACGGCGCGGTAGCGCTCGAGCGAGAAGATCAGGGTGACGTTGACCGAGATGCCGGCGGCGATGACCTCGGTGATGGCCTCGAGGCCCTCGACCGTAGCCGGGATCTTGATGAGGACGTTCTCCTTGCCGACCTTGTCGAACAGGAACTTGGCCTGCTCGATGGTCTTCTGGGTCTCGTGCGCGAGGCCCGGCTCGACCTCGATCGACACGCGGCCGTCGAAGCCCTTGGTCGAGTCGTAGATCGGCTTGAAGACGTCGGACGCGTTGGCGACGTCCTGCGTGGTGATCTCGAAGATCGCGTCGGTGACCTCGGTGCCGGCGGCGGCCAGCTCCTTGACCTGTGCGTCGTAGCGCTCGCCCTTGGCGAGGGCCGAGGCGAAGATCGTCGGGTTCGTCGTGACGCCGACGACGTTCTTCTCGGCGATGAGGGACTCGAGCTTGCCGGTCTCGAGGAGCTCGCGGGACAGGTCGTCGAGCCAGATGCTCACGCCGACCGCGGAGAGCGCGGCGGTGGGGGTGTTCTCAGCCATGTGTTTCTCTTCTTTCCTTCATCGGCCTGGTGGCCGGGGTCTGGGGGACCGGGAGGCGCGTGGCGGGGCCGAGCCGCGCCTCCCGGAAGAAGGGCCGGATCCGGCGAACCGGACCCGGCCCTCGGGGGGTCAGGAAGCCGCGAGGGATTCCTTCGCGGCGGCCACGACGTGCTCCGTCGTGAAGCCGAACTCCTTGAACAGCGTCTGGTAGTCGGCCGAGGCACCGAAGTGCTCGATCGAGACGCTGCGGCCCTTGTCGCCGATGATGTCGCGCCAGCTCATGGCGATCCCGGCCTCGACCGAGACGCGTGCGGTGACGTTCTTCGGCAGCACCTGGTCCTGGTAGTTCTCGGACTGGGCGCGGAACCACTCGAGCGACGGGGCGCTCACGACGCGGGCGTTGATGCCCTCGCCCTTGAGCTGCTCACGTGCCTCGACGGCGATCTGGACCTCGGAACCGGTCGCGATGAGGATCACGTCGGGGGTGCCGTTCGGCGCCTCGGCCAGGATGTACGCGCCCTTGGCGACGTTCTTCGCCGAGGCGAAGACCTCACCGGAGGCGTCGCCCTCGCCACGCTCGAAGACGGGGAGGTTCTGACGGCTCAGCGCGATGCCGGCCGGGCGGTCCTTGTGCTTGAGCATCTCGAGCCAGGCGTAGGCGACCTCGTTGGCGTCGGCCGGGCGGACGACGTCCAGACCCGGGATTGCGCGGAGGGCGCTGAGCTGCTCGATCGGCTGGTGCGTCGGGCCGTCCTCACCGAGGGCGACGGAGTCGTGCGTCCAGACGTAGATCGCCGGCGCCTGCATGAGCGCGGCGAGACGGACCGCCGGACGCATGTAGTCGCTGAAGATGAGGAACGTGCCGCCGAAGGGGCGGGTGTTCCCGTGCAGGACGATGCCCGACAGGATCGAGCCCATCGCGTGCTCGCGGATGCCGAAGTGCAGCACGCGGCCGTACGGGTCGGTGCTCCACGCCTTGGTCGAGGCCTCGACCGGACCGAAGGACTTGGCGCCCTCGATCGTGGTCAGGTTCGACTCGGCGAGGTCGGCCGAACCGCCCCAGAACTCGGGCATGAGCGGTGCGATGGCGTTGATGACCTTGCCGGACGCGGCACGGGTGGAGACGGCCTTCTCGGTCGGGAAGACCGGGAGGGCTTCTTCGAGGCCCTCGGGGAGCTCGCCGGCGTTGATGCGGTCGAGGAGCGTCTTCTTCTCGGGGTTGGCCGCGGCCCACGCGTCGAAGGTCTTCTGCCACTCGGCGTGCTGCGCCTGGCCCTTGGCGACGGCACCGCGGGTGTACTCGAGCACCTCGGGGTCGACGTGGAAGGTCTGCTCGGGGTCGAAGCCGAGGACCTCCTTGAGGCCCTTGAGCTCCTCGCCACCGAGGGCGGAGCCGTGGATCTTGCCGGAGTTCTGCTTGGTCGGCGACGGCCAGCCGATGATCGTCTTGAGGACGATGAGCGACGGCTTGTCGGTGACGGCCTTGGCGGCCTCGACCGCGGCGAAGAGGGACTCGACGTCTTCCGAGTACTCGCCCGTCTTCTTCCAGTCGACGGTCTGGACGTGCCAGCCGAGCGCCTCGTAGCGGTCCGGGACGCTCTCCGAGAAGGAGATGTCGGTGTCGTCCTCGATCGAGATCTGGTTCGAGTCGTAGAAGACGACCAGACGACCGAGCTGCTGGCGGCCGGCGAGGCTCGCGGCCTCGTTCGTGACGCCTTCCTGCATGTCGCCGTCACCGGCGATCACGTAGGTGAAGTGGTCGAACGGCGACTCGCCGTCGGCGGTCTCCGGGTCGAAGAGGCCGCGCTCGAAGCGCTGCGCGTAGCCGAAGCCCACGGCCGAGGCGAGGCCCTGGCCGAGCGGGCCGGTGGTGATCTCGACGCCGTCGGTGTGGCCGTACTCCGGGTGACCCGGGGTCTTCGAGCCCCACTTGCGGAGGTGCTGGAGGTCCTCGAGCTCGAGGCCGTAGCCGTGCAGGTAGAACTGCACGTACTGGAGGATCGAGGCGTGACCGGCGGAGAGGATGAAGCGGTCGCGGCCGATCCAGGTGGAGTCGCTGGGGTCGCGACGCATCACCTTCTGGAAGAGCAGGTGGGCGACCGGCGCGAGGCTCATCGCGGTGCCGGGGTGACCGTTGCCGGCGGCCTCGACCGAGTCGGCGGCGAGTACGCGGGCCGTGTCGACGGCCTTCCTGTCGATGGCGTCCCAGGTGAATTCAGCCACTTGGATGTTGACCCTTCTTGATGCGACATGTGCGAGGGCTCGTGCCATCGCACGGACATGATCGCCATCCCGGGGCCTTCGTCGGGTCGCCGTCTTGCGGCGGCCGACCGGCTCTTCGCGGCCGACGTCATCGGGGCACGCACTGCGGGAGGGCGACTCCAGCATAGTGACCATGCACTCAGAAGGGGTTCAGGTGACGCCGGTTGTTCACTCGTCGTCGCGGGGACCCGCCGTTGGCCGGGCGTGTCGGTGGGTGACTTCGGTCCGGATGGCGGGGCGGGGCATCATCGCGGCGCCTCCATCACGTAAACTGTCGGGGACCCGTGCGCATTCCGGGTCGACGCACGCCCCGACGACGACGGAGCCGTCCACCGAGCGTGTGAGCTGACGCGAACAGACTGAGGTTCCCTTGCCGACTGCCACCGTGACCCGGCCCGACACCGATCGACCCCGCTCGACGCTGTCGCGCAAGGTGCGTGCCTACGTCTCGCTGACGAAGCCGCGGGTCATGGAGCTGCTGCTCGTCACGACGGCACCGACGATGTTCCTCGCCGAGCGCGGGGTGCCGGACCTGTGGCTCGTCTTCTGGACGATGCTCGGTGGCGCGATGTCGGCCGGGTCAGCCTCGGCCTTCAACTGCTACATCGACCGTGACATCGACCGGCTCATGAAGCGCACGAGCACCCGGCCGCTCGTGACCGGTGAGCTCTCCGACCGTGAGGCACTCGTCTTCTCGTGGGTGCTCGGCGTCGCATCGACCGCGGTCCTCGGGTTCCTGGTGAACTGGCTCGCGGCCGCCCTGAGCGTCATCGCGATCCTCATCTACGTCTTCGTCTACACGCTGTGGCTCAAGCGCCGCACCCCGCAGAACATCGTCTGGGGCGGTTCGGCCGGCTGCATGCCCGTGCTGATCGGCTGGGCGGGCGTCACCGGGTCGCTGACCTGGGCGCCGGTCATCCTCTTCATGGTGATCTTCCTCTGGACGCCGCCGCACTACTGGCCGCTGTCGATGAAGTATCGCGACGACTACGACGCCGCAGACGTGCCGATGCTCGCGGTCGTCCGCGGTCGCACGGTGGTCGGTCTGCAGGTCGTCCTGTACGCGTGGGCGACGCTCGTCTGCTCGCTGCTGCTCATCCCGGTCGCGCACATGGGGCCGCTCTACACGGTGGTCGCGCTGGCCGGCGGCATCTGGTTCGTCGTCGAGTCGCACCGGCTCTACTCGCGGGCGATCCAGCACGTGGAGCACGTGCAGCCGATGCGCGTCTTCCACAGCTCGATCACGTACCTGACGCTGCTGTTCATTGCCGTGGGCATCGACCCGCTGCTGCCGCAGGTCTTCACCTTCTAGCGCTGCCGCGCGGCCGCGTGCGCGGCCGTCTCGGCTGCGGACCCCGTGCGACATCGTCGCTGTCGTACGACAGCGACGATGTCGTTCGTTGCGGACGCGGGTTGTTGAACGCGATGGCGTGCGACGAGGCCGTCGTCGTACGACGTCGGGATGGTCGTTTCGGGTCCGCAGGAGGCGCCGGGCGCGACCACCCACCGGCCTGGAGGCGCGTGGCGGGCCCGAACCGCGCCTCCAGTCCGTCAGCTGGTCGCGTTCCGCACGACGAACGACACCCCACGAGCCGATCGACTGGTGGGGTGTCGGGGACCGCGCGCGGTGCGCTGCGCGTCAGCCCGCGATCGGCTCGCGGACTGCTTGGCGACCGGCCGTGCCGCGCGTGGAGAGCGTCACGACCGTGGTGGCACCGACGAGCAGGCCCGCGAGGACCATGTGCGTCCCCACCAGACCGACCGGCAGTCCCGTGCGCGCCTGGGTGAGCCCGACGGCGATCTGGACGAACTCGACCACCAGGAGCAGCAGCGCCCACTTGCTCGACAGGCGCAGGCGGACCGCGCCGACCACGAGGACGAGGGTCAGGGCGAACAGCACGTAGGCGGGGATCGCGTGCAGGTGCTCCATCACGGCGGGGTCGAAGCCCGTGCGGTGCAGTCGTCCGCCGTCGACCGCCTCGTCGGCGCCGGCGTGCGGGCCGCTGCCGGTGGTGAGGATGCCGACGAGCACGGTGACGACGACCGCGGCGATGGTGCCGCGCACGACGCCCGTGTACCAGCCGGGGACGAGCCGCTCGGCGGTGCGCGGACCACGCATGGCGCGGTAGACGAGTGCGGCGGTGACCGCCGTGAGCGCGGCGGAGACGACGAAGTGCAGCCCGACGACGAACGGGTTGAGGTTGGTCCAGACGCTCATGCCGCCGATCACGGCCTGCACCGGGATCGCTGCGCCCTGGGCGAACGCGAGCCAGAACAGTTCGGGGCGCGTGCGGCGCATCCGGACGACGAGCAGGAACATGGCGATCGCGACGACGACGAGCACGAAGGTGAGCAGTCGGTTGCCGAACTCGATGACGCCGTGGATGCCCATCTCGGGCGTCGAGACGAGGGAGTCCGCCGTGCACTTCGGCCAGGTCGGGCACCCGAGACCCGATGCGGTGAGGCGGACGAGGCCGCCCGTGCCGATCAGGATCACCTCGACGACGAACGACGCCCAGGCGAGGACGACGACACGCTGGTCGACGACACGGGGGAGCGACCACCACCGCGCACGGCGGACGTCCTGGTCGACGGGGGATGCGACGCGAGTCACGAGCGTGGTGCCTTCCTGTTGTTCCGTGCAGCGAACCTGTAGGATTCGAGGGTTCAGCAGCAGTCAAGTCTAGGCAGGCGCCGGCTCCGAATGGTCCGAGATCGCCGTTCACACCCCGGACGTCGACACTCAGGGCTGTGTGGAACCATCGACGTTGCGAGGGAGCAACACCGTGTCCACCGTGCGCGCGACGAGCGTGTCGGGGGTCTGCGGTGGAATGGCGTCCAGACGCCACGGGTTGACACCCGAAGACGCTGCCGCGAGAAGGAAACGAGGAGACCATGTCCGACGTGCTCATCGACCGTCCCGAGCTCGAAGGGCTCGGCCAATACGAGTTCGGCTGGTCCGACTCCGACTCGGCCGGCGCCTCTGCTCGCCGCGGCATCTCGGAAGAGGTCGTGACCGACATCTCGAACCTCAAGTCCGAGCCCGAGTGGATGCTCAAGAACCGGCTCAAGGGCCTGCAGCTCTTCGGCCGCAAGCCGATGCCGACGTGGGGTGCCGACCTGACGGGCATCGACTTCGACAACATCAAGTACTTCGTGCGCTCCACCGAGAAGCAGGCGCAGTCGTGGGAAGACCTCCCCGAGGACATCCGTGCGACCTACGAGAAGCTCGGCATCCCCGAGGCCGAGCGCCAGCGCCTCGTCGCCGGCGTCGCCGCGCAGTACGAGTCCGAGGTCGTGTACCACCAGATCCGCGAGGACCTGGAGCAGCAGGGTGTCATCTTCATGGACACCGACACGGCGCTCCGCGAGCACCCCGAGATCTTCGAGGAGTACTTCGGCACCGTGATCCCGGCCGGCGACAACAAGTTCGCCGCGCTGAACACGGCCGTGTGGTCCGGCGGCTCGTTCGTCTACGTCCCGAAGGGCGTGCACGTCGAGATCCCGCTGCAGGCCTACTTCCGAATCAACACCGAGAACATGGGCCAGTTCGAGCGGACGCTGATCATCGCGGACGAGGACTCCTACGTCCACTACATCGAGGGCTGCACCGCCCCGATCTACAAGTCGGACTCGCTGCACTCGGCCGTCGTCGAGATCATCGTGAAGAAGAACGCCCGCGTGCGCTACACGACGATCCAGAACTGGTCGAACAACGTCTACAACCTCGTCACCAAGCGTGCGATCGCGCACGAGGGCGCCACGATGGAGTGGATCGACGGCAACATCGGCTCCAAGGTGACGATGAAGTACCCCTCGATCTACCTCGCGGGTGAGCACGCCAAGGGCGAGACGCTCTCCGTCGCCTTCGCCGGCCCCGGCCAGCACCAGGACGCCGGCGCGAAGATGATCCACATGGCTCCGTACACGACGTCCTCGATCGTCTCGAAGTCGATCGCCCGTGGCGGCGGTCGCGCGGGGTACCGCGGTGAGGTCCGGGTCGACCCGGCAGCCCACCACGCGGCGAACACCGTGCGGTGCGACGCGCTGCTGGTGGACACCATCAGCCGGTCGGACACCTACCCGGCGATCGACATCCGCGTCGACGACGTCCAGCTCGGGCACGAGGCCACGGTCTCCCGCGTGAGCGAGGAGCAGCTGTTCTACCTCATGTCGCGCGGCATGCCCGAGGACGAGGCGATGGCGATGATCGTCCGCGGCTTCATCGAGCCGATCGCCCGCGAGCTCCCGATGGAGTACGCACTCGAACTCAACAAGCTCATCGAGATGAGCATGGAAGGATCCGTCGGCTAGATGTCCAGCACCACCCCTCCCCACATCGACCAGCCGATCGAGCCCGCGGCGACCACGCAGCACGGCGCCGGAGCACACTCCGACGGCGGCTGGGACGCGCCCGACAAGACGATCCCGGTGCAGACCCGCTCCGAGCGGTTCCAGTCCGGTGACGTCGACGCGTTCCCGACCGTCACCGGGCGAGAGGTGAACTGGAAGTTCGCGCCCCTCGCGAAGCTCCAGCCCCTGCTCGACGGTGGCCTCGACGGATCCGCCTACCCGTTCCTCGCCCGCCAGTCCGACGGCGCCGACGTCGAGTGGGGTCGCAGCGACGACCCCCGCGTCGGCACCGCCGGCCTGCCCGAGGACCGCGCCGCCGCAGCCGCCTGGACCGCTCGCGACGCGGTCCTGGCCGTCACGGTCAAGGCGACCGAGGCGCACGAGTTCATCACGATCACGCGCTCCGACTTCGGCACGCAGCCCCGCGCCGCGCACACGGTCATCACGGCCGAGGCGCACGCGCAGGGCATCGTCGTGCTCGACAACCGTGGATCGGCGCTCCTCAGCGAGAACGTCGAGATCGTCGTCCGCGACGGCGCCCGCCTGACCGTCGTCAGCCTGCAGGACTGGGACGACGACGCGGTGCACGTGTCGACCCACTTCGCCGAGGTCGGCCGCGACGCCTTCCTCAAGCACGTCGTGGTCTCGCTCGGCGGCGACGTCATCCGGGTCAACCCCTCGACGCACCTCGGTGCGCAGGGTGCCGACACCGAGATGTACGGCGTGTACTTCGCCGACGCCGGTCAGTACATCGAGCAGCAGGTCTACGTGAACCACGACGCGCCCAACACGCGCGGTCGGGTCAACTACAAGGGCGCGCTGCAGGGCCAGGGCGCGCACACGGTCTGGATCGGCGACGTGCTCATCGGGCGCGCCGGCGACGGCACGGACTCGTACGAGCAGAACCGCAACCTCGTCCTCACCGACGGCACGCGCGCGGACAGCATCCCGAACCTCGAGATCGAGACGGGCAACATCGAGGGCGCCGGCCACGCGAGTGCGACCGGCCGCTTCGACGACGAGCAGCTGTTCTACCTGCAGTCCCGCGGCATCCCCGAGGAAGAGGCACGTCGTCTCGTCGTGCTCGGCTTCCTCGTCGAGGTCATCCAGAAGATCGGTGCGCCCGAGCTCGAGGAACGCCTCATCGCCGCGGTCGAGCAGGAGCTCGCCGAGGGGCGCTCGGTCATCGCCGAGGCCGCACCGGAGGCCTCCGCCTGATGTCGACGAAGGTCTGTGCCGAGGCGGACATCCAGGTGGACAGCCCGATGCGCGCCGTGGTCGACGGCACCGCGGTCGCCATCGTCAAGGACTCCGCCGGCACCGTGCACGCGATCGGCGACACCTGCACCCACGGGGACATCTCCCTGGCGGAGGGGTTCGTCGAGGGCGACACGCTCGAGTGCTGGGCCCACGGGTCCCGCTTCTCGCTGGCCACCGGCAAGCCGCAGAACTTCCCGGCGTACGAACCCGTCCCGGTCTTCCGCGTCGAGGTCCGCGACGGCGAGGTCTACGTCGACGTGCACGACCCCGTCCCGGTCGACTGAGACCGCTCCGACCCGGCCGTCACCGGCCTCCACTCACTTCCCGCGGCTGACGCCGCACACCAGCTGCAACCGAAGGAACGCAATGTCCACTCTCGAAATCCGCGACCTGCAGGTCTCGATCGACACCGACCAGGGTGTCAAGGAGATCCTCAAGGGCGTCGACCTCACCATCAACGAGGGCGAGATCCACGCGATCATGGGGCCGAACGGCTCGGGCAAGTCCACCCTCGCCTACACGATCGCCGGCCACCCCCGGTACAACGTCGTCGGTGGCTCGATCACGCTCGACGGCGAGGACGTCCTCGCGATGAGCGTCGACGAGCGTGCCCGTGCCGGCATGTTCCTCGCCATGCAGTACCCGGTGGAGATCCCCGGCGTGACGGTGTCGAACTTCCTCCGCACCGCCAAGACCGCGATCGACGGCGAGGCCCCGGCGCTCCGCAGTTGGGTCAAGGACCTCCGCCAGTCGATGGCCGACCTCAAGATGGACTCGGCCTTCGCCGAGCGCAACGTCAACGAGGGCTTCTCCGGTGGCGAGAAGAAGCGCCACGAGATCATGCAGCTCGAGCTCCTCAAGCCGAAGTTCGCCGTGCTCGACGAGACCGACTCCGGCCTCGACGTCGACGCGCTGAAGATCGTGTCCGAGGGCGTCAACCGTGCCAAGGCCGCGACCGGGCTCGGCGTGCTGCTCATCACCCACTACACGCGCATCCTCCGCTACATCAAGCCGGACTTCGTGCACGTGTTCGTCGCGGGCAAGGTCGCCGAGCAGGGTGGCCCCGAGCTCGCGGAGCGCCTCGAGAACGAGGGCTACGACCGCTACGTGCAGGCCGCAGCCGCTGCGGCGGGGAACTGATGATCACCGCACTCGCACCGGAGAAGTTCGACGAGGTCGTCGAGGGCCTCAAGGAGGTCCAGGACCCGGAACTCGGCGTGAACATCGTCGACCTCGGGCTCATCTACGACCTCGCCTGGGACGACGAGGCGACCGCGCTCGTGATCAGCATGACCCTGACGAGCGCGGGCTGCCCCCTGACGGACGTCATCGAGGGCGACACGGCGAACGCGCTGGACGGCATCGTCGACGCGTTCCGGATCAACTGGGTCTGGATGCCGCCGTGGGGCCCGGAGCGGATCACCGACGACGGGCGCGAGATGATGCGCGCGCTCGGGTTCTCGATCTAGTCGCGACCCCCTGACGGACGGGAGGCGCGGTGCCGGCTGGCACCGCGCCTCCCGTCCGTCTGTGCTGGCGACCCGCGCGGGGCGCGACGCCGAGGTCACGCAACCTGTCGCCCGCGACGCGCGCCAGCGGCGTGTCGTGCGACCTCGGCGGACCGCGCACGGCGTGTCGTGCGACCTCGGCGACCGCCCGCCGCCGCCCCCCGCCCCCGCGCACGCAGACGGGCCCCGCACCGTCCGGTGCGGGGCCCTTCTGCGACGGGACTCAGCGGCGGCCGAGGACCTTCCACGCCAGCGGCACGATGCCCGCGGCGATGAGGGCCTTCGCGATGCCACCCACGATGAACGGGTAGAGCCCGGCCGCGAGGACCGACTGCAGATCGTTCGGCGCGCCGAGCTGTCCGAGCACGACGGCCAGGTAGGGGAGACCGGTGACGAACGGGATCGCGCTGGCGACGAGCATCGCCACCGCGGCACGGCCCACGTGGCGGTCCCAGTCGCGGCGGGCGAGCCAGCCGATGACGCCGGCGGCGGGGATGAAGCCGATGACGTAGCCGAAGCTCGGCACGGCGAGGGCGCCGAGGCCACCCGTGAAGTCGGCGAAGAACGGCGCACCGGCGAGTCCGGCGACCGCGTAGACGAGCAGCGACAGCATGCCGCGGCGGGCACCGAGGGTGGCACCGACGAGCACGACCGCCAGGGTCTGGCCCGTGATCGGCACCGGCCACATCGGCACCTCGACCTGCGCCATGGCGGCGGTGAAGAGTGCTCCGCCGGCGACCAGGGCGGCGTTCGTGGCCAGGCCGTGGGTGCGCAGACGGTCGGCGAGGACTGCGCGGCGAGCGAACCCGGTGGCGTTCGTCATGGATTCTCCTAGAATGGACTGCTGGTCCCGTTCGGGACCATCGGTCCCGTCAGCGTAGCGGTGCACCTCCCGCACACACCGTTGTGCACATCCACCAACTGATTGGACGTCTGCTGTGCTTGCCGTGCACGACCTCGAGATCCGCGTCGGGGCTCGCCTCCTGATGGAGAACGTGTCCTTCCGCGTCGAGAAGGGCGACAAGATCGGCCTCGTCGGCCGGAACGGCGCGGGGAAGACCACGATGACCAAGGCCCTGGCGGGTGAGACCCAGCCGACCGGGGGCAAGATCGACCGCTCCGGCGAGATCGGGTACCTGCCGCAGGACCCCCGCTCCGGCAACCCGGAGGACACCGCCCGCAAGCGCATCCTCGACGCCCGTGGGCTCGGCGAGCTCGTCGAGGGCATCCGCCAGGCAACGCTGGACATGGCCAGCACGGACACCGCCGTCGCCGAGAAGGCCATGCGGCGGTACAGCCGGCTGGACGACCAGTTCAACGCGCTCGGCGGCTACGCGGCCGAGGCCGAGGCGGCGTCGATCGCGTCGAACCTCAAGCTGCCGGACCGCATCCTCGACCAGCAGCTCAAGACGCTGTCGGGTGGTCAGCGCCGTCGCATCGAGCTCGCCCGGATCCTGTTCTCGGACGCCGAGACGATGATCCTCGACGAGCCGACGAACCACCTCGACGCCGACTCGATCATCTGGCTGCGCGAACACCTCAAGACGTACCCGGGCGGTGTGATCGTCATCTCCCACGACGTCGAGCTCGTGGACGAGGTCGTCAACCGCGTCTTCTACCTCGACGCCAACCGCCAGTCGATCGACGTCTACAACATGGGGTGGAAGCTCTACCAGCGGCAGCGTGCCGCCGACGAGGAGCGCCGCCGCAAGGAGCGCGCGAACGCCGAGAAGAAGGCCGCCACGCTCAAGGACCAGGCCGCCCGCTTCGGTGCGAAGGCCACGAAGGCCGCAGCGGCGCACCAGATGGTCGCGCGTGCGGAGAAGCTCCTCGCCGGGCTCGAGGACGAGCGCGCCGTCGACCGCGTCGCGAAGCTGCGCTTCCCGACCCCGACGCCCTGTGGCCGCACCCCGCTGATGGCCGAGGGGCTGTCGAAGTCCTACGGGTCGCTCGAGATCTTCGCCGGCGTGGACCTCGCCATCGACCGGGGCTCGCGCGTCGTGATCCTCGGGTTCAACGGTGCCGGCAAGACGACGTTGCTGCGCATCCTCGCGGGCGCCGACCAGCCGGACACGGGGGAGATCCTGCCCGGACACGGCCTGCGGATCGGGTACTACGCGCAGGAGCACGAGAACATCGACGTGAACCGCACCGTGATCGAGAACATGGTGTCCGCGTCGAACGACCTCAACGAGACCGAGGCGCGACGGGTCCTCGGCTCGTTCCTGTTCACGGGCGACGACGGCTACAAGAAGGCCGGTGTCCTCTCCGGTGGTGAGAAGACGCGGCTCTCGCTCGCGATGATCGTCGTGTCGGGCGCGAACGTGCTGCTGCTCGACGAGCCGACGAACAACCTCGATCCGGCCTCGCGCGAGGAGATCCTCGGCGCGCTGGCCGGCTACGAGGGTGCCGTGGTGCTGGTGTCGCACGACGCCGGTGCGGTCGAGGCGCTCAACCCCGAGCGGGTGCTGCTCCTGCCGGACGGCACCGAGGACCACTGGAACAAGGACTACGCGGAGCTCATCGAGCTCGCGTGACCCGCACCGCCGACGGGCGCGACCCGTCGACGGGCGCGACCCGTCGACGGGCGCGACCCGTCGACGGGCTGGGGGGGGGGGGGGCCCCGGGGCCCCCCCCCCCCCGCCCCGCGGGGGGGGGGGGGCCCCCCCGGGGGGCGCCCCCCCGGGGTGGAGGGGGGGCCGCCCCGCCCCCACCGCCCACCCCCCCC
>NZ_JBIVBW010000004.1:22955-68900 GCF_044746255.1 Curtobacterium sp. NPDC086286
CCCGCGGGGGGGCGGGGGGGGGGGGGCGCGCGGGGGCGGGGGCCCCCGGTGGCCGCCCCGCCCCCCCCCCCCGGAGGGGGGGCGCGGGGCCCGCGGCCCCCGCGCCTCCAGTCCGTCCTGGGCGGCGTCAGCCCTGTGCTGGCGTCAGCGACCCGCGTTCAGCAGCTCGTCCTCGATCTGCGCGTCCGTCTTCGGCTTCGCGTCCTTGCGGCGCTGGCGCTCGAGAGCGCGCTCGCGCTCCTCGGGGTCGTCCTGGTTCAGGTTCCGGAACTCCTGCACCATCAGGTAGGCGAGGAACCCGAACCCGCCGACCGCGAACATGAACCACTGGATGAAGTAGCTGAGGTGCAGCCCCGTGTCGGCCGTCGGGCGCTCCCAGCCGAGCGGGCGAGCCTCGGTCGGGGCGGGGGACTCGGACGCGAGCTGCCCGTACGCCCCGGTGTAGATGGGCGTGTCGACCTTCTTGCCGACGTCGGTCAGCGTCACGGACTGCACCTGGTCGGTGTGGGCCGGGTCGGTGCGGCCGGGGATGCGCGGTTCGCTCGGCTGCAGGCGGACGATCGCCGTGACCTCGCCGGACGGGGGAGCGGGCACGTGGTCGGGGGCGTCCTGTGCGTTGCCGGTGGGGACCCAGCCGCGGTCGACGACGAACGCACGACCGTCGGCCGTGACGAGCGGCGTGAGGACCTCGAAGCCGGGCTGGCCGTTGTGCACGCGGTTCCGGACGAGCAGCTGGTCATCGGTGTCGTAGCGGCCGGTGACGCTCACGCGGAGCCAGGTCTTGCCGTCGTTCCAGCTCGACGCCGTCGGGAGCGCCTCGTCGAGGGGGACCGGGGTGTGCTCGTAGTTCTGCGCGACCTGCTCGTTCTGGCGGACGGCCTCGTTCCGGCGGTCCCACTGCCACATGCCGAACAGCGCGCACACGATCGCGAACGCCACCGCGATGGCGAAGTAGCCGAGCCACCGCCGACTGCGGACGAAGCGCCAGCCGACGAAGGGCTCGTCCGGATCACGCTCGGCGGTCCGGGTGGTGCCGTCGGCAGCGGAGGCGGCTGCGGCGCGCTCGAGCTTCTGCGCGTGTCGTCGGCCGTACCGGGAGCTCGGGTCGAACTGCTGGCTCACCGACGGTCACCGGCTGCGCGTGCACCGACGTCGTTCTTCGGGGCGTCGGCCGGGTCGCGTTCGTCGTCGAGGCGGTCCACGTCCTCGTGCATGCCCGTGACACGGACGGGGAACGACCGGGACCGGAGGTAGTCGGCGAGGAAGTCACGGTGCTCGTCGCACGCGGCCCAGATCTTCACCCGGTCGGTCGCGTGGATCCGCGGGTTGCGCCAGTTGACGCGCCACGAGGCGGTCGACACGCAGCCGGCACGCGAGCACACGGGGGTCGAGCCGGGTTCGGTGAAGAGGTCGAACGTGGCCCCCATCAGCGACGTCCCCAGACACGCGAGCGGTCACCGTTGCGCTGCCACTCGGCCTGCGCGTCCTGCGCCTGCTCGCGCAGCCGGTCCTGCTCGGCGCGGTACGCCTCGGCCCGGGCGTCCTCCTGCTGTTCGCGGAGTCGCGGGTCCACGGCGTCGTAGAGCTGGATCGCACCGGCAGGCGTCACGATGTCGCTCTCGGCACGGCTGCCCGCGTTGGCGATGATGACGGCGACCCACGGGATCACGCCGGCGAGGACGATCGGGATGACGGCGATCCACGTGTGCCAGATCGACCACACGACGACCGCACCGATGAAGAACACGACGCGGAGGGCCATCTGCCAGACGTACCGGGACAGGCGGTGCGCACGATCCTGCTCCGGAGAGTCCGGGAGGGTGGTGATGCTGTGCGTCGTCTTCATCCGATGTTCTTTCCTCTGCCCGAGGGAAAGCCTAACTCCGCGCGGGCCCGGATGGTTCCGCCGCGCGCGGACACGGTGCGCGTATCGGCTCCGGTACGCTCTTCCGGGCGTGTCCGACCCGGTCCGGGCCCGGCGCGCCGTGCAACCCACCCCGAACGGAGCGACCATGAGCACCCCCCGTACCGTCCTCGTCACCGGCGGCAACCGCGGCATCGGCCACGCCCTCGCGGAGCGCTTCGTCGCCGCCGGCCACCGCGTCGCGGTCACGTCCCGCAGCGGCCAGGGCGGCCCCGAGGGCGCGCTCACGGTGCAGGCCGACATCACCGACACGGCCTCGGTCGACGCTGCCTTCTCGCAGGTCGAGGCCGAGCTCGGACCGATCGAGGTCCTCGTCGCGAACGCCGGGATCACGAACGACCAGCTGCTGCTCCGCATGTCGGAGGAGGACTTCACGAGCGTCATCGACACGAACCTCACGGGGACGTTCCGGGTCGTCAAGCGCGCCACCAAGGGCATGATGAAGGCGAAGTTCGGCCGCATCGTGCTCATGTCGAGCGTCGTCGGCGCCTACGGCCAGGTCGGCCAGGTCAACTACGCGTCGTCGAAGGCCGCCCTCGTCGGCATGGCCCGGTCGATCACGCGCGAGCTCGGCTCCCGCGGCATCACCGCCAACGTCGTCGCGCCCGGGTTCATCCAGACAGACATGACGGCAGCGCTGCCCGAAGAACTGCAGGCCGAGTTCAAGAAGCAGATCCCGGCGGCGCGGTACGGCACCGTCGACGACGTCGCGGACGCCACGCTGTTCCTCGCCGGCGACGGGGCCGGGTACATCTCCGGCGCGGTCATCCCGGTGGACGGCGGCCTCGGGATGGGGCACTAGGCCGGGGCGCGCCCGCCGAGTCTCGCCTCTGCGGACACCTTCGTGGCGAAGCGGCCGCGAAACGGTCCGCGGGGCCGAGTCTCGGCCGGCCGGCGCGGCGCGGCAGGCGGCGCGTCAGCCGCGCAGGCCGAGCGTCGCGAGCACGCTCGACAGGTCACGGTCGACGACCGCGACGTCCGCCTGCTCGCGGACGAGCGGCTTCGCGTCGAACGCGACCGACAGTCCGGCCACACGCATCATCTCGAGGTCGTTCGCGCCGTCGCCGATCGCGACGGTGCGGACGATCGGCACGTCGTCGGCCGCGGCCCACTCCCGGAGTGCGACGGCCTTGGCGTGCGCGTCCACGACGTCGCCGAGGACCCGCCCGGTGAGGACGCCGTCCACCACCTCGAGCCGGTTCGCCCGGCAGTGGTCGAGTGCGAGCTGCTCGGCGAACGGGTCGAGGACCTCGTGGAAGCCGCCCGACACGACGCCGACGGTCCCGCCGGCGGCGTGCACGCCGCGGACGAGCTGGTCGGCGCCCCGCGTCACGCGGACCGCCTGCTGTGCACCCCGGAAGACGTCGTCCTGGAGGCCCGCCAGGGTCGCGACACGCTCCCGGAGGCTCTCGGCGAAGTCGATCTCGCCGCGCATGGCGCGCTCCGTGATCGCCTGGACCTGTGGCCGGGTCCCCGCCGTGTCGGCCAGGAGTTCGATGACCTCGTCCTCGAGGAGCGTGGAATCGGCATCGAGGACGACGAGGAAGCGTGGCACGCACCAACGGTACCGACTCAGGAGGCACGGCCGGCGTTCATGACGCCAGCCGCGCCTCCTGGGCCGTCCGTTCCTGCCCGCGCGACGCTACGCGTCGACGCGCACGCCCTTGCCGACGACCGTGATGCCGGACTCGGTGACGGTGAAGCCGCGCGCTTCGTCCGCTTCGCGGTCGATGCCGACCTGGGCGCCGGGGGCGATCACCACGTCCTTGTCGAGGATGGCGCGGTTCACGACGGAGCCGGCGCCGATCGAAGCGCGTTCGAAGACGATCGAGTCGAGGACCTTCGCGCCGGAGTCGATGCCGCACCAGGGGCCGATCATGCTGCGCTCGACCTGGGCGCCGGACACGAGGCAGCCGAGCGACACGAGGGAGTCGACCGTCGAGCCGGTGTTGCCGTTCGCGTCGCGGACGAACTTCGCCGGGGGCAGGTTCGTCTGCTGGTTGAAGATCGGCCAGTCCTGGTTGTACAGGTTGAAGACCGGCACCGGTGCGATGAGGTCCATGTGCGCGTCGTAGAACGAGTCGATCGTCCCGACGTCGCGCCAGTAGTACCGGTCGCGCTCGTTCGACCCGGGGACGTCGTTGCGCTTGAGGTCGTAGACGCCCGCGTCGCCACGCGCGACGAAGTCGGGGACGATGTCGCCGCCCATGTCGTGGTCCGACGCCTCGATCTGGCCGTCACGGAGGACGGCGTCGACCAGCGCGTCGGCGTCGAAGACGTAGTTGCCCATCGACGCGAGGATCTCGCCGGGGGAGTCCGCGAGCCCGACGGCGTCCTTCGGCTTCTCGAGGAACGCCTCGATCTTCGTCGGGTCGTCGTCGGCGACCTGGATCACGCCGAACTGGTCGGCGAGGCCGATCGGCTGGCGGATCGCGGCGACCGTGGCGCTGCGGCCGGAGGCGATGTGCGCCTCGACCATCTGGTGGAAGTCCATCCGGTACACGTGGTCGGCGCCGACCACGACGACGATGTCGGGGCGTTCGTCGCGGAGCAGGTTGAGCGACTGCAGGATCGCGTCGGCCGACCCGGCGAACCAGCGCTTGCCGAGCCGCTGCTGCGCCGGCACCGAGGCGACGTAGGACCCGAGCAGGCCCTCCATGCGCCAGGTCTCGGCGACGTGGCGGTCGAGACTGTGCGACTTGTACTGCGTCAGGACGACGATCTTCTGCAGTCCGGAGTTGACGAGGTTGGAGAGCGCGAAGTCGATGAGACGGAAGTTCCCGCCGAACGGGACAGCGGGTTTCGCACGGTCGGCCGTGAGCGGCATGAGCCGTTTCCCCTCGCCGCCGGCGAGCACGATGCCGAAGACCTTCTTTGGTGCCATGCCGCTCACAGTAGGCGTCAGCACTGGGAACCCGTTACGTTGAACGCGTGCGAGTCGATCTGCTGACCAGGGAGTATCCGCCGGAGGTCTACGGCGGTGCGGGTGTCCACGTGGCCGAACTGACCGCGGCGCTGCGGTCCGACACCGACACCGAGGTGCGCGTCCGCGCCTTCGGGGCGTTCCGCGACGAGGCCGACGTGTGGGCCTACCGCACGCCCGGCGGCCTCGAGCAGGCGAACGGCGCGCTGCAGGCACTCGGCACCGACGTCGCGATCGCCGCGGACGTCGAGGGCGCCGACGTCGTGCACTCGCACACCTGGTACGCGAACTCGGCGGGACGCATCGCGCAGCTGACCTACGGCATCCCGCACGTCGTCACGGCGCACAGCCTCGAGCCGCTCCGCCCGTGGAAGGCCGAACAGCTCGGCGGCGGGTACCGGCTGTCGAGCTGGATGGAGCGCGAGGCGTTCGAGCACGCCGACGGTGTCATCGCCGTGTCGAAGGCGATGCGCGCGGACATCCTCCGCTCGTACCCGTCGATCGACCCCGCGAAGGTGCACGTCGTCTACAACGGCATCGACATCGACGAGTGGAAGCCCACCGTCGACGAGGACGCCGTCCGCGCGCTCGGGATCGACCCGTCGCGTCGCTCGGTCGTGTTCGTCGGACGCATCACCCGGCAGAAGGGCCTGCCGTACCTGCTGCGGGCGGTGGCCTCGCTGCCGGCGGACGTGCAGATCGTGCTCTGCGCCGGTGCGCCGGACACGCCGGAGATCATGGCCGAGGTCACGGGTCTGGTCGACTCGCTGCGTTCCGCTCGTGACGGGGTGGTCTGGATCGACCGGATGCTCGCGCACGAGGAGATCGTCAACGTGCTGTCGTCGGGCACCGTGTTCGTCTGCCCGTCGATCTACGAGCCGCTCGGGATCGTCAACCTCGAGGCGATGGCGTGCGGGATCCCCGTCGTCGGCACCGGCACCGGGGGCATCCCCGAGGTCGTGGCGGACGGACTGACCGGTCGCATCGTGCCGATCGACCAGGCACAGGACGGCACCGGGACCCCGACGGACCCGGACCGCTACGTGGCCGACCTCGCCGCGACCCTCACCGAGGTGCTCGCCGACGAGGGGCTCGCGAAGCTCATGGGCCGCGCCGGACGCCTCCGCGTCGAGACCGAGTTCACCTGGGACGCGATCGCCCGGCGGACACGCCAGGTCTACGACGAGGTGCTCGGGCAGAACCCCTAGGCTGGTCGCATGCCCTCGGTCGTGCGCTTGTCAGACGTCTCCGTGGTCCGCAACGGGGCCACCATCCTCGACGGGATCTCGTGGGAGGTGCAGGACGACGAACGCTGGGTCGTCCTCGGTGCCAACGGTGCCGGCAAGACGACGCTGCTGCAGGTCGCCGGCGCCCAGACCTTCCCGACCTCGGGTGAGGTCGAGGTCCTCGGCACCGAGCTCGGCGGTGCCGACCTGTTCGAGCTGCGTCCGCGCATCGGCTTCGCGTCGACGGCCCTCGCGCGCCGCATCCCGGTCACCGAGAAGGTCATCGACGTCGTGCTCACCGCGGCGTACTCGGTGACGGGCCGCTGGAACGAGGAGTACGAGGAGCTCGACGTCCGCCGCGCCCAGCGTGTGCTCGACGAGTGGGGCCTCGGTGCCTTCACCGACCGGACCTTCGGGGAGCTCAGCGACGGCGAGCAGAAGCGCGTCCAGATCGCCCGTGCGGTGATGACCGACCCCGAGATCCTGTTCCTCGACGAGCCGGCCGCGTCGCTCGACCTCGGCGCGCGCGAGAGCCTCGTACGGACCCTCGGCGGCTACGCGCAGAGCGAGGACTCGCCGGCCATCGTCATCGTGACCCACCACGTCGAGGAGATCCCGGCCGGGTTCACCCACGCCCTCGTGCTCGCGGACGGGCACGTGCAGGCTGCCGGGCCGATCGACGAGGTCCTGACCGCTCCGACCCTGACCGAGGCGTTCGGCATCGAGCTCACCGTGTCGAAGGACGCCGGGCGGTACACGGCGCGCGCATCGTGACGCTGCTCCCGATCCGGCCGGTCGTCTGGTAACGTAGACGGCTGGCGCAAGCCGCAGACTTCCCGCGTCGTGCTCGTACGAGTGCCGCGCACGTCCCCATCATCGCAACCGAGGAATCTCCATGAAGACCGACATCCACCCCGAGTACCGCGCCATCGTCTTCCGTGACCTGGCTTCCGGTGAGACGTTCCTGACGCGTTCGACCGCGAACAGCGACAAGACCATCGAGCTCGACGGTGCGACCTACCCGGTCATCGACGTCGAGATCTCGTCGGCGTCGCACCCGTTCTACACGGGCAAGCAGCGCATCCTCGACTCGGCCGGTCGCGTCGAGAAGTTCAACCAGCGCTTCAAGAGCTTCGGCAAGTAAGCAGTCCTCCGGACGCTCGAACGGGCGGCTCTCCTGCGGGAGGGCCGCCCGTTCCGTCGTTGGCGGGCGTGTGGCGGCAGGGTCGGGCCGGCGGTGCGCGGGGCGGTGCGGCTGGGGCGGGGCGGCACGTTGGGCGGGCGGTGCGCGTCGCGGCCGGGCGGTGCTGCACGTCGGGCGGCCGGTGCGGCCGGGGCGTGGCACGTTGGGTGGGCGGTGTGCGTTGCGGCCGGGCGGTGCGGGCATGGCCGCGGCGACGGTTCGAACCACGGAACCGACGTCGAACCAGGCGAGCGGCGTGGTTCGACGTCGGAAGCGTGGTTCGACGTCGTGTCCGGCCGAGGTGGCGCGGGCGGTGGGGCTGTGCGGTGTGCTCCGGGCGGTGCGGCCGACGTAGCGCTGGTGCGGCCGGAGGGTCGGGCGGTGCGGATTGCCGGCGCACAACGCAAGTGCGTTTGCGCCGTGCGATGGCGCGGTTCGGACGGACTTTGGTTGTGCGGCCGTGCGGGAGCGGAGCGGGACGCCGTGCGGGAGCGGCGCGGGCGTCGGTGCGGGACGCGGGCGGACCGGCCGGGGCGCGCGTCGAACCACGGATCCGACGTGGAACCAGGCGACCGGCGTGGTTCGGTGTCGGATTCGTGGTTCGAAGGCAGGCGACGGGCGTGGTTCGGCGTCGGAAGCGTGGTGCGACGCCGGGCGAGCCGTGCCCGCCGACGGGCGCCTCAGCCGGCGTTGCGGTGGGGCCAGCGGCCGTCGGCGGTGAAGGCCGGGTCGCGCTTCTTCCGCATGTAGTCCTGGAACGAGGACGCCTGCTCGGCGCACCAGCCGACCTGCTTGCGGTGGAGCTCCTCGGCGGAGACGCCGAGCTCCTCGGGGTACTTCGCCGCGATGGCCTGCGCGACACGCCCGGCCGCGATGGCATCGGCTCCGGCGTCGTGCGCATCGGAGAGGGTGACGCCGTAGAGCTCCGACGCGGCCTCGAGGGTGCGCTTGCCCTTGCGGTAGGTGTCGAGCGCCTTGTCGATCACGAGCGGGTCGACGACGTTCCCGATGACCGGGGAGGCGATGCCGTGGCGCTTGGCCTCGCGGTCGAGGACGGTGAGGTCGTACGGGGCGTTGTAGATGACGAGCGGGATGCCCCGGGCGAAGACGGCCTCGACCGCGGCGATGATCTCGGCGACGACCTCGGCGGCGGGGCGGCCGTCGGCGCGAGCGCGCTCGGTCGTGATGCCGTGGACGGCGGCAGCGCCCTCGGGGATCTCGACCCCGGGGTCGGCGAGCCAGGCGCCCTCGACGATGGAGCGACCGGTCATGTCGATCAGGCCGACGTGGGCGGTGACGATCCGGGCGGTCTCGACGTCGACGCCGGTGGTCTCGAGGTCGAACACGCCGAGTGCGTGCCACCAGGGCCGACCCGAGAGGTCCTGGGCCGGAGCGGGGGAGTCGAGCTGCGCTGTGGGGAACGTCACGCGGTCAGGCTAACCGGACGCACCGACACGCCGAGACGCGACCCGCCCACCGGGCGCGACGCGACCGGACGGGGGACGCGACCCGCCCACCGGGCGCGACGCGACCAGACGAGGACGCGACCCGCCCACCGGGGCCGAGCCGCGCCTCCAGGACGCCGCTACCCGACCGGCGCACCCACGTGCAGCCAGTAGAACGACTGCGTCCCCATCGTCAGCGTGACCTGGCCCTCCGCGTCGAACGACGGGAACGAGCCGCCGCCGAAGAGGTCGTACAACGGCCTCCCGGCGTACTCCGGCGCAGAGATGGTGACCGACGTCGGGTTGGTGGCGAAGGAGAAGACGCAGAGGACGTCCTCGGCGGAGGGGCCGAACTGGTGGCCGGAGCCGGAGCCCTCCCACGACCGGACGAACGCGAGCACCGAGTCGTTCGAGGTGTCCTGCACGGCCAACGTCCCGAGCCCGAACACGGGGTGCGCCTTCCGCACGTGGATCACGTTGCGGACCCAGTGCAGCAGCGACCGGGACTGGGCGAGCTGCGCCTCGACGTTGACCTGCGCGTAGTTGTACACGAGGGACTGGACGACGGGCAGGTACAGCTTGCCCGGGTCCGCGGTGGAGAAGCCGGCGTTGCGGTCCGGCGTCCACTGCATCGGCGTGCGCGAGGAGTCGCGGTCCGGCAGCCAGATGTTGTCGCCCATCCCGATCTCGTCGCCGTAGTAGAGGAACGGCGACCCCGGGAGGGAGAACAGCAGGGCGTGGATGAGTTCGAGTTCGGCGCGCGAGTTGTCGAGCAGGGGAGCGAGGCGTCGGCGGATGCCGATGTTCGAGCGCATCCGCGGGTCGTAGCCGTACCAGCCGTACATGGCTTGCCGGTACTCCTCGCTGACCATCTCCAGCGTGAGCTCGTCGTGGTTGCGGAGGAAGACACCCCACGCAGCGGAGGCCGGCACGTCGAGCGTCTCGGACAGGATCGCCTTGAGCTCGGCGGCGTGCTGGGCACGGAGCGAGTAGAAGATGCGCGGCATCACCGGGAAGTCGAACGCCATGTGGCACTCGGGCTCCTCGTCGGTGCCGAAGAACGCGGCGGTCTCGCGCGGCCACTGGTTCGCCTCGGCAAGCAGGACACGCCCGGGGTACTCGTCGTCCACCATCGCGCGGAGCTTCTTGATGAACTCGTGCGTCTCGGGTTCGCCCTCGCCGTTGCCCTCCTCCGACTCGAACAGGTACGGGATCGCGTCGAGCCGGAGCCCGTCCACGCCGAGGTCCAGCCAGTGCCGCACGACGTCGTACACGGCCTCGACGACGGCCGGGTTCTCGAAGTTGAGGTCGGGCTGGTGCGAGAAGAACCGGTGGAAGAAGAACTGGCGGCGGACCGGGTCGAAGGTCCAGTTCGACTCCTCGGTGTCCACGAAGATGATGCGGATGTTCTCGTAGTCGGTGTCCGTGTCGCGCCAGACGTAGAAGTCGCCGTAGGGGCCGTCCGGGTCCTCGCGGGACTGCTGGAACCACTCGTGCTGGTCGCTGGTGTGGTTGATCACCATGTCGATGACGATGCGCATGTTGCGTTCGTGCGACTTGGTGACGAGTTCGCGGAAGTCGTCGAGGGTGCCGAACTCCGGGAGGATCGCCTTGTAGTCGGCGATGTCGTACCCGCCGTCGCGCATCGGCGACTGGAAGAACGGCGGCAGCCAGAGGGCGTCGACCCCGAGCCACTGCAGGTAGTCGAGCTTGCCGATCACGCCCTGGATGTCCCCGATGCCGTCGCCGTTCGAGTCGACGAACGAGCGGATCATGCACTCGTAGAAGACCGAGCGCTTGTACCACTGCGGGTCCAGTGTCAGGCCGGGGAGCTGGATCGGGGCGGTGAACGTCACCATGGACACGCTAGGCCGCGGTGCATGGAGTTGTCCGGAGAATGCACGGCCTGGAGGCGCGGGTCGTCCTCCACAGGCACGTCGCGGCCGCGAGTCGTCCACCATCCAGCGTGGGTGACGTCGGCGCACCGGCGCGCGTTCGTAGACTGACGGGGATGCAACCGCCCGTGCTCTCCCCGTACCAGTCGCTGATGGCCGCCACCACGGTCGTCCACCGCTCCGTGCAGGTCGACGGCCGCACCACCCACTTCTGGGAGTACGGCCCGTCCGACGCCACCCAGACGGTCCTCGCCGTGCACGGGTTCCGTGGCGACCACCACGGCCTCGAGACGATCGCCGCGCACCTCGACGGGGTCCGGGTGATCGTGCCGGACCTGCCCGGCTTCGGCATCTCCGATCCGCTGCCCGTGTCCGACATCGACTCCTACGTCGCGTGGCTGCGCGGCTTCCACGCGGCGCTCGGCCTCGGTGGAGACACCGTGGTGCTCGGGCACTCGTTCGGGTCGATCGTCGTGGCCGCCACGGTTGCCTCCGGCCTCGCGACGCGGTTGCTCGTGCTCGTGAACCCGATCGCCGCCCCGGCACTGCAGGGTCCGCGTGCGGTCGGCACGGCGATCGCGATCGGGTACTACCGTGCCGGCGCCGTGCTGCCGAAGCCGCTCGGGCTCGGACTGCTCCGCAACCCGGCGATCGTGCGCGTGATGAGCCTGGCGATGCTCAAGTCGCACGACCGTGACCTCCGGCGCTGGGTGCACGACCAGCACGACCGGTACTTCTCGGCGTTCGCGAACCGCACGAGCGTGCTCGAGGCGTTCCGCACCTCGGTCACGCACGACGTCGCCGAGTACGCCGATCGCATCACCGTGCCGGTGCTGATGATCGCGGCCGAGCGCGACGACATCACGGCGGTGCCCGAGCAGCGTGCCCTGGCCGCACGCCTCGCGGACGCCGAGCTCGTCGTCGTGCCGCACGTCGGGCACCTCGTGCACTACGAGACGCCCGGCGCCGCTGCGTCCGCGGTGCTGCGACGCATGGCGGACGCCCCGAAGCGCGGCCGCAAGGGAGCGCAGCCTGGGTCCAAGCGTGCCCCGAAGGAGACACCGAAGCCGAAGGAGACACCGAAGCCGAAGGCGCCGCCGACCCCGCCGGCCGACGGTGCCGCGTCGTGACCCGCCTGCGCATCGGGATCGACTGCCGCTACGTCCGCATCGGCCGCCACGACGGCATCAGCCGGTTCACGGCCGGCGTCGTCGCCCACCTGCCCGAGCGACACGACTACACCCTGCTCGTGCACGACGAGCGGCAGCTCGAGTCGCTGCCGTCCGACCTGCCGTGGGAACTCCTGCCCGCGCCGACCGAGCCGGGGGAGCCCCTCGTCGCGCGGAAGGTCAACCGCCTCGGGCTCGACGCCGTCTTCTCGCCCATGCAGACCATGGGGTCCCGCGGTCGGCAGTACGCCCTCGTGCTGACCCTCCACGACCTGATCTACTACCGGAACCGGACGCCCCCGCGGGAGTTCTCGTGGCCCCTCCGCCTCGGCTGGCGTGCCTTCCACCTCAGCTGGGTGCCGCAGCGCCTGCTCCTGAACGGCGCCGACGGGGTCGTGACGGTGTCCGAGACGACCGCCGGCCTCATCGCCGAGCACCGGCTGACGAAGCGCCCCGTCACCGTCGCGTACAACGCCGCCGACCCCGCGACCCCTCGGTCCGAGGGCGGTCCGCGCGAGAAGTCCCTCGTGTACATGGGCTCGTTCATGCCGTACAAGAACGTCGAGACCCTGGCCGCCGCGATGCCGCTGCTCGGCGCGGACTGGGTGCTGCACTGCATGTCCCGCGTGTCCGCCGCCGATCGAGCGCGGCTCGAACGGCTCGCGCCGGCAGGGTCGATCGTGTTCCACGACGGCGCCTCCGACGACGAGTACCTGTCGGTGCTGCGGTCGGCGACGGCCCTCGCGACGGCGTCGTACGACGAGGGCTTCGGCATCCCGCTCGTCGAGGCGATGGGCGTCGGGACGCCGGTGGTCGTCAGTGACATCCCGATCTTCCGCGAGATCGGCGGGGACGTCGCGGAGTACTTCGACCCGTCGTCGCCGTCGGCCGTCGCGGCTGCGGTGCGCCGGCTCGAGGCACGGTGGGACGAGGCCTCGCGGGCATCGGTCGTGCAGGCCGGGCGGTTCCGGTGGAAGACCTCGGCGGAGCAGGTCGTCCGCGCGGTGGAGCAGGCGGTCGCGGCCCGCGGGGCCACCCCCGGGCAGTAGGCCGGCCCGAGCCAGCAGACGTCGGCTACCGGTCGCGCACACCGACCCGCCTCAGGACGACGGCCGCTCCGCCGACACCGTGGCCCCCGGGAACACCGCCTGCGCCTCCTGCGTCGCCTTCGCCACCACGGCGTCGAGGGCAGCCCCGCGCCCGATCGTCTCGACCGTGATCGCCTGGTCGGCGGGCTCGTCCGACGGGCCGCCGTCGCTCCAGGAGCACCGCACGCCCGAGACACCGCCGATCGCGTCGAGCTGCCGGGCGAGCGTCAGACGCTGTTCCGTGGTCCGCTCGTCCGGAGAGACCCCGATCTCGAGCGCACCGAGGTCCGCCACGGCGAACACCCGGACGCCGTTGCCGCTCGCCGCCTTGGCTGCAGCGCGCAGGTCGTCGACGACCGCGGTCCGCTCCTCGTCGGAGAGCGTCGGCGACACCGAGACGGTCGACTCGACGTCGTAGCTCGCGAACGAGGTCTTCTTCGGTTCGGCGTCGCGCACGCCCTCGACGCCGTCGAGGTCCCGCACGGCGCTGCCGAACCGGTCGAGCGCGGCATCGGGGCGGGGGAACACCCCGCCGACGCCGTTCTGCACGCTGCCGATGATGGTGACGAGCACGACGGCGAGCACACCGGCCGCGACGATCACGCCCACTCCGACGAGGGCGCTGCGTCGGACACGCTGCCGCGGGGTCCGCACCGGGACGGATGCCGTGCCCGGGCCGAAGGCACGATCGAGGTCGTCCGGATCGGGCGACCGCGGCCAGCCGGGCCGAGCGCCCCCACCACCGGGTCCGTCGACGGTCATGTCAGCCCCCTAACGCGCTCGGGTCTGCGAGTGCATCGGAGCCTAGTACGACACCACCGACAGCGCGCAGCGGCTCGCCCCGGCGGCTCCCTGCGGCGGCTACCCGCGGCGCTCGAGCGGGTTCTGGTACTCGAAGGCGTACCGGCCGGGCCCGTCCGAGACCCCGTCGATCGGGTCGTCGAACCGCACGAGTTCGGCGTGGAAGCGCTCGGGGTCCCACCGGAACGAGTGCACGGATCCGTTCCGGATCGGGGTGCTGTGCCGGTCGGCTGTGCCGGGGGCAGCGGCGTTGACGATGCTGCGGATCACGGCGCCGTGGGTCGCGACGACGACGCTGCCGGCGTCGTACCGGACCGCGATCTCGGCGAGTGTCTCGGTGACGCGGTCGAGCAACGCGCTGCGGGACTCGCGGCCGGGGATGTCGTCGTGCGGGTAGCGCTCGCGGACCTCGTCGTCGGTCAGGCCCTCGGCCTCGCCGTAGGAGCGTTCCGCCAGCCCTGCGTACGTGGCGGGCGCTGCGAGACCGAGGTGGTCCGCGATGATCGAGCCGGTCTCGAACGCCCGGGACAGCGGCGACGCGACGACGGCGTCGAACCGCCGGCGGTCGAGCAGGGTCGCGGTGGAGCGGGCCTGTCGGCGTCCGGTGTCGTTCAGGGGGATGTCCGTCGAGCCCTGGATGCGCCGTTCGGCGTTCCAGTCGGTCTCGCCGTGCCGGACCAGGTACAGGAGCGTCGTCACCGCACGATCATCCCAGACGCGGCGCGGCACCTCGTCCCGGACGCGGCGCGGCACCTCATCGCAGCCGTGCCGCCAGGGCTTCGAGCGTCTCGGTCGTGCCGGCGTCGATCTTGACCGCTGCCCGGGGGTCGCTGCGGGTCGTGCCGCGGTTCACGATGACCACGGGGTGCTTGCGTCGTGCGGCGTGGTCGACGAGCCGGACGCCGGAGTTCACGGTGAGGGACGAGCCGACGACGAGGAGCGCGTCGGCCTCGGCGACGATGGAGACGGCCTCGCGGAACTTCTCGGCCGGGACGAACTCGCCGAAGAACACCACGTCGGGCTTCAGCACCCCGCCGCACACCGAGCAGTCCGGCACCCGGAAGCGCTCGACGTCGGTGATCTCGACGTCGCCGTCGGGCTGGAGCTGCACCGACCCGGGCTCGTCGATCCACGGGTTGTCCCGGTCGAGCACGGTCGCGAGGTCGGCGCGCGAGAACACCTGCCCGCAGGTGAGGCAGACGGCACGGTCCATCGACCCGTGGATCTCGACGACCCGACGGGATCCGGAGCGGAGGTGCAGTCCGTCGACGTTCTGCGTGACGACCCCCGTGACGATGCCGTCGCGTTCGAGTGCCGCGAGGGCCTGGTGCCCGGCGTTCGGACGGGCCGAGGCGAAGGTGCGCCAGCCGAGGTGCGAACCGGCCCAGTAGCGCTGCCGCTTGGCGGGGTCGGCGCGGAACTCCTGGAAGGTCATCGGCTTCCGGACGACGCGGCCGGCGCCCCGGTAGTCGGGGATGCCGGAGTCCGTGCTGAGCCCGGCGCCGGAGAGCACGGCGATGCGCTTGCCGGCGAGGAGCTCGACGGCGCGGTCGAGGGCGTGCCCGGACGCGGTCGCGCTCGCGGGGCTGGTCGGTTCGCTCGTCGCCATCGTGTTCACGGTACCCTCAACAGCCGACCGCCCCGGTCACTTCCCGTGGACGACGCCAGGCCGTGCCCCGCCGCCACCGGCCCCCACACCGACCCCGAAACGAGCCCCGTGCACGCCGTCCGCATCGACTCCCTCGACGACCCCCGCCTCGACGACTTCGCCAGGCTCACCGACGTCGCCCTGCGGCGCGTGTCCGAGCCGGAGGGCGGCCTCTACATCGCCGAGTCGAACACGGTCATCGAGCGGGCGGTCCGCGCCGGGCACGTCCCGCGGAGCGTGCTGGTCCAGGAGAAGTGGCTCGACAGCGTGCTCCCGGTCGTCGCGGACCACGACGGCCCCGTGTTCGTCGGCCCCGACGACCTGCTCGAGGACCTCACCGGCTTCCGGATGCACCGCGGCGCCATCGCCGCGATGCACCGCCCGGAGCTGCCGAGCGTCGCGGACGTGGTGCGCGACGCCAGGGTCGTGGTGGTGCTCGAGGACATCGTCGACCACACCAACGTCGGCGCGGTGTTCCGGAGCGTCGCCGGCCTCGGGGCCGACGCCGTCCTGGTCAGCCCCCGCTGCGCCGACCCGCTCTACCGGCGCAGCGTCCGCGTCAGCATGGGCACGGTGCTGCAGGTGCCGTGGACCCGCATCGGCGACTGGCCGGCCGCCGGCGAGGAGCTCCGGGCGCAGGGCTTCCACCTCGCCGCGATGGCCCTGACGGACCGCTCGGTGGACCTCGACGCGTTCGTCGCGGACGTCCCGGACCGCGTGGCGCTCGTGATGGGCACCGAGGGGCAGGGCCTCACGCCGGCGGCGATCGCGTCCGCCGACACCACCGTGCGCATCCCGATGGCGCACGGCGTCGACTCGTTGAACGTCGCCGCGGCGAGCGCCGTCGGGCTCTGGGCGGTCACGCACGCGCAGCGGCTCGCTTCCGCGCGGGCCTGAGGGGCCGGGAGGCGCGGGTCGCCTCCGTCGTCCGGCGCGCCTCAGCGGGTCGTCAGGTCTCGTGCGCGGCGCACCAGGTCGCGGTCGGTGCCGACCGCGCCGACCAGGCACACGCCGACCGGGGCGTCGTCGACGGTGAGGGCGGGGGCGCTCACCGCGGGGAGGCCGCCCACGCTCGCGAGGCTCGTCAACCCCGTCGTCGCGGTCCTGGTGCGCTCGAGTGCGGCGGCGTCGGCGGACACGAGCGGCGCGGGGCCCGGCACGGTCGGGAACACGAGGGTCCGGCCGACCAGCGCCCGGCGGATGGTGTCCCGGACGACGCCGAGGCGCTGGACCGCGTCGGCGGTGGCGGCGGGGTCGTTCGCCGCGGCTGCTGCGAACCGGTCCCCGACGACGGTGCTCAACGCGCCGGGGTGTCGGGCGATCCAGGCTCCGTGGGCGGCGACGGCCTCGGCGGCCTGCACGAGGCGGAGCAGCTCGCGGAGCTCGTCGGGGGCGGGGACGCCGAGGTCCGCGAGCCGGACCCGGTCGGGTTCGTCGTCGAGGGACCGGGTGAACGCGGAGAACGCCGCGGCGGTGTCGGGGTCGACCAGGGCGAGCAGGTCCTCCGGGACGACGAGGGGCGTCGGTGCCGGGGCCGTCCCGGGGTCGGGCACGGTGGCGTCGAGCGCGGCGAGGAGCGTCTCGGCGTCGCGGGCGAGCCACCCCACGGTGTCGAAGGACGGTGCGAGGGGGAGCAGACCGTCGCGGGGGACCGTGCCGTGGGTCGTCCGGAGGCCCCAGAGCCCCTGGTACGAGGCGGGGACCCGGACGGACCCGGCGGTGTCCGTGCCGATCCCGATGTCGGCCGTGCCGAGACCGACGGCCGACGCGGAGCCGCTGGACGAGCCTCCTGGCAGCCGCGTCGGGTCCGCGGCGTTCGGCGGTGTGCCGTGGTGCTCGTTCCGTCCGGTGAGGTTGTACGCGAACTCGTCGGTGCGCGCGATCCCGCGGATCGCCGCACCGGCGGCGAGGAGCGCCGCGACCGCCGGTGCCGCGACCGTCTCGACGGGCGCCTCGCGCAGGAAGCTGGGGTTGCCGGCACCGACGGGTTGGCCGGGCACGGCGTAGAGGTCCTTGACCGCGACGGTGCGCCCGTCGAGCGGCCCGGAGGCGCTGGGTGCGACGAGCGGGTCGCCGACGGCCCGCCAGACGGTCGGGTCGAAGGCGCGGGGGCGGCCGGTCACGTGTGCCGCCTCGATGCGCCAGCGCACGACGGGGCCGGTGTCGTCGTGTGCGGTCGTGCGGCGCCACAGCTGGGTCTGGAGGCCGTGGCCGCCGGCGGCGAACCGGGACACCGACACGACGAGGGCGAGGTCCTCGGCGAGGGGCCGGACCTCGACCCGCGTCAGCGTCCTGGTCGCGACCCCGCCGCGTGCTCCGCGGAAGGCGCTGATCGCGTCGTGGCCGACGAGCAGCCCGCGGTCGTCGCCGCGCATCGTGCCGGGTGCGTCGACGAACGCGTCGTCGAGGGCGTCGAGGTCGTTCGTCAGCAGGGCGGCCTCGTACGCGTCGAGTGCCTCGAGGAGACCCTCGGGAGCGTCGGGGTGCGTGGTCATCGGGCGGGCTCCTCGAAGTCGGCCTTGCGGATGCGGGCGTGGACACCGGTGACGAGGTCGACCACCTGCGAGATGTCGAAGTCGGTCGCGGCGGAGAGGTAGGCGTACGCCAGGTGCGGCTCCATGCCCCACCGCGCACCGAGGATCGCGACGGCGTGCCGGACGCACTCCCGGACGGCCTCGTCGAGGTCCGGGTCCATCCCGGTGGGGACGAGGTACTCCTGGGTCTCGGCGACCGGCCACACCAGGTCGCCGAACCGGCTCGCGGCCTCGTCGGCCGGTGTGAGGTCGAACCGGACCGTCGCGCGGAGCGAGGCCTCCATCGCGGTGAGCGCCACCTCGCCGTCGCCCTGCGCGAAGTGCGGGTCGCCGACGTACGCGAGTGCACCGGGGACGAGGACGGGCAGGTGCAGCTGCGTGCCCGCCTGCAGGAGGTTCACGTCGATGTTCCCGCCGTGGCGGCCCGGCGGGACCGAGTGCCGGCGCTCCCCGGGGGTCGCGACGCCCATGATCCCGAGGAACGGGGCGAGCGGGAACCAGGCGAACCGTTCGCGGGCGGGTGTCAGGGGGATGCGGCCGCGGAGTCCGGCGGGGGAGTCGACGACGTCGGCGAAGACGCTCACGGTCGTGCCGTCGACGGGGTACTCGCCGTGCAGCGCGCCCCGGCCGTGGCGGTTCGACACGACGCCGTAGTGCACGCGGGGGAGCGTCTCGACGACGGTCATGGTGAGGACGTCCCCCGGTCGTGCGCCCGCGACGCCGACGGGCCCGGACACGACGTGCGGTCCGTCCGCGTCGGGGTCGCGGCGTCCGGTCCGGGCGATCGCGACGGCGTCGTCGAGCACGTGCTCCGGTGCGACGCCGTGCGTGGCGAAGAAGGCACGTGGGTCGCTGCCCTGGTCGGGGAGGATCCCCTCGTGGCTGACGGTGTCGATCGTCACCGACTCGCCCGGCACGACGGTGATCGCCGGTCGGTCGTCGGCGTTCGGCAGCCGCCCCCAGAGGACGGTGTCCGGGTCGACCGGCAGGTAGCGGTCGGCGCGGACCGGTCCCGTTCCGGGCTGGAGGGTCGGGATCGCGGGGGTCGTCATCGGTCGGCCTTCCGTTCGACGAGGTGGGCGACGTCGGCGAGGTGGTCGGTCATCGCCGCGCGGGCGGCCCCCTCGTCGTGTCGGCGGATGCAGTCGAGGATCTGCTCGTGCCACACGAACGACGACCGGCGGCCCTCGCTCGTGCTGTGGGACCGGGCGCGGACGTCCTGCACCCAGCCGCTGCTGAGCTCGCACAGGGAGACCAGGAGCGGGTTGCCGGAGGCCCGAGCGACCTGCACGTGGAACGCGACGTCCTGCGCGAGGGACTCCTCGGGGCTGAGACCGGCGTGCGTGGCCTGCAGGATCCGTTCGAGCGCGAGCAGGTCGGCCTCGCCGGCACGGGCTGCGGCGAGCGCGGCGACCTGGGGCTCGACGACGGCCCGGAACTCGGCGACGTTCTCGGCCCGGTGCGCGAGGTCCTCGGCGTGCCCGACACCGGTCTGGCGTTCGAGGAGCGCGGTGGCCTCCTCGGACCGGGGGAGCACGACCGTCCCGCGACCGGGCGTCCGGGACACGAGGCGTCGGCGTTCGAGTTCCTGCATGGCCTCGCGGACGGTCGTGCGCGACACGGCGAGGTCCTCGGCCAGGGTCCGTTCCGGGGGCAGCTTGTCACCCGGAGCGAGATCCTCGAGCACCAGGCGCGCGAGGTGCGCGGCGGTGGCGGCGCTCAGGGTGCGTCCTCGTTGCATGGGCAGGAGCCTAGGGTCCATTGGTCTGCTTGGCTCATTGGTACGACCAACTTTTACACGCCCGTCACACGCTGCGACGGAGCCGGAAACACGACGGGCGAATGGTGGGTGGCGTCAACCGACCACCGATGAAGAAGAGTGGTCCGTCGTGGACCTGGTCCTCCGCAACGCCCGCCTGGTCGACGAGCCCGGCCTCGTCGACGTCGTCGTCGAACACGGCACGATCACCGCGGTCACCGCAGCCGTCGGCACCGTGCCCGGCGACCCCGCCACCCGGGTCGTCGACTGCGCCGGCCGCGTGGTCGTGCCCGGGTTCGTCGAGTCGCACCTGCACGTCGACAAGGCCCTGCTCGACCGGGAACGTCCGAACCCGGACGGGACGCTCGCCGGGGCGATCGCCGTCACCGGGGAGCTCAAGCGCGGGTTCACGCACGGCTCGGTCCGGGACCGCGCGCGCACCCTGCTCGACCAGGCGATCACGAACGGCACGACGCTGGTCCGCGCACACCCCGACGTCGACCCGATCGTCGGGTTGACCGGCGTCGAGGTCCTGCTGGGGCTCCGCGACGAGTACCGCGACGCCCTCGACCTGCAGATCGTCGCGTTCCCGCAGGAGGGCATCGCGAAGGCGCCGGGGACACTCGCACTCCTGCGCGAGGCGCTCGGTGCGGGCGCGGACGTGATCGGCGGCTGCACGTACAACGAGCGGACCCTCGCCGAGTGCCACGAGCACGTCGAGACCGTCCTCGACCTCGCCGAGGAGTTCGACGTGCCGGCGGACCTGCACGCCGACTTCGCCGACGACACGAGCGACCCGCGGTTCGCCCTCGCGCGGGTCATCGCCGACGCCGTCGTCCGCCGCGGGATGCAGGGCCGGGTCGCGCTCGGGCACGTGACCTCGTCCGCGAGCCTGCCCTCGACCGAGCGGGCCGACCTGTTCGCGCGGCTCGCCGAGGCGGGGGTCGCGGTCGTCCCGCTGCCGGCGACCGACCTGCACCTCGGCGGTCGCGCCGACGACCACGACGTCCGCCGCGGTGTCGTCCCGGTCCGCGACCTCTGGGCCGCGGGCGTCACGAGTGCGTACTCGTCGAACAACCTGCGGAACGCCTTCACCCCGTTCGGCAACGCCGACCTGCTCGACATCGGGCTGCTGCTCGCGCAGGTCGGGCACCTGTCCGGGCCGGAGGACCTCGCCCGCGTCCTCGACATGGCGACGACCTCGGCCGCACGGGTCGTCGGGATCGCCGAGACCTACGGCATCCGTCCCGGCGCCGACGCCGACCTCGTGCTGCTCTCGACCACCGACCCGGCGGGCGTGCTGCTCGACCGCCCGGACCGCGCCCTCGTCGTGAAGCGCGGCCGCGTCGTCGCCGAGACCACCCGCACCACCGTCCTCACCACCGGCACCACCCGATCGAAGGAGCTCAGCAATGCGTGAACGGATCCCGCACGAGATCGTCGCCTCCGTCCTGGCCGGCGCCACCGCGTTCATCGGGGGCACGGCGCTGAACCTGCCCACCTGGGCGATCTTCATCAGCTGGGCGGGGATGTTCCTGCTCGGGCCGAAGCCCACGCTCCGGAACGCCACCCGGCTCTGGGCGACGATGCCGGTGGGGTCGACGCTCGCCCTCGTCATCGTGCTCGTCGACCAGCGGATCGGCACGCTCCTCGGCGACGGGCAGTTCGCCCGGAACGTGGTGCTCGGCGTCGTGATCCTCGTGTGCAACACCGCGCTGATGTGCACCGGCCGGGTCCGTGCGTTCGCGCTGGTCCCCGGGATGTTCCTCGGGTTCGCGTCCTTCTTCGCGACGTACTTCGGCGGCTTCGGCTTCGCACCGGGCAACGTGTGGGCAGCGTGGGTCTCCGTCGTGGTGATGAACGCCGCAGGCCCCGTCTTCGCGTACCTGTCGCGGAGGTGGACCTTCGCGCGCCCGACGGGACCCGACGGCGGTGGGGCCGGCGTCCCGTCGGACGCGACGGCTGCCGTCGGGGGCGAGCCGCGCCTCCAGTCCGACCCCGCACCGACGCGCGCCTAGCGCGTCCTCGCAGCCACGGGGTACCCGCCCCCGGTACGCTCGGTTCCCGTGTCACGAGTCGTCCGCCGCCCCCGTTCCGCCGTCCGGAGGCCGGTGACCATCTCGGTCGTCGCCGTGCTCGTGCTGGCGGTCGGCTACCTCGTGGCCGCAGCGGTCGTGCCGTTCGCCCCGGCGAGCGCCTCGACCACGACGTACTCCGCGCCCACGTCGTCGGTGCCGGACCTGACGTTCCCCGGCTACGGCGCCACCGCGGTCGAGGCCACCGACTTCCCCGAGAGCCTGCGCACGAGCGGCGACACGAAGCCCCGGTCGATCGCGAGCATCTCGAAGGTCGTCACGGCGCTCGTCGTGCTCGACGAGAAGCCGCTGCAGCCGGGGGAGCCCGGGCCGACGATCACATTCAGCCCCGGGATGCAGGCGCTCTACGCGAAGTACCTCGCGGTGAACGGCGAGGTCGCGCCGATGCCCGCCGGCCTCCAGCTGTCGGAGTACCAGACGCTCCAGGTCATGCTCATGAAGTCGGCGAACAACTACGCCGGGTCACTGGCGCTCTGGGCCTTCGGGTCGATGGACGCCTACCGCCAGGCAGCGGACGAGTGGCTCGACGAGCACGGACTCGACCACACCACGATCGAGGAGCCGACCGGCCTCGACGCGCACAACACCTCGACGGCCACCGACCTCGTCGAACTCGGGCAGCTCGCGCTCGCGAACCCGGTGGTGAAGGAGGTCGTCGGCACGAAGCAGGTCACGGTGCCCGGCGCCGGCGCGATCGAGAACTCGAACAAGCTCCTCGGACTCGACGGTGTCGAGGGCATCAAGACCGGCACGCTCGACGAGGCCGGCGCCTGCCTGCTCTTCGCGGCGACGTACGAGCGCGGCGGCGAGGAGGTCACGGTCGTCGGCGCGATGCTCGGCGGCGTCGACCACGACTCGCTCGACGTCGACGTCCAGCGGCTGCTCCGGTCGGTCGCCGACAACTTCCAGGTCGTCACGCTCGCCCACGCCGGGCAGACCTTCGGCACGTTCTCGACGCCGTGGCAGGACGAGGCGGACGCGGTGTCGCGGTCCGCGGCCGAGGTGCTCGTGTGGGGCCGGACGAAGGTGTCCGCGAGGACGAAGCTCGAGCAGATCACCCTCGGCACGAAGGGGGAGCGCGTCGGCACGGTGCGGTTCACGATCACGGACCACGACCCGGTGACGGTGCCGCTCGTGCTCGAGCGGCCGATCGACGACCCGGGCGTCTGGTGGCGGTGGACGAACCCGTTCCAGGGCGCGTGACGGTGCCGGCCTCCGTGCGCCCGTGGCGGTCGTCCGACGCGCCGGTGCTGCTGGCGGCGTCGGCGGACCCGGAGCTCGCGCGCCAGTTCGGCGGCGTGCGGTTCGACGACGTCGCGGCGGCGGAGGCGTTCATCGGGGCGACGTACCGGTTCGACGGGCACGCCCGGTACTGGGCGATCGTCGCGGACGTCGTGGACGTGGCGGACGGGCGCGCCGGGTCGGACGGCGCCGGGTCGGGCGGCGCCGGGGCCCGCGTCGTCGGCTGCGTCGGGGTGACGGCCATCGAGCACACCCACGGCACCGCCTGGGTCTCCTACTGGCTCACACCGGAGGCCCGCGGCCGGGGCCTGGCGACCCGCGCACTCGCCGCTGCTGCCGAGGACGCCTTCGCCCTCGGCCTGCACCGCCTCGAACTCGGGCACCGAACGAACAACCCGGCGTCGTGCGCGGTCGCGACCCGGGCGGGGTTCCGCGCCGAGGGAGTGGAACGCGAGAAGCTCCGCTACGGCGACGACCGCTTCGACGTCGAGACCCACGCCCGCCTGGCGACCGACCCGACCCCCGACACCGTGCCACTGCCCCGCGACCCGGCCAGCCCGCCGCCCCGCGACCCGGACAGCCCGCCGCCCCGCGACCCGGCCAGCCCGCCGCCCCGCGACCCGGCCGACGCGCGCCGGGGTGTCTGAGCTCTCACCGGCCGACGGCGCGCTCGACCATCGCGCACGGCACGGTAGCGTCCCACCCCACGATCCGGGGCATCGCGCCGACCCGGACGGTGTCGCCCGGGTGCGCCGCGCAGTACGACGCTCGGTGCTCGATCTCGGCGGACCACTGCGGCCCGTGCTCCCGGAGCGGCACCGCCCCGGCCCCGGCCACGAACGCGACGAGCGAGGCGGCGACGAGCACCCCGCCCGCTGCCCGCCACGACCACCGTGCGCGGGCGAGGAACACCTCGGCGACGAGGACCACCGCCGCGGTCAGGAACATCGACGACGCGGCCGCGTACCGCAGGGGCGCCGTGCCCGCCCACGCCGCCGGGGTGAACGAGGACCACGTCGTGCCGGGCGTCCGGTTCACGATGAGCGCCGCGTACCAGACGACGCCGGCGCCGACGCCCACGGCGAGGAGCATCCACCGGGTCCGCCAGTCCGCCAGGACGAGGGCGGCCACGACCGCGACCACGAGGAGCACGGCCGGGACGGTGACGACCCACCAGCCGTGGGCGGAGACGGACGCCCCGACCGCACGCACGTCGGCGTTCCCGCTGCCGCCGACGACCTGGGCGACGAACCCGGCGGTCATGTCCCGGAACGAGGTGATGCCACCCTGGTGCGTGGCGGAACGGGGGTGTGTCAGCGCTGCCGTGACCTGTGCCGCGACACCGAGCACCGCGACTGCTGCGACGGGGATGACCCGACGCTGCCGACGGCCCAGCAGCAGGAGCGGCAGGAACACGGCGGCCTGGATCTCGCTCGTGGTCACGACCGCCACCGCGACGGCGGTCCACGCGGACGACCACCAGCTCCGCGGACGGTGGGCGAGCAGCCACGGCGCCGCGAACAGCAGGTACCAGTGCAGGTTCGCCGCGGTCCCGGCGATCTCGACGGGAGCCAGCGGGACGAGGGCGGGGACGGCCGCGAGGAGCACCCGGAGGGGCCAGGCCCGCACCACACCGCGCGCCAGGACGAAGACGGTGCCGCACACCGCGCCGAGGACCGCGCACGACATCGCCGAGACGGACAGCGCGTACAGGTCGATCCGTCCGAGCGCGACGGCGGCGTCGACCACCAGCCGGGGCAGGACGTGCAGGTAGCCGTCGTACGGGTGCCACACCGACCGCACCGGGCCGAGGGTGAGCCGGTCGGTGAGGAAGCGCCCGGAGTCCTCCGCCCAGGCGACGCCACGGGCCGGGCTCCCGATGCGGACCCACGCGAGCAGGCCGGTGGCGACGGCGACGAGGAGCGCCCAGACCGCCGTGGTCGGTCGTCTCCGTGGGTGGTCCGCCGTCGTCATCGGACCCCCTCGTGCCGTCGTGCCGTCCGTGCTGTGCTGCTGCCGATCGATCCTGGCGTGCGCCGGTGGACGGCACCCGTGACGCAGATGCCGTGACTCTCAGACAGACCGACGAGGACGCGGACCGAACCGCTGCGCGCGCCGACCCCCGGCGACGTAGTGTCGGACGGGTGACGACGACGTTCCCCCGGTCCACCCCGTCCGCCCTCGGCATCGACGCCCGTGGCCTCGCCCGGTTCCTCGACGCCCTCGAGTCGACGCCCGACGTCGAACCGCACAGCATCGTGCTGCTCCGGCACGGTCAGGTGGCGGCCCAGGGCTGGTGGCGGCCCTACGCCGAGGACCGCGTCCACCTGCTCTACTCCCTCAGCAAGAGCTTCACCGCCGCCGCCGTCGGGATCGCCGTCCGCGAGGGGCTCATCGACCTCGACGACACCGCCCTCTCGTACTTCCCGGAGCTCGACGCCGAGATCACCGACGAACGCAGCCGTCGCATCCGCGTCCGGCACCTGCTCGCGATGGCGAGCGGCCACCGCGAGGACACCATCGACCGCGCCCGGGAACTCGACCGCATGAACGTCGTGCGCGGCTTCCTGCTCCTGCCGCCGGAAGAGGAACCCGGCACGCTCTTCACCTACAACCAGCCGTGCACCTACACCCTCGCCGCCATCGTCCGCCGCGTCAGCGGTGGGTCGCTGGTCGACTACCTGCGTCCGCGGCTGCTCGACCCGCTCGGCATCGACGACCTGGCGTGGCGCCGGGACGAGACCGGCGCAGAGCTGGGCTTCAGCGGGTGCTACGCCCCGACCTCGGCGATCGCCGCGCTCGGCCAGCTGTACCTGCAGCGCGGCGTGTGGGAGGGCGAGCGGATCCTCGACGAGGACTGGGTCGCCGCCGCCACGAGCAAGCAGATCGACAACCTCGACGAGGAGAACCCGGACTGGTCGCAGGGCTACGGCTTCCAGTTCTGGATGGCCCGCCACGGCTTCCGCGGCGACGGCGCCTACGGCCAGTTCTGCGTCGTCCTGCCGGAGCAGGACGTCGTCCTCGCACTCACCGGCCAGAGCCTCGACATGCAGGCCGTCCTCGACGCGGCCTGGCAGCACCTCCTGCCCGCCGTCGACGCTGCGGACCTCGACGCGGCCGCGGATGCGGACCTGGAGGCGCGGCTCGCCTCCCTGGGGCTGCCCCCGGTGCAGGGCGGTCGCCTCCCCGACCTCGGCGCCGGTCCGTTCCGCGGTGACGGCATCGACCGGATCGGCTTCACGCGCGACGGCGACCGGTGGCGGGCGGCCCTCGAGGTCGACGGCGGGACCCTCTCGGTGCCGGTCGGCGAGGGGGAGTGGGCGGTCGACGGTCCCCTCGCCGCGAGCGGTGCGCTCGCACCGGACGGCACCGTGCTCGTCGACGTCCGGTTCGTGGAGACGCCGCACCTCGCGCACGTGCGCATCGACCTCGCGGCCGGGACCGCCACCGCGTCGTGGGCGACCGAGCCGCTGCACGACGGTCCGCTGACCCTGCGCCGCCCCGCCGACTGATCGAGCGCTACGGGGTGTCGGACTTGTGCTCGACGACGTCCTGCAGCTCGGGTCGCTTCGGGGTCACGCCGTCGCCCGAGGACGTGTGCTTGATCCGCCGGACCACCCACGGCACGAGGTACTCGCGCGCCCAGCCGAGGTCCTCGGCGCGGGCCTCCCGCCACGGACGGGCTTCGAGCGGCTCGGGGTTGAACGGTTCGAGCCCGTGCTCGACGCCGAGCGCGTCCAGCACCGCGGCGGCGACGGTCGCGTGGCCCATCGGGGAGTGGTGCAGCCGGTCCGGAGCCCACATCCTCGGGTCGCGGAGGACCCGGAGCGCCCACATGTTCGCGACGAGGGCGCCGTGCTTCAGCGCGATGGCGTGCAGGTTCTCGTTGTAGATCGCCGTCTTGCCGCGGACCATCCCGAGCACCGGGGTCATGCCGACGTCCGGACCGGTGAAGAGCACCACGGTGGCGCCGTCGCTCCGCAGCCGGGACACCATCGCGTCCACACGCTCGGCGAGCTCGTCGGGGTCGGAGCCCGGCCGGATGATGTCGTTGCCACCGGCCGACACCGTGACGAGGTCGGGACGGAGGGCGAGCGCCGGTTCGACCTGCTCGTCGATGATCTGCTGCAGGAGTCGCCCGCGGATCGCCAGGTTGGCGTAGGCGAAGTCGTCGGTCTGGTTCGCCAGGACCTCGGCCACCCGGTCCGCCCAGCCACGGTTCCCGCCGGGGACGGTGGGGTCGGGGTCGCCGATCCCCTCGGTGAACGAGTCACCGATCGCGACGTACCTGGACCACGGATGACGATCTGACACCCCTCGGACCATAGTCTCGTGGCATGACGAAGGCCAACCCCGCGGCGGTGCTGGGCGACGAGCTGCTGGAGCGCATCGCCACCCGCGCCCCCGGCTACGACGCCGCGAACGCGTTCTGCACCGAGGACCTCGACGAACTCCGGGCGGCCGGGTACCTGCGGCTCGGGGTGCCCGTCGAACGCGGCGGTGCCGGACTCGGGCTCGCCGCGACGACCGCGGTGCAGCGGCGGCTCGCGGAAGCCGCACCGGCGACGGCGCTGGGGCTCGGGATGCACCAGGTCTGGGTGCAGGCGGCGCGCGCCGTCACTGCGCGGGGTGGGTCGTTCCTCCAGGCCGTCACCGACCACGCGGCGGACGACCACCTGCTCGCGTTCGGTGTGAGCGAGCCGGGCAACGACGCCGTCCTCTTCGACTCGCTGACGACGGCGGAGCCGGACGGCGACGGCGGCTACCGCTTCACGGGGACGAAGGTCTTCACCTCGCTGGCCCCGGCGTGGGACGTGCTGAGCGTGTTCGGCAAGGACGGGTCCGGGCCGGAGCCGCGGCTCGTGCACGGTTTCGTGCTGCGGTCCGACGGCGACGTCGAGCACCTCGACGACTGGGACACCCTCGGGATGCGGGCGACGCAGAGTCGCACGACGAAGCTGCACGGCGTGCACGTGCCGGCGGCCCGGATCGTGCGGACCCTGCCGGTCGGGCCGAACCAGGACCCGCTCGTGTTCGGCGTCTTCGCGGCGTTCGAGCTGCTCGTGGCGTCGGTGTACGTCGGGATCGCCGCGCGTGCGGTTGCACTCGCGGTGTCGGCGGTGCGGTCGCGCACGGCACTCGACGGGACACCGCGGTCCGCGGACCCGGACGTGCGCCGGGCGATCGCGGACATGCGCGGGACGGTCGACGCGATCGAGCTGCAGGTGACCTCGCTCGCCCGGTCGGTCGACGAGCTCGACGACCTCGGGCCGCGGTGGTTCCCGTTGCTCGTCGGGACGAAGGCCCGGGCGGTCGACGCGGCGCAGCACGTCGTGGACGAGGCGATGCGGGTCGTGGGCGGTGGCGCATACCGGGCCGGTGGCGAGCTCGCGCGCCTTGCCCGGGACGTCCGGGCGGGCCAGTACCACCCGTCGTCGCGGGACTCGGCGGCGCGGACGATCGCGGCCTCGGTGCTGGGGCCGCTCGCACCGTAGCGTCGCCGCCGCGCGCCCCCAAACTAGTTCGCTTGCGGTACCATTGGCCTCCCCAGCGAACAGGAGGCGGCCGGAGCGTGCCGAGGACCGAGACCACGAACCGGACCGCCCCGCGGCGACGGACCCGCACCCAGCGACTGACGGACCGTGCCCTCGCACTCGACCCCGGGCTCGTGAAGACCGACGGTGCCCTCCGCACGCTCGTCGCCGTCCCGGCCGGCATGGCCGTCGGGTACGCGATCGCCACGGCGTTCGGCCTGCCGGCGATCCTCGGCGTGATGATCGGCGCGATGCCGGCCTTCATCACCTGCCTGGTCATCGTCGACCCGAGCACGGGCCGGACCGCCGCGCGCACCGGGGCGGTCCTCGTGCCGTTCGTCGTCGCACTCGCCGGGAGCATCGCCCTGCAGCCGTTCCGGCTCCTCGAACTCGTCCTCATCGTGGTGCTGCTGTTCGTGCAGTTCGCGGCGGCCTCGTGGGGCGTCTGGGCGGCGGACGCGGCGATCGTCGGGTTCGCCGGGTACCTCTGCGGACTCCTGCTGCCCCTGCCCGAGACGAGCGTCGTCCCGCTCGGGCTCGTCGTCGCGGGCTCCCTCGCCGTGACGATCGTCGTCCGCCTGCTGTTCCGGCCGGACCCGCACCGGGCGCTGCTCCGGACCCGTCGCGGGTTCGTCGCCCGGGGGTCCGACGTGCTCGAGGCCGCCGCCGCGGTCCTGGCCGCCGGAGCCGTCGGCGCTGCCGCGGACGACCAGCGCGCCCGCCGCCGAGCCCTCCGCCGGCTCGGACGCGCTCGTGACCGGTACCACGAGATCGCCCTGACGGTCGACGGCATGCTCGCCGCGAGCGGGGTCGACGCCGACACCACGGCCGAGGATCTGCACCGCCTGGTGTTCGACACGCACTTCGCGATCGACGAGCTCGGCCGCGCGGCCGGGGCGCTGGTCGAGCAGGGCGCGCCGTCGGACGTCCGGCACGCCGCGCTCCGGGCCGTCACGCTCGTCCTCCGACACGGCGGCAGCCACGGCCAGGAGGCAGCGCACACCCTCCTCGCCCGCTACGGGATCACGGCCTCGGCGGCCGACGACGGATCCCGGACGACCGCGATCGTCCGCCGCATGGCCGCCGAGTTCGCCGACCTGCGGTCCGCCGGACTCCGGTGGCGCGAGCTCCGCGACGAGCTGCCCCGCCACGGCGCCGGCGTACCCTTCGCCACGCCGGTGATCCTCGCCGGCGGGCGCCCGGCCGGAGCCGTGCCGGTCGTCGCGGACGCCGTCGCCGAGGGGCCGTGGCGCCGCTGGCACCTCACCGCGTCGCTCCGGACCGCCGTCCACGCCGCCATCGCCGTCGCGATCGTCGAACCCCTCGCCCTCCTGCTCGACGGGAGCCGGTTCTACTGGGGCGTCATCGGCGTGATGATCGTCCTCGCCGGCACGAACACCACGCACGAGCGGATCCGGAAGGGCCTCCACCGCGGCGTCGGGACGGTCGTCGGGGGAGCGGTCGGGATCGTCCTCGTGCACCTGCTCGGCACGACGCACCCGTGGGTGACGATCGTGTTCGTGTGCGTCCTGCTCGCCGTCGGCACGTACGGCTTCGGCGGCGTGTACTCGGTCTGGGCCGCGTGCCTCGTGGTCGTCCTCTGCCAGGTGTACGCGTTCTCCGGCACCTTCACGGACGCCCTCATCCCGATGCGGCTCGCCGAGAACCTGCTCGGTGCCGCGGTCGCGGTGCTCGTCAGCGCGGTCGTCTTCCCGATCGCCACCCGTGCCGTCATCCGGCGCGCGGTGCGGCGGCAGCTCGTCGCGGTCCGCGCATTCGTGCTCGCGCTGGTGGGGGTCGAGGACGACGAGGCGGACGCGGCCGACACGACGGCGGCGGACCGCGCCCGGCGTGACCTGCGCGCCCGGTCGCGCGCGGTCGACGCCGCCACCTACCAACTGGACGCCGTCCTGCGTCCGATGGTCCGCTTCCCGACCGGCGGCCCGGCGCGCGCCGACGCCAGGACGCGCACCTCCCTGCAGGCGGCCGCGACCTTCGCGCGCGAGGCGGCCGGGAGGCTCGGCTCGGCCCCGCAGGACCCGCCAGCGGCCCTGCGCGGTGCGGCCGACCGCCTCGCCGCCTCGATCGCGCAGCTCGCCGACGGCATCGTGGCCGGGCCGCGGTCCGTCACGTCGACGGCGGTCTGGGTCCGGGTCGGCGACCAGCTCGACGAGGCGGTGGCCGCCGCCTCCGGACGGCCGGACGAGCGGGCGATCGCGACGGCCGCGCACGCGCTCGGCCGGATCGACGAGGCGCTCGCGCTGCTCGCCGAGCGCCACCGCGCCACGGTCGTCGGGGCGATGTCGGTGGGTCCTGGCATCATCGCCGTGTGAGCAAGCAGGACGGACGCAACCGACTGGTGTCCGACGCGCCCGTCGACGACGTGACGGCGAGCGTGCTGCACGTCGACATGGACGCCTTCTTCGCCTCGGTGGAGCTGCTCGACCGGCCGGACCTCCGCGGCCTGCCGGTGATCGTCGGGCACGACTCCGACCGCTCGGTCGTCACGGCCGCCACGTACGAGGCCCGCAAGTACGGCGTGAACTCCGCGATGCCGATGGCCGTTGCCAAGCGCCGGTGCCCCGCGGCGATCATCGTCGAGCCGCACTTCGAGAAGTACCGCGCGAAGTCCGACGCCGTGATGGCCGTCTTCGACCGCTTCACGCCCCGCGTCGAGAAGCTCGGCATCGACGAGGCCTTCCTCGACGTCGCCGGAGCGATCCGGCTGTACGGCACCCCGTGGGAGATCGGTCGGGCGATCCGCGCGGCGGTGTACGCCGAGACCGGCCTGCACTGCTCCGTCGGCGCCGCGTCGACCAAGTTCGTGGCGAAGCTCGCGTCGAGTCGGTCGAAGCCGGACGGCCTGCTCGTCGTGCCGGCTGCCGACACCGTGGCGTTCCTGCACCCGCAGCCCGTGTCGGCGCTGTGGGGGGTCGGCGGCAAGACGCAGGAGACCCTCGAACGACGCGGCATCCGCACCGTGGGGGACCTCGCGACCACGCCGCTGGGCTCGCTCGTCTCCGCGCTCGGTCCGGCCGGCGGTCAGCGCCTGCACGACCTCGCGTGGGGCCGCGATCCGCGCGTGGTCGAGAGCGGCGTCGGCGAGAAGTCGATCGGGCACGAGGTCACCTTCGGCCACGACCTCACCGAGCGCGACGACGTCGCCCGTGAACTCCTGCGCCTCGCCGACAAGGTGGCCGTGCGACTCCGACGGGCCGACGTCCAGGCACGGACGGTGGCGCTCAAGGTCCGCTACACCGACTTCACCACGCTGACCCGGTCCCGCACCCTCGCGGAACCGACCGACGTCGCCAAGCGCCTGCACCGCGAAGCCGTCGAGCTGTACGACGTGCTGCACCGGCCGGGCAACCGGATCCGGCTCATCGGGGTCCGTGGCGAGAACCTCGTGCCGGCGGCGGCGAGCAACGCGCTCTGGGACGACGACGCGCCGTGGCGCGAGACCGAGACGACGATCGACGCGGTCGCCGCACGCTTCGGCGCGGGCGTGCTCCGACCGGCATCCCTGGTGCGCGGCACGCCCGAGGGGCACGTCCTGCACGCTCGGCAGGACGAAGGGTGACGGTAGAATCTCGTGCAGTGAGCGCAGCCGAGTACACCGATCAGCCAGGGGCGGGGGACCAGCCCGCGGCCCTGTGGGACGACGGCACCGCAGCGCCTGAGCACGCGGTCGTCGCCCACGACGAGGCCGTCGCCGCTGCCGAGGCGGCGGGCAACTCGGCCGTGCAGAACCTGTCGCCGGCCTTCCCGGACCGTGCCGCGTGGGGCACCGCGTCGAAGCTCCGCGCCTGGCAGGTCGAAGCGCTCACCAAGTACTTCGAGACCGAGCCGCGGGACTTCCTCACGGCCGCGACGCCCGGCGCCGGCAAGACCACGTTCGCGCTCCGGCTCGCCACCGAGCTCCTCGCCCGCGGCACCGTCGACCGCATCGTCGTCGTGGCCCCGACGGAGCACCTCAAGCGGCAGTGGGCGGACTCGGCGGACCGCGTCGGCATCCGGATCGACCCGATGTTCAAGAACGGCGACGGCATGTTCGGCCGGCACTACCAGGGCGTGGCGATCACGTACGCCCAGGTCGGCATGAACCCCGAGGTCCACCAGAAGATCACCGCCGGCGGCAAGACGCTCGTGATCCTCGACGAGGTCCACCACGGCGGCGACGCCCTGACCTGGGGCGACGGCATCAGAGAGGCGTTCTCGAAGGCCACCCGTCGCCTGTCCCTCTCCGGCACCCCGTTCCGCTCGGACACCGCGCCGATCCCGTTCGTGCAGTACGCCCCCGACGAGCAGGGCATCCGCACCTCGATCTCCGACTACAACTACGGCTACGGGCGTGCCCTCAAGGACGGCGTCGTCCGCCCGGTGCTCTTCATGGCGTACGCCGGACAGATGCGCTGGAAGACCCGCATGGGCGACGAGATGTCGGCGTCGCTCGGCGAGCAGGTCACGAAGGACATCACCGCCCAGGCCTGGCGCACGGCGCTCTCACCCGAGGGCGAGTGGATGCCGGCCGTCCTCTCCGCCGCCGACAAGCGCCTGACCGAGGTCCGGCGTGGTGTGCCGGACGCCGGCGGCCTCGTCATCGCCACGGACACCACCACGGCCCGCGCGTACGCCCGGATCCTGCAGCAGATCACGGGGGAGCGGCCGACGGTCGTCCTCTCCGACGAAGCGGCGGGGTCCAGCCGGATCAGCGCCTTCGCCGAGGACACCTCCCGCTGGATGGTCGCCGTCCGCATGGTGTCCGAGGGCGTCGACGTGCCGCGGCTGTGCGTCGGCGTGTACGCCACGAGCGCGAGCACCCCGCTCTTCTTCGCCCAGGTCATCGGCCGCTTCGTCCGGGCCCGACGGCGCGGTGAGACGGCGAGCGTGTTCCTGCCGAGCGTGCCCGGGCTGATGGCGCTGGCGGCCTCCCTCGAGCTCGAGCGCGACCACGCCCTCGACCGCCCGAAGGACGCCGACGACGGGATGTACAACCCCGAGGACGCGATGGTCGCCGAGGCCAACAAGGAGGACCGCGCGTCGGAGAGCCTGCTCGAGGTCCAGCCGTTCGAGGCGCTCGACTCGCAGGCGTCCTTCGACCGTGTCCTCTACGACGGCGGCGAGTTCGGCAGCGGCGGCGAGGTGGGCTCGCTCGAGGAACTCGACTTCATCGGCATCCCGGGGCTGCTCGAACCCGACCAGGTGCGCGACCTGCTCCGAGCACGCCAGGCGACGCAGGCGAAGCGAGCGAAGGGCCGTACCCCGAAGGACGGCATGCCCAAGGCAGCGGCCCCCGCACCCGAGGACCGCCCGATGTACCAGACGATCAAGGAGCAGCGGTCCGAGCTGCACCGGCTCGTCTCGATCTGGTCCCGACACGCGAACGAACCGCACGGGGCCATCCACGCCGAACTCCGCCGCATCAGCGGTGGCCCGGCCGTGGCGCAGGCGAGCATCGAGCAGATCCAGAAGCGCATCGACGTGCTGCGCTCCCGCATCGGCGGCCGCCGGTGAGCACCGCGTGATCGAGACCGTCGACGACCGCACCTGGTACGTCAAGCGCGACGCGGAGTCCTCGCCCGAGGCGATCATCGACCGATTCGGCGGGGGCTACCGGCTCCGTCGGTTCTCGCTCACCGAGTCCCGCCGGACGCCCCACGGGGTGTACACGGGCGTCGAACTCGCCGAGACCGCGTGGTGGCGGCTCCGCGACAGGCCGCGGACCTCATGACATCGCAAGCCGAAGTCGGGTAGACCGGGGGAATGGCAGACTCCATCCCTCACGTCCTCGTCCTCGGCGGCGGCTCCGCTGGCTACACCACCGTCAAGCAGCTCCAGAAGCACGCAGCGACCGTGCCGATGCGCATCACGCTGGTGGACCAGAACACGTACTACACGTACCTGCCGTTCCTGCCCGAGGTCGCCGGTGGCCACATCGCCCCGAAGGACGTGACCTTCGAGCTGCGCCGTGCGCTCCGCAAGACCCGGGTCATCCAGGGCAAGGTCACCGGGATCTCCTCGGCCGACAAGACCGTCTCGATCGCCACGGCCGGCGGTGACGACCGCACGCTCGGTTACGACCAGCTCGTCGTCGCGCTCGGCTCCGTCACGCGCACGTTCCCGACGCCCGGGCTCGAGGAGTACGGCGTCGGCTTCAAGAGCGTCGAAGAGGCCGCCTACGTCCGCGCGAAGCTCCTCGACAACATCGCCAAGGCCGCTGCCACCCGCGACGAGGACGAGCGCCGCAAGCTGCTCACGAGCATCTTCGTCGGCGGCGGGTACACCGGCGTCGAGGCGATCGGCGAACTGTTCGACGTCTCGCAGGCCGCCATCAAGACCTACCCGTCGCTCGCCGGCGAGCACCCCCGCTGGGTCCTCATCGACGCGCTCGACCGCGTCGCGCCCGAGGTCGGTCCGGAGCTGTCCAAGTGGACCCTCGAGTCGCTGCGTGCCCGCGGCATCGACGTCCGCCTGAAGACGACCATGCCGAGCTGCGAGGGCGGCGTCGTGAAGCTCTCCGACGGCGACGAGTTCGCCACCGGCCTCCTCGTCTGGACGGCCGGCGTGAAGCCGAACCCGCTCCTCGACGCGTCCGACCTGCCGCGCGGCCCGAAGGGTCACCTCGCCGCGAACGCGAAGCTGCAGGTCGAGAGCGAGGACACCCACGAGGTCGTCCCCGGCGTCTGGGGCCTCGGCGACGTCGCGCAGGTGCCCGACCTGACGGCCGAGAAGCAGCCGGCGTACTACCCGCCGAACGCGCAGAACGCGGTCCGCCAGGCCGTCGTGGCCGCGGACAACGTGGTCGCGACGATCACGGGCAAGCCGCTCGAGGAGTACCGCCACCCGTCCATCGGCACCGTCGCGTCGTACGGTGTCGCGAAGGGTGCGGCGAACATCAAGGGCATCAAGATGACGAACCTCCTCGCGTGGCTCGCGCACCGCGCCTACCACGTGTACGCGATGCCGACGCTGAACCGCAAGGTGCGCATCGTGATCGGGTGGGTCACCGGGGCCGTGTCGGGTCGCGACGCGACGTCCCTCATCAAGGAGACCGACCCGCGCCGCACGTTCGTCGAGGCGTCGAAGTCCTAGACGCGCGTTCCTGACGGACGGGAGGCGCGGTGCCGGCTGGCACCGCGCCTCCCGTCCGTCGTCCGGTCGCGCCGACGCGCGTGGTGCGGCAGACTGACTCCCTCGGTGCCGCCGCACGGAGGTCCTGGAAGACACCGCACGTGACCACCACCATCTCCTGCCCCCGCTGTCGAGCCGTTCGCCGCCCCACCGGGGTGCACCGCTGCCCCGGACCGGACGACCCGGCCCGAGCGCTGGGCGTGGGCACCTGCGTCGCCGTGGTCCTGGACGTGCTCGCCGGTGTCGGCCGACCGTTCCTCGTCGGCGGCGTGGTCCGCGACGCGCTGTTCCGTGCGTCCGGGCGCGCGGTCCCCGTCGCCGACGACCACGACGTCGACGTCGAGGTGCACGGCACGGACACCGCCTCGGTCGTCGACGCGCTGCGCGCGGCGGGAGCCGTCGTCGTCACCACGGGGGCGCGCTTCGAGGTCCTCAAGGTCGTGGTCGAGGGCGTGCACGTCGACGTCGCGGTGGTGCCGGGGAACGCCGACGACGACGGGCTCGCCGCGGCCGCCGTCCGTCGCGACTTCACGGTCAACGCGGTCGCGTGGGACCCGGCGACGAACGAGTACGTCGACGCGGTCGGTGGGATCGACGACGCTGCCCGGGGTGTGCTCCGACACACCTCGGACCGGTTCGGGGACGATCCGCTGCGGGTGCTGCGCGCCGTGCAGCTGGTGGCGCGCTTCGACCTCGTGCTCGACCCGTCGACGGTGGACGTCGCCCGGTCGCTGGTGGACGCGTTCCCGTCCGTGGCCGCGGAACGGGTCTGGCCGGAGATCCGGAAGACGGCGCGAGGCGACCACCAGTCGCGGGCGCTCCAGGTGCTGCACGACACCGGGTGGGAGCGGCACCTCGCGGAGCTCGCCGCGGTGCGCGACGTGCCGCAGGACCCGAGGTGGCACCCCGAGGGGCCCGTGCACGTGCACCTGGGGCTCGCGGCGGACGCTGCTGCCGCTGCCTGCACGGCCGACGGCGTCACCGGTGAGGACCGCACCGTCGTGGTGCTCGGCGCGCTCCTGCACGACCTCGGCAAGGCGGGCGACGGAACGCAGCGGGAGCGGGACGACGACGGCACGGTCCGGGTCCGCAGCCTCGGGCACGAGGTCTCGGGCGCGCATGCGGCGCGGGACCTGCTGCGGCGGATCGGCGCCCCGCGCACCCTCACCGAGCGCATCGCCACGATCGTGCGTGAGCACATGGTGGTGCACTCGACCGACGGGGCAGCGCCGTCGGTGCCGGCAGCGCGCCGACTGCTCCGTCGTCTCGGCGGGTCGATGGCGACCGCCGAGTGCTGGGCCCGGGTGTGCGAGGCGGACTCGCAGGGACGGGGTGCGGCGTCCGGGCCGTCTCCGGCGTGGGCGTGGCTCGCGGTCATGCGTGCCGACGAGGCCGCGGGACCCCGGGTGCGCCTCGTGACCGGGCGGGACCTCGTCGCGGCGGGGCTCGCGCCGGGGCCGCGGTTCCGGGAGGTCCTGGACGCCGCGGCCGAGGCGCAGGACGAGGGGCGCTTCGAGGACGCGGCGGGTGCCCAGCGCTGGTTGCGGGAGCGGCTCCTCAGTCCGCCACGGTGATCGTCACCGTGGCGGACTCGGTGGACGCGCCCGCATCGTCGCGGTAGCGCACCGTGATGGTGTGCCGACCCGGCGCCAGCCCGGCGTCCCCGCGCCGGATGTGCCCGCTGAACCGGCCCTCGGCACCGGTCGACACCGTGCCGACGAGCGCGCCGTCGACGGCGACCTCGACGTCGGTGTCCGCCCAGCCGGTGATCGTGACCGGCAGCGGGCCGCCCGTCGCGGTGCTCCCGTCGGCGGGGTCGGCGATGGTCGGGACGAACGCGAAGGGGGCGCTGCTCGTCGCCGCGGAGGTGTTCCCGGCGGCGTCCCGTGCGGTGGCGCGGATCCCGGTGGCGGTCGGGGTGAGGCCGTCCACCGCGACGCGCCAGTGACCGTCGGCACCGGTGGTGGTCGACGCGGTCGCCGTGCCGCTCGTGGTGCCTGTGCCGCTCGTGGTGTTCGTGGCGCCTGTGCCGCTCGTGCTGCTCGTGCCGCTTGTGCCGCTCGTGCCGCTCGTGCTGCTCGTGCCGCGGAGGACGGTGACGTCGATCGTGCTGCCGGCCTCGGCGGTGCCGGAGAACACCGGCGGGGTGGTGTCGGTGGGCGTCCAGGTCGTCGCGATCGTCGGCGCCGCCGGAGCGGTGGTGTCCACGGTGACCGTGACGACCACGGGGACCGAGGTGGCGTGGTCCGGCGTCGTCGCGGTGATGCTGACGCGTTCGACCCCGTCCCCGGAAAACCGCAGCGTGGTCCGCCACCTGCCGTCGGACCCGGCGGTGGTCGTGGCGGTCAGGATGCCGGAGCGGACCTCGACGCGGCTGCCGGGCGTCGCCGTCCCGGTGAGCTCGACGGTCCGGCTGGCGATGAGCATCGTGTCCTCGGCCGGGACCGGGGGAGCGGAGCGCGGCAGCTGCGGGTCGACGCCCCCGGTGGTCGAGGATCCGCCGGTCCCCGGTGACGTGGGGTTCGCGCTCGGTTCGTCGGTGCGGACGTCGGGTGTCGAGGACGCCCCGGCGGAGGAGTCCCCGAGGACCGTGTCGACGACGGGGGTCGGAGCGGTCGGGACCGTCGTCCGTGCGCCGGAGTCGTCGCGACCGGGCGACGGCAGGGGACTCGGTTCGGCGACGTGGGCCGGGGCGGTGCGGTCGGCCGGTGCGGGGTGCTCACCGGACGGCGCCGGGACGCCCGCGGGACCTGGTGCGCGCGCGCCGGCGGTGGACGTGCCGGTCGGGTGGCCGTCCGACCACGTCCCGGCGACCGCGACGACGGTCGTGACGACGACGAGCGCTGCGACCACGCCGACCAGCCCGGTGACCGGCAGCGGCGCCCTGCGAGCGGCACCCGTCGCCGGGGCCGAGCGAGCGGGGGACACGGCCGCCGCAGCGGGGGCGTCCGCGTGCAGCACCGCGTGGCCGATGCCCAGACCGACCACCGGCGGGAGGAGTGCCGCCGCGATCCGTCCGGCGAGTCGGCGCGTGTCCTCGAGCACCGGCGGGCAGTGCACGCAGTCGCGGATGTGCGCCTCGAGCTGACGACGGTCGCGCGCGGTGAGCGTGCCCGCTTCGTAGGCGCCGAACGCGGCCAGTCGCCGACGGCACTCGTCGGGCAGGCCGTCCGTCGCGAGGTGTTCCTGGACCCAGGCCGCGCGGAGCGCCCGCCGTGCTCGGAACGCCAGGGACGAGACGGCGCCGGGCTGGAGGTCGACCAACGGGGCGACGTGTCGAGGTCGCAGTCCCTCGACCTCGGTGTACCAGAGCACGCTCTGCCAGCGTTCGGGCAGGGTGCTGAACGCTCGCCCCAGGGCCGTGCGGTCGGCGGCGCGGGCCATCTCCGTCGCCGCGTCGGCGCCGGAGTCCTCGAAGGCGTCGAAGTCGACGTCGGCGTCCGTGTGGCGGGCGCGTCGGCGGAACTCGGTGTTGGCGACGTTGCGGATGACCGTGTACAGGTACGGGCGGAAGAGTTCGTCGGGACCGGCCCCGCGTTCGATCGCACCGATGACGTTCGTGAAGGCCTCGGAGGCGACGTCCTCGGCGTCCGAGGAGCCCACGAGTCCGATCGCGTGCCGGACGGCGGCGCGGTGGTGCCGGCTCCACAGCGCTGCCACCGCCGACCGGTCGCCGTCACGCGTCGACCGGATCAGTGCAGCGTCACTGCCTGGCTCAGGGGCACCGCGCACGTCGTTCGTCTCCTCGTCCTGGGTTCACCGGCTGGGCGGTGCAGTCCATCTGAACACACCGCTCTCGGATGCGAGGAGTCCGGGTCGGACGTTTCATCACGCGACCCCGGTGGATCCGATCGGTGAGGACGGTGTCACGCCCGTGTCGCGGTGATCACGAGGTTCTGCGTCGACGGTGAGCCGTCCGGGTGTTCGAGGCAGGTGATGAGGAGCAACCGGTCGGGGACGTCGCCCCACACGTCGGCGTCGTCGGCGATGCGGTCCTTGTCCACCAGGGTCGAGCCGGTCACCGTGTACGCCACGCCCGCGACCGTCACCGCGGCACCGGTCGCGACCCGACTCCGACCCCGATCGACGTCCGTCAGGAAGTTCCCCGGGGCGGTGCCGCCGCCCCGCAGGGAGTGCATCACCACGACCACGGTGCCGGACGCGGCGTGCTCGGGGGTGACCCCGACGTCGCGGACCAGGTACGCCGACCGGAACCCCGGCGGCGTGATCCTGCCGCGCACGGCGTCGAGTGCACCGAGCGGGACGTCGAGGTGCACCGACGGGACGCTGAGGCGTCCGGACCCGCTGGACGTCGCTCGGGCTCCGGGAGCGCTCGCGACGGGTGCCTCGAGCCGGACGGGGTCGCCGTGCATGTCGCGCGCGGTGCCGGGCGGGGTCGAGTTCGTCGCGGTGACCACCCCGCCGATCCCGAGGCCGAGCATCGTGACCGCGCTCACGGCGGCGAGGACGAGCGGGAGTGAGGACGGTCGTCGACCGGATCGGACGTGCACGGTGTCTCCTCGATGGGTCGGTCGTGGTCGGGGCAGGTCGCGCGCTGGATGTGCGGACCGGTGGGCGCTTCGGGTGCTGCCCACCGGCCCGCGCGCCGGGTCGTCGTTCGGGCGACGGACCCGGCTGGACTCCGCCCGACGCAGGGTCGTCGAGCGGAGCGGTCGGGGGCCGCGGCACGGGTGCCGCGGCGACGGGTCACGGTCGCGTTCGTGCGCGCGTTCGTGCGCGCGTACGGGCGGCCAACACGCCGAGGACGAGCAACAGGGTCATGCCGCCGCTGCCGAGGAGCGCGACGGACCACCAGGGGGCCGTGCTGTCGGACGTCGTCCCTCCGGTGTCGACCGCCGCGCCGATCGCCGTGGGCACCGGCGACTCGGTCTCCTCGTCTGCGGTCGACGCACCCGGCGTCACGGTCGGCCGGACGGTCGGCTCGGCGGTCGGGGTCGGTTCGACCGTCGCCGGAGCGGTCGGCGTCGGGGTCGGGGTCGGCTCGACCGTCGCCGGAGCCGTCGGCGTCGGGGTCGGCGTGCTCGTCGGTGCCGTCCCGGACCCCGAGGCACCGCCACCCTGGTGCACGACCGTGCCGCTGACCGAGGAGTCGTCGTCGCCGTCGATGCTGATCGTGGCGGTGTTCGTGTAGGTGCCCGCCAAGCCGCCGTCGGTGACCCGGGTGGCGAAGTGGACGTCGTAGAAGTACCCCTGGCGCGCGGTGAACGTGACGCTCCCGGCCGTGCTGGCGTAGTCCTCTCGCGGCGCCGGCGCCCATCCGGTGAGCCCCTCTCGCCCGTCGTCCCAGGTGGTCGTCCGGTTCGTCTGCCAGAGCGTGGCGAAGGGGTACCCGCGGAAGCTGGTGAGGAGCTCCTGGTCGGGCCCGGGGGTGTCGGTGACCGTGATGCGCTGGCCGTCCCGCATGCCGTCGGCGCCGGAGCCGATCGCCACGGTCCACTCGACCACACCCGCGGCGGCGTCGTAGCTGCCCCACTTGCCGCTCGTCCGGCCGGTGAAGGTGCAGTCGACGGTGCACGTCCCGGGTCCGGTGCCGGGCTGTGCGGGTTCGACCGTGGTCGTCACGGCGGTCCCACCGACCTGGTAGGTCGTCGGGGTGGCGGACTCGGTGGTGGTCTCGACGGTGACCCAGAACGAGAACGATCCGTGCAGGTCGTTCGGGTGGGCGGCGACGTAGGCGCTGTCCACGGCGCAGTCGAGCTGGGTCGAGGACACGGTGCACCGTCCCATCGCGGAGCCGTCCGGTGCGAGCAGGGGGAACCCGTCGGAGCGGCCCTGGAGCTCGGGCGGCAGGTCCACCACGAAGCCGGCCGGGGTGGTGGGGAGGTCCGGCAGTGACCACGTGCCGGAGAGTTCGGCGGCGCTGCCGGACGTGACGGTCTGGGACGTGAAGCGGAGACCGTCGATCGTCGCGTTCGTGGTGTACTCGGCGGCGGCGGACGCGGGGACCGCAGCGCTGATGCCGGCGGCGATGGCGGCCACGGCGGCGATCCCGGCCGCGAGGAGGACGGATCCGCGTCGGTCGCGGGATCGGACAGGGTGGTGGTGCATTCGGGCTCTCGGGTTCCTGCGGCAGCCAGGCCCGCGGCACCGAGCGGGGACGTGGCCGTCGACTCGGGTCATCGGGTTGCGGTGCCGAAGGTGAGAGTCCGCCCGCCCCGTTTCGTCACGCGCCCGCCGCGACCCCAGCGAACCGGCACCCACCCACCTGCCGGACGCACCCCGCACCCGCCGTGAGCGCAGCGAACTGGCGCGGCTGAGGCGGTGACGCCCCGAGCGAAGCGACGGCGGCACTCGCCGGGAAGACACAACAGGAAATGCCCCCGGGCCGAAAGGCCAGGGGGCATCCCATTTCCTGTGTCCGAGGGGGGACTTGAACCCCCACGCCCTAATACGGGCACTAGCACCTCAAGCTAGCGCGTCTACCATTTCCGCCACCCGGACAGGTGTTTCTTCACTTGTCGGCCGTCGTTCCGGGCTGTTTCCCCGGCGTTCCTGCCGAGAGAAGACACTAGCACGGGTCTGAACGCCCGATGAACACAGCGGCGCATCCCGGGCGCGTCCTGCTGTGACGTCCGACGCCGGGGCCGTCGGCGCGGACCGGTAGCGTTGGGCCATGACGAACCCGGAGGCCACGCTGACCGACCTCGAGGCCACCGCGGCGATCGCCCGTGACCTCATCCGCATCGACACGACGAACTGGGGCGAGGGGAAGTCCCGCGGCGAGACCGAGGCGGCGCACTACGTCGAGGCGAAGCTCCGTGCGCTCGGGCTCGAGCCGCAGCTGTTCGAGTCCGAACCCGACCGGGTGAGCGTCGTGGCGCGGGTGCCCGGACGCAACCGCGACAAGTCCGCGCTGGTCGTGCACGGTCACCTCGACGTGGTGCCGGCGGACCCGGCGAACTGGTCGGTCGACCCGTTCGGCGGCGAGGTCCGGGACGGCATGCTCTGGGGTCGCGGCGCGGTCGACATGAAGAACATGGACGCGATGATGCTCACGTCGCTGTCGGACGTCATCGAGCAGCAGGGAGCGCCGGAGCGCGACCTCGTGATCGCGTACTTCGCCGACGAGGAGGCCGGGGGAGTCCTCGGCTCGCACCACGTCGTCGAGAACCACCCCGAGGTGTTCCGGGGTGCGAGCGCGGCGATCAGCGAGGTCGGCGGCTACTCGATCACCCTCGGCGACCGTCGTGCGTACCTGCTGCAGACGGGCGAGAAGGCCCTGATGTGGATCAAGCTCGTCGCGACCGGCACCGCGGCGCACGGGTCGCACGTCATCCACGACAACGCGGTGACGAAGCTCGCCGCGGCGGTCGCCCGGATCGGCAGCGAGGAGTGGCCGGTGCGGCTGTCGGCGACGACCGACGCGATGGTGGCCGAGGTCGCACGGTTCCTCGGGGTGGACCCGACGGTGACCGGCCCGGACGAGGTGGCGCTGGCCACGGGGTCGGCGTCGCGGTTCATCCACGCGGCCCTGCACACGACGACGAACCCGACGGTGCTCACCGCCGGGTACAAGCACAACGTCATCCCCGACCACGCCGAGGCACTGGTGGACATCCGGTGCCTCCCCGGCGACGAGGAGACGGTGCTGGCGCGTGTCCGGGAGCTCGCGGGCGACGACGTCGAGGTCGTGATGTCCTTCCGCGACATCGGGCTCGAGCAGGACTTCGGCGGCCCCCTGGTCGACGCCGTGCGCGACGTCCTCGGCCGCCACGACCCGGGCGCTCCGGTGCTGCCGTACCTGCTCTCGGGCGGGACGGACAACAAGGCCCTGTCGACGCTGGGGATCGCGGGCTACGGGTTCGTGCCGCTGCAGCTGCCGGCGGGTGTGGACTTCCCGGCGATGTTCCACGGCGTGGACGAACGGGTGCCGCTCGACTCGCTGGCGTTCGGGCGGCGGGTCCTCGGAGACCTCCTCGCCACGTACTGATATTGTGCATGGTCGCCGGTCCGGCGGTGTCCTGAACCGACTCTCCCCGAAAGGCCCGAGCCGTGCACATCCTCGAGGCGATCTTCCTCGGCTTCGTCCAGGGGCTCACCGAGTTCCTCCCGGTGTCGTCCAGCGCCCACCTCCGCATCGTCGGGCTGTTCCTGCCGGACGCGCAGGACCCGGGCGCGGCGTTCACCGCGGTGACGCAACTCGGCACCGAGACCGCCGTGCTGATCTACTTCTGGCGCGACATCACCCGGATCGTCGGCCGGTGGTTCCGGTCGCTGTCGGGGAACACCGTGCCCCGGAACGACCCGGACGCCCGTCTCGGGTGGCTCGTGATCCTCGGGACCATCCCGATCGGCATCGCCGGCCTGCTGCTCAAGGACTCGATCGAGACGACGTTCCGGTCGCTGTGGATCGTCGCGATCGTCCTCATCGTGTTCGGCATCGTGCTCGGCGTGCTCGACGTCGTCGGCAAGAAGGTCCGGCGCATCGAGCACATGACGTTCGGCGGCGGGATCCTGATCGGCCTCGCCCAGATGCTCGCCCTCGTCCCCGGCGTCTCGCGTTCCGGCGCGACCGTGTCGATGGGGCTCGCGCTCGGCTACACCCGCCCGGCGGCCGCCCGGTTCGCGTTCCTGCTCGCCGTGCCCGCCGTGTTCCTCTCCGGCCTGTACGAGGCCGCCACGAGCCTCGGTGACACCGGCGCACCGTTCGGCGTGGTCGACACGCTCATCGCCACGGTGGTCGCCTTCGTCGTCGGCTTCGTCGTGATCGCGGCGTTCATGAACTACATCAGCAAGCGCAGCTTCATGCCGTTCGTCGTCTACCGCATCGCACTCGGTATCGTTCTCATCGTGTTGTTGTCGCTCGGAGTGATCCAGCCGTGAGGGCCTGGAAGGTCCCGTCCGTCCCCGATGTCCCGGGCACCGCGCCCCGCCCGGTCGTGCACGACACGGCGACCGGCAAGCCCGTCGACCCGACCGGTGGCGAGGAGCGTGCAGCGCTCTACGTGTGCGGCATCACCCCGTACGACGCCACGCACCTCGGCCACGCCGCGACCTACCTCTCGTTCGACACGCTCGGTCGTGTCTGGCGGGACGCCGGGTTCGAGGTCGAGTACGCGCAGAACACCACGGACGTCGACGACCCGCTCCTCGAACGGGCAGCGCGGGACGGCGTCGACTGGCGCGAGCTCGCGGCCTCGCAGATCGACCTGTTCCGGCGCGACATGGAGGCGCTGCGGGTCCTGCCGCCGGACGACTTCGTCGCGGTGACGGACGAGGTCGAACGCATCGCCGAGGCCGTGGCGTTCCTGCAGGAGACCGGCTACGCCTACGCGGTGCCGACGCCGGAGTCCGCGGGCGACGACCTCTACTTCGACGTGAACCGCCCGACCGAGGCCTGGTCGCTCGGGGACGAGAGCGGCCTCGACCGCGAGACCATGCTCGCGCTGTCGGCCGAGCGCGGCGGCGACCCCGACCGTGCGGGCAAGCGCGACCCGCTCGACCCGCTGCTCTGGCGCGCCGCACGAGCGGGCGAGCCGAGCTGGGACTCCGCCGTCGGCCCCGGGCGCCCCGGGTGGCACATCGAGTGCAGCGTCATCGCCGGCGACCGCCTCGGCCTGCCGATCAGCGTCCAGGGCGGCGGCAGCGACCTCGTCTTCCCGCACCACGAGATGAGCGCCGGGCACGCCGCAGCGCTCGCGCACCAGCCGCTCGCGCAGGCGTTCGTGCACACCGGGATGATCGCCTACCAGGGCGAGAAGATCTCGAAGTCGCTCGGCAACCTCGTCACGGTCCGTGGGCTGCTCGACGACGGCGCCGACCCGCGTGCGATCCGCCTCGCGCTGCTGTCGCACAAGTACTCCGACGACTGGGAGTGGTTCGACACCGAGCTCACCAGCGCCACGACGCGCCTGGCAACGTGGGACGCCTGGGCCTCCGGGAGCGACGCGGGACACGCCGACGACGCGGCCGAGGTCATCGCCCGGGTCCGTGCCCGTGTCGCGGACGACCTCGACACGCCGGGCGCCGTCGCCGCGGTCGACACGGCGATCGCCGGCGGGACGGCGGTCACGCCGGACCTCGTGGACCTGGTCGACGCCCTGCTCGGCATCCGCCTCGGCTGACGCGACCGGCCGCCCCCGTTCGTCGAGCGGGCAGGACATGCCGCTCACGTTCGCCGAGAGGGCGGAGTCGCCCGACTCCAGGCGCCGAGCGTGACCGAAAGTGCCCGCTCGCGCGGACGGGACGCGACCGTGTGACGGACGGGAGGCGCGGGGGCCCCGGGGCCCCCGCCGCCCCGCCCGCCCGGGGGGGGGGGGGGCCCCCGCGCGCACCCGGGCGGGTTGGGCCGCACCCCCGCCCCGGTCTCCCGGCGGGCCCGGGCCG
>NZ_JBIVBW010000004.1:68910-163100 GCF_044746255.1 Curtobacterium sp. NPDC086286
GGGCGGGTGGGGGCCCACCCCGCGGTTTAACCCGGGGGCGGGGGGGGGGGGGGGCGGGGGGCCGGGCGGCCCCGGGGGGGGGGCGGGGCGGGGGGGGGCCCGGGGCCCCCCCGCCTCCCGTCCGTCCGTGCGGTCGCGTCTACTGCGACGGTGGCGGCGGGCGGAACCCCTCGCCCCCGGCGGTCCCGCCGTCCTTGCCGTCCTTGCGCTCGCGGCGGCGGAGGTACTGCTCGAACTCCTGCGCGATGGCGTCGCCCGAGGCCTCGGGGGAGTCGACCGTGTCCCGCGCCTGCTCGAGCTGGCCGATGTAGGACGCCATGTCCTCGTCGTCGGCGGCGAGGGCGTCGATGCCCTCCTCCCACTCGGTGGCGTCGTCGAGCAGCGATCCCCGCGGGACCGTGACGTCGGTGAGCTCCTCGATCTTGTCGAGCAGCGAGAGCGTCGCCTTGGGGGACGGCGAGTTGTGCACGTAGTGCGGCACCGAGGCCCAGAGCGACAGCGTGGTGAGGCCGGCGCTGTCCATCGCGTCGGCGAGCACCCCGAGGATCCCGGTCGGGCCCTCGTACGAGGAGCGGTCGACGTCGAACGCGGCACGCACGCCCGCGTTCTCGCTCGACACGAACACCGAGATGGGTCGCGTGTGCGGGACGTCGGCGAGCATCGCGCCGACGAAGACGACGGCGTCGATCGAGTAGACGTCCGCGAGGTCGATGATCTCCGCGCAGAAGCCGCGCCAGGTCCGCGAGGGCTCCGGGCCGACGAGCACGTAGACGTCGCGTTCGGACGGGGAGCCGGTGGCTCCGATCACGGGTCGACCCTCGGCACCGGGACCGTGCAGGACGATCCGCGGCCACTGGATGCCCCGGCCGCCGTTCTCGTCCGTGCCGACGTTCGGGCGGTTGAACTGGTAGTCGACGTACCGCTCACCGTCGAGTTCGCGCAGCTCGTCGAGCTCGAGCGACTCGACGATGCGCCTGGCGAGACCGCTCGCCGCTTCTCCGGCGTCGTTCCAGCCCTCGAAGGCGACGACGAGCAGTCGACCGTCGCTGAAGGGGGAGTGCTGTGGCACGGACGGGACCTCCTGGTGGTGGAGCGGGGCGCGGGCGGCTCGCAGGTCGCGCGCGACCGGACATTCGCAGCAACAAGGATAGGGCCGCTCGACCGGAGTGCGTCCACGCGTCCGCGGTGAGCGGAACGCGGGCGGACCGCCCCGGTAGACTCGTCGCCCGTGACCGCGCAACCCTCCGCCCTCGTCCCGCCCGCAGCCGTGCTGTGGGACATGGACGGCACGATCATCGACACCGAGCCGATCTGGCAGCAGTCCCAGGTCGAACTCACCGACCGCTACGGCGTCGTCTGGACCCACGAGGACGGTCTCGCCCTGGTGGGCAGCGGCCTCGAGCGCTCGGGGGAGATCCTCCGCGACAAGGGCGTCGACATGGAGGTCGAGGAGATCATCCAGTGGATGACCGAGTACGTGATGGTGCGCCTGCGCGACGGTGAACTGCCGTGGCGTCCCGGTGCCCGCGAGCTCATCGAGGGCCTGCACGACCGCGGCATCCCGACCGCCCTCGTCACGATGTCCCGTCGGAAGATGGCGCTCGTCGCCGCCGATGCGCTCGGTGCCCGCGGGTTCCGGGTCGTCGTCGCGGGTGACGACGTCGAGCGGCCGAAGCCCTTCCCCGACGCCTACTTGTCCGCCGCCGCACAGCTCGGCGTCGACCCGACCGCGTGCGTCGCGATCGAGGACTCGGCGACCGGCGTGGCCTCGGCCGTGGCCTCCGGCGCGGTCACGGTGGCCGTCGAGCACATCGTCCCGCTGTCGGACATCACGGGCGGCGACGTCCACCTCACCACCCTCGCGGACGTCGACGTCGACCGGCTCGTCGAGCTGACCGGCCCGGCCCTCGCCGCCCGCACCCAGGAGGTCGCACGATGACCGACGCGCTCCCGAACCCCACCGAGTCGCTGCCGCACACCGCGGGCGGCGCACCGCACACCCCGCCGCGCGGACCCTTCCGCGCCGGTGACCGCGTGCAGCTGACCGGTCCGAAGGGCAAGCTGACGACCCTGTCGCTCGAGGTCGCGGGGGAGTACCACACGCACCGCGGCGTCCTGCGGCACGACGACGTCATCGGGCAGCCGGACGGGTCGGTGATCCGGGCGAGCACCGGTGACGAGTACCTCGCGCTGCGTCCGCTCCTCAACGACTACGTGATGTCGATGCCGCGCGGTGCCGCCATCGTGTACCCGAAGGACGCCGCTCAGATCGTGGCCTTCGCCGACGTCTTCCCGGGCGCCCGCGTGGTCGAGGCCGGTGTCGGTTCCGGCGCGCTCTCGCTGTTCCTCCTGCGGGCGATCGGACCGACCGGACAGCTGCAGTCGTTCGAGCGCCGCGAGGAGTTCGCCGCGATCGCCCGTGGCAACGTCGGCACCTTCCTCGGCGCCGTCCCGGACAACTGGTCGGTCACGGTCGGTGACCTCGTCGAGGAGCTGCCCGGCGCCGCCGAACCGCAGAGCGTCGACCGGGTCGTCCTCGACATGCTCGCGCCGTGGGAGTGCGTCGACGCCGCAGCGGACGCCCTCGTCCCCGGTGGTCTCATCGTCTGCTACGTCGCGACCGTCACGCAGCTGTCCCGCACGGCCGAGGCGCTCCGCGACACCGGGCGCTTCACGGACCCGCAGTCCAGCGAGACCCTGGTCCGCACCTGGCACGTCGAGGGCCTCGCCGTCCGCCCGGACCACCGAATGGTCGGGCACACCGGGTTCCTCGTCACGGCACGCCGGCTGGCCGACGGTGTCGTGCTGCCGAACCTGAAGCGTCGCGCAGGCAAGGCGGAGTTCTCCGACGAGGACGTCGAGGCCTGGACGCCCGGCGCCGTCGGCGAGCGGTCGGCCAGCGACAAGAAGCTCCGCAAGGTCGCGCGACAGGCGGCAGCGCAGGCCCGCAAGGTCGCCGCAGCCGAGGCCGGACCCGCCGCGTCCGACGCGGACGGCGCTGCTGAGGACGACCGGTAGGCTACGCGACGTGCCCGTCCTGCATCGAACGGAAAGAGGGTCCGTGCGCACCATCCCCGCACTCCTGGTCACCATCGGCCTCGCCGCAGCACTCACCGGGTGCGCGGCGAGCGGGGCCGGTTCCACGCCGTCGAGCTGCGCCGCTCCCGGTGCCGCGTCCGAGGCGGTCACCGCCACGGGTGCGTTCGGCAAGGAGCCGAAGGTCAACATCCCGAGCGGCCTCACCACGAAGGGCACCCAGGTCTCGGTCCTCCGCCAGGGCGAGGGCCGCGAGATCGAGGACGGCACGCCCGTCGTGATCGAGTACACCCTCGTCGACGGTGCGACCGGCGAGGTCGCACAGACGAGCGGGTACTCCGGCCAGACCGCCCCGATCACCGCGGGCGCCGACAACTACGGGGCGCTCGGTGCCTCCCTCGAGTGCGCGCACGTCGGTGACCGCCTCGCCGTCGCACTGCCGAAGAGCGCCCTGAGCTCCTCGACCACCGGCGACACAGGGACCTCGTCGACCAAGACCGAGGACGCCGTCATCGCCGTCATCGACGTCAAGAAGGCCTTCGACGCCCGCGCGACCGGCACGCCGCAGCTCGCCGGGGACGGGATGCCCGCCGTCGTACTCGCGCCGTCGGGCGCGCCCGGCATCACGATCCCCTCGTGGTCCGCGCCGAAGTCGGACGAGACGCACCTGCTCCGCAAGGGGCACGGCGCCGAGCTCACCGACAAGGACACCGCCGTCATCAAGTACACCGCCGTGTCGTGGCCCGCTGACGGCACCGACGCCTCGGTGGCCGGCTCCAGCTGGACCGACGGCTCGGGCGCGCAGACCGTGCCGCTCACCAAGGGCCAGGTGCAGGAAGGCGTCCGGAACGCCATCGTCGGGCACCGTGTCGGCGACCAGGTGCTCACGATCGTGCACCAGCAGGGCGCGGCGTACGCGTACGTGATCGACGTCCTCGGGAAGATCTCCGCCTGACCCTCCCGGACCGTCCACGGACCGCGGCGCGGGTGCACTCCGGTGCACCCGCGCTGCCGTAGGATCGGCTCGTGCCAGCGACCCGTGTGCCCCGTGTGCCTGCCGAGGAACGGCTGTTCAGCCTGGTGCTCGCGCTGCTCTCGACGGAGTCCGGGCTGACGAAGTCCGAGATCCTGGCCAACGTGCAGGGCTACCGGCAGCGGTTCACGAGGGGCGGCGACAACGCCTCGCTGGAGCGCCAGTTCGAGCGCGACAAGGACGACGTCCGCGAGCTGGGCATCCCGCTCGAGACCATCGAGACCCCGGGTGCCGCCGGCAACAACCAGACGCTCCGCTACCGGATCCCGAAGGGCGAGTACGACCTGCCCGTCGACGTCCGCTTCACGCCGGACGAGTCCGCGCTCCTGTCCCTCGCCGCGATGGCCTGGCGCGAGGGGGCGCTCTCCGCCGACTCCCGTCGCGGCCTGCTCAAGGTGCGGTCCGCCGGATCCGAGGACGACGGCGCCGGGGCCCTCGGCGTCGATGCGTACGCCCCGCGGCTCCGCGCCCGTGACGTCGCCTTCGAGCCGCTGCGCTCGGCGCTCGACCGGTCCGCCGCGGTCCGCTTCGACTACATCACGCCGGGGCAGCACGAGCCGCGTCGGCGTGCGGTGGCCCCGGTCGCCCTCGTCCAGCACGGCGGCCGCTGGATGCTCGCCGCGCACGAGTTCGCGACGGACAGCGAGAAGAACTACCTGCTCTCCCGGATCGTCGGGCCCGTCGCCCAGTACGAGGTCGGGCAGCACCCGGCCCCGGCCGGTGCGGGCGAACGCGCGCTGGCGGAGCTCGAGCGCATCTGGGCGGCGCGCACCGCCCGGATCCGGGTCGCACCGGGGTCGGACGCCGAACGTCGGCTCGCCCGCCGGCGGGACACCGAGACCGACGACGACGGCGTCCTCGTCCTGCACCACGTCGACCCCCAGATCCTCGCCGAGGAGCTCGCCGCCTTCGGGCCCGAGGTGCGCGTGCTCGAGCCGGACGACCTGCGCGACCGGGTGACCGAGCGCCTGCGGGCCCTCGTCGCCGACCACGCCGAGCCCGCCGCCGACCACGCCGAACCCGCCGCCGACCAGGACGGGAGCCCCCGTGGCTGAGCAGCAACCACTCCAGGCGCAGGACAAGCTCGCGTTCCTGCTCGCCCTCGTGCCGTACCTGATCGACCGCGAACGCGTCTCGGTCGCCGAGGCCGCTCGGCACTTCGGCGTCCCCGAGACCCGGATCCGCCGTGCCGTCGAGCTCATCGCGGTGTCCGGCGTCCCCGGCGAGACGATGCAGTACCAGCACGGCGACCTGTTCGACATCGCCTGGGACGACTTCGACCAGAACGACATGATCGTGCTGACGAACCTCGTCGCGATCGACGACTCCCCGCGGCTCTCGGCGCGCGAGGCGTCGGCGCTCATCGCCGGACTGCAGTACCTGTCCGCCCTGCCCGAGGCCGCCGACCGCGACGCCATCCGCGCGCTCATGGCGAAGCTGTCCCGCGGTGCCGGTGGCGCGGCCGCGAACGTCGCCGTCGGGCAGGACCTGCACGACGTCGCCCTCGCGGTCATCCGCAAGGCGATGGCCGACGGCCGCGGGCTCGCGTTCGAGTACGCGGGTCCGCGCACGCAGGGGAGCACCCGCCGCGTCGACGCGCTGCGTGTGGAGTCGATCGACACCGACTGGTACCTGCGGGCGTGGGACCTCGACCGACAGGCCCTCCGGACGTTCCGGCTCGACCGGATGTCCGGCGTGCGGGTCGACGACCGCCCGGCGGAGAAGTCGATCGACGACGTGGTGATCCCGGACACGCTGTTCCAGCAGGCAGCCGAGGACGTGATCGTCACCGTCGAGCTCGACTCCTCGTCGCTGCCGCTCGTGGCCGACTTCCTCGCCGACACGGCCGACGCGCCCGACACCGACGGCCGGGTGCGCATCCGGCTGGCGGCGTCGAACGGCTTCGACGGTGTGGTGCGGCTCGTCGCTGGGCTGCCCGGTCGCGCGGTCGTGCTCGACCCGCCGGCTGCACGGGCCGCGGTGCGCGACTTCGCCGCGGCGGCCCTCGCCGCCGACTGAGCTGCGCGCGACCGCCGGACCGGCGCTGCGTGTCGCGCACGTCGAACCACGAAACCGACGTCGAACCGGCACCGCGACGTGGTTCGACGTCGGTTCCGTGGTTCGAACCGAGCGCGGCCGCCGGACCGCGCGCGACCGCCGGACCGGACACGCGTCGGCCCCGCCGCCAACGTGCTGACCGACGGACGGGAGGCGCGGTGCGGGCCCGCCCCGCGCCTCCAGGCCCGTGACCCTCCTGTGCGAACGCACGTCGCGGCCGACTGTCGGTCCCGACCCCGTAGGATCGACCCATGGCTTCGACGACCGCGCGCGGGCGAGCGAGGCGGACCGGGCGTCCGACGAAGGACGCCGAAGGCCGCATGTCGCTCGGGCAGCACCTCATCGAGCTGCGCAACCGCCTGTTCCGCGCAGTGATCGCGATCGTCGTCGCCGCGGTCGGTGGGTGGTTCCTCACCCCGTTCGTGCTCGACGCGCTCCGGTCCCCGGTCTCCCAGCTCGCCAAGGTCGGCGGGCACACGGCCGAACTCAACTTCCCGATGATCACGGGCGCGTTCGACCTGAAGCTGCAGATCGCCATCACGATCGGCATCGTCATCGCGAGTCCTGTGTGGCTCTACCAGATCTGGGCGTTCATCGTCCCGGCGCTGGTGCGACGTGAGAAGCAGTACGTGTGGGGCTTCCTCGGGACCGCGATCCCGCTGTTCTTCGCCGGCTGCTGGTTCGGTTGGTACATCCTGCCGCACGTGGTCGGCATCCTCGGCAGCTTCGTGTCGAGCCAGGACACCTCCATCGTCGACGCCAAGGCCTACTACGACTTCGTCATCAAGCTCATCGTCGCCGTCGGCATCGCGTTCGTCCTGCCGGTGTTCCTCGTGCTGCTGAACTTCGTCGGCGTGCTGTCCGCGTCCTCGATCATCAAGTCCTGGCGCGTGGCGATCCTCTGCATCCTGGTCTTCTGCGCCATCGTGACGCCCAGCGCCGACGTCATCTCGATGTTCCTGCTCGCCGTGCCGATGATCGTGCTGTACGTCGCCGCGTGCGCGGTGGCCTGGCTCCACGACCGCCGGGTGGCGAAGCGCCAGGCGAAGCTCGACGAAGAGTACGGCCTGTGAGCACGACGGAGCCGAGCGCTGCCGAACGGTTCCGGGCGGCGAAGGTCCGGAACCGGTCCCGCAACCTCGAACTCTTCCGCGCCGACCTGCGGTTCGACCTCGACCCGTTCCAGTTCGCCGCGTGCGACGCGCTCGACCAGGGGCGCAGCGTCCTCGTGGCCGCGCCGACCGGGGCCGGCAAGACGATCGTGGCCGAGTTCGCGATCTGGTTGGCGATGCGGCAGCCGACGGCGAAGGTGTTCTACACGACGCCGATGAAGGCCCTGAGCAACCAGAAGTACGCCGAGCTCGTCGACGTCTACGGCGAGTCCGAGGTCGGGCTGCTCACCGGCGACACGAACGTGAACCCGCGGGCACGCGTCGTCGTGATGACGACCGAGGTCCTGCGGAACATGATCTACGCGGACTCCGACCTGCTCGACGACCTCGCGTGGGTCGTCCTCGACGAGGTCCACTACCTCGCCGACCGGTTCCGCGGTGCCGTCTGGGAAGAGGTGATCCTGCACCTCCCGACCGAGGTCCGGCTCGTCTCCCTCAGCGCCACGGTCTCCAACGCGGAAGAGTTCGGCGACTGGCTGCAGACCGTCCGCGGCGACACCGACGTCATCGTCTCCGAGGACCGCCCCGTGCCGCTCGAGCAGCACGTGCTCGTCGGCTCGAAGATGGTCGACCTGTTCGACTCCAGCGGTGCCGCGGCGACGAACCGCGTCAACCCGGAGCTGCTCCGGCTCGTCGGCGGTGCCTCGCGCAGCGAACGGCACGGCGGCGGACACCGCGGCGGCCGGGGGCGCGGGGGCTACCACGACCGTCGTGGTCCGCGCACCGAGAAGCTGCACCGCGAGCGCATCGCCCACATGCTCGACGAGCGGATGCTCCTGCCCGCGATCTTCTTCGTGTTCAGCCGGAACGGGTGCGACCAGGGGGTCCGCAACGTCCTCCGGTCGGGGCTGTCGCTGACGACGGCGCAGGAACGCAACGAGATCCGCGAGACGGCGGAGTACCACTGTCGCACCCTCCTCGACGAGGACCTCGCCGTGCTCGGCTACTGGGAGTGGCTCGAGGGCCTCGAGCGCGGCGTCGCGGCGCACCACGCGGGGCTCCTGCCGGCCTTCAAGGAGGTGGTGGAGGACCTCTTCCAGCGCAAGCTCCTCAAGGTCGTGTTCGCGACGGAGACCCTGGCGCTCGGCGTGAACATGCCGGCCCGCACGGTCGTCCTCGAGAAGCTCGAGAAGTTCAACGGCGAGGCCCGCGTCCCGATCACGCCGGGGGAGTACACGCAGCTCACCGGTCGCGCGGGGCGTCGTGGCATCGACGTCGAGGGGCACTCGGTCATCCAGTGGTCGGACGGCCTCGACCCCCAGGGCGTCGCATCGCTCGCGAGCCGCCGCACCTACCCGCTGAACTCGTCGTTCAAGCCGACCTACAACATGGCCGTGAACCTCATCGACCAGTTCGGTCGGCAGCGCACGCGCGAGGTCCTCGAGACGTCGTTCGCGCAGTTCCAGGCGGACCGCTCGGTCGTCGACCTCGCGCGGAAGGTCCGGTCGCAGCAGGAGTCCCTCGACGGCTACCAGCAGGCGATGCAGTGCCACCTCGGCGACTTCACCGAGTACGCGGCCCTGCGCCGTGAACTCTCCGACCTCGAGCGGACGAACGTCCCCGGTGGGCGCGAGGCCTCGCACGGCGCCCGGGCCGAACGGCAGGCCGCCATCACGGACGTCCGACGGCGCATGCAGCGGCACCCCTGCCACGCCTGCCCCGACCGAGAGGCCCATGCGCGCTGGTCGGAGCGCTGGTACAAGCTCAAGCGCGCCAACGACAAGCTCCTGCAGCAGATCCGTTCCCGCACGGGTGCGGTCGCGACCACGTTCGACCGGGTCACGAACGTGCTCCTGCAGCTCGGCTACCTGGTCGACACCGGCAACGGCGAGGCCACGGTCGCCGCCGGCGGGCGTCGGCTGCAGCGGATCTACGGTGAGCGCGACCTGCTCGTCGCCGAGTGCCTCGAGGCGGGCGTCTGGAAGGACCTCACCCCGGCGCAGCTCGCCGCGATGGCCGCCACGATCGTCTACCAGCCCCGCCGAGAAGACGCGCCCGGCACCGAGCACGCCCTGCCCCGCGGGGCGTTCCGTCCGGCACTCGACGAGACCCTCACGATCTGGTCCCGACTCGACGACATCGAGCGCGACGCCCGCCTCGCCGGGTCGCAGCCGCCGACCCCGGCCGCCGCGGTCGGCATGTTCCGCTGGGCGTCCGGCTCCGCGCTCGACGACGTGCTGCGCACGCTCGACCTGCCGGCCGGTGACTTCGTGCGCTGGTCGAAGCAGGTCATCGACCTGCTCGACCAGATCCGGAACGCCGGCGACGACGACCTCGCCCAGACCGCACGGCGGGCGACGGACGCGGTGCGCCGCGGCATCGTCGCCTACGCGGCGGTCTGACAGGAGGCACGGTGCCGGTTCCCGAGTCCGACGTGCGCCCGCAGGGCGCCGCCTCCACTGCCTCCGTCGCCTCTGGTCAGGACGCGACCGCTGGGCGTGGGTCCGCGGCGGGCGGTCGTGGTTCTGCCGTGCGCCCGCCGGTGGGCCGCCGGTCCGACTTCGCCGCCCTGCCGCTCGCGCAGGCGTTCCCGCTCGCCGTCATCGGGGGCGTGCTGTTCGCACTCGCCTTCCCGTCGCCGGGCTGGTGGTTCCTCGCCTACCCGGCACTCGCGTGCATGCTGCTCGCCGCGATGGGCCAGCGTGCCCGGCGCGCCGCCTGGCTCGGGTACGTCTCCGGCGCGGCCTTCTGGATCCCCGCGATCTCGTGGGCCGGCCGCTACCTCGGCCCGGTCCCGTGGTTCGCGCTCGCGCTGTTCGAAGCCGCGTTCTTCGCCCTCGGCAGCGTCGCGATCGCCCTCGCGTACCGCTGGGTGGCGCGTGTCGTGCCGTCCACCGCCGGACGCGTGTGGGGCCTCCCGGCCGTCGTCGCCGCGCTCTGGACCGGACGCGAGTGGTTCTCGGGGAGCTGGCCCTACGGCGGCTTCGCCTGGGGGCGGGTCGGTCTCTCGCAGTCGCAGGGCCCGTTCACGCACCTGGCTGCCTACGTGGGCGTGCTCGGGGTGACGTTCGTCGTCGTGTACTGCGTCGCGGTCGTCGTGTCGCTCGCCCTGGTCGTGCCCCGCGGTCCCGGCCGGGCCGTCCGGGTGCCCGTCCGCGTGGCGACGGCAGGACTGCTCGTCGCCGCCGTGCTCGCCGTGCCCGCGTGGCCGACCGCCACCGACGGCACGATCCGGATCGAGTCGGTGCAGGGTGACGGCCCCGCCGGGTACTTCGACCGGGCGGCGCCGGGGGCGGTGCTGAGCGCGCAGGTCGCGGCGACCGACGTCGAGGCGAAGGGGGTCGACCTCGTGGTCTGGCCCGAGGGTTCCGCCGAGTTCGATCCGCGCCAGCAGCCGGTGATCGCGTCGGCTCTCGACCAGGTCGTCGACTCTGTCGGGGCGCCGATCGTCGCCGGCGCCATCACGCAGACGTCCTCGGGGGTCCTGCACAACACCTCGTTCGTGTGGACGAAGGACGGCTGGCAGTCGTCCTACGACAAGAAGCGCCCGGTGCCCTTCGGCGAGTACGTCCCGGACCGCTGGTTCTTCTCCAAGCTCGCGCCGTCGCTCATCGGGCTGCTGCAGCGCGACTACACCCCGGGGACGAAGCCGAACGTGCTGTCGGTCGCCGGCGTCCGGGCGGGTATCGCGATCTGCTTCGACATCGTCGACGACGGCCTCGCCACCGACATGGCGCGCGGGGGAGCGCAGGTCATCCTGGCGCAGACGAACAACGCGGACTTCGACGGCACCGACGAGAACCTGCAGCAGCTGGAGATCGCTCGGATGCGGGCGATCGAGACCGGTCGGTCGCTCGTGAACATCTCCACCGTCGGGGCGTCGCAGGTCATCGACCCGACCGGACGGACGATCGACCGGGTGCCGGCGTACACCGCGACCTCGATGATCACGGACGTGCCGCTCGGGACGACCACCACCCCGGCGACCCTGGCGTCCGGATCGATCGCGCTCCTGCTCTCGCTCGGCGGGCTCCTCACGCTGCTCGCCTGCGCGCCCTGGAGCCGCCGCGGCACTGCTCGCCGCGCCTGAGCGCCCCGGCCGCGGCCCCGCACTGGGAGAGGACTGTGAATGCGCCGGTCCGGGAGTGCGGGCGCGTGGGACAGTGTTGTGGAGGGCAGACGAGCGAGAGGAGCACACACATGGCTGATCGGAGTCTCCGCGGCATGCGGCTCGGGAGTCAGAGTCTCCAGAGCGAAGAGGGCGTCGAGCTCTCGGACCGCAAGCGTGCGGTCTACCAGACGGAATCGGGGGAGACGTTCGACATCGTCTTCTCGGCGGATGCAGACGTCCCCCAGACGTGGTCGGAGCCCCGCTCCGGTCGCGAAGGACGACTCCTCGGTGACGACGGCATCCCCGTCGAGGTCGCCGAAGAGGACGTCAAGGCCCCCAGGACCCACTGGGACATGCTGCTCGAGCGACGCTCGCGTGAAGAGCTCGAGGAGCTCCTGCAGGAGCGACTGCAGTTCCTGCGCGCACGACGCGGCGCCTGACCCGCACACGACGACGACGCCCGCCCCGGTCTCCCGGGGCGGGCGTCGTCGTGGTGGCGGTCAGCGGCGGCCGGAACCGTCGCTCGTGCGGTGCCCGGAGGCGTCGGGGCCGGCGTCGGTCGCGCTCCCGTGGTGCTCGTCCTTCGCTGCGTCGCGGAGCTCGTCGGCCGCGGCCTCGTCCGACGCCGCGAGGTGCGCGTCGACGCTCTTGTTCGACTCGGCGAGACGCTGGTCGAGCTCGGACTCGGGGACGATGTCCGCCGCCGTGGCGTCCGGGCGGGGGACCGAACCGGCCGCGGCATCGGCGGCCGCGCTGTTCGCCAGGCTCTCGTTCGCGAGCTTGGAGATCCGCGACAGGAAGTCGCCGCCGGCGCCGCCGCCGGCGATCGGTCCGCTGCCGGTGCGCCCGGCGGTGAAGCCCTTCGCGATGCCGGACAGTGCCTCGGTGAACTCGCTCGGGATCATCCAGAGCTTGTTCGCGGTGCCTTCGGCGATCTTCGGCAGGGTCTGCAGGTACTGGTACGACAGGAGCTTGTCGTCCGGGTCGCCGGTGTGGATGGCGTCGAACACCGTGGCGATCGCCTGCGCTTCACCCTCGGCACGGAGGACCTGGGCCTTCGCGTCACCCTCGGCCGCGAGGATGGCGGCCTGCCGCTGCCCCTCGGCCTCGAGGATCTGGGACTGCTTCGTCCCCTCGGCCTGCAGGATGGCGGCACGACGGCTGCGCTCGGCACGCAGCTGCTGCTCCATGGCGTCCTGGATCGACACGGGCGGCTCGATCGCCTTGAGCTCGACGCGGCCGACGCGGATGCCCCACTTGCCGGTCGCCTCGTCGAGCACGACGCGGAGCTGGCCGTTGATGTTGTCGCGGCTGGTCAGGGCCTCTTCGAGGTTGAGGCCACCGACGACGTTGCGGAGCGTGGTGGTCGTGAGCTGCTCGACCGCGCCGAGGTAGTTGGCGATCTCGTAGGTGGCGGCGCGGGCATCCGTGACCTGGAAGTAGACGACCGTGTCGATCGAGACCACCAGGTTGTCCTCGGTGATGACGGGCTGCGGCGGGAAGGACACGACCTGCTCGCGCATGTCGAGCAGCGGCCGGAGTCGGTCGATGAACGGCACCAGAAGGTTCAACCCGGGGTTGAGGGTCTTGTGGTACTTCCCGAGGCGTTCGACGATCCCCGCGGTCGCCTGCGGCACGATGCGGATCGCGCGGGACAGGACGACGATCACGAAGATGACGACGACGAGGATGAGGACGAGCAGTGCGATCGTCCCGGCTGAGATGGTCACGAGGTGGCCCTTTCTCCGAGGCGGACGACGGCCGTCGACCCCTCGATGGACTCGACGACCACGGGGGTCCCGAGCGGCGGTGTTCGGTCTGTGGCGTCGGCGGAGATGCGGGCGCTCCAGGTCTCGCCGTTGGCCAGGCGGACCTGGCCGGGGGCGGACGCGGTGAAGGCGACGGCGACCGTGCCCGGCAGCCCGATGAGTCCCTCGACGTTGGTGCGGTGCGGGTCGGCGTTCCGGCCGAGTGCCGTCAGGAGCCGCGGCCGGACGACCGACAGCAACAGCAGGGCGACGCCCGCGGCGATGATGGCCGACAGCCACCACGGTGCGCCGAGGAGTGCGGCGACCAGCCCGCCGGCAGCACCGGCCGCGAGCATGATGAAGATGAAGTCGAGCGTGAATATCTCGACCACACCCAGCAGGAGCACCAGTCCGATCCAGATGACGGTCTGGATCCAATCGATCCCGTTCACGCGATCTCCCTCCCTCGGTCGCGCGCGGCTGCTCGCTGCGTCGCGACGGCCGGTCCAACTCCGTTCAACATATCAAGTCCGCGCTGTGCCCGCGCGGTGGTTGGTAGGCTCGTCGGCGGCCGACCCGCCGAACCAGACCTGGAGAACACGACTGTGAGCAACCCCCTCGCCCCCGGATCCCTCGCCGACAAGCGCGCCCTCGTCACGGGTTCGTCCCGCGGCATCGGCGCCGACACCGTCGGGTACCTGGCCGAGGCCGGCGCCAACGTCGTCGTGAATTACCGCAACAAGGCCAAGCGTGCCGAGCAGATCGCCGAGAAGATCGTCGCCGCGGGCGGGTCGGCACTCGCCGTCGGTGCGGACCTGACCGACCACGACTCCGTCCAGGCGATGGTCGACACCGTCGTGCAGGAGTGGGGCGGCATCGACCTGCTCGTGCTCAACGCCTCCGGTGGCATGGAGTCCGGCCTGGGCGAGGACTACGCGCTGCGCCTGAACCGCGACGCGCAGGTGGACATGCTGCAGACCGCCGTGCCGCACATGCCCGCCGGATCGCGCGTCGTGTTCGTCACGAGCCACCAGGCCCACTTCGTCGAGACCGCCGAGACGATGGACGAGTACGTCCCCGTCGCCAAGAGCAAGCGGGCCGGCGAGCTCGCCCTCCGCGAACTCGTGCCGCAGCTCGACGCCGCGGGCATCGAGTTCGTGGTCGTCTCCGGCGACATGATCGAGGGCACGATCACCGCCACGCTCCTCAACCGCCTCAACCCGGGCGCGATCGAGGGCCGCCGTGCCGAGGTCGGCAAGCTCTACAGCGTCTCCGAGTTCGCCGCCGAGATCGCCGCGGCCGCGATCGAGCCGATCCCCGCCGACCACACCAAGCTCGTCGGCGACGTCAGCGGCTTCGTCGGCTAACGTCGGACGGGTGACTGCGAAGCCCGGCCTGCGCCGCACCTCCCGGATCATCCTGCTCGACCCCGACGGTCGGGTGTTCCTGATGGACACCAACTCCCCGTCGTCGGACGGAGCGCACCGCTGGATCACGCCCGGCGGCGGTGTCGACCCCGGCGAGGACCACCGCGACGCCGCGATCCGCGAGCTGCGCGAGGAGACCGGCATCGTCATCGAAGACCCGGGGGAGCCGGTGTGGTCGTGGGACTTCACCGTCGAGTGGGACCTGGCCGACCACGACCGCGGCCACGCGGAGTTCTACGTCGTCCGGACGCCCGGCTTCACGCTGTCGGACGCCGAGTGGACCGACGACGAGCGCGTGGACATCCTGCAGTCGCGCTGGTGGACGGCCGACGAGCTCGACGCCACCGACGAGCCCTTCGAGCCCGCCGAGCTCCTGGGCCTCGTCCGCACCCACGCGCCGTCCTGACGCGCCGGCTCGTTCCGGTGCGGAACCGTCCTGTGGAACGTCACACGTCACCGCTACCCTGTGGGCATGGAACCGAGTGCCGAGCACGCCGCTGACACCCACGACCGCATCCGGGTGCGTGGTGCACGTGAGAACAACCTGCGCGACGTCGACGTCGAGCTCCCGAAGCGTCGCCTGACCGTCTTCACCGGCGTGTCCGGGTCGGGCAAGAGCTCACTGGTCTTCGCGACCATCGCGGCGGAGTCGCAGCGCATGATCAACGAGACGTACAGCGCGTTCCTGCAGGGCTTCATGCCGTCGCTCGCACGCCCCGACGTCGACGTGCTCGACGGCCTCACCACCGCGATCGTCGTCGACCAGGAACGCATCGGCGCCGATCCCCGCTCGACGGTGGGCACCGTGACGGACGCCAACGCCATGCTCCGCGTGCTGTTCAGCCGCCTCGGGACGCCCCACATCGGTGGCCCGAACGCGTTCTCCTTCAACCTCGCGACGGTCACGGCCGGTGGTGCCATCACCGTGCAGAAGGGCAAGGACGCCAAGGCGGAGAAGGTCTCGTTCTCACGGCTCGGCGGCATGTGCGCCGACTGCGAAGGCCGCGGCACGGTCACCGACATCGACCTCACGCAGCTGTTCGACGACACGAAGTCCCTGTCGGACGGGGCGATCACGATCCCCGGGTACGGCACGGACGGCTGGAACGTCCGGATGTTCGCCGAGTCCGGGTACTTCGACAAGGACACGCCGATCCGTGACTTCACGGACGCCGAACGCCAGGACTTCCTGTACCGCGAACCGACGAAGCAGAAGATCGCCGGCATCAACATGACGTACGAGGGGCTCGTCCCGCGCGTGCGGCGCTCGTTCCTGCAGAAGGACCGCGAAGCGATGCAGCCCCACATCCGGGCCTTCGTCGACCGCGCGGTCACCTTCACCACCTGTCCGGCCTGCGGTGGCACCCGGCTGAACGACGTCGCACGGTCGTCGACGATCGCCGGCAAGAGCATCGCGGACGTCTGCGCGATGCAGATCACCGACCTCGCCGCCTGGCTGCGGGGGATCGACGAACCGACCGTCGGGCCGTTGCTCGATGGTCTTCGGGACGCGGTCGACTCCTTCGTCGAGATCGGCCTCGGGTACCTCTCGCTCGACCGTCCCACGGGGACCCTGTCCGGGGGAGAGGGGCAGCGCGTCAAGATGGTGAAGCACCTCGGGTCGTCCTTGAGCGACGTCACCTACGTCTTCGACGAACCGAGCACCGGGTTGCACCCCCACGACATCGAGCGGATGAACGGGCTCCTGCTCCGCCTCCGCGACAAGGGCAACACGGTGCTCGTCGTCGAGCACAAGCCCGAGGTCATCGCGATCGCGGACCACGTCGTCGACCTCGGGCCGGGTGCGGGGACGAACGGCGGGGCGCTCTGCTACGAGGGGCCGGTCGACGGGCTCCGCACGAGCGACACGGTCACCGGTCGGCACCTCGACGACCGGGTGTCGGTGAAGGACGTCGTGCGCGAACGCACCGGCGTCCTCGAGATCCGGGGTGCTGACGCGCACAACCTGCAGGGTGTGGACGTCGACGTGCCGACCGGGGTGCTCACGGTCGTGACGGGTGTCGCGGGCTCCGGCAAGAGCACGCTCATCCACGGGTCGCTGTCACCGCGCGACGGTGTCGTCGCGATCGACCAGGGCGCGATCCGCGGCTCCCGGCGGAGCAACCCGGCGACGTACACGGGGCTGCTGGAGCCGATCCGCAAGGCCTTCGCGAAGGCCAACGGTGTGAAGCCCGCCCTGTTCAGCGCCAACTCCGAGGGTGCGTGTCCGGCGTGCAACGGCGCGGGGGTCATCTACACGGACCTCGGCATGATGGCCGGCATCGCGACCCCGTGCGCCGAGTGCGGCGGGAAGCGATTCGACCAGTCGGTGCTCGAGTACCGGCTCGGGGGGAAGGACATCAGCGAGGTCCTCGCGATGCCCGTGGCCGACGCTGCGGCGTTCTTCGCGACGGGGGAGTCGAGGATCCCTGCGGCGCACGCGATCCTCGCCCGGCTCGTCGACGTCGGACTCGGGTACCTGACGATCGGGCAGCCGCTGACGACCCTGTCCGGCGGCGAGCGGCAGCGGCTCAAGCTCGCGACGCACCTCGGCGACCCCGGCGGGGTGATCGTGCTCGACGAGCCGACGACCGGGCTGCACCTGGCTGACGTCCAACAGCTGCTCGGGCTGCTGGACGGCATGGTCGAGGCCGGGCGCACGGTCGTCGTGATCGAGCACCACCAGGCCGTGATGGCACATGCCGACTGGCTCATCGACCTCGGGCCCGGCGCCGGCCACGACGGCGGCCGCATCGTGTTCGAGGGCACGCCGGCCGAGCTCGTCGCGGCTCGGTCGACGATCACGGGGGAGCACCTGGCGGCCTACGTCGGAGCCTGAGGCGGGGGACAGGTGCGGGCGGAGTACCTGAACACCAGCTGGTCGAACGGTCTACCGTCCTGACTGACGCTCATGCTTGGGCCACCCCGCCCGCGGCTACCCGGTCGCATGACGAGCGTCCACGACGAAGGAGACCTCATGGCCGACCAGACCGGTGGACCGAACTACCCCGCAGCGAACACGCCCGGTGCAGCACCGGCCGGCACGGGTGGCGGACTCGCCATCGCGAGCCTCGTCCTCGGCATCATCGGTGTCGTCGGTGGCATCTTCCTCGCGATCATCGGTGTGATCGCCGGCATCATCGGGCTCGTCCTCGGCATCCTGGCTCGCCGACGCGCGTCCGGTCGGGGGATCGTCCTCGGTGGCATCATCCTGTCGGCCATCGCGATCGTCATCGGCATCGTCGGCTACATCCTCACCGCGGTCGTGCTGTCCCAGGCCTGAGTCCACATCGCCGCTGGCGTCTGACCGGGGATCACCGTCCCGAGTCGGCGCGCGGCGGTCCGCCAGCGAGGCGGGTCGGCAGCGATGCCGATCCGCTTCGCTGGCGTTCGGCGTCCGCGCGTCGCACCCCACGTCCCCACGTCCCGACGCCACGGCGGACGGGAGGCGCGGGTCGGGCCCGCACCGTTCCTCCTGGACCGCACAGCGCGTGTTCCGGACCGCCGGACGCGCGCCCAGGTCGGCCCGCGTAGCTTCCGCCACATGAGCTACAGCCAGCCTGACCCTGCCGAGGAGACCACCCACAGCGAGGAGCCGGAGCAGCCGGACACGGACAAGGAGAACCTCGAGGAGCAGGGCGGCGAACACGCCTCGCTCGAGATCGACACCGACGACGTCCCGACGAGCGTCGACCCGCAGTCCTGATCGCACGGCGGCACGGTCCGCCGGTCAGACGGCCCGTTCAGCCGCCTGCACCAGAGCACGCACGAGCTCGACGTAGTCCAAGCCGACCGCCGCGAACATCCGGGGAACCTGCGACTGCTCGGTGAACCCCGGTGCGGTGTTCACCTCGTTCAGCACGACCCCGTCATCGGTGAGGAAGAAGTCGAACCGCGCGACACCCGCGCACCCGAGCGTGTCGTAGAGGGTCCGCGTTGCGTGGTCGATCGCTGCCTCGTCGGTGGCAGACAGCGCCGCCGGCACCGTGAACCGTGCGGTCCCGTCGTACTTCTCGGTGCGCCCGAACACGTCTCCGTCGGCGACGCCGATCTCCAGCGTCGCGCCGGTGCGGAGCGCCCCGGTGTCGTCGCGGAACACGGCGATGTCGATCTCGCGCCCGGTGACGAACGCCTCGGCGAGCACGTCGGTGCCTGCAGCCCGAGCATGTGCCACGGCAGCCGCGTACGCGTCGGGCGTCCGGACCACCGTCACGCCGTTGCTCGACCCACCGGTCGTCGGCTTCACGACGATGGGCGGCCGCAGGGGCACCGGGCCGATCTCGTCTCCAGCGCGGATCAGCACACCCGGCGCCGTGCGGACGCCGACGGCCTCGGCCACGGTCTTCGTGACCCACTTGTCCATACCGAGTGCGCCGGCGCGGACGGGGGAGCCGACCACCGGCACGCCGATCATCGTGAGGAAGCCGGCGACCGCGCCGTCCTCACCGTGGACCCCGTGGAGCACCGGGAACGCCGCGCGGCACGACGTCAGCACGCCGACGGCGTCCGCGGGGGACAGCGCGGTACCGTTCGTGTGCCGCCAGCTGCCCGTCCGGTCGACCGTCAGGGGGACCGCGTCGAAGCCGAGGGCCCGGACGGCTCGCGTGACCGCGGCCGCGGATGCGAGCGAGACCTCGTGCTCGTCGTTCGCGCCGCCACCGATGACCGCGATCCGGGTCCGGGCCGCAGGGGTGTGGGAGTCGTGGCGATCAGGCAACGGTGGCCTCCGGGGTGGTGACGGTGCGGTGGACCCGGGCGGCGCGCGTGCCGATCCGGGTGACGATCTCGTGCTCGATGGTGTCCGCCCAGCCTGCCCAGTCGTGGACGGTCGGCTCGCCGTGGAGGCCGCGCCCGAAGAACGTGACGGTCTCGCCGAGCTCCAGCCGGTCGTCGCCGGTGTCCACGACGACCATGTCCATCGAGAACCGGCCGACGAGCGGTCGACGGCGTCCGCGCACCTGGACCTCGGCCCGCTCGGACGCCGCACGGGGGAGTCCGTCGCCGTAGCCCAGGGGGAGCAGCGCGAGGGTGGTCCGACGGTCGACGACGTGGTCGAGGCCGTAGCCGACGCCGGCCCCGGGGCCGATCACCCGGGAACCGACGACCGGAGCCGTCAGGGAGAGCGTCGGCAGCAGGTCCGTCGAGGTCCGGGAGGGGTCGATCCCGAAGAGCCCCGCGCCGATGCGGTGCAGACCGTGGCGGCCGCCGACCCCGGTGACGGTCGCTGCCGTGGCGGCGAGGTGCGTGACGAAGCCGGACAGTCCGCGGCGCCGCGCGGTGCGGACCGCGTTGTCGAAGAGTAGCCGTTCGCGTGTGTTCTGCGGGTCGTCGGGCTGGTCGGCGCAGGACATGTGGCCCATCACCCCGACGACCCGGACCGTGCCGAGGCGCTCGAGCTCGCGTGCGGCGGTGCACAGCGACGACCACGAGCCGGGATCGGCACCGTCGCGGGCCATCCCGACGTCGACGTGCAGGTGGACCCGGGCACGGCGTCCGGTCCGGACTGCTGCGCGGCTGACGGCACTGAGCAGCTCCGCGCTCGGGACGGCGATGTCGACGTCGGCGAGCAGTGCACCGTCGAAGTCCGCGTCGACCGGGTTGAGCCAGCTGAGCACCGGCGCGTCCGTCACGGTTGCTCGGACGGCGATCGCTTCGTCGATGGTGGTCACGCCGATCGACGTCGCTCCGGCGGCGAGGACCGACCGGGCGATCGCCCCGTGGCCGAACCCGTCGGCCTTGAGGACGGCCATGACGCCGCCGTCCGTCCGGTCGGCGAACACGGCGGTGTTCGCGCGGACGGCGTCGTCGTGGACGACGAGCTGTGGGCGCGACGGTGTCATGCCTGCCTCCTGGAGATCGCTACCGAACTGATATGCATGATATCGATGGTCACCGACACCACGGCGGAAGTCATCGGTCCTGGGGATGACGTCGCGCGCCGCGCGACCCAAGCGGTCGATGCCGCGCGGATGACGGTCATCGCTGCTGCAGGAGGGACGGGAGGCGCGGCTGGCGTGAGCCGACGAGCTGCGGTGATCCGCGCCTCCTGGCCCCACTCGCATCGCGCCGATAATGCATATTATGTCAACTCAGATCCGTCGGGCCGCGCTGCGGCCGCGCTCTGGTGGTCGACGCCACTCCCCTCTAACATCGCCGTCATGAGCGCCGAGCGGTGCTCGGAAGCGGCGGTGTCCGATGCGGAAGCTCGTCCTCAAGATGTCGATGTCCCTCGACGGTTTCGTCGCAGGTGCACGTGCCGAGTCCGACTGGATGTTCCGCGCCGCGAGTCCGGACTCGGCCGCGTGGGTGCTCGACACCGTGTCCGGCGCCGGTGTGCACGCGTTCGGTCGTCGGACGTTCGAGTCCATCGCTGGCTTCTGGGCGAACGCGACGACACCCGTCGCCGGTGCGATGAACACCGTCCCGAAGGTCATCTTCACCCGCCAGCGTGCGTTCGATCCTGCCACGGTCGACACGGGTGGGGCCGACTCCCCCGCGGCGGCGACCTGGACCGGTGCCCGGGTGGCGCACGGCGACCTCGTGGCGGAGGTCGACCGGCTGCGGGCCGAGGACGGCGCCGACGTCCTCGCACAGGGCGGGACGGACTTCTGCCGGAGCCTCGTGGCCGCGGGCCTCGTCGACGAGTACCGCCTGGTGGTCCTGCCGGTGGTCCTCGGGGCGGGTGACGGGATCTTCTCGGGGCTGCAGGACGAACTCGACCTGACGCTGATCAGCTCGACGGTGTTCGACGGCGGCGCGAAGGCGGACGTGTACCGACCGAAGCGCTGAGGGCGGTCTCCGGCGCTCAGAACACCGCGACCGTCATGCCCGCCGACGTCGCCGGCCGGTCCATCGCGAGGATCGCCTCGGGAAGCTCGTCGAACCCGATCGTCCGACCGATCGACTCCGACGGGCGGAGGCGACCGGCGACGACGTCGTCGAGCATCGCCGCGTACTCCCCCACCGAGATCCCGTGACTGCCGAGCAGCTCGAGCTCGTCGCCGATGACGCGGCCCATCGGGATCGCCGGCACGGCCTCGTCGTCGAGCAGCAGCCCGACCTGGACGTGCCGACCCCGAGGCCGGAGTGCGGCGACCGCGGCGACCGACGTGGCGCGGCTGCCGAAGGCGTCCACGGACACGTGGGCTCCGCCGCCCGTGACGGCTCGGACGGCCTCCCCGACCGCGTCGTCCATCGGCACCGCGACCGCACCGAGGGCTTCCGCACGTGCGAGCGCGGCGGGCGAGACGTCCACCGCGACGACCTTCGCTCCGGCGGCGACCGCGACGATGACGGTCGACAGTCCGACTCCCCCGCAGCCGAAGACGGCGACCCACTCGCCGGCGGCCACCCGTCCCCGGGCGTGCAGTGCGTGGTACGCGGTCCCGAAGCGGCATCCGAGTCCGGCGGCCTCGGCGAACCCGACGGCGTCCGGCAGCGCGACGAGGTTGACGTCCGCGTGCGGGACCACCACGGCCTCGGCGTACGAACCGGGCAGCGTGAAGCCGGGCTGCTGCTGCCGGGTGCACACCTGCGTCGCACCGTCCAGGCACTGCTCGCACTCGCCGCACGCGAAGACGAACGGCGCGGTGACCCGGTCCCCCACGGCGAACCCGCGGACGTCGGGGCCGGCGGACGACACCACGCCGGCGAACTCGTGCCCGGGCACGTGCGGCAGGTGCACCGAGTCGTCGTGCCCCTTCCACGCGTGCCAGTCGCTCCGGCAGACCCCGGTCGCGGCGACCCGGACGACCACCCCGTCGATCGGGGCGACCGGGTCCGGGACCTCGACGACCGCGGGGACGGAACCGAACTCGTCGTACTGGACTGCGCGCATCCGGCCATCCTGACAGACGGGAACGCGCTGGCGGGCGCTCTGCGACCCGGTCACAGGACCGAGCGAGCTCGCCCGTCGGACGCGAGCCGTGCCTCCAGGCCGTCCCGCGCGCGGTGCGGACGCACTTGGTGAGCAGAAGGTGTCGGGTCGATCCGTCCGACCCGACATCTTCTGCTCACGAAGCGGCCGCGGGCCGCCCCGCGGCGCCCGCCCCGCCCGCCCCGCCCCCCTCAGTACGCGACGCGCCCGTCGCGGTCGTGGAACTCCCCCGTGGGACCGTCCGCGCCGAGCGTCGCCAGCGCCACCGTGGCGTCCGTCCCCTCGGTCACGGTCTGGTGCCCGCCGAAGCCGTTGAACTCCGTCGCCGTGTACCCGGGGTCGCTCGCGTTCACCCGGAACCCGGGCAGGTTCTTCGCGTACTGCACGGTCAGGGCGATGAGTGCCGCCTTCGACGCCGCGTACGGCACCGCCGGCACCGGGTACTCGTCCCGCCCCGGAGTCGTCAGCCACCGCGGGAAGCCCACACCCGAGGCCACGTTCACGATGACCGGGTTCGCCGACTCCCGCAGCAGCGGCAGCGCCGCCTGCGTCACGCGCACGACGCCGGTCACGTTCGTGTCGAGCACGGCTCCGATCGCAGCGGCGTCGAGGTCGTCGACCCCGAACGACGTCCCGAGGATGCCCGCGTTGTTCACGAGCACGTCGAGTCCGGGCAGTCCGGCGACCGCGCGCTCGACCGAGGACTGGTCGGTGACGTCCAGCTGGACGACGTGCGCGCCGAGGGCACGCGCCGCGTCCCCCGTGGCCGGATCGCGCATGCCGGCGTACACGGTGTGCCCGGCGTCGACGAGGCGACGGACGGTCTCGAGCCCGAGACTGCGGTTGGCTCCGGTGATGAGTGTCGTTGTCATGCCCCCAGCCTCCGCCTCCGTGGCCGGGTCCCCCAGGCACCGCTCGACAGTGGGACCACCAGTACCAGGCAGGCCGGGAGGCGCGGGTCGAGGATGGTGGGCATGAGCGAGTTCGCGAGTGTGCTGCGTTCCTGGCGCGACCGGGTCCGTCCCGAAGCGGTCGGCCTGCCGGCCGGGCCCGGTCGACGGACGCCGGGTCTCCGTCGCGAGGAGCTCGCTGCGCTCGCCGGGGTGAGCGTCGACTACGTCGTCCGCCTCGAGCAGGGACGCGCGACGAACCCGTCGCCGCAGTTGCTCGGCGCACTCGCCACCGCGCTCCGTCTCACCGAGGAGGAACGCGACCACCTCTGCCGCGTCGCAGGGTCCGCGCCGCCGTCGCGCCGGGTCGTCCCCCGGCACGTCACCCCGGGCGTGCAGCGCATCGTCGACCGCCTCGGCGACGTCCCCCTCGCCGTGTTCACCGCCGCGCACGACATCGTCCTGTGGAACGACCTCTGGGCAGCGCTCACCGGTGACCCCTCCCGGTACACCGGCATCGACCGGAACCTCGTGTGGCGACACTTCATGCACGGCCACGACGAGGTCGAGTGGGACGACGAGCACCAGGAGGAGTTCTCCAGCGACCTCGCCGCCGACCTCCGCGCCGCCGTCGGACGGTACCCCGCCGACCGGGACCTCGCCGAGCTGGTGGCACGCCTCCGTCGCGAGTCCCCCGAGTTCGAGCGCCGCTGGGACACCGGACGCGTCGCCGAGCACCGGGCGAGCCGCAAGCGCGTGCACTCCCCCGTCGGCCCGATCGAGATCGACTGCGACGTCCTGAGCGTGCCGGGCGGGGACCTCCGCATCGTCGTCTACACGGCCGTCCCCAGCACCGAGGACGCCGCCAAGCTCGACCTCCTGCGCGTCACCGGCCTGCAGGAACTCACGCCGAGCTGAGCACGACCAGTCGTTGGGTCGCCCGGGTCATCGCCACGTAGCGGTCGACCGGGCGCCACCGCTCCGGGTCCACCAGGACGACGAGGTCGAACTCGAGACCCTTCGTCGCCTCCGGGGACAGGGAACGGATCCGGTCCGTCCCCGCGTACCCGGCGTCGCCGACCACGCACGCGATCCCGTCGGCGCTCGCCGCGGCCCACCTGTCCAGGACCACGTCCCGCTCGTCCGCGGACCCGTACTGCACCGGCACGCCGGAGTCGCGGATCGAGGTCGGCACGTTCGCGTCCGGCACGGCTGCGCGGATGACGGGTTCGGCGACCGCCATCACCTCGGACGGCGTGCGGTAGTTGATCCGGAGACGCGCGGTCCGGACGTCCCTGAGCCCGATCCGGGCGAGCCGGTCCTCCCACGACTCGGCGAACGGCTCCCTCGCCTGGGTCCGGTCCCCCACGACCGTGAGACTCCGGCTCGGGCAGCGCCGCAGCAGCATCAGCCACTCCGCGTCCGTCAGCTCCTGGGCCTCGTCGACGACGACGTGCGCGAACGGTCCCGCCAGGGCATCGGCGTCCGGTGCCGCCGTCACCGCGTCGTCGTCGAGGCTGTTCCGTGCGTCCGCACCGCGCAGCATGCTCATGAGCTGCAGCTCGGAATCGTCGGCCGCGACGAGGTCCTCGATCACCCGGTCCATCCGCTCGCGTTCGGCGGCCCTGGCGGCCGCAGCACGACGCTCCCGGGCCGGAGCGGCCGGGTCACCGATGCGCCGACGGGCGGCGTCGAGCACGGGCAGGTCGGACCGGGTCCACGCGCGGGCGTCCGGGCGGTGCAGGCGTGCGCGATCGGCTGCGGTGAGGTCGGGCGCGCACCGCGCCAGGTGCTCGGGCACCGCGAGCAGGTCCGCGACCACACCGTCCGGGTCGAGCACGGGCCACGCCCGGCGAAACGCGTCACGCAGGACGTCGCTGTCGTCCACGGAGGCGCGGATCGCCCTGGGTGGGGCCGCTCCCGCCAGGCGGGTGGTCACGATCTCGAGCAGCGCGTCCCAGACGTCGGAGCGTGCGGCGTTGTGCGGGTCGCCCGGGTCCGCCGCGTCGAACGCGTCGGCCCAGTCGTCGGGCGTGATCGGCACGTCCGCCCAGTCCGTCTCGACGACGACCGTGCGCTCCGGCGGCTGCTCGTACCCGCGGACCGCACGCTCGACCGCCCGGGTCAGCGCCGCACCCGCCTTGATCGCCGCGACGTCCGGATCGGCCTCGTCGGGGACGTCGGCGCCCTCGGGCACCAGGTCCGTCACGGTCGCGAGGTGCACCCCGTCCTCGCCGAGTGCCGGCAGCACGTCCCCGACGTAGTCGAGGTGCCCGTGCGTCGGCCCGACGAACAGCACACCCCCGTGCCGCGGGGACACGCGAGGGTCGGCGTAGAGCAGGTACGCCGCCCGGTGCAGCGCGACGACGGTCTTGCCGGTCCCCGGGCCGCCGTCCACCACGAGTGCTCCGGCGGAGTCCGCGCGGATCACGGCGTCCTGGTCGGACTGGATCGTCCCGAGCACGTCCCGCATCCGCGGGCTGCGGCTGGTGCCGAGACTCGCGACGAACGCCGACTGGTCGTCCAGGGCCGCGGTGTGCAGCAGGCCCTCGTCGGTGAAGGCCTCGTCCCAGTAGTCGACGATCCGACCGCGCTGCCAGCGGTAGCGTCGCCGGCTCACCAGGCCACGAGGATCACCGTGCGACGCCGCGAAGAACGGTTCCGCGGTCGCCGAGCGCCAGTCGACGAGCAGCCGCTCGAGGTCGTCGTCGGTGAGCCCCGAGCGGCCGACGTAGACCGGCTGTGGGCGGTCGGCGAACACCATCCTCCCGATGCACAGGTCGAGCCCGTACCGCCGGAGTGCCGTGAGCTCGCGGGTGACCCGGCGCACCTCGGCATCGCGCTCCACCGTGTACTCCCCGCCGCCCGCTCGGGTCCGGCGGAGCTCGTCGAGGCGTCGGGTGAGCGTCGTGGTCGAGGCGTCGAGGGTGGCGGCGATCGCGGCGAAGTGCCGCTCGTCGTCGGCGATCAGGGCCGGATCGGCCTTGTCGGCGAGGCGTTCGGGGAGGTCGAAGACGGGGTACGGCGTTGACACGAGGGTCGATTGTGGGGCACGACGGGGGTCTTGCGGCAAGCCCCGGGTCCGGCCGTATCCTGGTCAAGGCGGGAGGGGTCCGCCGTCTCGCGGCCGGGTCACGCCGCGGTGAACACCAGCGACGCGTTCTGCCCACCGAAGCCGAACGAGTTGTTCAGCGCCGTCCGGATCGGCACCTCCCGCGCGGCCCCGGCGACCACGTCCAGCCCGACCGCCGGGTCGAGGTGCTCCAGGTTCAGCGTCGCCGGCACGAGCCCCGTCTCGATCGCCCGCACGGCGAGGATCGACTCGACGGCCCCGGCTGCCCCGAACATGTGCCCGATGGCGCCCTTCGGCGCGGTCACCACAGCCCCGGTGCCGACCGCGCGAGCGATCGCAGCGGCCTCGCCGACGTCGCCGACCGGGGTGCCGGTCGCGTGTGCGTTGACGTGGTCGATGTCGGTACCCGTCAGCCCGGCCATCCGGATCGCCGCGGTCATCGCCCGCTCCTGCTCGGACCCGTCCGCCAGGGGTGCGGTGATGTGGAACGCGTCCGAGGTGATGCCCCATCCGGCGAGGGTCCCGTGCGAGCGCTGGGTGCGGGCAGCGGCGTGGTCGGCCCGCTCGAGCACGACGAACCCGGCACCCTCGCCGAGCACGAACCCGCGGCGCGATGCGTCGAAGGGGCGGGAGAGCGTCGTCGGGTCGTCGTCGCCGGGCCTCGCGAGGGCCTGCGACTGCGCGAAGGACGCCATGGTCACCGGCGTCACGGCCGCCTCGGTGCCACCGGCGATGACGACGTCGGCCTCCCCCGTGACGATCAACCGCGCGGCCGTCGCGATCGCCTCGGCCCCGGAGGCGCAGGCGGACACGGTCGTGTACGCCCCGGCCCGTGCACCGAACGCGATGCTGATCTGCGCCGCGGCGGCGTTCGCCATGAGCATCGGGACGGTGCGGGGCGACACGCGACGGGCGCCAGCGGTGCCGAGCACGTCGTGGGCGTCGAGGAGCGTCTCCACTCCCCCGATCCCGGTGCCGACGACGACGGCGAGCCGGTCCCCCTCGACCGTCGGGGCACCGGCGTCCGCCCAGGCCTCCTCTGCCGCGACGAGCGCGAGCTGCTGGCTGCGGTCGAGCCGGTTCGCCCGGACCCGCCCGAGTGCTCCGTCCGCGTCGAGTGCGGCGGCTGCGCCGACCCGGATCGGGACCTGGTCCCAGTGCGTGCCGGTCCGGTCGAGGTCGTGCACGCCGGAGCGGCCGGCGACCAGGGCGTCCCAGAGCGTGTCGACGCCGTGGCCGAACGGCGAGACCGCTCCGTAGCCGGTGATGGAGATGTGCACGGGAGGCTCCTTCTTGTACATTGAACAAGTTGAGTTGTACCACGTACAATTCCGGCATGGCAACCACGAGCGACGCTCCGGGCACCCCGCGCGGGGCAGCCACCCGGGCGCGGATCCTCGCCGCGACCGCCGGACTGCTCAGCGGCACCGGCGGCCCGACCGAGCACCGGACGGTGACCGTGAGCGAGATCGCCCGGGCCGCGGGCGTCTACCCGAACCAGATCACGCACCACTACGGATCGAAGGACCGACTGGTGCTCGACGCCGCGTTCGCGCTGTTCCTGCGCGACACGACCCGGTTGCAGGCAGCCGGGCGTCGCGCCACGAGCGCCGTGGCGTTCCGGCAGGTCCTCGCCCGCACCGCCCTCGCGATGCCGTCGACGCCGCTCGTCGTGCGGGCCCTCGCGAGCGCGGGCGACGACGCCGCGCAGCGCGACCGGGTGCGACTGCTCCTGCAGGTGCTGTTCCGGCAGTCGGAGCGCTACCTCGAGCGGGTCGTCACCGAACACGGCTGGACGAGCCGGAGCGGCGTCGGACGCGACGCGCGGACGTTCTGGAGCGCGGTGTTCGGCGCCACGCTGCTCGCCGACGCCGGGGTCACCGGCGGACCGTCCGACCTCGACCTCGCCGGCACCGTCTCGATCACCTGACCCGCAGGAGGCGCAGCGCCCTACTCGCCGAAGCCGGACCGCACGAGGGCCACGAGCGCGTCGACCGCGCCCTGCGCGTCGGCTCCGGTCCCCTCGATGGTCACCGACGCCCCCCTGGGCAGTGCGAGCGCCATGATCGCGAGCAGGCTCTTCGCGTCCACCCCGTTGACCCGGACCTCGGCGTCGAACTTGGCGGCCGTCTTCACGAACTCCGCGGCCGGCCGGGCGTGCAGGCCGCTCTCGTTCACGAGTTCCACCGTCTCGGACGCGGCCACGTCGTCGACGGAGCCGGTCCCGGAGACCGGCACCGCGCCTCCTGGGCCGTCGCCGGACGGACTGGAGGCACGACTCGCGTCCGCCTCGGAGCCTGCGGCAGACGCGGCAGCGGCCAGGACCGCGTCGACGTCGCCACCGGTCTGTGCGGCGACGGCCGCGGCGACCGCGCCCTCGACCAGCGGGGCCTGCGAGACGTGCACGCGCGCCCGGACGTCGTCGTCGAGGAAGTCGAGCGCCGTGTCGGTGGTCAGGTAGGCGGAGCCGAGGTCGCACAGGACGACCACTGCCTCGGCGTCGGCGAGTGCCTCGATGCCGGCCGTGATGGCCTCGAACGAGGTGCCGATGCCGCCGTCGTCGGTGCCACCGGCGGCCACGAGCGGGACGTCCGCCGCCATCTGCCGGGCGAGCTCGACGGTGCCGGTCGCGATCGCCGCGCTGTGCGAGACGATCAGGATCCCGACGGTCACGCGGCGTCCACGGCCGCGCGGAGGATGTACACGGTGGACTGCGCGCCCGGGTCGCGGTGCCCGACGGCACGTTCGCCGAGGTAGCTCGCGCGGCCCTTGTGGGCGACCAGCGGGTCGGTCGACTCCGCGCCGGTGACGGCCGCGTCGGCGGCGGCGGCGAGCACCTGCTCCGGGCTGTCCCCGGCGGCGGCCGCGGCAGCGGCGGCGTCGACCGCGGGCGACCAGGCGTCGACCATGGTCTTGTCGCCGACGGCAGCCTTGCCCCGGGACACGATGCCGTCACGGGCGGCGGTCAGCACCTGGACGAGCGTGTCGGCGTCGAGCTCCGCGGCGTCCCCGGCGGCCTGTGCGGCCTTGAGGTACGCGGTCCCGAACAGCGGACCCGCGGCACCGCCGACCGTCGAGATGAGCTTCGTCGCGACGACCTTGAGCACGGCTCCGGGGGTGTCGAACGAACCGGCGTCCACGGCCTCGAGCACGGCACGGAAGCCGCGGTCGAGGTTCTCACCGTGGTCGCCGTCGCCGATCTCCCGGTCGAGCGTGACGAGCTCGGCCCGGTGCTCGTCGATCGTCGCGGCGGTGCGTCGGACCCAGTCGATGGCCCATGCGGTGTCGAGCGCCAATTCGTGTTCCTTCCTGCGTCCGGCTCCGTTCACGGGCCGGGTCGTGGTGCGGTGGGTTCAGCGTCCCCAGCGCAGTGCCGGGGTCTCCACCGGTGCGTCCCAGAGGGCGGTGAGTTCGTCGTCGAGCACCGTGACGGTGAGCGAGAACCCCTGCATCTCGAGGGATGTCACGTAGTCGCCGACCAGGCTACGCGTGACGTCGAACCCGCGGTCGGTGAGGACCTCGGCGGCGCGTCGGTAGGCGATGTAGAGCTCGGAGAGGGGCGTGCCGCCCATGCCGTTCACGAGGAGCAGGAGCTTCGACCCGGCGGGAGCGGCGAGGTCGGTGAGGATCGGTTCGAGCACCCGGTCCACGAGCTCGTCGGCCGGGGCCATCGGGATGCGTTCGCGGCCGGGCTCGCCGTGGATGCCGATGCCGAGCTCGACCTCGTCGTCGGCGAGGGTGAACGACGGCTCGCCGGCGTGCGGGACGGTGCCGGAGGCGAGCGCGAGCCCCATCGAGCGCGTGACGTCGTTCACGTGCCGGGCGACGGCGGCGACGGCGTCGAGGTCGTCCCCCCGCTCGGCTGCGGCGCCCGCGCACTTCTCGACGACGACGGTGCCGGCGACCCCGCGTCGGCCGGCCGTGTAGAGCGAGTCCTGCACGGCGACGTCGTCGTCCACCACGACGGACTCGACCCGGACGTCGTCCATGCCGGCGAGTTCGGCGGCGGTCTCGAAGTTGAGGACGTCGCCGGTGTAGTTCTTCACGATGTGGAGCACGCCGGCGCCCCCGTCGACGGCCTTCGTCGCGGCGACGATCGGGTCCGGCGTGGGACTCGTGAACACCGGCCCCGGCACCGCGGCGTCGAGCATGCCGTACCCGACGAACCCGGCGTGCAGCGGCTCGTGTCCGCTGCCCCCGCCGCTGACGATCCCGACCTTGCCGGACACCGGGGCGTCCGCGCGATGGATGTGGATCGGGTCCTCGACCAGCACGACGTGGCCGGCGTGGGCACGGGCGAACCCGCGCACGGTCTCGTCGACCACGGCCTGCGGATCGTTGATGAGCTTCTTCATGCTGACCTCCACGGAGTGCGGGCGATCGCGAGGCAGCACCGCCGTCGTCGACCGGAGTGCCCTCAATCTACATCGCCGCCCCGGGCGAGCGTTCCCCCCGTGTGCACGTTCGTGCACCGACCCGGGGGCGGCCCACCGGCCTCGGATGCGCGGGCGCACACCGACCATGCACGTTCGTGCACAATCGCGCACTTCCCTCACGAATGCATCGCCATCCGTCGATGCCCGTCAGTATGCTCGGCCCCAATCACTCAACGGGGAGTGCCGGCGCTGTACCACCGGACCCCCACCCTCACGCACTGGAGGTCACCGATGGACGGCATCGGCGTCAATTTCCTCTCCGAGCTCGTCGGCACGGCGATGCTCATCATCCTGGGTGGCGGCGTCGTCGCCGCTGTCTCGCTGACGAAGTCCAAGGGCTTCGGAGCCGGCTTCCTCATGGTGACGATCGGTTGGGGCTTCGCGGTCTTCGCCGGTGTCACCGTGTCGTACAAGTCCGGCGGCCAGCTCAACCCCGCGGTGAGCCTCGCGCAGGCCATCCTGGGCAACATCACCATCGGTGAGATGTTCCTCTACTGGCTCGCCCAGCTGATCGGCGCGATCATCGGTGCGGTCATCGTCTGGCTGGCCTACAAGCAGCACTTCGACGAGGAACCCGACGCGGCCGCGAAGCTCGGCGTCTTCTCCACCGGCCCGGCGATCCGCACGTACGGCTGGAACCTCGTCACCGAGATCATCGGCACCTTCGTGCTCGTCTTCGTGGTCATCGCCTTCACCAACGGCAAGACCCCGGCCGAGCTCGGCGCCATCCCGGTCGCCTTCCTCGTGATCGCGATCGGTGTCAGCCTCGGTGGCCCGACCGGCTACGCGATCAACCCTGCCCGTGACCTCGGCCCCCGCATCGCGCACGCCTTCCTGCCGATCAAGGGCAAGGGCTCGAGCGACTGGGCCTACGCCTGGGTGCCGGTCGTCGGCCCCCTCGTCGGTGGTGCCCTCGCAGCCGGGCTGTCGTACGCACTCCTGCCCCTCGCCTGATCCACCCTCACCACACCCACCCGAGCAAGACCGTTAGGAGCACCAATGGCCGACTACATCGTCGCCATCGACCAGGGCACGACCTCCACCCGAGCGATCGTCTTCGACCACTCCGGATCGATCGTGTCCGTCGGACAGAAGGAGCACGAGCAGATCTTCCCGCGCGCCGGGTGGGTCGAGCACGACCCGTCGGAGATCTGGGACAACACCCGTGAGGTCATCGGCCAGGCCCTGTCCCGCGCCGACATCACCCGCCACGACGTCGCGGCGGTCGGCATCACGAACCAGCGCGAGACCGCGGTGGTCTGGGACAAGAACACCGGCAAGCCGGTCTACAACGCGATCGTCTGGCAGGACACCCGCACGCAGTCGATCGTCGACAAGCTCGCCGACGGCGACACCGACCGCTACAAGTCGGTCGTCGGTCTGCCGCTGGCGACGTACTTCGCCGGCACCAAGATCGTCTGGATCCTCGAGAACGTCGAGGGTGCGCGCGAGAAGGCCGAGGCGGGCGACCTGCTCTTCGGCACCACCGACACCTGGGTCCTCTGGAACCTGACCGGTGGCGTCGACGGCGGCGTCCACAAGACGGACGTCACGAACGCGTCCCGCACGCTGTTCATGGACCTCGAGACGCTCGAGTGGCGCGACGACATCCTCGCCGACTTCGGTGTGCCGAAGTCGATGCTCCCCGAGATCGTCAGCTCCTCCGAGGTCTACGGCCACGTCGAGTCCTCGAACCTCCTCCGCGAGGTCCCGATCGCCGGCATCCTCGGCGACCAGCAGGCCGCGACGTTCGGCCAGGCGGCGTTCGACCAGGGCGAGTCGAAGAACACCTACGGCACGGGCAACTTCCTCATCTTCAACACGGGCACGGAGATCGTCCGCTCGGAGAACGGGCTGCTCACCACCGTCGGGTACAAGCTCGGCGACCAGGAGACGCACTACGCGCTCGAGGGGTCGATCGCCGTCACGGGCTCGCTCATCCAGTGGCTCCGCGACAACCTCGGCCTGATCGGCAGCGCCCCGGAGGTCGAGGCCCTCGCCAAGACCGTCGAGGACAACGGCGGCGTGTACTTCGTCCCGGCGTTCTCGGGGCTCTTCGCGCCGTACTGGCGTCCGGATGCCCGCGGAGCGATCGTCGGCCTCACCCGCTACGTCAACAAGGGTCACATCGCCCGCGCCGCCCTCGAGGCGACGGCGCTGCAGACCCGCGAGGTCCTCGACGCCGTCAACGCGGACTCCGGTGTGGACCTCACCGAGCTCAAGGTCGACGGCGGCATGACCGCCAACGACGCGCTCATGCAGTTCCAGGCGGACATCCTGAACGTGCCGGTGGTCCGTCCGGTCGTCGCGGAGACGACGGCGCTCGGCGCGGCCTACGCGGCCGGGCTCGCGGTCGGGTTCTGGGCGAACCTCGACGAGCTCCGTGCCAACTGGCAGGAGGACAAGCGCTGGGAGCCGCAGCTCGACGAAGCCGAGCGCGAGCGCACCCTGCGCCTCTGGAAGAAGGCCGTCACGAAGACGTTCGACTGGGTCGACGAGGACGTCCAGTAGTCCTGTCCTGAGGTGACCGCCTGGAGGCGCGGTGCCGGTCCCACGGGCCGGCACCGCGCCTCCGCTGTGTTGCGTCTGCGCTCACGCGACCGGCGTCGCGCCCACCCAGTCGGCCAGCTTGCGCGCGGCGGCGCCCGAGTCGATCGCGTCGGCCGCGACGACCAGCTGCTCGCGGAAGCGCTGCAGGATCGGGCGGTCGACCTCGGCCGGGTCCTCCGCCAGGCGGAAGGACACCAGGCCGGCGGCGGCGTTGAGCAGGACGATGTCGCGGACGGGGCCGGTCTCCCCCGCGAGGACGCGGTGCACCACGGCGGCGTTGTGCTCCGGGTCGCCGCCGAGCAGGTCCTCGATGCGGGCCCGGGCGATCCCGAGGTCGCGCGGGTCGAGGTCGTGCTCGGTGACGCGGCCGCCGGTGACCTCCCAGATGTGGCTGTGCCCGGTCGTCGTCAGCTCGTCGAGGCCGTCGTCGCCGCGGAACACGAGTGCGGTCGCCCCGCGGGTCTGGAACACACCCGTGATGATCGGGACGAGCTCGAGCTGCGCCACGCCCACGGCGTTCGCCTCGCACCGTGCGGGGTTGACGAGCGGACCGAGGAAGTTGAACACCGTCGGGACGCCGATCTCGCGGCGGACGGGTCCGGCGTGCGCGAACCCGGGGTGGAAGGCGCTCGCGAACGCGAAGGTCAGTCCGACACGCCGGAACGTGTCCGCGACACGCGCGGCGTCCATCGTCAGGTCGAGCCCGAGTGCGGCGAGGACGTCGCTCGACCCGGACTTCGAGGAGCTCGCCTTGTTGCCGTGCTTCACGACGGGGACACCCGCGGCGGCGATCACGATCGCGCTCATCGTCGAGACGTTCACCGTGCCGACGACGTCGCCGCCGGTGCCCACGATGTCGAGCGCCATCGGGTCCACGTCGAGCGGGACGGCCGCGTCGAGGATCGCGTCGCGGAAACCGACGACCTCGTCGACGGTCTCGCCCTTGGCACGGAGGGCCACGACGAAGGCGGCGATCTGCGCCGGGGTGGCCCGACCTGCCACGATCTCCTGCATGGCCCATGTGGACTGGCTGATCGTCAGGTCTTCGCGCGCCATGAGCGCGCTGATCACGGAAGGCCAGGTGAGAGCGTCGAGCATGCTCTGATCGTAGTGAATTCGAGAGACCCGCCAGTTGGCTGCGAAAACACTGTCCGTGGTTTCGGCCATAATGGAGTCTGTGACTAGCACCCCTCTCTCCAGATCCGCCAGCGGTCCGGTCCTGAACAGGCCGAACGCCGTTGCCGTGGGGACGATCGTGTGGCTGGGCAGCGAGGTCATGTTCTTCGCCGGCCTGTTCGCGATCTACTTCACGTTGCGCAGCACCTCGCCCGAACTCTGGGCGACCGAGACCGCCAAGCTCGAGGTGCCCTTCGCCTCGGTGAACACGATCATCCTGGTGCTGTCCAGCTTCGCCTGCCAGTTCGCGGTCTTCGCGGCCGAGCGCTTCCAGGTGCACCGGACGAGCTGGAACCCCAAGGACTGGGGCATGACGGAGTGGTTCTTCGTCACGTACTGCATGGGCGCGATCTTCGTCTGCGGCCAGATCTTCGAGTACGCGAACCTCTGGCACGAGGGCGTGACGCTCTCCTCCAGCGCCTACGGTTCGGCCTTCTACATGACCACCGGGTTCCACGGTCTGCACGTCACGGGTGGCCTCATCGCCTTCCTGCTGACGCTCGGCCGCGGGTTCGCCGCCAAGAACTTCGGTCACAAGGAAGCGACCACCGCGATCGTCGTGTCGTACTACTGGCACTTCGTCGACGTCGTCTGGATCGGCCTCTTCGCCGTCATCTACCTTCTCAAGTAGGAACTGGATAGCCCCCACCGCATGTTCAACAGAACCAAGTCCAAGAAGGGCCGCCGTTCACCGATGGCGACCGTGTCGCTCATCGTCGTCGGTCTCATGACCACCGGCGGTGCGTACGCGCTGTTCAGCTCCACGGCGAACGCCGACGACAGCACGAGCACCGTGGCGGCCTCGAGCCAGTCGAAGGTGAACGAGGGCCAGAAGCTCTTCGCCTCGAACTGCGCCACCTGCCACGGCCTCTCCGCGCAGGGCACCAGCGAGGGTCCGTCCCTCATCGGTGTCGGTGCCGCGTCGGTCGACTTCCAGGTCGGCACCGGCCGTATGCCGATGGCCGCCCAGGGTCCCCAGGCCGAAGAGAAGCCCGCGCAGTTCACGGACGAGCAGATCGACGCACTCGCCGAGTACGTCGCGTCGCTCGGCCCCGGCCCGGCGGTCCCCTCCGAGAGCCTGACCAACGGCGAGGACGGCGACGCCGCCGAAGGTGCGGAGCTCTTCCGCATCAACTGCGCCATGTGCCACAACGTGGCCGGCGCCGGCGGTGCCCTGACCGAGGGCAAGTACGCGCCGAACCTGCAGTCGGTGTCCGGCAAGCACATCTACGAGGCCATGGTCACTGGCCCGCAGAACATGCCGGTGTTCAACGACCTGAACCTCACCCCCGAGCAGAAGGCCGACATCATCACGTACCTCAAGTACGTGCAGGACAACAAGTCGCCCGGCGGGTTCGCACTCGGCTCCCTCGGCCCGGTGGCAGAGGGTCTGTTCATCTGGATCTTCGGACTCGGCGCGGTCGTCGCGATGACCGTCTGGCTGACCGCGAAGTCCAACTGATCGTCCGTGTCGAACGACACTGAAGGGAACACCATGGCAGAGCACGACGACGAGGCACTGAACTCGTCCTCGGCTGTCGAGAAGCACGGCACGACCACCACCTCGGCCGGGATCGCGGTCCTGCCGACGGACCCGTTCGAGAACCCGGGCGAGCCGCCGCACCGCGCACGCCGCACCGACGTCGACCCGAAGAAGCAGCGCCTGGCCGAGCGTCAGGTCGCCACGTTCTTCTACCTGTCGATCGTGGGCAGTGTCCTCGCGATCGCGGCCTACGTCGCCTTCCCGATCGACTCCGACGACTTCGGGACCGTCCGGACCGCCAACCTCTGGCTCGGCCTCTCGATCGCCCTCGCCCTGCTCGCGCTGGGCCTCGGCGCCGTGTACTGGTCGAAGTCGCTCGTGGTGGACCGCGAGATCACCGAGCTCCGCCACGGCACCCGCGGCACCGACGCGACCCGCGCCAAGGCGGTCGAGGCGTTCCAGCTCGCCGACAAGGAGTCCGGCTTCAGCCGTCGCAAGCTGATCCGCAACTCGATGATCGGCGCCCTGGCGGCCTTCCCCCTCCCGGGCATCGTCCTCGTGCGCGACCTCGCGCCCGCGGCCGACCCGAACGAACTCCTCCGCCACACCATGTGGGCGAAGGGCACGCGCCTGACGAAGGACCCGACGGGTCTGCCTATCAAGGCGTCCGACGTGACCATCGGTTCGGTGTTCCACGTCATCCCGGACGGCATGCTCGACAAGGAGGACATGCTCGAGGAGAAGGCCAAGGCCTCCGTCCTCCTCATGCGCCTCGACCCCAAGGACCTCAACCCCTCCAAGGGCCACGAGAACTGGGGCTACGACGGCATCGTCGCGTACTCGAAGATCTGCACCCACGTCGGATGCCCGGTCGCCCTGTACGAACAGCAGACGCACCACCTGCTCTGCCCGTGCCACCAGTCGACCTTCGATGTCTCGAACAACTGCGAGGTCATCTTCGGGCCGGCGGCACGCCCCCTCCCCCAACTTCCGATCGCGATCGACGACGACGGCTACCTGGTTGCGCAGAGCGACTTCCACGAGCCCGTCGGCCCGTCCTTCTGGGAGCGTGAACGCTGATGAGCAGCACGACCACCAACGCACCCGCGTCGTCGACCACCAAGCCGGCACCGGAGCGCGGATCCCGCATCATCGGCGGGGTCGCCAACTACATCGACGAGCGCACGAGCATCTCGGGCCTCGTGAAGGAGGTCGGGCGCAAGATCTTCCCCGACCACTGGAGCTTCATGCTCGGCGAGGTGGCGCTGTACAGCTTCGTCGTCGTCCTGCTGTCCGGTACCTTCCTCACGTTCTTCTTCCAGGCGTCCATGGCCGAGGTGGTCTACCACGGCTCGTACGTCCCGCTGAAGGGCATCGAGATGTCGACCGCACTGCAGTCGACGCTCAACATCTCGTTCGACATCCGCGGCGGGCTCTTCGTCCGGCAGATCCACCACTGGGCGGCCCTGCTGTTCGTGGCCTCGATCATGCTGCACATGGCCCGCGTGTTCTTCACCGGTGCCTTCCGCAAGCCGCGTGAGCTCAACTGGGTGTTCGGCTTCATCCTGTGGGTCCTGGCCATGGCCGAGGGCTTCACGGGCTACTCGCTCCCCGACGACCTGCTCTCCGGCAACGGTCTGCGCATCATCGTCGGCATGATCGAGGGTGTGCCGGTCATCGGCGTCTGGATCGCCTACCTGCTCTTCGGTGGCGAGTTCCCGGGGACCGACATCGTCGGCCGCCTCTACACGCTGCACATCCTGCTGCTCCCGGCGATCCTCGTCGCGGTGCTCGGCGTCCACCTCGTGCTGGTCGTCATCAACAAGCACACGCAGTTCGCCGGCCCCGGCAAGACGAACGAGAACGTCGTGGGCGTGCCGATCCTCCCGGCGTTCGCGGCGAAGGCCGGTGGGTTCTTCTTCATCGTCGCGGGCATCCTCGCCCTCATCGCGTCGCTGTTCACGATCAACCCGATCTGGAACTACGGCCCGTACGACCCGTCCCCGGTGTCCGCCGGTACCCAGCCCGACTGGTACATCGGCTTCGCTGACGGTGCGCTCCGTCTGGTTCCGCCGCACTGGGAGGTCGTGTGGTTCGGCTACACGGTGTCGTTCAACATCCTCGTGCCGATCGCGGTGCTGGTGTTCCTCATCCTCGCCATCTTCATCTACCCCTTCATCGAGGGTTGGGTCACCGGCGACAAGCGTGAGCACCACATCCTCGACCGTCCGCGCAACGCCCCGACCCGCACGGCGTTCGGTGCCGCCGGCATCACGCTCTACGCGAGCCTCTGGGCCGCCGCGTCGTCGGACATCATCGCGACCCACTTCTACGTGTCGATCGACCACGTCATCCACGTGATCCAGGCCACGACGGTCCTCGGCCCGTTCGTCGCCTTCTGGATCACGAAGCGCGTGTGCCTCGCCCTGCAGAAGAAGGACCGCGAGATCGTCCTGCACGGGTACGAGTCCGGACGCATCGTGCGACTCCCCCACGGCGAGTACATCGAGGTGCACGAGCAGCTCGACGAGTACGAGCGTTGGAAGCTCCTGCAGTTCAACGAGTACAAGCCGCTCATGATCCGTCCGAACGCCCGAGGCAAGATCTCGAGCCTGCAGAAGGCCCGCGCCAGCATGTCGCGCTTCTTCTTCGAGGACCGGATCACCCCGGTGTCCAAGGCCGAGCTCGAGGCTGCGCATGCCGCGCACCACGGCCCGGACCTCGAAGCCGGACACGAAGCGCCCGCGGTCGAGTCGAAGCACTAGGCACCCCGCGCATCGGAACCCCCGTCACCTCGGTGGCGGGGGTTTCGTCGTGCGTGCGGGAACACGCCGTGCCGCGTTCACGTTCGATTCACCGACACGTGCTGGACTCGTCCAGGACGGTGTGGCACTGTGTTGCACCACGCACCCGACCAACGGAATGAGACCCCGATGGACAGCCGGACGGCCGAACACCCCAGGCCGAACCACTTCCTGCTCCACCTCAGCGACACCCATCTCGTGGCGGGTGACGGCGACCTCTACGGTGACGTCGACTCAGCTGCGCGGCTCGGCCAGATCATCGCCGACATCGAGTCGTCGGGGACGCGTCCCGAGGCCATCGTCGTCACGGGCGACGTCGCCGACAAGGGCGAACCCGGCGCGTACGCCCGCATCCGCGACATCGTCGAGCCGGCCGCGCGGCGGATCGGCGCACAGGTCATCTGGGCGATGGGCAACCACGACGAACGCGGTGCCTTCCGGCAGGAGCTGTTCGGGCTCCAGCCGACCGACCGTCCGGTCGACTTCGTCTACGACGTGAACGGCCTCCGGGTGATCACCCTCGACACGAGCGTGCCCGGCGCTCACCACGGCGAGGTCTCCCCCGAGCAGCTCGACTGGCTGGCCGAGGTCCTGTCGGAGCAGGCGCCGCACGGCACCATCCTGGCGATGCACCACCCGCCGGTGCCGAGCGTGCAGGACCTCGCCGTCCTCGTCGAGCTTCGCGACCAGGACGCCCTGGCCGAGGTCGTCGAAGGCAGTGACGTCATCGCCATCATCGCCGGCCACCTGCACTACTCGACGAGCGCCGTCTTCGCGGGCATCCCGGTGTCGGTCGCGAGCGCCACGTGCTACACGCAGGACCTCACCGAGTACCAGGGCGGTACCCGAGGGCAGGACGGCGCGCAGTCGTTCAACCTCGTGCACGTCTACGGCCACAACGTGGTGCACTCGGTCGTGCCGATCGGGCACTACGCCACGGTCGGTGAGCCGGTGTCGTCCGCCCAGACCGAGGCTCGGCTCGCTGCGGCCGGCGTGACGATCCCGGCGGCTGCGGAGCCCGCGCCGGTGACGTCGAGCATCCCGGTGTTCACGCTCGACTCCGTGCCGGTCTCCCCCGTCCACCGGTAGGCCGCCGCACTTCGTGAGCAGGAATGGTCGGGTCCGAACTGTGGACCCGACCATTTCTGCTCACCATGTGCCGGCGTGGCGCTCGCGCGCGTCCGGCCTCAGCCCGCGGGGCGCTCCCACGGCGCCGGGAACGGGAAGTACTTCTCGAGGAAGTCCGTCACCCGCTGCGTCCGCTCCTCGTCGCTGACCTCGGGGAAGCTCCCGTCGTTCAGGCAGAAGAAGTCCGCGTTCCGCTTCTTGAGCAGGTCGCCGAGCGCCCGCAGACCGGACTGCATCGTCGTGTCGATGTACCGCACCTCGGCGTTCTCCTGCACGATCGCCCGGCCGGTGAGCAGCGAGTAGTAGTGGTACAGCGAGTTCGTCACCGAGATGTTCTCGGCAGCACGGAACCGTGAGGCCGCGGTGGCCGCGAACTCGTCGGCGAACTCGTGCTCCATCTCGGTCATGATCGAGGCGCGCAGCGGGGTCGGCGCGTGCTCGAGGTGCCGGGTCGTCACCGCACCGAACCGCTGCTGCAGGAGTCGGCGGTTGACCCGGGCGGAGTTCTCGAACCCGCTGCGTGCCGGGTTGTTCGACCCGAGGCCGATCCGCGTCGTCGCGAGGATGAACTTCGTCACCGAGCCCGGGCTGAAGAACACCGAGGGGTCGACCAGGCGGCCGAAGAACATGTCGTCGTTCGAGTAGATGAAGTGCTCGCTGATGCCCGGGATGTGGTGCAGCTGCGACTCGACGGCCTGCGAGTTGTGCGTCGGCAGGACGGAGGGGTCGGCGAAGAACTCCTCGGAGCGGACGATGCGCACCTTGGGGTGGTCGGCGAGCCAGGCGGGCGCCGGGGAGTCCGTGGCGATGTAGATCTGCCGGATCCACGGCGCGAACGTGTGCACCGACCGGAGCGCGTACTTCAGCTCGTCGATCTGGCGGAAGCGGGCGGGGGCGTCGTCGCCCTCGCCCAGGACCGCACCAGACTGCGCTGCCTGTCGTGCCCGCTGGTACTCGATGGCGTTGCCGTCGACCCACGAGAACACGATGTCGATCGGGAACCGGATGTCGGACACGTGGTCGTCGAACATGTGCTCGACCGTGCGCCAGGTGCGACCGTACCGCTCGATGTCGACGAGCACGAACTCGTCGACGGGCAGGCTGCGGCGCATCAGGGCGTTCTCGACGGGCGCGAGGACCTCGGTGTCGGTGACTCGCCAGAACTCGAGCTGCACGCTCGTCTCGGCGCCGTAGCGCAGGCGTCCGAGCGGCTCGAGACGCGGCCGGAACACGCGCAGGACGGGCTCGTCGACGGACCCGAGGCCGTCGTCGATGACGAGCACCGCGGGCTTCCCCGGGGGCTTCGCGTAGAAGGGCTCGTTCGCGGCGGCGGCCATCACGGCGCTCTCCGCCCGCTGCCGGTCGCGCTCGTCGAGGGCGATCACCGGCCGTTGGTCATTGCCGCGGATGAGCAGGTGGTCGACGTCACCGGCGGTGAGGGCGTCGTCGAGGAACAGGAGGTCCTCGATCATCGACTGCTGCGGCGTCAGGTGCCCGTTGACGAGCGTCAGGCGTCCCTTCCGCACGACGACGTCGGGACGTTCGAGACCGCCGGAGGACGGTCGAGGGTTCAGCAGAGGACTCTCGGTCACCGGCTCGGTCTCGTTGCTCATCCACACCCTTCGGATCAGTGCGCCGGACCCGTTTGCCCGGCGACTCATCCTACCGTCCGCGCGGACGCTCGGTCCGCTCGTCGGTCGCCCGGGCTAGGGCCTGGAGGCGCTGCTCGCCTCCGCCTCGCGCGGCACCTTCACGACGATGCCGACGACGATGAACAGTGCGGCCGCGACGAGCTGCAGTGCCGCCCACACCTCGCCGGGGATCGGCACGACCGCGAGCGGGTTCCAGCAGACGGCGATCGCGGCCATCAGGAGCGCCGCCCACCACGTCCGCCCCCGCACGGCGAAGACGAGGACGATGAGGCTGAGCACGGTGACACCCCAGCGGGCGAACACGAAGCCGGACGAGTCGACGATCGCGACGCAGGCGAGGAGCACGATCGCCGCGATCAGCGACGGGGCGAGGGCGGGCCGGGTGAACGGCGGCAGCTCGCGCCCTGCTCCCCGGCCAGACGCCGAGCCCGACCGCGCCGGTTCCGCCCCGCCCACCGGTACGCCGTGCAGCGACGATCCGGCCGGTGGTCGGCCCTTCCGTCCTGCCATCAGGCGGTGGCCCCGTCGAGGTCGATCGCCTGGATGGACCGGGACATCGGCGGGAGCTCGCGCACCCGTTCGAGCGCGGGCACGAGCTCGGCGACGTAGGCCCGGTAGCCGTCCTCGGTGAGGTGCAGTCCGTCGTCGGTGAACCGGTCGTCGAGGTGGTCGCCGTCGGCGAGGGCCGGCCACGCGTCGAGGTACTGGGCGTGGCAGGTGGCGACGAACTGGCGGAGGTGCCGGTTCGCCTCCTCGATCTTGGCCGTGTACTCCGCCTGCCGCGGCAGGATGGAGACGAGGAGCAGCCGGACGCCCGGGAGCTCGCGGCGGAGGGTCACGAGCACGGACTCGACCCCGCGGACGACGTGCTCGACGCTCTTGCGGTGGTTGCCGAAGTCGTTCGTGCCGATGAGCAGGACGATGACCTCGGGCTGCTCGGCCACGACGGCGTCCAGGCGTGCGAGGACCCCGTCGGTCGTGTCACCGCCGATGCCCTGGTTGACGGTCCGCTCGTCGGGCAGCCAGGCGTCCCACGACCCCTGCTCGGTGATGCTGTCGCCCAGGAACAGGACGCTCGTGCGTTCCTCGGTCATGCTGCCTCCTCGTGTGCGGGTTCCGGGTTCCCATTCTGCTGGGTCCAGTTCCGCCCCGTCGACTCGGTGTGCTCGGACTCCCGCTCGGCGGCCGCCGTGATGCGCTCGACCATCCCGGGGAAGATCACGCCGTGGAACGGCAGGATCGAGTACCAGTACAGGCGGCCGGCGAGCCCCTGGGGGAAGTAGATCGCCCGCTGCCGGTAGTCGCTGCCGCCGTCGTCCGCGGGGGTCACGGTCATCTCGAGCCAGGCGCGGCCCGGGGACTTGAACTCGGCGCGCAGTCGCAGGTAGCGCCCGCGCTCGAGCCGCTCCACGCGCCACCAGTCGAGGGCGTCGCCCTGTTCGAGGCGCTTCTGGTCGCGGCGACCGCGGTTCAGGCCGACTCCCCCGGCGAGCTTGTCCATCCACCCGCGGGCCACCCAGGCGAGCGGGAACGAGTACCAGCCGTTCTCGCCGCCGATCGACTCGACGACCCGCCAGACGTCGTCCGCCGAGGCCGCCGAGTGGCGCTTGCGGTCGTCGACGTAGACGGTGTGGCCGGCCCAGTCCGGGTCGCTCGGCAGCGGGTCCGCGGGGGTGGCCGCGAGCGTCGCGTTCCGCCAGCTGGTCTCGACCTCGCCGGTGCGCATGCGGCTCAGGGCGAGACGGACCGCGCGGCGGTACCCGGTCAGCCCGCCCTCCGGCCGCGGCACCACGTCGTCGATGTCGTGCTCGCGCTGGACGCACTCGAACTGGAGCGACTCGATGATCGGCTTCGCGAGCTTCCGCGGGATCGGCGTCACGATGTTGAACCAGTGCGCCGCGAGCCCCGGGGTGAGGACGGGCAGGGGCGAGATCGGGCGCTGCGGGAGCTTCGCCTCCACGGCGTACCCGTTGAGCATCTGCCCGTAGCGGAGGACGTCCGGGCCGCCGATGTCGAACGTGCGGTTGACGTCGGCGGGGATGTCGAGCGCCTTGACGAGGTAGTAGAGGACGTCACGGACGGCGATCGGCTGGATGCGGTTCCGGACCCACCGCGGCGCCGGCATCCACGGCAGGACGTCGGTGACGTGGCGGATCATCTCGAACGAGGTGCTCCCGGACCCGATCACCACGCCGGCCTGGTACGCGATCGTCGGGACGCCGGAGTGGAGCAGGACGTCCCCGACCTCCTTGCGGCTGCGGAGGTGCTTCGAGAGCTCGCCGTCGGGGTGCAGGCCGCCGAGGTACACGAACCGGCGCACGCCGGCGGCCGAGGCCTCGCGCGCCATGGTCTCGGCAGCGTCCCGCTCGGCCCGCTCGAAGTCGCCGTCCGCCCCCATCGCGTGGGCGAGGTAGTAGACGGCCTCGATGTCGGCGACGGCCCGGCGCACGGCGTCGGCGTCCTGCAGGTCGCCGGCGGTGATCTCGACGTCGTCGTGCCAGGGGACGTCCTGCAGCTTCCGGGGCGTGCGGACGAAGACGCGGACGGTGTGACCGGCTTCGAGGAGACGTGGGACGAGACGACCGCCGATGTAGCCGGTGGCCCCGGTGACGAGGACGCGCATGCGGGGCACGGTACGCGGCTCGGCTCCGGGTAGGCTTGCCGGGTGGACAAAGCAGCGTTCTCCGTCACCGCCGATGCCGTCCGTGGTCTCATCGACCACGCGATCCTCAAGCCCGAACTCACGCGTTCGGACGTCGACGCCCAGCTCGACGAGGCCGCCGCGTACCGCGTGTTCAGCGTGTGCGTCCGCCCGAGCGACGTCGCGCACGCCGTCGAGCGCCTGACCGGCACCGGCGTCGGCGTCGGCACGGTCATCGGCTTCCCGCACGGCACCACCTCCACCGCGGCCAAGGTCGCCGAGTCGCTGCAGGCCCTCGCCGACGGTGCGTTCGAGCTCGACATGGTGCAGAACATCGGCGCCGCGAAGTCCGGCGACTGGGAGCGCGTCGAGGCCGACGTCCGCGCCGTGGTCGACGCCGCGGGCAGCACCGTCGTCAAGGTCATCCTCGAGACCGCCTTCCTCACCGACGACGAGATCGTCGCCGCATCGCGTGCCGCACGGTCCGCCGGTGCCGCCTTCGTGAAGACCTCCACCGGGTTCGCCGGCGGCGGCGCCACCGCGGAGCACATCGCCCTCATGCGCGCCACGGTCGGCCCCGACACCGGCGTGAAGGCCTCCGGCGGCGTCCGCGGGCTCGACACGCTGCTCGAGATGGTCGAAGCCGGTGCGGACCGCATCGGCACGAGCGCCTCGGCACGCATCCTCGACGAGGTCGCGCACCGCGCCGAGACCGGCACCGCGTCGGCCGTCGGCGACGACACCACGTCCTACTGACGGTCCGGGGCGCGAGCCCCCGCGACCTCCAGCACCACCCGACCCACCACCAGGGGCCGGCGCCCACCGGACGCGACGACGCGTGCGGGACCGGCACCGCGCCTCCAGACCGCCGCATCGGAGCGCGCATGTCCACGACCCAGTCCACCCCCCTCGCCCTCGCCGTCGACCTCGGCGGTACGAAGGTCGAGGCGGCCCTCGTCACCGACGCCGGCGTCGTCCTCCCCGCCACGCGGTTCCGCAGCCCGACCGGCCCCGGCCGGACGTCCGACGAGCTGCAGGCCGCGGTCGACGAGGTCGTGACGGCCGCCCTCGCCGCGCTGCCGACGGACGCCACGCTCGTCGGTGTCGGCATCGGCTCGGCCGGTCCGGTCGACGAGGAGCACGGACTCGTCTCCCCGCTCAACATGCCGGTCTGGCGCGGGTACCCGCTCCGGGACCGCGTCGCCGCGCACGTCCCCGCCGGCGTCCCGGTCACGCTCCGCATGGACGGCCTGGCGATCACGCTCGCCGAGCACTGGGTCGGCGCGGCGCAGGGCTCTGACCACGTGATGGGCATGATCGTGTCGACCGGCGTCGGCGGCGGCCTGATCCTGCACGGCCGGACCGTCAGCGGCCCGACGGGCAACGCCGGGCACATCGGCCACGTCGAGTGCGGCGGCTTCGACGACCACTGCGCGTGCGGCGGCACCGGCTGCCTCGAGGCGATCGCCAGCGGCCCGAAGACCGTCGCGTGGGCGCAGCGGCAGGGGTTCACGGGCAGCACCGGCGAGGAGCTCTCCGCGGCCTACGCGGCGGGCGACGAGATCGCCGTCGCAGCCGTCAAGCGCAGCGGCCGCGCCCTCGGGCAGGCCATCGCGGCGGCCACGAGTCTCGTCGACCTCGAGGTCGTGGCCATCGGCGGCGGGTTCTCGCACGTCACGCCCGACCTCTTCGAGTACGCGCGCGAGGCGGTGGCGGAGCGCGTCGAGTTCGGCTTCGTGACCAAGGTGCGGATCGTCCCGACGGGGCTGTCGCAGGACGGTCCGCTCATCGGCGCCGCGGCGCTCGTGCACCGGGCCGACGTGCTGCGCTGACGACGTCGGCCCTGGACGGCACGTGCTGACGGACAGGAGGCGCGGTGCGGGGCCGACCCGCGCCTCCTGGCCCACAGGTGGTCGCGTCGCGGCCGCACGTCCGTCGCTCTCCACAGGGCGCGTCGACGCGCCGTGCGCGTCGGGCAGGATGTCCGGGTGTCCCGAACCCGGCTGCTGACGAGTGACGACTGGCCCGAGGCCGAGGTGCGCGCAGCGGTCCTCGCCGGCGAGCTCGTGGCCGTCGGGGCGTGCTGGGCCTCCCCCGCCGAACCGCAGACCCCGGCGCTCCGGGCGGCAGCCGCGGCGTGGGCGCTCCGTGACGCGCGCCTCATCGCGAGCACCCGGACGGCCGCGTGGGTCTGGGGTGCCGTCTCGCGTGCACCGGCCCCGCTCGAGGCCTGTGTCCCGCTCCGGGTCCGCGTGCACGTCGACGGCGCGCTGCGCGTCCGCGAGGTCGTGATCACGGACGAGGACGTCGTCGTGCTCGGTGGCCTCCGCGTCACCACACCGCTGCGCACGGTCGTCGACCTGCTGCGCAGCCCCGGGGACCGGCCCGGTGGGTTCGACCCGTCGGACGCGGCAGCGGTGGTCGGGCTCCTGGCGATCGGTGCGGTGTCGGTCGACGCGGTCGCCGGGTCCCTCGCGAGGCTCGGGACGATCCCGATGGCCCGGCAGGCGGAGCGGCGGTTGCGGGCCGTGCTCGACGCGGCCGGGCACTCGGTCGGCCCGCGCTGACCCGGCCTGGTCGACCGGGGGTCCGGTCAGCCCGCGCTGACCCGGTAGACGTCGTAGACCGCGTCGATCCGTCGCACGGCGTTGAGCACACGGTCGAGGTGGGTCGTGTCGCCCATCTCGAACACGAAGCGGCTCAGCGCGAGCCGGTCGGACGACGTCGAGACCGTCGCGGACAGGATGTTCACGTGGTGGTCCGTCAGCACCCGGGTCACGTCGCTGAGGAGCCCCGACCGATCGAGCGCCTCGATCTGGATCTGCACGAGGAACACCGACTTCGAGGACGGTGCCCACTCCACCTCGATCATCCGGTCGGGCTCGTTCATGAGCGACTTCACGTTCGTGCACGAGGCCTGGTGCACCGAGACGCCCTGGCCGCGGGTGATGAACCCGACGATCTGGTCGCCCGGGACCGGCGTGCAGCACTTCGCGAGCTTGACGAGGATGTCCGGCGCGCCACGCACGAGGACGCCGCTGTCGCTGTTGCGCAGCTGCCGGCTCGTGACCTGGCGGGGGAAGCTGAGCTCCGGCTCTTCCGTCTCGGTCTCGGTCTGGACGTTCCCGAGGACCTTCTCGATCACCGACTGCGTGGAGACGTGCCCCTCGCCGACCGCCGCGTACAGCGCGGAGATGTCGTCGTAGCGCATCGACGACGCGACCTCGGAGATCGAGTCCTGGCTCATGATGCGCTGGAGCGGCAGGTTCTGCTTCCGCATCGCCCGCGCGATCGCGTCGCGGCCCTGCTCGATCGCCTCTTCGCGGCGTTCCTTGGTGAACCACTGCTTGATCTTGTTCCGGGCGCGGGGGCTCCGGACGAAGGTCAGCCAGTCCTGGCTGGGGCCGGAGTCGGGGTTCTTCGAGGTGAAGATCTCGACGACGTCGCCGCTCGACAGGGCGCTCTCGAGGGGCACGAGACGCCCGTTGACCTTGGCGCCCATCGTGCGGTGGCCGATCTCGGTGTGCACGGCGTACGCGAAGTCGACGGGGGTCGCACCGGACGGCAGCCCGATGACCTTGCCCTGGGGCGTGAAGACGTAGGTCTCCTTCGCACCGATCTCGTACCGGAGCGAGTCGAGGAACTCCCCCGGGTCGCTCGTCTCGGCCTGCCAGTCGGTGATGTGCGCCAGCCACGCCATGTCCTGGTCGGTCGCCGACGAGGTGTCGACGTCACGGCCGGCCGCGCGCTGCTTGTACTTCCAGTGGGCGGCGACACCGAACTCGGCCCGCTGGTGCATCTCGTGCGTGCGGATCTGGATCTCGACCGCACGGCCCTGCGGACCCAGGACGGTGGTGTGCAGCGACTGGTACAGGTTGAACTTCGGCGTCGCGATGTAGTCCTTGAACCGACCCGGCAGCGGCGTCCACCGCGCGTGCACGGAACCGAGCATCGCGTAGCAGTCGCGCACGGTCGGGACGAGGACGCGGATGCCGACCAGGTCGTAGATCTCGTCGAACTCGCGCCCGCGGACGATCATCTTCTGGTAGATCGAGTAGTACTGCTTCGGCCGGCCCATGACCTCGCCGCGGACCTTGGCGGCCTTGAGGTCCTTCTTGAGCGTGCCGATGACGTTCTGGACGAACTGCTCGCGCTTCGGCTGGCGTTCCTTCACCAGGCTGTCGATCTCGACGTACAGCTTGGGGTGGAGCACCGCGAACGAGAGGTCCTCGAGCTCCAGCTTGATCATCTGGATGCCGAGCCGGTGCGCGAGCGGCGCGTAGATCTCGAGGGTCTCCTTCGCCTTCCGCGTGGCGGAGGTCGACTCGACGAAGCCCCACGTGCGGGCGTTGTGCAGCCGGTCGGCGAGCTTGATGACCAGGACGCGGATGTCCTTCGACATCGCGATGACCATCTTGCGGACGGTCTCGGCCTGGGCGCTGTCGCCGTACTTGACCTTGTCGAGCTTCGTGACGCCGTCGACGAGCATGGCGATCTCGTCGCCGAAGTCCTCGCGCAGCTGGTCGAGCTGGTAGTCGGTGTCCTCGACGGTGTCGTGCAGGAGTGCCGCGGCGATGGTGATCGGCCCGATCCCGAGGTCGGCGAGGATCTGCGCCACCGCGACCGGGTGCGTGATGTACGGCTCGCCCGACTTGCGCTTCTGCCCGTCGTGCGCGCGTTCCGCGACCGAGTAGGCGCGCTCGATGAGCGTCACGTCGGCCTTGGGGTGGTGCGACCGGACGGTACGGATCAGGGTGTCGACGGCACCGGCGGGCTGGGCGCGCGAGAACAGCCGCGGCAGCAGCGACCGGAGCGAACCGAGGTTGCCGGTCGTGTTCGGCCCCAGCGGACTCGTCGGCCGGGGTGCGGAGCCGGGGCGGCTCGCGGAGCCGGTGTCCTGCCCTGCCCGCGGCGCAGAGGCGTCCTGCGGCGTGGACTCACGCGTGTCCGTCATGCTGCGCCTCCCGGGATGCCCGTCCGAGCTCGATCCGACAAGACTACGCGTGTCCGGTCAGTGCTCGTGACGCGGTTCGCCCTGGGCGTCGCGCACCACGGGGGCGCCCGACTGCTCCCACGCGACCATGCCGCCGACGAGGTTCACCGCGGAGACCCCGGACTGCTCGAGTGCCGCCACGACCCGCGCGGAGCGTCCGCCGGAGTGGCAGACGATGATCGCGGGCTCGTCGCCGCCGTCGATCTCCTTCCACCGAGCGACCAACTCGGACATCGGCACGAGGGTCGCCTCGGGAGCGTGGACCTCGTCCCACTCCCCCTGCTCGCGCACGTCGAACAGGCGCGCACCGGCGTCGATCCGCCGACGGGCCTCGGCGACGTCGATGTCGACGATCTCCGCCGGCATCAGACGCCCGCCGTCGCGTCGACCTCGCGCTGACGCTTGGCGGCAGCGGCCTGCTTCTTGGCGTCGGCCTGCTTGATCTTCGGCTCGTTCTCACGCAGGTGCGCGTACATCGGCGACGCGATGAAGATCGTCGAGTAGGTGCCGACGATGATGCCGATGAACAGCGCGAGCGAGATGTCGCGGAGCGTTCCGGCGCCCAGGATGTACGACCCGATGAAGAGGATCGCGCCGACCGGCAGCAGAGCGACGACCGAGGTGTTGATCGACCGCACGAGCGTCTGGTTGACCGCGAGGTTCACCGACTGCACGAAGGTGCGGTGGGACTCCTGGCTCGTGTTCTCGCGGACCTTGTCGAACACCACGACGGTGTCGTACAGCGAGTAGCCGAGGATGGTCAGGAAGCCGATCACCGCCGCGGGCGTGACCTCGAGCCCGACGATGCCGTACACGCCCGCCGTGATGAGGAGGTCGTGGAGGAGCGCCACCATCGCGGACACCGACATCTTCCACGTGCGGAAGTACAGCGCCATGAACACCGCCGCGAGGGCGAGGAAGATCACGAGGCCGCGGATCGCCTGGTTGAGCACGTCGGCACCCCAGGTCGCACCGATGAAGGTCGCGGCCACCTGGCTGTCCGGGACGTCGTAGGCCTTCGCCAGGGCGTCCTGGACCTCGGAGGTCTCGCGATCGGTGAGCTGGCCGGTCTGCACGCGGATGCCGTGCGTCCCGAGCTGCGAGACACGCGGGACGCCGTCGGGGACGATCGACTCGACGGTCTCGGTGGCGAGGTTCTGGTCGAGCGTCTTCACGTCGGAGAGCGTGAACTCGGACCCGCCGGTGAACTCGATGCCGAGCTGGTACCCGCCACGCAGCCACGGGACCGCGAGCGAGACCACGATCGCGATGATCGCGATGACGTACCAGGTCTTGCGTCGGCCGACGATGTCGTACGAGCGCTTCCCCGTGTAGAGGTCGCTGCCGAACTGGCTGAAGCTGGCCATCAGTCGTCCTTCCCGTCCGGCGTCGTGCCGTTCTCGCCGGAGGCCTGCGCGGCCTTCCGCTCTGCGATCGTCTGTCGACGCTGCGCCTCACCGGCGCTGCGCTGACGCCTGCCGTCGACGACCGGCGCGCGGAACTGCGCGCGACCGCGGTAGACGGCGCCGAGGGCCGCGGGATCGAGCCCGCTGAACCGGTGTCCCTCGCCGAAGAAGCGGCTGCGGGCGATGAGCTGCATCATCGGGTGCGTGAACATCACGACCACGACGACGTCGATCAGGGTGGTGAGGAGCAGCGTGAACGCGAAGCCCTTCACGTCACTCACCGCGAGGATGTAGAGCACCACGGCGGCGAGGAAGTTGATCGAGTCGGACGCCAGGATCGTGCGCAGTGCACGCTTCCACCCCGACTCGACGGCGCTCTCGAGGCCCCGGCCGTCACGGAGTTCGTCCCTGATGCGCTCGAAGTACACGATGAACGAGTCCGCCGTGATGCCGATCGCGACGATCAGACCCGCCACACCCGCCAACGACAGGCGGTAGTCGACGCGCCAGGACATGATCGCGATCACGAGGTACGTCAGCGCCGCGGCCACACCGAGCGAGAGGACCGTGACGAACGCGAGCGCCCGGTACTGGATGACCGAGTAGATGATGACCAGGATCAGACCGATCAGACCCGCCACGAGGCCACCGACGAGCTGCGCGGTACCGAGCGTCGCGGAGATGTTCTCGTTCGACTGGACCTGGAAGTTGATCGGCAGCGCGCCGTACTTCAACTGGTCGGCGAGGGTCTTCGCGGAGTCGGCCGTGAACGAGCCGGTGATCTGCGCCTTGCCGTTCGTGATGGCCGCGTTCGACGCCGGCGCCGTGATGACGGAACCGTCGAGGACGATCGCGAACTGGTTCTGCGGCGGCTGCAGCTTCACGAGCCGGCTGGTGACGTCACGGAAGTCGTCCGAGCTCTTGCCCTTGAACGTCAGGTTGACGGCCCACTGGCCGGTCGACGTGCCCTGCGAGTCGGTCGCGAGGCCGGAGGTGGCGTTGCTGATGCCCGAGCCGGACACCTCGACCGGGCCGAGGATGTACTTCGCGGCACCGTCCTGGTCACAGGTGACGAGGGGCTCGTCGTCCGGCGCCGTCGTGACGTCGTCCGGAGCGTTGCAGTTGTAGTTCGTGTACAGGTCCTGCAGCGCCGGCGTGACCCAGTTCAGGTCGCTGCCGTTGGTCGGCTTGGCGCTCGGCGTCGCGGCGAGCGATGCCGGCGGGGAGTACGGCGTCGCGGAGGCCGACGAGGATCCGCTGCCGCCCACCGCGGTGTTGGTCGCCGCCTCGGTGTAGAGGACCGGGCGGAACGTGAGCTTCGCCGCCGCCTCGATGCGGTCGATCGTCGCCTTGTCCGGCTTGCCCGGGATGGAGACGACGATGTTGTTCGTCCCCTGGGTGTTGATCTGCGATTCCGAGACACCGGTCGCGTTGATGCGCTGCCGGATGATGTTCACGGCCTGGTTGAGCTGCTGGCTCGTCACCGAGCCGCCCTCGGTGTTCTGCGCCGCGAGCGTCAGCTGCGTGCCGCCCTGGAGGTCGAGGGCGAGTTCCGGGACCCAGCTGGCCCCTTCGAACCACTTGCCGCTGTCGTCCTTGGTGTTCCCGGCGAGGACCGACGCGGCGGTGTTCAACCCCGCGAGGACCGCCATGAGGATCACCAACCAGGTCAGCGAGCGGATCGCCTTCTTGACGGGTGTCGATCGTGCCACCGGTCGTCTCGTCTTTCTGTCAGGACCGACGGCGGTTGACCGGCGGCAGGTGTCGCCGCCGGGTCGGTGGACCCGGCGGCCGAGGAGTCAGTCTTCGGTCTTGCGCTTCGCAGCGTCGGTGTCGGCGTCCGTGGACTCGACACGCTCGCCGTAGATCGGCTCCCCGTTGAGCTCGGCGACGGGCTTCGGCGCTGCCGGCTCGTCCTCGGGCGTGGCCGTGGTGGTGATGTCCGACGCGGTGTCGTCGACGACACGCGACAGGGTCTGGCGGTGGACGGTGACGACCGTTCCGGGTGCGATCTCGACGTCGGCCGTGACCTTCTCGTCGTCGACCGACAGGAGCGTGCCGTACAGACCGAAGGACAGCATGACCTTCGCGCCCGGCACCATCTTGGTGGCGAGCTCGCCCTGCTGCTTCTTGCGCTTCCGGCTGTTGTAGAACATGAAGGCCGCGAACGCCACGACGATGACGATGAGGATGACTTCTTGACCCATGATGCGTTGCCTTCTCTGGTTGCTCGGTTTCGGGCCGTAGCAGTCTAGGGCACACGTCTGTGCGTGGCATGTCACCGAGACCGCGGACGGGGACGTCAGTCGGCGTCGTCGTCGAACAGTCCGGGCTGTGCGAGGCCGGTCTGCCCGGGTGTCATGTCGAAGTGCCGCCAGGCCTGCGGGGTGGCGATCCGCCCGCGGGGGCTGCGGGTGACGAGGCCGACCCGGACGAGGAACGGTTCGACGACCGACTCGATGGTCTCGGACTCTTCCCCGACGGACACCGCGAGGGTGTTCAGGCCGACGGGACCGCCGTCGAAGCGCGTCAGCATCGTCTCGACCACGGCGCGGTCGAGGCGGTCGAGTCCGAGTTCGTCGACGTCGTAGAGGTCGAGGGCGCCCTGCACGGCGGCCATGCCGTCGGTGGTGCGGTGCACGAGGGCGTAGTCGCGGACACGTCGGAGCAGGCGGTTCGCGATGCGCGGTGTGCCCCGGGAGCGCCCGGCGATCTCGCGCAGGGCGGACCGGTCGATGTCGAGTTCGAGCAGGTGCGCCGCTCGGATGAGGACCTGCTCGAGCTCGTCCTTCTCGTAGAACTCGAGGTGGGCGGTGAACCCGAAGCGGTCGCGCAGCGGGTTCGGCAGGAGGCCGGCACGGGTGGTGGCGCCGACGAGGGTGAACGGCGCGAGGTCGAGCGGGATGCTCGTGGCGCCGGCGCCCTTGCCGACCATCACGTCGATGCGGAAGTCCTCCATCGCGAGGTAGAGCATCTCCTCTGCCGAGCGGGCCATGCGGTGGATCTCGTCGATGAACAGGACCTCGCCGGGGACGAGGGACGACAGCACCGCGGCGAGGTCACCGGCGTGCTGGATCGCCGGGCCGCTCGACATCCGCAGGGGCCGACCGGACTCGTGCGCGACGATCATCGCGAGGGTCGTCTTGCCGAGTCCGGGAGGGCCGGCCATCAGGATGTGGTCGGGCGTCCGGTCCTGCAGTGCCGCCGCCTTGAGGAGCAGGTCGAGCTGCCCCCGGACCTTCCGCTGCCCGACGAACTCGTCGAGGGACTTCGGGCGGAGGGCCCCCTCGAACGCGAGTTCCTCTTGTGACTCGGCGCCCGCGGCGGTGATCCCGCTCACCGGCCGGCACCGGCGGGGCGGAGCGCACCCAGGGCGGCGCGGAGCAGTGCCTGGGTGCCCATCGAGGCGACGCCCGGCTCGGACGCGATGGTCTCGTCGACCGCGCGCTGCGCGGCGTCCTCGCGCCAGCCGAGGCCGACGAGGGCGGCGACGACGTCGGTCGCGGCCGGGTGCGCGGTGCCGCCGCGGGCCGCCACGACGGGGGCCTGCTCGAACGCGGCGAGCTTGCCGGAGAGGGCGACGATGATGAGCTTGGCGGTCTTCGGGCCGATGCCGGAGACCTTGCGGAAGGCGCCGTCGTCGTCGTGTGCGACGGCGTTCGCGACCTGGGCCGGGTCCATGTGGGCGAGGACGCCCATCGCCGACTTCGGGCCGACGCCGGACACGCTGCGGAGGAGGTCGAACACCTGGAGCGCGTCGGTGGACTCGAAGCCGAAGAGGAGGTGCTCGTCCTCGCGCACGATCATCGCGGTCCGGACGAAGACCTCGGACCCGTGGCGCATCGTCAGCGCGTGCGCCGGGGTCACCGTGACGGCGTAGCCCACTCCCCCGACCTCGATCACCACGCCGGAGCCGGCGATGTCGATGCAGGTGCCCCGGAGACTCGCGATCATGCCCCGAGCCTACGGCCGGCCGCCGACGATGCCGACGAGCCACGCTGCGAGCGACCGGCGGCCGCGGCCGCGGCGCGTGCCAGCGGCGAGTCGACCGTGCCGCCCTGTGCGTCCCGCCACGCACGCTGTGCCGGGGTGAGGTTCGTGGCACGCGTGCCGACCGTGTCGGGTGACCCGAGCCTCCAGGCGTGGCACACCGCCAGGGCGAGCGCGTCCGCGGCGTCGGCGGGCTTGGGGGCCTCGTCGAGGCCGAGCACGCGCGCGATCATCGTCTGCACCTGGCGCTTGTCCGCGTTGCCGTACCCGGTCACGGCGGCCTTCACCTCGGACGGGGTGTGCAGCCCGACCGGGAGCCCCCGTGCCGCCGCGGCGTGCAGGGCGAGGCCGGCGGCCTGCGCCGTGCCCATGACCGTCCGGACGTTCGCCTGCGCGAACACCCGCTCGACCGCGACGGCGTCGGGACGGTGCTCGTCGATCTCGGCGGCGATGCCGTCGGCGATGCGGAGCAGCCGCTGCTCGAGTGCCATGTCCGCCGGGGTGCGCACGACCGTCACGTGGACGAGCCGGGCGCGGCGGTTCGATGCGACCTCGACGATGCCGACGCCGCACCGCGTGAGCCCGGGGTCGACCCCGAGCACGCGCAGCATCGGGCTAGTCCTCGTCCTCGTCGAGCTCGGCCTGGACGTCCGCGGGGATGTCGAAGTTCGAGTAGACGTTCTGCACGTCGTCGCTGTCCTCGAGCGCGTCGATCAGGCGGAACACCTTGCGCGCCGTGTCGGCGTCCACCGGCACCTTGAGGCCGGGGACGAACTCGGCGTCGGCGGAGTCGTAGTCGATCCCGGCGTCCTGCAGCGCGGTGCGGGCCGCGACGAGGTCGGTCGCCTCGGTGATGACCTCGAAGCCGCCGCCCTGGTCGATGACGTCCTCGACGCCGGCGTCCAGCACCGCCGTCATGACGGCGTCCTCGTCGAGGCCGTCGGTCTTGGTGACGGAGATGACGCCCTTGCGGGAGAAGTTGTAGGCGACGCTGCCCGGGTCGGCCATCGTCCCGCCGTTCCGCGACATCGCGGTGCGGACCTCGGCAGCGGCACGGTTCTTGTTGTCCGTGAGGCACTCGATGAGCATCGCGACGCCGTTCGGGCCGTAGCCCTCGTACATGATCGTCGTGTACTCGATCGTCTCACCGGTCAGGCCGGCACCGCGCTTGATGGCGCGGTCGATGTTGTCGTTGGGGACCGAGGTCTTCTTGGCCTTCTGCACGGCGTCGACGAGGGTCGGGTTGCCGGAGAGGTCGGCGCCGCCCATCTTGGCGGCGACCTCGATGTTCTTGATGAGCTTCGCGAACGACTTGGCACGTCGCTGGTCGATGACGGCCTTCTTGTGCTTGGTCGTTGCCCACTTGGAATGCCCGGACACGGTGCTCCTTGCGTCTTGCGGAAAGTCCCGTCCAGCTTAGCGGCCTGGAGGCACGGTGCGGCCCCGCCTCGCGGGCGGGCCCGTCGACGCACGTACGATGGGCGCAGCACCGGGACGACCAGGGGGAACGCATGACCGATCCGCTGTCCGCACTCGAGGCCGCCGTCCAGGCGCTCCCCGACGACCGGACCCTCCGGGTCCGCTACGCCGAGCTGCTCGCCGACGCCGGCCGGCACGGCGAGGCGATCGAGCAGGCGAGCGTCGTGCTGCGCGAGGCGCCGGAGGACGAGGCAGCGAAGGCGGTCGTCCGGCGCGCGGCCCTCGCTGCAGCGGAGCCGCCGGGATCGACGCCAGCGGCGGCGCCGCCGGCACCGAGCGACCGGCACGAGGACATCGACTGGTCCGAGCTCGAGGCGTCGATCGCGAACCCGACCGAGCCGCCGTTCGTCGAGCGGGTCGTGGCCGAGCACGACGAGGAGCTCCTGGCCGAGGCTGCCGAGACCGCCGAGGACGCCGACCCGGTGGCGGAGCTGCGCCGCGAGACCGTCCGACTCGCCGACGTCGGCGGGCTCGAGGTCGTGAAGCGGCGGATCGACGAGTCGTTCCTGCAGCCGATGGCGCACCCCGAGATCGCGGCCGCGTTCGGCAAGAAGCTCCGCGGCGGCCTGCTGCTGTACGGTCCGCCCGGCTGCGGCAAGACGTTCCTCGCCCGCGCGATCGCCGGCGAGCTCGGGGCGCACTTCATCTCCGTCACGCTCAGCGACGTGCTCGACCGGTTCATCGGCGAGAGCGAGAAGAACATCCACCGGGTGTTCCGCACGGCCCGCGAGCACGCGCCGGCCGTGCTGTTCTTCGACGAGATGGACGCGATCGGCGCGAAGCGGAGCGGGAACACGTTCTCGTCGTTCCGGAACGTCGTCAACCAGATCCTCGTCGAGATGGACGGGGTCGACTCGCAGAACGACGGCGTCTACGTCCTCGCGGCCACGAACCACCCGTGGGAGGTCGACGCCGCGCTGAAGCGACCGGGACGCTTCGACCGGATGGTCCTCGTCCGTCCGCCGGACGACGACGCCCGCGAGGCGATCCTCCGTGTCCATCTCCGCCGACGGCCGATCGAGGGCATCGACCTCGGCGACCTCGTCCGTCGCACGAAGGGGTTCTCCGGCGCCGACCTGGAGCACCTCGTGACCACCGCGGCGGAGAAGGCGATGACGGAGTCGATCCGGACCGGGTCCGTGCGGCCGATGCGGATGGACGACATGCGCGCCGCCCTCAAGGAGGTCAAGCCGTCGATCGGCCCCTGGGTGCAGACCGCCCGCAACGTCGCGGAGTACTCCAACGGCAGCGGTGAGTACGACGACATGGTCGAGTGGCTCCGCGAGGAGAAGCAGCTCTGATGGCCGACGCGGTCGACGTCGTGGTCGAGCGCGCCGACGCGCTCCTGGGCTTCAAGCGCCCGGACGACGCGCGGGCCGTGCTCACCGCCGCCGGCGCGAGCACACCGGACGACCCCCGGCTGTGGGCGACACTCGCACGGGCGGAACGTGCGCGCCACGACCACGCCGCCAGTCGCACCGCCGCCGAGCGCGCCCTCGCGCTCGACCCCGACAACGCCACCGCACTGTCCGCCCGGGTGAACGCGATGCTCGACGCGAACGAGCGCCAGGCGGCGAAGGCCGCGGCCGAGGAACTGCGCGAGCGCCGGCCGGACTGGGCGACCGCGCACCTGCTGTGGGCGTTCGCACACACACGCTGGTCGCACGCGAAGCGGTCCGCAGCGGAGGAAGCCGCGTGGCCGACGGCGGACGTCGCCCGGTCCGCGGCAGCCCTCGACCGCGCGCTCGAGCTCGCACCCCACGACGCCCGGCTGTTCGCCGACGCGGCGCAGTGCTACCGCGCCCTCTCGTGGACCGACGGGGCCCTCGCGCCACGGGCTCGCGAGGCCATGGACCGAGCACTCGAGCTCGACCCGAACGACGAGTGGGTGATGCTCGCGGCCGGGTCGGTCCTGCAGCTGTCCGAGCGGGTCGCGCAGTCCGCTCGGGTCCTCGCGCAGCACCCGACGTCGTGGGAGGCCCGCCGGCGTGTGGACGACGGGCTCTGGAGCCTCGTGTCCGTGCCGGTCGGTGTCGTCGCCTGGTCGCTCGTCGTGACGGTGCTCGGCGCCCACATCGCTGCCGGGGGCGGTGCGAACGCCGTCACGAAGACGCTCGGGTGGACCCTGACCGGCATCGCGGCGCTCTGGGTCTGCTTCGTGGAGGTGCACTCGTTCGCGAAGTTCCCGCGCGGACTGCTCCTCCGGACGATGCGGCGGGTCCCGCTCGTGCCGGTCGTGCTCGGCGTCGCGGCACTCACCTGGATCGCCGGTGCCGCCGGAGCGGTGCTCCTGCTCGCCGGCATCGTCCCACCAGCCGGCGACGGGTACACCACCATCGTCACCGTGCTCGCCGTCGCGCTGCTGCTGCAGTCCGCTGCGCAGGACGTCACCACGATCGTGCAACGCCGTCGTCAGGTGCGGTCCGGGCTGTGGGACGGGCTCGTCGCCGACCGCGGACGGCGTCGCAAGGAGGAGAACGACCGCGGTGGTGCGTACATCGCCGGCTTCGCCGCGCTCGTGACCTGGGGCATCGTCGCGCTGGCGGCACCGACCACGGGGACGTGGGCCGTGGCCGCCGTCCCGCTGCTGCTCGCCACACGGGTGTTCGTGCTGCAGAGCGCGGCCGAGATCCTGCGTGCGGTGGGCCGGCCGCGGCGCGCTCGGCTCGTCGTGTACGCGGTGATCGCCCTCGGGTTCGCGGCGTTCGCCGTCCGGGCCGTCGTGGTGCAGGTGCTGGTCGCCGCCGGCGTGGCCTGACCCCGTCGAGGGACCGGCCGGTCGGCGTCAGGCGGCGCGGACGAGGTCGAGGAAGCGCCGGTGGAAGCGGTCCTCGCCGGCGACCTCGGGGTGGAACGCACTCGCGATGACGGCGCCCTGCTGGACCGCGACGACCTGCCCGTCGGGGAGCGCGCCGAGGACGTCGACCCCGGGGCCGTGCTGCTCCACCACGGGCGCGCGGATGAACACCGCGTGCACCGGGGCCTCGCCGAGGGCCGGCATCGGGATGTCGATCTCGAACGAGTCGTTCTGGCTGCCGAAGGCGTTGCGGCGCACCGTCGCGTCGAGCACGTCGAGCGTCTGCTGCCCGGGGATGCCCGCAGCGATGCGTGAGGAGAGCATGATCATGCCCGCGCAGGTGCCGTAGGTCGGCAGCCCGCCGCGGATCGCCTCGGACAGCGGCTCGGCCACGCCGAAGGCGCGCGCGAGCTTGTCCATGACGCTGGACTCCCCGCCCGGGATGACGACGCCGTCGAGGGCGCCGATCTCCTCCGGGCGACGGAGCGGCACCACGTCGGCACCGAGTTCCGTCAGCGACGCGATGTGCTCACGGAAGTCGCCCTGCAGCGCGAGGACCCCGATGCGGGGCCGGGCGCTCACCAGCCGCGCTCGGCGAGACGGTGCGGTGCGGGGACGTCGGCGACGTTGATGCCGACCATCGCCTCGCCCAGACCACGGGAGACCTCGGCGATGACCTTGGGGTCGTCGTGGAAGGTCGTGGCCTTGACGATCGCGGCGGCGCGCTTGGCCGGGTCGCCGGACTTGAAGATGCCGGAGCCGACGAACACGCCGTCCGCGCCGAGCTGCATCATCATCGCGGCGTCGGCCGGGGTCGCGACGCCACCGGCGGTGAAGAGCACCACGGGGAGCTTGCCGGTCTGCGCGACCTCCTTCACGATGTCGAACGGGGCCTGCAGGTCCTTCGCGGCGACGTAGAGCTCGTCTTCCTTGAGGTGACGCAGCGCCGCGATCTCCTTGTTGATCGTGCGGATGTGCTTGGTGGCCTCGGACACGTCGCCCGTGCCGGCCTCACCCTTGGAGCGGATCATGGCCGCGCCCTCGGTGATGCGACGGAGCGCCTCGCCCAGGTTGGTCGCACCGCAGACGAAGGGGGTGGTGAAGTTCCACTTGTCGATGTGGTTGACGTAGTCGGCCGGCGACAGCACCTCGGACTCGTCGATGTAGTCGACGCCGAGCTCCTGCAGCACCTGCGCCTCGACGAAGTGGCCGATGCGGGCCTTCGCCATGACGGGGATCGACACGCTCGCGATGATCTCCTCGATCATCGAGGGGTCGGACATGCGGGCGACGCCACCCTGCGCGCGGATGTCGGCGGGGACGCGCTCGAGGGCCATGACGGCGGTCGCGCCGGCCTCTTCCGCGATGCGGGCCTGCTCGGCGTCGACGACGTCCATGATCACGCCGCCCTTGAGCATCTCGGCGAGGCCGCGCTTGACGCGGTCCGAGCCGGTGATCGAGGTGCCGGGGGTGCTCGTGGTGCTGCTGCTGTCGCTCATGATGCCGACAGTCTAGTGCTCCGACGGCCACCCTTCGGCGACGAGTCGGCGGGTCTCGCCGAGCAGCTGGGACATCGACTTCGTCCGCGCGATGATCGGGAAGAAGTTCGCGTCCGACTGCCACCGCGGCACGATGTGCTGGTGCAGGTGGCCGGCCACACCGGCGCCGGCGACCTCGCCCTGGTTCATCCCGATGTTGAAGCCGTCGCAGTGCGACACAGCACGCAGGACGCGCATCGCCGTCTGGGTGAGCTCGCCGATCTCGCGGAGTTCGTCCGGCGTCGCCTCGTCGTAGAGCGGGACGTGGCGGTACGGGCAGACGAGCAGGTGCCCGTTGTTGTAGGGGAACAGGTTGAGCAGGACGTACGCGTGCTCGCCCCGCGCGACGATGAGGCCGTCCTCATCGGACCCGCGCGGGGCCTCGCAGAACGGGCAGTCGTCGTCGTGGCCGCGGCCCCTGCCCTCGCGCCCGGCGTCGATGTACGCCATCCGGTGCGGGTTCCAGAGGCGCTGGAACGCATCGGGCACCGCGGCGCCGGTCGCGGCGTCGCGGATCACGAGCGGGTCGTCCGCCACGCCGGCGCCGGCCGCACCGGCCGGACCCGACGGGTCGGGAGCGGGCACGGCGGTGGAACCGGCCGCGTCGTCGACGCGACCGGTCCCACCGACGGGATCCGTGCCTCCTGGAGGGGTCATCAGACCTGCGCGCGCTCGCGGATCGCGGTGAGGATGCGCTCGACCGCCTCGTCCACGGGCACACCGTTGTCCTGCCGACCGTCGCGGAAGCGGAACGAGACCGCGCCGGCGTCGCGGTCGTCGCCGCCCGCGATGAGCTGGAACGGCACCTTCTGCTTCGTGTGCGTGCGGATCTTCTTCTGCATGCGGTCGTCCGAGTGGTCGACCTCGGCACGGACGCCGTGCGAGCGCAGCTTCGCGACGACCTCGTCGAGGTAGTCGCCGTACTCCGCCGCGACCGGGATCGCGACGACCTGGACCGGGGCGAGCCAGGCCGGGAACGCGCCGGCGTAGTGCTCGGTGAGGACGCCGAAGAACCGCTCGATCGAGCCGAACAGCGCGCGGTGGATCATGACGGGGCGCTGCCGCGTGCCGTCCGCCGCCGCGTACTCGAGGCCGAAGCGCTCGGGCAGGTTGAAGTCGAGCTGGACGGTCGACATCTGCCAGGTGCGGCCGATGGCGTCACGGGCCTGCACGGAGATCTTCGGGCCGTAGAAGGCGGCACCGGCCGGGTCCGGCACGAGCTCGAGTCCGGTCTCCTCCGCCACCTCGCGCAGGGTGTTCGTCGCGACGTCCCACACGTCGTCGTCGCCGACGTACTTCTCGGGGTCCTTCGTGGAGAGCTCGAGGTAGAAGTCGTCGAGGCCGTAGTCACGGAGCAGCGACAGCACGAACTGGAGGGTCGTGGTGAGCTCCTCCTTCATCTTCTCCTGCGTGGTGAAGATGTGCGCGTCGTCCTGGGTCAGGCCGCGCACGCGGGTGAGGCCGTGGATGACGCCGGACTTCTCGTTGCGGTAGACCGTGCCGAACTCGAACATCCGCAGGGGCAGGTCGCGGTAGGACCGGGCCTGCGAGCGGTACGCCAGGATGTGCATCGGGCAGTTCATCGGCTTGAGGTAGTAGTCGGCGCCCTGGCGGGTGATGTTGCCGTCCTCGTCGCGCGCCTCGTCCATGTGCATGGCCGGGAACATGCCGTCCTTGTACCAGCCGAGGTGCCCGGAGGTCTCGAACAGGTCGCCCTTGGTGATGTGAGGCGTGTAGACGAACGAGTAGCCCTCTTGCTCGTGCCGACGGCGCGAGTAGTCCTCCATCTCGCGGCGGATGATGCCGCCCTTCGGGTGGAAGATCGCCAGGCCCGACCCGATCTCGTCGGGGAAGGAGAACAGGTCGAGCTCGGCGCCGAGCTTGCGGTGGTCGCGCTTCGCAGCCTCTTCCAACCGGAGCAGGTAGGCCTTGAGCTGGTCCTTGTCGGGCCACGCGGTGCCGTACACGCGCTGGAGCTGCGGGTTCTTCTCCGAGCCGCGCCAGTACGCCGCGGCGACGCGCATGAGCTTCGACGCGTTGCCGATGATGCGGGTGTGCGGCAGGTGCGGGCCGCGGCAGAGGTCCTGCCAGACGACCTCGCCCGTCTTCGGGTCGACGTTCTCGTAGACCGTCAGCTCGCCGGCACCGACCTCGACGCTCTCGCCCGAGTCGCCGGCGTCCGCAGCGCCCTTGAGGCCGATGAGCTCCTGCTTGTAGGGCTCCCCCGCCATGCGCTCGCGGGCTTCCTCGTCGGTGACGACGACGCGGCGGAAGCGCTGGGCCTGCCGGATGATCCGGTCCATGTTCTTCTCGATCGCCTTGAGGTCTTCGGGGGTGAAGGGCTCGGCGACGTCGAAGTCGTAGTAGTAGCCGTCGGTGACGGGCGGGCCGATGCCGAGCTTGGCGTCGGGGTTGATCTGCTGCACCGCCTGCGCCAGGACGTGCGCGGCCGAGTGGCGCAGGATGTCGAGGCCGTCCTGCTCGTCGAGGGTGACCGGCTCGACGAGGTCACCGGCGTCGACCGAGGCTGCGAGGTCCTTGAGCACACCCGCGACACGGATCGCCACGACGCCGCGGACGCCGTCGAACAGCTCGGTGCCCGTCGTGGTCGTCGTCGCGGTGCGGGGCTCGGGTGCCTGGGGCACGGCTGCGGGCTCGGCGTTGTCCGGCGACGCGCCTTCCGGCGCTGCGGCGACTGACTCGGTCACGATGATGGGACTCCTCGGTTGGATGGTGGATCAAGACTAGTGCGCGGGGCGCCCGCCGAGGCTCACGCGGGGACGGCGCCGAGGGTCTGCACGGGCAGGCGCGGTTCGAGGCGCTCGCGACCCGACAGGCCGTCGAGTTCGAGCAGCGCGGCGAAGCCGATCGCCTCGTAGCCGGCGCGCTCGAGCAGGGTCACGGTCGCGGCCGCGGTGCCCCCGGTCGCGAGGACGTCGTCGACCACGAGCACGCGCGTGCCCGCGGGCAACTGCCCGGGGCGGAGCTCGAGCTCGGCCTCGCCGTACTCGAGCGCGTACTGCTCGCTGAGGACCTCGCCGGGGAGCTTGCCCGCCTTGCGGACGGTGAGGACGCCGACCTGGTGCTGCGCGGCGATCCCGCCGGCCAGCGCGAAGCCGCGGGCCTCGATGCCCGCGACGGCGGCGAAGCCCTCGCCGATCGCGAAGGGTGCTGCGAGTGCCTCGCACACGCGGCCGAACGCGACGGCGTCGGAGAACACCGGCGTGACGTCGCGGAACAGGATCCCCGGCGACGGGAAGTCCGGGACGATGGCGGTGAGGCGTTCGACGAGTGCAGCTGCGGTTTCGGTCACCCGACAACGGTACGGGAGGTGCGGGGTGCGCCCGACCCGCCCCGCACCGTGCGCGGTTCGGCGCGCAGGGCGCGGGGGCGCGGTTCGCGTGACAGTGTGCGAGGTCCCGCGCTCCGTGCGGGGCCAGGGGCCGGGCACGGAGTGCGGAACCTCGCACACTGCGGCAGACGCGGCGCGCGGCCGCGCAGCGCGGCTCAGCGCCAGCGGTTGAGCATGCCGACCTGCGTGAGCCACGCGACCTCGCGGGCGGCGCGCTCCTGTTCGAGGCGCCGGCGCGTCTCGAGGTCGACCGACGGACGCACGTGGTGCGTCCGACGACTCCAGATGATCAGGGACATCCCGATGCGGAGTGCGATGCGGTCGGAGAGCGAGACCCGACGGCGCACCGCACGGGTATCGGGGGGACGGTTGACGGTCTTCGTTGACAAGGTGGTGCCTTTCAGGCGTGACGACGACTGCCAGGGCATGGCAGTACTGCCCGGAACGCGGGCAAGGGAGATGAATGCGCGAGAATGCATTCCGCGCCCCGTTGAAGAATGCACGACGGGTGCGGTCAGGAATTGCTGCCGATGGAAGGAGCGTCGCACCGGCCACCGACATTCACGACCGGTTTCGGGCACACGCCGAGTGCGTCACCACGAGGGCGACGGGCGAGTGCGACCGAGGGTCGGAACAGCACCGGACGGCGAGGAGGACCTCAGCGCGGACGGGCCGGTCGGAGATGCGACTGGTGTGGGACGCCCCGTGTCAGCGGACCCGGATCGGGGTGCCGCCGGACGTACGGATTCCACGGAACGGAGTCGTTTCGGTGAACATCATGGTCAGGCCCCCTCTCGGTCTCGTGCTGACGCGGTGATTGCTGCTCGTGAACACTATCCACACCGGTATTCCCCGCGCAACCCTTTTCTCGAGATTCGTCCGGAATTGCATTCCCGAACAGTTCGCAGACGCCGGACACGCAGAACGCCCCGGTCCCACGAGGGGTACCGGGGCGTTCGATCCGGACGAGGTGCCTAGACCGCGGCGGGGACCGCGACCGTGGCGTCGAGCGCGCCGTCGACCACGTCGACCCGGACGGTGTCGCCCGCGGCCACGGCCTCGTCGACCACGAGGCTCGCGATGCGGTCGTCGACCTCGCGCTGGATCAGCCGACGGAGCGGGCGGGCGCCGTACTCCGGCTCGTAGCCGTGCTCGGCGAGCCACCCGACCGCGGCGTCCGTCACCGTCAGGGTCATCCCCTGGGCGACGAGGCGCAGCGCGGTGTCCTCGAGCAGGAGTGACACGATCGACTCGATCTGCGCGCGGTCGAGCTTGCGGAACAGCACGATCTCGTCGATGCGGTTGATGAACTCCGGCCGCATCGCCTCACGGAGCTTGCCCATGACCCGGGCGCGCAGGTCGTCCTCGGCGAACCCGTCCCCGGCGCCGACCGGCGCGAAGCCGAGTGCACCGGACCGCGACGCGAGGAACTCCGAACCGATGTTCGACGTCATGATCACGACGGTGTTCCGGAAGTCCACCGTGCGGCCCTGGCCGTCGGTCAGTCGACCGTCGTCGAGCACCTGCAGCAGCAGGTTGAACACGTCCGGGTGCGCCTTCTCGACCTCGTCGAGCAGGACGACCGAGTACGGGTTCCGACGGACACGCTCGGTCAGCTGCCCGGCCTCGTCGTAGCCGACGTACCCGGGAGGGGCGCCGACCAACCGCGACACGGTGTGCCGCTCGCCGAACTCGCTCATGTCGAAGCGCAGCATCGCCGACTCGTCGCCGAACAGCGACCCGGCCAACGCCTTCGCGAGCTCGGTCTTGCCGACACCGGTCGGACCGAGGAACAGGAAGCTGCCCACCGGACGACGGGGGTCGCCCATGCCGGTCCGGCTGCGCCGCACCGCGGTCGCGATCGCCCGCACGGCGTCGTCCTGGCCGACGACGCGCTCGTGGAGTTCGTCCTCGAGCGCGGCGAGCCGGGAGCGGTCGCCCTGCGTCAGGCGGGTCGCCGGGATCCCGGTGGCCCGCGACACGACGGCCGCGATGTCCTCCTCCGTGATCGAGGTGCCCACGGATTCCGGACCGGAGGCGCGACCTGCGTCGGCCGATCCGGCGGCGGTGATCCGCGCCTCCAGTCCGTCGATCTCGTCGCGCAGGCGCGACGCTTCCTCGTAGCGCTCCTCGGCGACGGCCGCGTCCTTCGACGCGCTGAGCGTCGCGACCTGTGCGCGGAGCGCCTCGACGTCGACGTCGCCCGACAGGGCCAGGCGACGACGTGCGCCGGCCTGGTCGATGAGGTCGATGGCCTTGTCCGGCAGGTGCCGGTCGGTGACGTAGCGGTGCGAGAGCTCGACCGAGGCGCGCAGGGCGTCCGGCGTGTAGGTGACGCTGTGGTGCTCCTCGTAGCGCGGGGCGAGTCCGGTGAGGATCGCGACGGCGTCCTCGACGCTCGGCTCCCCCACCGTGACCGGCTGGAAGCGACGCTCGAGTGCGGCGTCCTTCTCGATCCGGCGGTACTCGTTCAGCGTGGTCGCGCCGACCATGTGCAGGTCGCCACGGGCCAGCCGGGGCTTGAGGATGTTGCCGGCGTCCATCGAACCGCCCTCGCCGCCACCACCGGCGCCGACGACGGTGTGGAGCTCGTCCACGAAGACGATGAGCTCGTCGGCGTGCGCCGCGATCTCGTCCATCGCCTTCGTGAGGCGCTCCTCGAAGTCGCCGCGGTAGCGCGTGCCGGAGAGCATGCCGGCGAGGTCGAGGGCGACCACGCGCTTGCCCTGGAGCAGCACGGGCACGTCGCCGTCGGCGATGCGCTGGGCGAGTCCCTCGACGATGGCGGTCTTGCCGACGCCGGGCTCGCCGATGAGGACGGGGTTGTTCTTGGTGCGACGGAGCAGGATCTCGACGGTCTGCTCGATCTCGTCGGCGCGGCCGATCACCGGGTCGATGCGGCCGTCGCGGGCCCGCTCGGTGAGGTCGGTGCCGAACTGGTCGAGCGTCGGGGTGTCGCTCTCGGTGTCGGTGGTCTGGTCGGCGCTCGTGGGCATCGTGCGCCCCTCCCTGGCGGCCGCCGCGGCCTGCGCGGCGTAGTCCTGCATGACCTGCGGGGTGACGCCGGCACTGGCGAGCAGCTGCCCGGTGACGGTGTCCTGGTCCATGACGAGCGCGAAGAAGACGTGCTCGGGATCGGTGTAGGTGCTGCCGAACCCGCGGGCGGCCTGGGTGGCCTCGAGCAGGATCCGCTGCGCGGTCCCGGTCAGGGCCGGGCGACCGTCGGGCTGCTGGCGGGGTTCGCCCGCCATCGGCAGGCGCTGCTCGACCTCGTCCGCGAACTGCTCGGGGTCGACCCCGGCGTGCCGGAGGACCGCGGTGAACGGGTCGGTGCGGACGAGCACGTGCAGCACGTGCAGGGCGTCGATCTCGTGCTGCCCCTGCTCGGCCGCGAACTCGGCGGTGCGCTGGAGCAGCTCGTGGGTGCGACGGCTGAGCAGTCGCGTGATGTCGACCGGGCGTCCCAGCGGTACGGATCGCTGGGCGCCGGAGTCCTGTGCCGCGAGCAGGCGGGCGAGGAACTCGTCGAACGAGTCGTTGCCGCCGGTCGGGCCGAACGTTGCTGGCAAAGGGACCTCCTGGGAACTTGAGTGCCTTCGACTCAATGCAACGCAGGAGGGGCCGGGTCATTCCCGGTCGTGGAAGAAACTTGCGGCGACCCGGCTCAGGTCCGTGCGATCGGTGCTGCGGTCGCCTCGGTGATGCGCACGAGGTCCGCCGGGGACACCTCGATGTCGAAGCCGCGACGCCCGCCGGACACGAAGATGCTCGCGTAGGACAGCGCCGACTCGTCCACCACGGTCGGCAGCTTCGTCTTCTGCCCGACCGGGCTGATCCCGCCCACCACGTAGCCCGTGCGCTTCTCGGCGAGGGCCGGGTCCGCGAGCGTCGCCTTCTTCCCGCCGACGGCAGCCGCGATCGCCTTGAGGTCGAGCCGGTTCGCCACCGGGACGATCGCCACGGCCAGGGCACCGTCGACCGACACCACGAGGGTCTTGAACACCTGCTCCTCGCGGAGCCCGAGGGCGGCCGCGGCCTCCTCGCCGAAGTTCGTGGCGGTCTCGTGGTGCTCGTACACGTGCGGCGTGTACGCGACCCCTGCCCGCTCGAGGGCGGCGGTCGCTGGGGTGCTCGGCGAACCTGCGGTCATGGGCACGATCCTGCCGTGACCAGCCACTTCCCCCACGACGGCGCGCGGGCGTTACCCTGAACGGACCATGACCGTCGTCGAACTCCTGCTGCGCGCCACCGCCGCGCTGGTGCTCGGCGACCCGTCGGTCGGTGCCGTCCCGCTCCTCGCGGTCGCCGCGCTCGGGCTCACGGCCGTGGCGGTCGCGGTGCTGGTCGCCGGCGTCCTCGCGATCGTCCTCGGCCTGGTGCCGGTCCGGTCGCTGTCGTCGCGCGCCCCGGTCGACCTCGTGACGCGGATCGCGTGGAGCCACCCCGACGCCGACGGGCACGCCCGACCCCGGGCACCGGGAGCCGTCGCCTGAGGCCCTGACCACCGACCGGTGAACGGGCCGTACACGCGACCCCTCCCACCGAACCGATCGGAACGTCATGGACCTCACCACCCTGCCCCTCGTCAGGCCGCTGCTGCACGGCGGCGCCGACCTCCTCGCCGCCACCACCGCGGCGCTCTCCCCCGTCGCCGGAGGGCTCGCCGCCGCCGTCGCCGTCATGCTGCTCACCCTCGTGGTCCGAGCCGTGCTCGTCCCGCTCGCCGTGCTGCAGGTCCGCGCGGAACGGGACCGCCGACGCCTCGCCCCGCAGATCGCCGCGCTCCGGAGGCGCCACGCGAAGGACGCCGAACGGCTGCAGCGTGCGATGCAGGAGCTCTACACGAACGAGAAGGTCTCGCCGCTCGCCGGGTGCCTGCCGGTCCTCGCCCAGGCACCGGTGCTGTCGCTGGTGTACACGCTGTTCACGCACGCCTCGATCGACGGCACGGTGAACACCCTGCTGACGGCCACGCTCGCGGGCGTCCCGCTCGGGCACTCGCTCGTGGTCGTCGTGACCTCGCCGCTCTGGTGGCACGCGTGGGTCGTGGTGCTCCTGCTCGCCGTGCTCGCCCTCGTGGTCGAGCTCACCCGGCGCGCGAACCTGCGGTGGAACCCGGCGGCGGTGCCGGACGCCGCGGTGCCGGGAGCGGGTGCGGCGGCGGCGATCGGCCGGTGGGCACCGTTCGTCACGGTGGTGTTCGCCGCGATCGCACCCCTGGCCGCCGCACTCTACGTCGTCACGAGTGCGGCGTGGACGCTCGGGGAACGTGCGGTGCTGCGACGCGTGCTCGCCTGACGTCGCGGTCGGGCGGCGGGCGTGTCAGCCGCCCTGGCCCTCCTGCTGCGGGCCCTGGTCGACGGGGTCGTACTCGGTGCCGCGGCCCTGCTCCTCGTCCGGCAGGGGGACGTGCCGCTCGGTGCCCGTCCCGCCCGGGCTCGTCGCGACGTAGTCGGCCTCCCCGGACTGCGTGTCGTGGCTCAGGGGCTCGAGGGTCTCGGGGTCGGGATCGTGCTTGTCGCTCATGACCCCCGTCTACGCCCCGCGAACTGGGTGCGCGCCCGCACGGCGCCGGTGGGACGATGGGCGGACAGTGCGACCGGACCGGGAGTGCGCATGGCCGACGACGACGTGGCAGCAGAACGAGCACGGCTCGAGGCGCTCGCATGGGGTGGTGCCGCGTCCGAGACCGACGCGGCCGCAGCGCGGCTCGCCCTCGAGCGGCTCGGCCGAGGACGGCGCGGTCCAGGAGGCGCGGCTCCCGTCTCCCCGCGGGCCCGGTCGACGGGGCGGTCGCGTCCGACCCCCGCGGCGGGCTCCGACCGGGCCGTCACGTCCGGCACGACGAGCCCGTTCCACACCGGCGGTGCGCGGCCCCTCGCCGGTTCCTCGGGAGCCGCCGCTGACCAGATGGTGACGCCGGCACCGGGTCCGGTCTCGGTGCCGTCGACACCGGGGCCGCGGACACCGGACGCGGGACCACAGCACGCGGCCGCCGCCGAGGGTGCTCCGAGCACGGTCGACCGGGCGGCGACCGACGACACGAGCGGGGTCCCCGACGGACCGGACCACGGGGTGGGGACCGGCCACGGGACGGAGCCGGGCGACCGTGACGGAGGCGGGTCGCGCCTCCTGGACCGCATCGGCGCCTGGCGGACGCGAGCCGCACGGGTGCTCTGGACCACCCGGCCACGGGTCTGGATCGGGCTGGGCGTCGCGGCTGCCGTCGGCGTGGCGTTCGCGGCGGGGACGGTGGTCGGGACCTCGAGGCCGGACCCGGCGGCGGCGCCGAGCGTGACGCCGAGTGCCGGGACGATCACGCTCGAGGACCTGCTGGACGCGCCGCAGACCTACGCCGACCAGCTACCGGGACCGGTCGAGGCGCCGGTCACGCTCCGGACGACGCGACTCATCTTCACGAACCGCGCGCTCGACGGCGGCTCGTTCGAGACCCCCTGGAGCGTGTGGGCCGGCGTCGGGACGGACCGCTCGACGATCTGCCTCGTCGCGACGGCGAACCGGCTGGAGTCGACGTCCGCGTGCTACCCGCGGCAGGACGCGCTGCACGGGTCGGTCTCGCTGTCGGCGCAGTCGATGAGCGGCACGCTGACGCTGAGCCTCCGGGGCGGCGGGGTGCAGGGCACCGTGACGAACGAGAACTGATCGGGAATGTCTCGGCACTGACGGCGTTGGAGCGCTCCTAGGACTTTCTCGGCGAAGGCCCTCGCATCTCCTCGCTGCAGCGTGCAACACTGGAAGAGCGCACTCGCCGTGGAGTCGTACCCACAATCCACACACCACAGCGAGCGCGCATCGTCGGCCGGCACCGTCCGGTCCGGTCGTCGTCACGTCGACACCGACGCGCGCTCCGCCGTTCCCCGGAGGAGGTCAGCATCGTGTCCACCAACACCACCACCTCGGCCGTGTCGACGAACACGCGGCCGATCACCGTCACCACGCAGTCGATCGTCGGCATCGCCGTGCTCGGGCTCGCGACGTTCTTCGCGATCACGACCGAGCTCATGCCGGTCGGGCTGCTCGGCACCATGAGCGCCGACCTCGGCGTCTCCGAGTCGACCATGGGCATCGTCGTGACGGTGTACGCCGCCGCCGTGGCGATCCTCGCGCTGCCGCTCACGTCCTTCACCGCCCGGCTCCCCCGCAAGACCGTCCTCGTGGCGACGCTCATCGGCTACACGGTGTCGAACGTGATGATCGCGCTCGCGCCGTCCTTCGCGGTGGTCTGCGCCGGTCGCATCGTCGGCGGTGTCGCACACGCACTCTTCTTCTCGGTCGCCTCGGCCTACGCGACGCGGATCGTGCCGCCGCGTCTCGCCGGTCGCGCGATCGCGTTCGTGTACTCCGGCAGCTCGCTCGGCTTCGTCATCGGCGTGCCCGTGGCGACCTGGGTCGCGCAGTCGATCGGGTGGCGCCCGGCCGTCGGTGCCGTCGCCGTCGCCGCAGCAGCACTGGCCGTCGTCGCGCTCCTGTTCCTGCCGAGCGTCCGCGGGGCATCGTCGCCGCACATCGGATCCCCGAAGGCCTGGGCCCGCACCGGCCTGCTCTCCGTCGTGATCGCCGACCTGCTGCTCTTCGCCGGGCACTACGTCGTCTACACCTACATCGGGCCGTACGCGATCGACGCCGGGCTCGACGCCGACATGGTCAGCGGGGCGCTGCTCGTCCTCGGCGGCACGGGTGTCGTGGGCCTCTGGCTCGCCGGCATGTTCGTCGACCGGGCTCCGCGGCAGACGCTCATCGCGGCCGTCGCCGTGATGGCAGCGGCGTTCGCGGTGCTGCCGTTCGTACACGGGTCGCTGCTCGGCACGATGGTCGTCGCCGGTGTGTGGATGGCCGCGAACGGCACCACCGGCACGCTCTTCATGGCCGCGGCGATCCGCTCCGGCGGTGTCTCGCCCGACATCGCGGGTGCGCTCATCAACGGTGCGTCGAACATCGGCATCGCCGGCGGCGCGGCCATCGGCGGCCAGGCACTCGGGGTCGTCGGGCTGCAGTTCATGCCGTTCGCCGGGGCCGTCGTGCTGGTCGGGTCGCTCGGCGTCGTGATCGCGGCGCGTCGGGGCTTCCCGGTGCACACGCACAACCAGGAGCACCTGTCGACCTCGTCGATCGAGGCGATCACGTCGTCGCTCGCGGTCGTCACGACCTCGGTGCCGGTGGTGTCGCGGGCGATCCAGACCCTGACGGGGTCGGTCGCGGTGGCGACGGGTTCGGTGCCGACGCGTCGGCGGCGCTGAGGCGCCCCGCACGCACGACGGGGCGGGACCGGCAGCGCCGGCCCCGCCCCGTCGTGTGTGCGGTCAGTCCTGCAGATGCGACGTCCGGCGGCGGTTGCGCACCGCACGGAACGTCAGGAGCCCGCCGCCGAGCAGCACGAGCACGCCCGCCGCGATGAGCCCCGGCGTCAGGTCGGCGCCCGTGTACGCCAGCGCGCCGCCGGTGGTCGATCCGCCACCGGACGAGATCGGCGTCGTGCCGGAACCGCCGCCGGGGGTCGGAGCCGGAGCGGGAGCCGACGGCGTGGGCGTCGGGGTCGGGGTCACGACGGCGGCCGGGACCGTGATCGCCAGCGCCGCGGCCGAACCGCTCGCGGGCGTGGTGATCGTCACCGGGTCCGCGCCGTCGACCTCGACGGTGTACTCCGTCTCGGGCGCGAGGCCGGTGAGGTCGAACGTCCCGTCCGTGCCCGTGGTGGTCCGGACGGGGTCACCGGCCTCCGGGTCAGTCGGGGTCGCGACGACGTCGACGCCCGCGGCCGGGTCGCCGTTCGTGTCGGTGACCGTGCCGGGCTGGTCCGTGGTCGTGACGACCGGCGCCGCGGGCGTCGCGAACGGCAGGTTCGACTCCGCGCTCGCGCCACCGGCGACGGTGACCCCGGTGTTCTGGGTCGGGCCGGTCGCGCCGGGCTCCGGGACGGTGGTGCGGACGGTGTACGTGCCGGCCGCGGTGTGGAACGTGTAGCGGCCCGAGGCGTCCGTGGTGGTCGAGGCCACGACGGTGGTGCCCTGCAGCAGCTCCACGACCTGACCGGCCGCGACGGGAGCGCCGTCGAGGCTGACGACACCGGTGACGGTCGCGATGACCGCGGCGGGGGCCTCGATCGGGTCGAGCGCGGTGGGGTCGCCACCGGCCGGTCCGGTCGTGATCGTCGTCGGGTCCTCGTCGCCGACCGAGACACCGAGGTCGGTGCCGGCGGGCAGGTCGGAACCGGTGTAGACGCCGTCGCTGTTCGTCGTCGTGTTGACGAGTTCCTCGCCGTCGGACGGGTCGACGATCACCACGGGGACGTTCGACACCGGGTTGCCGTCGGCGTCGGTCACGGTGCCGATCACCGAGGTGGTGCCCGGTGGTGCGGTGAACGGGAAGTCCACGACCTGGTCGGCGCCGCCGGGAACCGTGTTGAGGGACGTCGTCGTCGACGGGGTGCCGTCGGCGTTCGGCGGCGGCGTGATCGTCACGGTGTAGCCGCCGATGACCGGGAGCTCCGGGAACGAGTAGGTGCCGTCGGCGCCCGTGGTCGTCGTGTAGAGCGTGCCGCGGGGTGCCTGCACCGTGACGGTCGCGCCGGGGATCGGGGTGTCGTCGAGCGTCGCGGTGCCGGTGATCGCCGCCGTCCGGTTGGCGAACCAGGTCTGGTAGACGGGGAACCCGCTGCGCTGCTGGTAGGTGATCGTCAGGGTCTCGAGCGGGACCGTCGGCGTGAACCACGCGGTCGCGCCGGAGGTGTCGTTGGCGGCCGCGTTCCCCGTCAGGGTCCGGGTCGCGGCGTCCCACGTGGGGGCGTCCTGGCCAGCAGGGACCCCGCCCGGATCGGCCGGGCAGCTCCATCCGCCGGCGGAGACGGACGAGCACGAGTTGTACGAGCTCTGGTAGCCGAGCTGTGCCGCGGTCGCCGCTGCGCCGCCCTGGACGGTCGCGGAGATCGTCGCCTGGTCGGCGTCGACGTCACCGAGGACGAAGGACCAGCTGCCGTTGCCCGGGGTCGCACCGTCGAAGGTGTAGGTCGTGGTCGACGCTGCCGACGAGGTCGGCGAGTCGGCGTTCGGGCGCTGGTTGATGTAGGTGTTCCCGCGGCTCGAGCCGTACACCGCGCCCGGTCCCGTCGACGGCCCCTGCCAGGTCGAGGCACCGCTGATCACGGTGGACTGCCGTGAGTTCGACGAGAACGTCGTCGCCGGGAACCCCGGCAGTGTCATCGTGCCCGTGTAGGCCTTGCTCGACCCGCTGACGGTGAACGTGCCCCAGTGGCCGGCCGGCGCGGCGGACGCGCTCGTGGCGCCCCCGATCGCCAGACCCGCTCCGAGCACGATCCCGGTCAGCCCTGCGGTGACTGCGCGCCAACGCCGCATGTGGAACTCCCCTGTTTCGGCGCCGCCTCACCACGACGCTCGCTCAGGTTATCCAGCGACCGCGAAGTCCGTCCACACCGAGACGTGTTCGTGACACGCGCCCGGAGCCGGTCACTCCGCGGTCAGCCGGTCCAACGCCGCGACCTGTCCCGCGACGACCATCGACCGCGCCTCGTCGATCGGGACCCAGCGTGCGTCGTCGACCTCCGGCACCTCGACGAACCGTCCGGAGCCCCGCGGCAGCTCGATCCGCGCCGTGTTCGACCGCACCCGATCGACCGAGAAGCCCGGGGCGTCGACCGCGAACACCCGCACGCGCTTGCCGGACGCCTGCCGCACCTCGCCGAGGTCGGTCACCGGTCCGTCCGGTGCGGCGACCCCGATCTCCTCGGCGAACTCGCGCCGTGCGGTGTCGAGCGGGTCCTCGTCCCCCTCGACGATCCCCTTCGGGATCGACCACGCGCGCGGGCGGTTCCGCCAGAACGGCCCGCCCGTGTGCGCGATCCAGACCTGCACGCCGGCGTCGTCGGCCCGGTACAGCAGGAGTCCAGCGCTCAACACCACAGCGCGAGGCTACACAGCGGGCAACGGCGACACAGCGGGCAACGGGAGTAGTTTGCAGCGCAAGGAGCGCCATGGCGACGCCCCCGGAGGACCCCGGACGAGGAGGTCGATCGGGATGGACGAACGGTGGACGACGGTCACACTGGCCGCCGACGCGGCGAAGCCGCACGAGGAAGCCCTGCACTGGGTCACGTCCCGGGTCGGCACGGGCATCGAACGCATCCGGGTCATCGGCGTGGACCCGGCGATCGAAGGGCGCACCGGTCCGGACGGCAAGCGCGTGGCCGACGCCCTGGCGGACGCTGCCCGCAGCGCGATGCCCGACGTCCGGGTCGAGGTGCGTCGACACGCCGGGCCCTTCGCCGCGGCACTCGTCGAGGAGTCGGACGGTGGCGACCTGCTCGTCGTCGGGACCTTCCGCGGCCGGCGCGGTTCGACGGCCGGTGGCGACCCGGCCCGGGTCGCCGAACGTGCAGCGGTGCCGACGGTCGTCGTGCCGGAGGGACCGCACCCGATCGACGGCGACGTCGTCCTCGCGGTCGAGGAGCCGATCGACGAACGCGCCCTCGCGATCGCCGTCGACGAGGCGCACCGACTTCACCGTCGCGTGACGCTCCTGCGTGCCTGGGAGATGCCGGTGCTGACTCGCACGGGCCTCACGGACTTCGCCGAGGACCCGATGCGGTGGCGCACCAGGAACGCCGAGCTGCTGCAGCGGGTCACGACGGACCTGACCGCTCGGTACCCCGGCGTCCGGTTCCACCCGCTGCTCGTCGAGGGGCACCCGGGGCACGCGATCGCCGCGCACACCCGCCGTGCCTCGCTCGTCGTGCTCGGCCTCGGACACGTGACGGCGCTCTCGGGGTCGGTGCTGCACGACGTCCTGCGGGAGACGGCGTCGCCGGTGTGCGTGGTCCCACGGGCGGCGCACGGCGCACACGACGTCGGGAGCGCGGAGGTCCCCGCCGCGACCGGTCAGCCGGCGAGGTCGCGCGCGGCGGCCGCCACGCGCTTCGTGAGGTAGGCGACGCCCCGCGTGTTCGGGTGCAGGGCTCCCGGCTCGAGGTCGATCCGCCGCAGGTCGCCGGTGCCGTCGAGCGAGACGCCCGACACGTAGGGCTTCTTCGTCGCGCACGCCGAGTGCGCCTGGGTGGACGAGAACACGTCGACGAACCGGACCCCGGCCGCCCGTGCCGCCGACGCCGAGACGTCGTTCAGCGCCTCCTGCACGCCGTGCAGGTACCGCACGTCGGTGTTCGTGAACGGGTACGAGTTCGTCGGGAAGGACCCCGCGAGCGTCCCGAGGTCGAGGGCGGACCGGAAGCAGCCGCCCTTCGGCGTGTGGTCGGCGTCCGGGAAGATCGCCGGGTACCCGAGGAAGAGGATCGTCGCGTTCGGCGCGGCTTCCTTGACCGTGGCGAGGGTGTCGGCGATGCCGAGGGCGACGCGGGACTCGATCTTCGTGCCGAGCAGGTCCTCGCCGTCGGTCACGAGCGTGCTCCGGCAGGACGGTGCGTCGCGTCCGGAGAACACCGGGCCCTTCGCCGAGAGCGCGAGGCAGGACGCCGCCGTGCCGAAGAGGTCGGCGTCGTTCCCGCCGATCGTCAGCGTCACCAGGCGGGTGCGTTCGGACAGCGACCGGATCTGCGGGGGCACACCCTTGAACTGGAAGCCGCTCGTGACGTCGTCGCTCGTGGCGCCGCCGCACGTGACGTCGGTGAGGGCGAGCCCGAAGCGCGCGGCGATGCGGTGCGGGTAGTCCTGGGCGGACTGCCCGCACGCACTCGTCGGCAGGTGCGTCGGGTCGGACAGCCCGTACCCGGCGGAGTAGGAGTCGCCGAGCGCGACGTACTCGCTGCCCGGCGGGATGTCCGCGAGCGTCTCCTCCGGCACACCGGTCACCGGGTAGGGCTGCGGGACCGGCCACATCGGCGCAGCCGACGCCGCACCACCACTCGCGACCGATCCGGCGAGCACGACGAAGGCCGCCACCACGGCGAGCAGCGTCGAGCGGACGGAGCGGAGCAGGTTCGGCCTCCAGGGACGGGTCGGACGGACCAGGCTAACCGGTCGACCCGGCTGCCGCGGTCAGCGACCGACCGGGCGCCGCGGTCAGCGACGACCCAGGCGCCGCTCTCCCCCGCTGCCGGTGCGGTACTCGAGCCCGTAGTGCTGGTAGACCTCCGGTTCGAGCGACGCGTCGAGCTCGCCGTCGGTCGCGATCGTCGGCGCGGCCTTGATGGTCTTCTTCGGGTATGCGACACGCAGGTGCTTCGGCGCGACGAGGGCTCCGGTCAGGGGCACGAACAGGAGCTTCTGGAAGCCGACCATCCCCGTGGTCACCGCGCCGAAGGCGGGCTCGGACGTCGCGGTGTCGTAGTAGATGCTCTCGAGCGTCCCGACCTTGTCGTCCGCCTCGTCGACGACCGGCAGGCCGATCCAGTCCCGGATGTTCGCGGCTTCGAACACGTGCGCCTCCTCGCGAGCACCCGGCGCGTCCGGGTCGCTCGCCGTCGACGCTACCGGGCCGCGGACGGGTCGGTCACGCCGAGCGAGTCCACCGCGGCGAGCACGTCGTCGGGCCCGATGGCGAGCAGCGCGGGGTCCGGGTCGTCGGCGAAGACGTCGCCGCGCCGCACCGAGGCGTCGGTGAGGACGACGTGCGGACCCGAGGCGGGCGGCCCCCACGCCTCCGGCGGCGCCGGACCGAAGACGACCACCGACGGGACGCCGTAGGCGGACGCGAGGTGCGCGGCGCCGGTGTCGACCGTCACGACGAGCTGCGCGGCCGCGATCACGCCCGCGAAGTCCTGCAGTGCGAGCACGCCGGCCAGGACCGCCCCCGGCGCCAGCCCGGCCGCCTGCGCGACGGCGGCGGCGCGCTCGACGTCGTCCGCGCCTCCCGTCAGCACCACGTCGAGGCCGCGCTCGCGCAGTCCGCGCACCACGGCGGCGAAGCGGTCCGTCGGCCAGTGCCGCGCACCGTGGAACGCGCCGACGTGCACGACCGCGGCACCCTCGGCGACCGACGGCGCGTCGGGACGGGCGATCGCGACGTCGTCGGGGTCGGCCTCGATCCCGTGCCACCGGAGCAGGTCGGCCCAGCGGTCGCGCTCGTGCACCGCGTCGGGCCACTCCGGTCCGTCGAAGCCGTTCGTGGGGTCGGCGTGGCCGATCACCCGACGGGCACCGAGCGCGGCGACGAGGTCGGACGACTCCGGCCCGGCGCCGTGCAGGTTCACGGCCACGTCGACCGCGCCCGCGGGTGCGCCGATCGGGTGGTCCAGACCGTGCTGGGCGAGGTGCACGTCCACGTCGGGCACGAGTTCCACGACGGGCGCCAGCCAGGCCGTCGTCGCGAGCGAGATCCGGTGGTCCGGGAAGGCGCGGCGCAGCGCGTGCAGTGCGGGCACGGCGACGAGCAGGTCGCCGAGCTTGATGGCGCGGAGCACGAGCAGCTCGGGGCGCCCGTCGGACGGGGGCAGGGTGTCGACGGCGGTCACCGCGCCGACGCTAGACGGACGCCGCCGCCCGCCCGTCCGGGAACGCGTTCCGCGGCTGTTCCTGAACCCGTCACCGGCCCGCGGTCGGTACGTCAGGAGCATGGCCCTCGCTCCGGACCGCACCGTGCGCGGTCTCCTCTTCGACCGGGACGACACGCTCGTCATCGACGTCCCGTACAACGCCGACCCGCACCGGGTGGTGCCCGTCCCCGGCGCGCGTCGAGCGGTGGCACGTGCCCGTGCCGCCGGGCTGGCGCTCGGGGTCGTCACGAACCAGTCGGTGATCGCGAGGGGGATGGCGACGCGCGAGCAGGTCGACGCCACGAACGCCCGGGTGGACGAACTCGTCGGACCCTTCGACGTGTGGTGCGTCTGCCCGCACGACGCCGACGACGACTGCGCGTGCCGGAAGCCGCGGCCCGGGATGGTCCTCGACGCGGCCGGACGACTCGGTCTCGACCCGTCCGAGCTCGTGGTCGTCGGCGACATCGGCGCGGACGTCGGCGCCGCTCTGGCCGCGGGCGCCCAGGCCGTCCTGGTCCCGACGCCGCGCACCCGGCAGGAGGAGGTCGACGCCGCGCCGACCGTGGCGGCGACGATCGAGGACGCCGTGGCGCTCGTCCTCGACCACGTGCGGGCGGTGCGCTCGTGAGGACCGGACCCCGGGTCCTCGTCGTCCGGCTCGACTCGTTCGGCGACGTCCTCGTCGCCGGGCTCGCCGTCCGGGCCGTGGCCGCCGGCGCGTCCCACGTGACGATGCTGTGCGGGCCGCAGGGTGCACCCGCCGCGGACCTGCTGCCCGGCGTGGACCGGGTCCGGGTCTGGGCGGCGCCGTGGGTCACCGAGACCGCCCGCCCGATCGACGACGCACTGCTCGCCGACTTCCGCGCCCTGGTCGCCGAGGAGGCGCCGGACGAGGCCGTGGTCCTCACCTCGTTCCACCAGTCGCCGTTGCCGGTCGCGCTGCTGCTCCGCCTCGCGGGCGTCCGTCGCGTCTCCGGCGCGAGCGTCGACCACCCCGGTTCACTGCTCGACGTGCGGCTCCGACCCGGCGAGGACCTCCCCGAGGACGTCCCGGAACCCGAGCGCGCCCTCCGCATCGCCGAGGCCGCCGGGTTCCGACTGCCGTCGGGTGCGTCCAGGAGGCTCGGCGTGCGTCTCGACGTCGCCCCGCCTGCCGAGGTGGCCGGGCTGGACCGGTACGTGGTCGTGCACCCCGGCGCGAGCGTCCCGGCCCGCGCCTGGCCGGAGGACCGTCACCGGGCCCTCGTCGCCGCGTACGCGGCGCAGGGCACCGCCGTCGTCGTCACCGGCTCGCCGGGCGAGCGCGCCCTGACGGCGCGGGTCGCCGGCGACACCGCGATCGACCTCGGCGGACGCACCACGCCGGCCGAGCTCGCGGCGGTCCTGGCCGGTGCCGAGGTCGTCGTCGTGGGCAACACGGGGCCGGCGCACCTCGCCGCAGCGGTGGGCGTGCCGATCGTCAGCCTGTTCTCGCCGGTGGTCCCGGCGGTCAAGTGGGCGCCGGACGCACCGCTCGTCGAACTGCTCGGCGACCAGGGGGCTCCGTGTCGCCTCAGCCGAGCCCGAGCGTGCCCGGTGCCGGGGCACCCGTGCCTGTCCTCCGTGCGCATCGAGGACGTCCTCGAAGCGCACCGGAGGCTGCTCGACCGCGCTTCCCGGATGGTCCGGAGAAGTCTGCGGAGCACGCCAGAAGGTGCTGCGTAGCTTCCGCACTGCTCCTCCTCCTCTTCTCCTCATCCCGACCGGAAGGCCCCGCATGCGGATCCTCGTGTGGCACGTGCACGGCGGCTGGATGGACGCCTTCGTCCGCGGCCAGCACGAGTACCTCGTCCCGACCACGCCCGCCCGGGACGCCTGGGGGCTCGGCCGTGCCGACCGCGCCTGGCCGGCCTCCGTCGTCGAGATCGACCCGGCCGACGTCGCCGACGCCGAGGTCGACGTCGTGGTGCTGCAGCGGCCCGAGGAACTCGACGAGGCGCGCCGGCTGCTCGGCGGGCGCGAGGTCCCGATGGTGTTCGTCGAGCACAACGCACCCCGTGTGGACGTGCCGAACAGCCGCCACCCGCTGCGGGACCGCGACGACGTCACCATCGCCCACGTCACGCACTGGAACGCGCTCATGTGGGACTGCGGCTCGACGCGGACCACGGTCGTCGAGCACGGCGTCGTCGACCCCGGGCCCCGGTACACCGGCACGCTCGACCGACTCGGCGTCGTCATCAACGAACCCGTGCGCCGCGGCCGCGTCGTCGGGACCGACCTGCTCCCCCGCTTCGCCGCGGTCGCACCCGTCGACGTCTGGGGCATGGGCACCGAGCGCCTGCCCGAACTCGGCTTCGGCGACCGTGTGGTCGCCCGCGGCGACGTGCCCGCCGACCCGATGCACGCGGCCCTCGCCGAGCGCCGGGCGTACGTGCACCCGAACCGGTGGACGTCACTCGGCCTGTCGCTCATCGAGGCGATGCACCTGGCGATGCCGGTCCTGGTCCTGGCGACGACGGACGCGGCCCGCACGGTCCCGGCCGAGGCGGGCGCGATCGCGACGGACGTCGAGGAGCTGGTCCGCGCCTCCAGGACCCTGCTCGAGGACCCGGACGAAGCGCGCCGACGGGGTGCCGTCGCCCGCGAGGCCGCGCTCGCGCGGCACGCACTCGGCCGCTTCACCGCGGACTGGGACGACCTGCTCGACGACGCCGTGACGCGCGCCGTGACGCGGAACCGCACGGCCTCCGCCGCGCTGGAAGGGAGTGCGCGATGAGGATCGCGATGGTGTCCGAGCACGCGAGTCCGCTCGCGGTCCTCGGCGGGGTCGACGCCGGCGGGCAGAACGTGCACGTCGCCGAACTGTCGGGCGCGCTCGCGGACCGCGGGCACCAGGTGACGGTGTACACGCGACGCGACGACGCCGACCAGCCCGTGCGCGTCCTGCTCCGCCCCGGCGTCGAGGTCGTGCACGTCGATGCCGGGCCCGCGCGGGCGGTCCCGAAGGACGACCTCTTCCCGTACATGGGGACCTTCGCGTCGGTGCTCGCCGCGGAGTGGTTCGTCGACCGGCCCGACGTCGTGCACGCGCACTTCTGGATGTCCGGGCACGCGGCCCTCGAAGCCGTCGCCCAGGTCCAGGCGCGCACCGGCGGCGTCCGCATCCCGGTCGTCCAGACCTTCCACGCGCTCGGGGTCGTGAAGCGCCGACACCAGGGCGCTGCCGACACGAGCCCGGCCGAGCGCGAGTGGCTCGAGCCCGCGGTGGGCCGCAGCGCCGACCAGGTCGTGGCGACGTGCTCGGACGAGGCGTTCGAGCTGAAGGCGCTCGGTGTCCCGCTGCACCGCATCTCCGTGGTGCCCTGCGGCGTCGACGTGTCGCTGTTCCGACCCGAGGGCGCCGGTCTCCCCGTGGAGGAGCGCGGCCGTGCCGCCCGGATCCTCACGGCGTCGCGGCTCGTCCGGCGCAAGGGCGTCGGGACCACCATCGCCGCACTCGCCGCGCTCGTGCACGAGGGTCGCGACGTCGAACTCGTCGTCGTCGGCGGTGCCGGGGTCGCCGGCGCCGACCTCCCGGACGATCCGGAGTACCAGCGCCTCGACGCGCTCGCGCGGTCCCTCGGTGTCCGCGACCACGTCACCTTCCGTGGCCAGCTCGGACAGCACGACATGCCGGCGGTCTACCGCAGCGCGGACGTCGTCGTCTGCGCGCCCTGGTACGAGCCGTTCGGGATCGTCCCGCTCGAGGCGATGGCGTGCGGACGCCCGGTGGTCGCGTCGAGCGTCGGGGGGCTGATCGACACCGTCGTCGAGGACGCCACCGGGCTGCACGTGCCCCCGCGCGACGAGCACGCCGTCGCCGCGGCCGTCGGCGGTCTGCTCGACGACCCCGACCGACGGGCGCAGTACGGACGGGCCGGCCGCGAGCGTGCCGAGTCGCGCTACACGTGGCAGAAGGTCGCCGCGGACAGTGAGCGGGTCTACGAGCGGCTGCTCGCCGGCAGCCGGTCGGTCGCCGCCCCCGTCCCCGACGCCCTCGCCCCCGACGCCCTCGCCCCGATCGACACCGAGACCCGCGGTCCACGGGCCGGACGGACCGCCCGCTCCACCCAGTCCACCGAGAGGACGGCACGATGACCATCGACCAACGCACGGGGACCGTCGACGAGCGCACCAGCGCCAGTGCGCGGATCGTGCTCGACCACGTGGCGGCCTCGGTCCCCGTGGTCGCGTCGCTCGTCGACCACGGCGACCACATCGGTGCATGGGCGGACGACATCGCCGCGCGGCTCGTCGCCGGACGCCGGTTGCTCGCCGCGGGCAACGGCGGGTCGGCGGCCGAGGCGCAGCACCTCACGTCCGAGCTGACCGGTCGCTTCGACGGGGACCGCCCGGCGTACTCGGCGATCTCCCTGCACGCCGAGTCCTCCGCCGTGACGGCCATCGGGAACGACTACGGCTTCGACCAGGTCTTCGCCCGACAGGTCTCGGCGCACGCACGGGCCGGCGACGTCCTCGTCCTGCTGAGCACGAGCGGCCGGAGCCCGAACCTGCTCCGCGCCGCCGAGGCCGCCCGCGCCGTCGGGGCCCGGACGATCGCCATGACCGGGCCGCGGCCGAACCCGCTCGCCGAGGCGGTCGACGACGCGATCTGCATCGACGGGCCGTCTGCGAACGTGCAGGAGGCGCAGCTCGTCCTCGTGCACGCACTGTGCCGGGCGATGGAACCGGCGCTCCGCCGCGGGGCACGGCGATGACCGGGCCGCACGGGAACCCCACCGGGCCGCACGGGAACCCCACCGGGCGGCACGGGAACCCCACCGTGCCGCACGGGTCCGCGACCGCGCCGCGGCTCCGCATCGCCGTCGTCGGGGACACCCTGCTCGACGTCGACGTCTCCGGCACGAGCGAGCGCCTCAGCCCCGACGCGCCCGTGCCCGTCGTCGACGTCCGCACCGACGACCGCCGTGCCGGTGGCGCCGGCCTCGTAGCGACGATGCTCGCGCGCGACGGCCACGACGTGACCCTCGTCACCGTGCTCTCCGACGACTCCAGGGGACCGGAGATCCGCAGCCTGCTCCCGGACGTCACCGTCGTCGCGGGCCCGTCCGGAGCGCCCACGCCCGTGAAGACCCGCGTCCGCGTCGTCGACCACGCCCTCGTGCGGATCGACGAGGGGTGCGGCACCCCGCCCGTCCCGGACGTCACCGACGCGATGACCGCCGCCCTCGACGGGGTCGACGCCGTCGTCGTCGCCGACTACGGCCGCGGGGTCGCCGCTGCGCCGCGCATGCGGGAGGCCCTCGCCCGCGCGGCCCGGAGCACCCCGGTCGTCTGGGACCCGCACCCGAAGGGCGCCACCCCGGTCGCCGGGGTCGCGGTCGTGACGCCGAACTCCGCCGAGGCGCGCCGGTTCACCGCCGACGCCGTCGTGGCGCCCCACGCCGGCGCGGGCAGCGCCGGCAGCGCGGACGTCACCTTCGCCACCGCGGCAGCGGCCCACCTGGTCGCCACGTGGCGCGTCGATGCCGTCGCCGTGACGCTCGGCGACCGCGGCGCGCTCGTCGCGAGCAGCAGGGACGGCAACCGCTTCGTCCCGGCACCCTCCGTCACTGCAGGCGACCCCTGCGGTGCGGGCGACCGTCTCGCCGCCGGTGTGGCCGTCGCCCTCGCCTCGGGAGCCGACGTCGCCGAGGCCGTCACCGCCGGGGTGACCGCAGCGTCCGAGTACCTCGCCGCGGGCGGCGTCACGGCGCTCTTCGCCCAGGAGGGTCCGGCACCCGTGCCCGTCCCCGGCGCCGACCGCGACGCGATGCGCCTCGTGCACGACGTGCGCAACGCGGGCGGGACCGTGGTGGCCACGGGTGGCTGCTTCGACCTCCTGCACGCCGGGCACGCCCGCACGCTCTCGGCAGCCCGGGCGCTCGGGGACTGCCTGGTGGTCTGCCTGAACTCCGACGACTCGGTCCGGGCGCTCAAGGGCCCCGACCGGCCGATCATGGGCCAGGACGACCGCGTCGAGCTGCTCCTCGCGCTGGACTGCGTCGACGCCGTCGTGGTCTTCGACGAGCACACGCCCGACGAGGCCCTGCGCCGCTTCCGTCCGGACGTCTGGGCGAAGGGCGGCGACTACACCGCGGCCGAGCTCCCGGAGTCGCACACCCTCGCCGAGTGGGGCGGCCGCATCGTGACGGTCCCGTTCCACCCCGGCCGGTCGACCACGCGACTCGCGGCGGCCCTCGAACACGTCGGCTGAGCCGGCACGCCCCACCACCCCCACCACGGAAGGAAGTCCATGCCCGTCCCCACCACCCCCATCGGCCGCGTCCTCGTCACCGGCGGCGCCTCCGGCCTCGGGGCCGCGGTCGTCGCCGCGGTCACCGAGGCCGGCGGCACGCCGATCGTCCTCGACCTGCGGATCGATGCCGTCCCGGACGGCCTCGACGCCGTCGCGGTCGACGTCACCGACACCGAGGCGACCGAGCGAGCCGTCCGCGAGGCAGCGGAGCGGCACGGCGGCCTCGACGCCGTCGTGACCGCGGCGGGGATCGACAAGCCCGCACCGATCGGCGGCATCTCGTCCGGCGACTGGGAGCGGATCGTCGCCGTCAACCTGCTCGGCACGGCGGCCGTCGTCCGTGCGGCGCTGCCCGCGCTCGAGGCGTCGCACGGTCGGGTCGTCACGGTCTCCTCGTCGCTCGCCCTCCGCGGCGTCGGGGACGGAACCGCCTACTCGGCGTCGAAGTTCGGCGTCCGCGGGTTCTCGCAGGCCCTCGCCGCCGAAACCGGCGGCAGCGTCGGCGTCACGAACGTGATCCCGGCGGGCATGCGGACGAACTTCTTCGCCGACCGCACGGAGCAGTACAAGCCCGGGCCGGACGCGCAGCTCATCGAGCCGGAGTACGTCGCGAACGCGATCCTGTTCGCGCTCGCGCAGCCCGCGGGCTGCGAGATCCGCGAGCTGTCGATCATGCCGGCGACGGAGCCGAGCTGGCCGTAGACGCGACCGTCTGACGGACGGGAGGCGCGGTGCGGGCCCGCACCGCGCCTCCAGTCACGTGGTGCGGAGCAGGTCCGCGACGTCGTCGAGCACGGCCTGCGGCTCGACCTCGTCGACGTAGGACGGGTCGTGCGCGCAGCGCTCGGCCGTCCACCCGACCTGCGTCACGTCGACCCCGCACACCGGGCACCGCGTCACGTACGAGAGGTGGACGCGGTGCCGACCGCGGTCGAACGGACCGGCGTTCACCACGTTGCCGAACCAGAACACGCCCACCGTCGGGGTGCCCACGGCCACGGCGAGGTGCCGCGGGCCGGAGTCGTCGCCGACCATGACGTCCGCCGCCGCGAGGACCGCCGGGAGGTCGGTGAGCGGGAGCGCGCCGGTGCGGTCGTGCACGCGGTCCGCGGTGTCCGCGGGCAGCGCGGCCCGGATCGCTGCCGCAGCGGGCACGTCCGTGGCGTCACCGACGAGGACGACGTCGTCGCCGGCGGCGAGCCGAGCCCGGGCGACCGCGGCGAACCGGTCCGGACTCCAGCGGCGCCGCGGATCGGTGGCCCCCGGGTGGATCGCGACGAGCCGCCCGCTGCGGTCCGACGCGGTGCGGACGCCGAGCCGGTCGCGGACCGCCGCGCGCTCCTCGTCGGAGACGCGCACGCGGGGGTCGAGGGTCACGGGTGCGGCACCGGCGAGCGACACGACCTCGAGCGCCCGGAGGACCTCGTGCTGGTAGTAGACGTAGCGGACCCAGCGCTCCGTGACCTCGGCGTCCTCGGTGGCGGTGCCGACCGTGTGCCGGGCGCCGAGTCGGAGCAGGAACGGGTTCGAGTTCCGTCCGCCCCCGTGCAGCTGCACGGCGAGGTCGAAGCGCCCGGCGAGCCGCGACTCGAAGTCCGCGAGGGTCGGAGCACCGTCGCCGGAGTCCCGGACGCCCGGGACGACCGGCAGCTCCTCGAACACGTGCACGGCGTCGGTCCGGCCGCGCAGCACCGCCGGGGCGGTCGGCGTGCCGAGCAGGGTGATGCGCGCGTCGGGGTACGCCGCTGCCAGGGCCTCGAGCGCCGGCACCGCGAAGAGCAGGTCGCCGAGGCCCCCGCACCGGAGCACCCCGATCTCGCGGACGTCGTCGAACCGTTCTCCACCGTTGCCGATCAGTTGCACCCGTCCCGTCTACCGACCAGGGGCCGCCCGGACGTCCAGCAGCGGGCTCGGATGGACGAGAAACGCGATGCCGTGGGCGTGCCCAGCCTCCCGCGAGGACCGTCGGACCCCCGCCCGTCCCCCGGAAGGACACCATGACGATCGCTCCCCCCGCCACCGATGACATCGTGGTGGCCGACCCCGCCACCGGGACCCTCGCCTCGACGGTGCGCCGCGCCTCCGAGGACGAGGTCCGCACCGCCGTCGCCCGTGCCCGGGCCGCGGCCCCGATGTGGGCCCGGACCGCACCGGCGGAGCGGGGTGCCCTGCTGCACCGCGCTGCCGAGCACGTCCGCGCGCACGCCCAGGAGCTGGCCGAGCTGAACACCCGGGAGACCGGCAAGGTCCCCGGCGACGCGCTCGGCGGGGTCGAGGCCGGGGTCGGGACGCTCGTGCAGTACGCCGAGCTCGGACCCGTGCACCGCGGCGAGGCCCTGCGCGGTGCGTTCGGCGCTGCCGACTGGTCGGTGCCGCACCCCCGCGGCGTGGTGCTCGCGCTCACCCCGTGGAACGACCCGGTCGCCGTGGCGTGCGGGATCCTCGGCGCCGCGATCGTCACCGGCAACACGGTCGTGCACAAGGGCAGCGAGCGCTCCCCCGCGACGATCGCCCGGCTGAACGCCCTGCTCGCCGAGGTCCTGCCGGACGGCGTCCTCGTCGGGGTGGACGGCGACGGCGCGACGGGTGAACTGCTCCTCGCGCAGGACGGCATCGACGTGTACGCGCACGTGGGCTCCACCGCGACCGGAGACCGGCTCTCCGAGGCTGCAGTGCGGACCCGTGCCCACGTCGTCCGGGAGAACGGCGGGAACGACGCGGTCGTCGTGGACGCCGACGTCGACCCGGTGTGGGCCGCGGCCCAGGTCGCCCTCGGCGCCTTCGCGAACACCGGCCAGATCTGCACGAGCGTCGAGCGGGTCTACGTGCACCGCGCGGTCGCCGAGCCGTTCGTGACCGCACTCGTCGCCGAGGCCGAGCGGCGCACGTCGGCCCCGGCCGCGGAGTACGGGCCGCTCGTCGACGACCGGCTCCGGCGGACCGTGCAGTCGCACGTCGACGACGCGCTGCAGCGTGGGGCGTCGGCGCGCACCGGCGGGGCCACACCGGACGGCCCGGGCACCTTCTACCCCGCGACCGTGCTCACCGGCGTCACCGACGACATGCTCGTCATGACCGAGGAGACCTTCGGGCCGATCGCCCCCGTGCGCGTCGTCGAGGACTTCGACGAGGGCCTGCGGCTCGCGGCGGCCGACCGCTACGGCCTCGCGGCGACGGTGCTCACGAACGCCACCGGACACGCCCTGCGTGCGGCCGCGGAACTCCCCGTCGGCACGGTGAAGGTGAACGCCGTCTTCGGCGGTGCCCCGGGTGGCAGCGCGCAGCCCCGGGGTGCCTCCGGCGCCGGGTTCGGGTACGGCCCGCACCTGCTCGACGAGCTCACCACCACGACGGTCGTGCACCTCGAGGCGGCCCCGCCGGCCGGCGGTGCCCGGTGAGCGTCGACGTCCGGCTCGTCCGGGACCTCGTCGCCACGGTCGACGACCGCGAGCCGCTCGTGGTCGTCATCGGCGACTGCATCCTCGACCGCTGGACCGTCGGCGAGGCGGAACGGGTCTCGCGCGAGGCCCCGGCCCCGGTGGTCCGCGTGACGGAGACCGTGGCGGTCCCTGGTGGCGCGGCGAACACCGCGGTGAACGCCCGCGCACTCGGCGCCCGCGTCCGGATGGTCGGGCTGCTCGGTGACGACGAGGCCGGCGCCGTGCTCCGCGAACGCCTCGACGCCGCCGGGGTGGACACGTCCTGCATGGTCGTCGTCCCCGGCACCCGCACCACGACGAAGTCGCGGGTCGTCGGCGGCGACCGGGTCGTCGTCCGCGTCGACGAGATCGCCGCGGAGCCCACCGCCGAGCACGGCGTCCGGCTGGCCGAGGCCGTCGCCCGTGCGCTGCGGTGCGCCGACGCCGCGGTCGTCTGCGACTACGGCCTCGGGGTGGACCCGGTCGACGTCGTCCCCGTGCTCGACGCCGACCGGCCCACCGCGGTCGTCGTCGACGCGCACGACCTCACCCGCTGGGCGGCGCTCCGACCCGACCTCGTGACGCCCAACGCCGGCGAGGCGGCCGCGCTGCTCGGTGCGCCGCTCGGGACCGGCCCGGACCGGGCGTCCGCGGTCGTCGACGCCCGGCACGAGGTGCTCCGACGGACCGGCGCTCGTGCGGCGGTCGTGACGCTGGACCGCGACGGCACGGTCCTGGTGGAGCACGGTCTCGACGGTGGCTTCCGCACGCGGGCGGTCCCCGCCTCGGAGCAGCAGGCCTCCGGTGCCGGCGACACCTTCTGCGCCGCTGCCACGGTGGCGCTCGCCGTGCACGCCCCGCTCCGCGACGCCGTGTCGGTCGCCCAGGCGGCAGCCGACGTGGTCGTCCGCGAGGCCGGGACCTCGGTGTGCTCGGCCGCGGCGCTGCTGGAGTCGGTGACCGCGCCGGCCGCGACCGTCGTCGACCACGACGAGCTCGCCGCCGCGGTGGACGCCGCGCGGGAGGCCGGACGACGGATCGTGTTCACGAACGGCTGCTTCGACGTGGTCCACCGCGGGCACACGACCTACCTCCGGCAGGCCCGGGACCTGGGCGACCTGCTCGTCGTCGCACTGAACGACGACGACTCCGTCCGGCGCCTGAAGGGTCCGGAGCGGCCGATCAACCCGGCCGAGGACCGGGCCGGTGTCCTCGCCGCCCTCGCGTGCGTGGACCTGGTGACGGTCTTCGCCACCGACACCCCGATCCCGCTCATCGAACGGCTGCACCCCGAGGTCTACGTCAAGGGCGGCGACTACTCCCCCGAGATGCTGCGCGAGACCGCGGTGGTGCAGGGCTACGGCGGCGAGGTCGTCATGGTCGACTACGTGCCCGAGCACTCCACGACCGCCGTCGTCCGACGGATCCGCGAGGCGGCCGCAGCGACCGAGGCCGCGCGGACGGACCCCGAGGCCACACCGTGACCCGTCAGGGGGAAGTCATACCGCGGTAGGGGGTGGTCGAGACCCGCGCGGGATGGCAGCCGGTCGCACGCTCCGTAGCGTCGAACCCGTCGACGAGGTCCGTCGGCGGAGGGAGCCACCGTGTTCGACCAGATCACCCCGCTCGTCGTCGAGCTGGCGGCCAGCCCGCTCGTCTTCGTCGTCCTCTTCGCGCTCTGCCTGGTGGACGGCTTCTTCCCACCCGTGCCGAGCGAGGCCGCCCTCGTCGCGGTCGCCGCCATCGCCGCGACCTCCGGCCAGCCGGTCCTCGCCGGGGTCCTCGCGGCCGCCGCACTCGGCGCGGTCGCCGGGGACTCCGTCGCCTACTGGATCGGCCGTCGGATCGGACTCGGCCGCCTCGCGCGGTCCCGGCGTCCGAGGATCGCCGCGGCGTTCGCGTTCGCCGAGCGCCAGATGCGACGGCGGTCCGCGAGCCTCATCCTCGTCGGTCGGTACATCCCCGTCGGACGCGTCGCGGTGAACATGACCGCCGGTGCGACCCGGCTCCCCTACCGCCGGTTCCTCGCGATCAGCTCGGTCGCCGGGCTGGCGTGGTCGGCCACCTCGATCGGGATCGCCCTCGCGGCGTCGAGCGTGCTGCACGAGCCGCTCGTCGCAGCACTGGTCTCGATGGTGGTCGCCGCCGGACTGGGGATCGCCGTCGACCGGGTCATCGGTAGAGTCACCCGGAAGCGGGAGGCCCGAGCAACCGCCCGGGCGGACGACCGCGCGGACGCCCGGGCAGCGGTCCTCGACGCCGCCCGCCCCGCACCCCACCTCGCCCACTCCGGAGGGACCGCACGACCGTGACCGCCCACGTCCCACCCGTGACGCCGCGCCGACGCCGGCCGTGGTCGACGCGCCGGGAGTGGGCGACCTGGCCCGTCGTCGCCGCCCGGATCGTGCTCGTCGTCGTCGCCGCGACGCTCTTCGCGGTGGCCGCACCCGTGACGGTCGCCGTGTACGACGTGCCCGTCCCGCTCGCGTTGCTCGTGACCGCGGTGCTCTCCGTCTCGCTCGGGCTCGCTCCGGTGCTGCCGCGGACGTCCTCGGTGGTGCACCTGGCGGGGGTGGCGGCCCTCGGGCTCCTCACCGCCGGGTCGCCGGCCGGTCCGTGGCCGCTCCCGGTCACCGCGATCATCGGCGTCGGTGCGCTCCTCGTCGTGCTCGGCGTCCGGACGGACTGGCGACTCACCGCCGCCGTCTGGACCGCGGCGACGGTGCTCACGCTCGGCCTGGTCGCGGTGGTCCCCGGTCGGTGGGACCCGGCCGACGTCTGGGCCGCGACCTTCGTCGTCTCCGCCGGCAGCGACCTGCTCCTCGCCGGGACGGCCGTGGCGATCGGGCAGCGCCGGGCCGTCCGGGTCGAGCTCGCCGAGGCCCGCCGCGACGCCGAACTCGAGCAGGCCCGCCGCCGGTCGGTCGAGGAACGCTCCCGGATCGCCCGCGAACTCCACGACGTCGTGGCGCACAGCATGTCCGTCGTGCACATGCAGGCCGAGTCGGCGCCGTTCCGCGTGGCCGACCTCCCGCCGGCAGCACGTGCGGAGTTCGCGGCGATCGCCGAGACCTCGCGGACGGCGCTCCGCGAGATGCGGCAGCTGCTCGGCACACTGCGCGGCGACGGCTCGGCCGAACGGGCGCCGCAGCCCCGGCTCGCCGACCTCCCCGCGCTCGTGCAGGCCACGCGGGCCGCCGGGATCCCGGTCGAGCTCCACCTCGACGACGCCGCACCCGACGACGGGGACGACCGGCTGGCACAGCTGAGCGCGTACCGGGTCGTGCAGGAGGCCCTCGGGAACGTCGCGCGGCACGCTCCCGGTGCCGACACGACGGTGACGGTCGCCCGGCGCGGCGCTCTGCTGGCGGTCGAGGTGGCCAACGCCGCGCCACCCGCCGGCACCGTCCCCGCCGCTCCCCCGGACGACGGCGGGTTCGGGCTCGCCGGCATGCGGGAGCGCGTGTCGGCACTCGGCGGGACGATCGAGCACGGGCCGCTCCCGGACGGCGGGTTCCGGGTCGCCGTGACCCTGCCCGCCCAGCCGAGCACGGCCCAGTCCGCCCACCCGAGCACCGCCCGCCCGAACACGGCCCCGCCCGACCGAGGAACCCGATGACGCGTGTGATGGTGGTGGACGACCAGCAGATGTTCCGCATGGGGCTGCGGGCGATCCTCCAGGCCCAGGACGACGTCGAGGTCGTGGGCGAGGCGTCGGACGGCGCCGAAGCGGTCGTCGAGGCGCTGCGGCTGCGACCCGACGTCGTGCTCATGGACGTCCGGATGCCCGAGCTCGACGGGATCGAGGCGACCCGACGGATCACGGCCGCCCCGGCAACGCAGCCCGTGCGGGTCGTCATGCTCACGACGTTCGACATCGACGACTACGTGTTCGACGCCCTCCGTGCCGGGGCGAGCGGGTTCCTGCTCAAGGACGCCAGTGCCGACGAGCTCGTGCAGGCGGTCCGGACGGTCGCGGCGGGTGACTCGTTGCTGGCGCCGCGGGTGACCCGGCACCTCGTCGAGGCGTTCGTCGCGGGCCCGCTCCCGGCCGCACCCCGGACCGAGGTGCTCGAGGTGCTGACCGAACGGGAGCGCGACGTGTTCCTGCTGCTGGCACGGGGTCGGTCGAACGGGGAGATCGCGGCGGAGCTCTACATCGCCGAGCAGACGGTGAAGACGCACGTCGGCCGGATCCTGGCGAAGCTGCAGCTGCGGGACCGGGTGCACGCGGTGGTGCTGGCGTACGAGACCGGCCTGGTGACGCCGGCCCCCTGAGGGACCGGTGCCACCAGGCCGTCTCGACCGAGCCGAGGAGGCTAGCGGACCCGGACCTGCTTCGAGGCCTGCTTGCCGGACTGCACGCCGGTGAAGGTGATCGTCGACTTCCCCGACGTCGCCTTCCACGCCACCGTTGCCGTGCCGTCGATGACGTCCACCGTGCCGAGGTCGGTCGACCCGACGGCGACCCGCACCTGGCGGTCACCGGCGAACCGCGACCCGGTGAGCGTCACGCGCTGGTTCGGACGCGGTGCACCGACGGACAGGTCGATGCGGGCGCCGCGCGACAGTGCTGCGAGGTCGTCGTGCAGCCGGAGCCCGTCGCGGATGGTGGAGAACGTGTCCGACTGGTCCGACAGGCCGACGACGTTCGCGGCACCCGGGCCGTACGCCGCGATGCGGACCTGCGTGCCGGTGTGCTGCTGCGAGCTGCCCGCGGCGGAGGTGCCGTACGAGACCTTCATCGTGGTGCCGTCCGCGGTGCGGAGCGCCGTGGAGAGCGAGGTCGGCGGCGTGCTGTCGACGATCTGGCTCGAGTGGGCGTGGTCGGCCGTGGCGATGACGAGCGTGTTGCCGTCCTTCTTCGCGAAGGCGAGTGCGGACTGCACGGCCTCGTCGAAGTCGATCGTCTCGCCGATCTGGCCGCAGGCGTCGGCGGCGTGGTCCTGCTTGTCGATGCTCGCGCCCTCGACCTGCAGGAAGAAGCCCTTGCCGGTCTTCGCACGGTCACGGTTCAGCAGGTCGATCGACTTGTTCGTGAGGGACTGCAGCGACAGCCCGGTCGACAGGCGTGCCGGGTTCGGCGTGCACTGCACCGGTGCCTGGTCCGCCCCGCCGACGGTCGCCGTGGTGGGTGCGTACCGGGTCGGGAAGTTGCCCGGGGTGAAGAGCCCGAGGAGCGGCTTCGACTGGTCGGCACGACGGACGGCAGCGAGGCCGTCGGCGTCGGAGACCACCTGGTAGCCGCGCTGCTCAGCCTGGTCGAAGAGCGTCGAGCCCTGCCACTGCCCGGCCTTCGCGGTCTGCTGGAAGCTCGCCGAACCGCCGCCGAGGGTGAGGTCCGGGCGCGTGTTCAGCAGCTGCTCGCTGATCGACCCGAGCCCGCCGTTCTGCAGCGCGTCCGTGCCGCACGACGCCGTGTCCGGGCCGTAGCAGGAGCGGGCGCCGACGTGGGCGACCTGGACCGCCGGGGTGGCGTCCTGGATCTCGGCGGTGGACACGTCGCCGGTGCGGAGGCCGTTCGCCTTCGCGAGCTCGAGGAGCGTCTGCTGCTGCTTCCCGTCGATGTCGACCGAGATCGCGCCGTCGTACGTCTTCGTCCCGGTCGCCCAGGCGCTGCCGGAGGCCGCCGAGTCGGTGACGTAGTCGGGCTTGCCCTTGTCCGCACCGTCCTTGTACAGGGAGTACGTCGTGTACGAGCCGGTGAGTGGCAGCGCGTCGAGGCCCGGGAGTCGACCGGCCGCGCCGTACTGGTAGTTCCGTGCGATGGTGATCTCGGAGTCGCCCATCCCGTCGCCGATGAGCAGGATGACGTTCTTCGCGCCGGCCCGCTTGATCTCCTGCTGGATCGACCGGGTCTGGTCTCCCTGGTGGCGCTGTGCGCCGCCGTGCTGGTTCAGCGCGAGCTGCCCGACGGCCTCGGCCGCGCCCGGCAGGGCGACGGCGCCGGCGATGAGCGCGGCGCCGAGTGCGAGCGCCGCGCGGCGGCGGCGCTGCGGAGTGTGCTGCATTGGGTGTTCCCCTCGTCTGTGCCCCGAACGGGTGCCATCCGAGGATGGCTGTGCGTGGGTACAGGCGGGTGAACGGGCCCGGTCTGGTCGATGAACAGACGCGGTGACAGCGAGACGGGAGGCGCGGGGGCCGCGGGGCCCCCGCCGCCCCCCCGGGGGGGGGGGCGGGGGGGGGGGGGGGGGGGCCGCCCCCCCCCCCCCGGGCGAGGGGAGGGCCCCCGCGCTCTCGC